>CAZTTH010000006.1:0-28909 GCA_964615975.1 uncultured Lentisphaerales bacterium | reverse complement strand
CCATGATTCAGGACTAAATTCAAGTTATTCAAATTTATTCCTCCCATGACAGTGAATGGTATTTTTAATTTTTCAGAAATACGACTTATCGATTCAGGCCCCAACCCCTCGTCCCCTCCGGTTTTGGTAGTGGTTGAGAATATGGGGCCAATATTGACATAGTCTGCCCCTTCTTTTTCAGCTATAAATGCCTCATCCGAACTGTGTGTTGAAACACCGATAAGTTTATTTGGCAATAAGTTTCGAGCAACAGGAATGGGCAGATCATCTTGTCCCAAATGCACACCGTCCGCATCAACAGCAATACACAAATCGACATGATCATTAATGATAAACAACACACCAGCTTCTTTGGTAATCTGTCGAAACCTGATCGCCTTTGCATATAATGATTTCATTGGACTAGTTTTGTCACGCAGTTGAATAATCCTGACACCACCTGCTATAACTTCACATAATACCTCGACGTCAGTCCTTCCGCATGACAATGCTTCACAAGTAACTGGATACAAATCAACTTCTTCAAATAGTTTTTGCTTATGACAACGTTCGGTAGAATACATGGTAATGCCTAATGACTAACAACAATATCATTAGAAGTAGTAAAAAAGCATAAATGATAGATATCATTGAAATAAAAAAACGCCCTGGTATAGACCAGGGCGTTTTTAAATTCACAGACTATTAAATCACTTATTAATAGTCCATACCACCCATACCACCCATACCGCCACCACCATGACCGCCATGGGCAGGTTTTTCTTTCTCCGGAATCTCGGTAATCAAGCATTCCGTAGTTAATAACAAACCTGCAATGGATGCAGCATTCTGAAGAGCTGTACGAGTCACTTTCGTTGGATCCAACACTCCAGCTTTTAGCATATCAGTGAACCGATCATGGGCAACATCATACCCTTCATTGCCTTTGCGGGATTGAACTTCTTTGACAATTACAGCACCTTCCAAACCCGCATTAGCTGCTAATTGTTTTAGGGGTTCTGTAAGTGCTCGTTTAATTATCGATACGCCAATATTCTCATCATCATCCTCAAGCTTGAGAGAGTCGAGAGATTTACCGGCACGAATCAGAGCAACACCACCGCCAGCAACGATGCCTTCTTCAACTGCAGCGCGAGTTGCGTGCAATGCATCTTCAACACGTGCCTTCTTTTCCTTCATTTCTGTTTCAGTAGCCGCGCCAACATTTATTACAGCTACACCACCAGCCAGTTTGGCTAAGCGTTCCTGTAATTTCTCACGATCATAATCTGACGTAGTTTCTTCAATTTGTCTGCGAATCAACTTAACCCGCCCTGCTATTGATTCCTGACTTCCGGAACCTTCTACAATGGTAGTATTTTCCTTGTCAACTGTTACCCTCTTGGCTTTACCAAGTTGGTCACTGGTCACATTTTCCAATTTAATGCCCAAGTCTTCAGAAATGCAGGTGCCACCAGTCAGGATAGCAATATCTTCAAGCATCGCCTTACGACGATCACCAAATCCCGGAGCTTTGACCGCACAGACAGTCAATGTTCCGCGCAATTTATTCACTACTAGAGTAGCTAAGGCTTCGCCTTCGACATCTTCTGCTATAATCAAGAGCGGTTTCCCTTGCTTTGAGACGCTCTGAAGCAAAGGTAATAAATCTTGGAGACTGCTGATTTTCTTTTCGTAAATCAATATAATGCAATCTTCCAAAATGCACTCCATTGCTTCATTGTTTGTAACGAAATAGGGAGACAGGTATCCCTTGTCAAATTGCATTCCTTCAACAACATCTAACGTTGTTTCAATACTTTTTGCTTCTTCAACGGTGATCGTACCGTCCTTACCAACCTTGTCCATTGCATCCGCAATTATTTTGCCAATAGTCGCATCACCATTTGCAGAGATGGTTGCAACTTGGGCAATTTGTTCTCGATCTTCTACAGACTTACTGATTCTTGTTAAATCCGCAACAATTTTTTCGACAGCTTTATCAATACCGCGCTTTAATCCCATCGGGTTTGCACCTGATGTTACATTTTTCAATCCTTCCCTGAAAACCGCTTCGGCTAATACTGTTGCAGTGGTTGTTCCATCACCAGCAACATCAGATGTTTTACTGGCTACTTCTCTTACCATTTGTGCCCCCATATTTTCATAAGGGTCATCCAATTCGATTTCCTTGGCTACTGTAACGCCATCTTTGGTGACGGTTGGTGATCCGAATTTTTTATCGATTACGACATTTCGCCCTTTGGGACCCAAAGTTGCTTTCACAGCGCGACTTAATTTTTCGACGCCGGTCAACAAACTTTTTCTGGCATCCTCACTAAATGAAAGTTGTTTAGCTGACATAATTATATATATCCTTTCTTAATTGTAATTTTGTGTTTTTTTAATTGATCATAATAAAAGTGGCTATTCCAAGACTGCGAGAACATCGCTGGAATTGAGAATTTTATATTCCTTGCTATTATGCTTTATATCCGTTCCGCCATATTTTGAAGTCAATACCCGATCTCCAACCTTTACTTCAAATGGAACTTTTTTGCCATTATCATCTGTTTTACCTGTCCCCAACGCAATGACTTTCGCTTCCTGTGGTTTCTCTTTGGCACTATCAGGAATAACGATCCCTCCCTTTACTTGTTCTTTGTCCTGAATCGCTTCGACCAGAACGCGATCCCCCAAAGGCTTGATTTTGGGATTACTCATAGTATGTCTCCTTTTGTTGATTGTATATTTTGTTTTGATTAGTGTTTGGGTTTGTTAATTTTTATTACTCAATTTTGGTCAAATTTTATTGCTCATATGTTTTCGTTACGAAGATGATATTCATGATTTTTCTCTATTTATGTTTATCCTCATCTACCATGTCGAACTCAGCGTCAATCACATCGTGATCTTTGGTTTGTTCAGCACTAGATGATGAAGTAGATTTTTTACCCTCAGAATCCGATTCTATTTCGGATTCCCTATCATCATCTTTGGATTTTGCCTTAGCGCTTGCATTACGGTAAATTTCTTCGCCAAACTTCTGCATGCTAGACTGCAATTTTTCCATAATTTTTTTCATTTTTTCAGTATTATTATCAGCGATGGCTTGCTTGAGATCTCCGATGTCTGATTCAACTGGTTTTTTTATTTCATCCGGTATTTTATCACCAAACTCGTTCAATTGTCTTTCTGTTTGATATACCAGTGAATCAGCTCGGTTTTTAATTTCAATTTGTTCTTTACGTGATCTATCTTCTTCCGAATGAAGCTTGGCATCCTTAATCATCTTTTCGATTTCAGATTCGCTTAATCCAGAATTCGCTGTGATGGTGATTTTTTGGGATTTCCCCGTTCCTAAGTCTTTAGCAGAGACATGTAAAATCCCATTGGCATCAATATCGAACATAACTTCAATTTGCGGCATTCCCCGGGGGGCAGGTGGTATACCATCCAAATGAAATTTCCCAATTGATTTATTATTACTGGCCATTTCCCGCTCACCTTGCATGACATGGATTTCAACTGAAGGTTGATTATCACTCGCCGTACTAAATATCTCAGTTTTTTTAGTTGGTATTGTCGTATTCCGCTCGATTAACTTGGTAAATACTCCTCCTAATGTTTCAATGCCCAATGACAGGGGTGTAACATCTAGCAACAGAACATCCTGGACATCTCCTGCCAATACTCCACCTTGAATAGCAGCACCGATAGCTACTACTTCATCAGGATTCACACCACGATGTGGATCCCGTCCAAATATGGTTTGAGCAATTTCTATTACTTTGGGCATTCTGGTTTGGCCCCCAACCAATACCACCTCATTGATATTAGTGGATTCTAAACCGGCATCCCTAAGACAATTTCGACATGGTTGAATCGTCTTCTCAATAAGTTTATCTGTCAATTGTTCCAATTTAGCCCTGGTTAAAGTTTGAGTCAGGTGCTTTGGGCCGGACGCATCAGCAGTAATAAAAGGCAAATTGATATCGGTTGAATTACTAGATGACAATTCACATTTAGCTTTTTCCGCAGCTTCTTTAAGCCGTTGGAGTGCCATGGGATCACTACGTAAATCCATTGTATTTTCTTTTTTAAATTCTGTAACCAACCAATTGATGATCGCTTCATCAAAGTCATCACCCCCTAAATGAGTATCCCCGTTGGTTGATTTGACTTCAAAGACACCATCGCCTAATTCGAGGATTGACACATCAAATGTACCTCCCCCCAAATCGTAAACGGCAATTTTTTCATCTTTCTTTTTATCTAATCCATATGCTAGCGATGCGGCTGTAGGTTCATTGATTATGCGCCGAACGTTTAATCCAGCTATTCGACCTGCATCTTTGGTAGCCTGTCGTTGACTATCATTAAAATACGCAGGCACAGTAATTACAGCTTCAGTAATTTTTTCCCCTAAATAAGCCTCAGCATCAGCTTTTAGTTTCGCTAAGATCATTGCGGATATTTCAGGTGGAGAGTAAGATTTATCATCAATCTTTACATGTGCATCACCATTTATTGCTTCAATGGTTTCATAGGGAACGAGCTTGATTTCATTTTTAACTTCAGAATATTTACGCCCCATAAATCGTTTTATTGAAAAAATTGTTCGTTGAGGGTTTGTAACAGCCTGACGTTTTGCTGTTTGTCCTACTAGTCGTTCTCCTGTTTTTGTGAATGCGACAACCGATGGAGTTGTTCGGTGTCCCTCTGCATTCGGTATGACTACTGCTTCACCACCTTCCATGATAGCCATACATGAATTTGTTGTACCTAAATCAATGCCGATAATTTTTGCCATTGCACCTTCTCCTTAAGAAAACAAAAATAAAGTTGCTAAAAAATCTAAATTCAATTTTGTACTTAGCAATGACAATACCAATCTACATTTATAATATGTATAATGTTAATAAATAAGTTATTATATAATTTTTTAATATCACATAAAATTAGATTATTTGCAAAAATCAAGAGAATGTCACAGTCTGCGCCATAGCAGAATGTGCAATTCTGTCACAGATGGCATTTTACCAAACACAAAATAAATTGATTATTCTTAGCAAATATGTTAAAAGAAGAAATGTTCAATCTATGTAAAAACTGAAAGATAACTGGCAGGTTTTTATCCATAGATATATAGCCGACATGCTTGCATCCATTAAACTGACCATTTCTATTACTTCTGAATACTGGATGTGATTAATTCTAACTTGATGGAACTATACTTATGTCTTCACCCTCACTTACACACATTGATAGGTTTATGTCATTATTCCCAGGAGAGGGATTGACATTCGATGATGTATCACTGTCCCCAAATTTTGCAGATTTTCATCCTATGGAAGCCTCTGTAAAAACTAAATTTTCTCGAAATATAGAGCTAACAATACCCTTTGTGAGTGCCGCGATGGATACGGTAACAGAAGCAGAAATGGCAATAGCCATGGCATTAAGTGGAGGGATTGGTGTAATACACCGAAATATGTCAATCGAGAGACAATCAGAGGAAGTTCGAAAGGTAAAAAAATACTTAAATGGACTGATTGAAAATCCTGTATCTTTTCCCTTAGGCATTCACATTTCTGAGTTGTTAGCAGAAAAGGAACGCCGTCGATATAACTTTTCTGGATTTCCGATTGTTGATGATAGAGGAGTACTTCGCGGTATTATCACAGCTAAAGACATCAAATTTTTAAAAGATGTGAATATTCCTGTTGAAGATGGTATGACTGTCAAGTTAATCACGGCATCAGAGGGAACCACGCTCATTGAAGCATTTGAGATCATGATTGAAAAAAAGGTGGGTAAATTACCCTTGATTGATAAACAGGGTCGCTTGATTGGACTTTATAGTTTTCACGATGTGAAGTCACTGATTCAGAATAATGAACCCAATATAAATCGAGACAAATTTCATAAATTGCGTGTAGCAGCTGCCATTGGCCCCACGGACAATGACAGAGCTGCGAAATTGGTAAACGCAGGAGTTGACGCATTAGTTATCGATACCTCACACGGTCACACCTATGATGTCCTCCAAATGGTTCGCAGATTAAAATCAACTCATGACAATAATGTTGATCTTATTGCCGGCAATATAGTTACCATGAAAGCAGCTCAAGATTTAATTGAAGCTGGTGCCGATGCCTTAAAGGTTGGTATCGGGCCAGGATCAATCTGCACAACTCGAGTTGTGACAGGTGTCGGCGTTCCGCAACTCACTGCCATACATGATGTATACAGACAGATTGGAAATGAAGTGCCAATAATCGCTGACGGTGGCATTAAACATTCGGGAGATGTTCCCAAAGCATTAGCTGTTGGTGGCGCATCGGTAATGATGGGTTCGGCACTAGCTGGAACATTAGAAAGTCCTGGTGAAAAAATATTGCATCAGGGACGCACTTATGTAGTATATAGAGGAATGGGTAGTGTGGAGTCAATGAAAAAAGGTAATGGAAGTCGCGATCGCTACTATCATGATAGTAGCGATCAACCACATAAATTAGTACCTCAAGGAGTAGAAGGGTTAGTGCAGTACCGTGGTTCTCTGGCCGAAGTCTTAAATCAATTTGTTGGTGGATTGAAATTTGCCATGGGTTACAGTGGTGCCAAAAACCTGGTTGATCTTAGATCTAAAGCTAATTTTACCAGAGTAACATTTGCTGGGTTAAAAGAAGCTCATCCCCATGGAGTTAAAATCATTAAAGACGCGCCAAATTATAGTTCATCTGAGTGAAGCATGATTGTATATCTGACTCTGTTTATTCTTCTTCTTCCAATAGTAATTGTTATGGTAACCTTTCTACCCTTATTAACAGTTTGGATCCAGGTCAAATCATCAGGTGTACCTATTTCTTTATACCAATTAATCGGGATGAAACTCAGGAATCTTAATCCAAATTTTGTTGCTAATCACTATATCGCACTTTGTAAGGCAGGTATAAATATTCATGTCAATGAACTTGAAACCGTCGCCCTAGCCGGGGGAAACTTAAGTTCTATTACCGAAGCATTAATTACGGCAAATAATGCTGCCTTGTCTTATACTTTTCAACAAATTGCCGCATTAGACCTTGCGGGGAGAAATGTTAGCAAAGCAATTAAAATGACAATCATGCCAATCGTACTTAATTGTCCCGAGTCAAATTCAGATCTTATATTGGGAGTTGCCCAAGATGGTATCAGATTAAGTATAAAAGTTCGAGTAACTGTTAAGGCCAATTTCGATCGTTTGATTGGGGGCGCGAGTGAACGGACGGTTATTGCTAGGGTCGGCGAGGGAATTGTTGCGGCTATTGGTGCAGCTCACAGCCATAAAGATATTCTACAGGCACCAGAATTAATAACTAAGCATATCTTAAACAAAGGGCTAGACAATGGAACAGCTTTTGAAATTATTTCTGTTGATGTGGCTGAGATAACCATTGTTGATAATGTGGGTGCTCGCCTGCAGGAGATCCAGGCAGAAGCAGACAAAAAAGTGGCTCAGGCTAAAGCAGAAACTCGACGGGTCATGGCAATTGCAACAGAAAGAGAAATGCATGCCCGTGTTGTTAACATGCAATCACAATTAGTGCTTTCTAATACCATAATTCCTAAATCAATTAGGACACAATGTATGATTGGCAAGTTATGGAGACGTCCGATTCCTTTATTTCATGGATCAGGGTATAGACTCTGGGATATTGGAGACCAATAAAGAAAGAAAATGCAAAATATTTTATATATAGCCTTTGCTAAATACCGTAATAATTAATCTATGATTTTCGAGATATATGTACTAATACCAAAGAGAATAAATTATGTTTCGATATAGCATTAACCAGAATGAAGGGTTATATGTTCTCCTCCAATTCAACAGTTTTGAAAATTCTATTTTATTCTTTTTATTATCCTTGAAGACATTAAAACAAAGTATAATTAAATCTGAAAAATTTCTAAAGTGACATATTTTATTAATTGGGAATTTATCATTTAATGATTTCACTGCATTTATATGCTCAAAATACAGAAAAAATAATACTCGACTTACTGCTGATTTAATCGAGACTGAATCCCAAATTTTTTTATGTGCCCTGAATATTTTCAATATATGGTCATTATCGATGATAAAAAAAAATCATTTTTCTACAATCCAATTGTTTTTAGCGAAAATTAGTCGAGAGGAATAAAAAGATTTAACAAAAATTTTATTAGTTAGCGTGAAATAAACAGGTTAACTTGATCATTATGATATACTAAGTAGACATGTTTCAATTACAATACATTTGAGTTTATAATCAATAACAACTGATAAATTTCTATTATGGCTAATCAAGAATTAGGACTTGCAATAGATATCGGCTCAACCAGTTTGCGGATTTGTGAGTTCGAGTACCCATCTAGTGGTGGACTCATCTTACGTCGATTTGGTATCGCTGAATTAAATGATCAACAGTTAGAGTCCAATCGAGTTGAGGCTATAGCGTCGACCTTGAAGGCAGTATATGATCAAGGAAACTTTACCACCAAGAAAACTTCAATTAGTCTATCTGGTCAAGCAGCTTTTATGAGATTTGTAAATTTGCCTCCTGTCTCTGAAGAGGAAGGACGCATAAAGCAAATTGTCGAATATGAAGCCAAACAAAATGTTCCATTTCCAATGGATGAAGTCATATGGGATTATCAGTTACTAACTGGAGCTGAAGATGAACTTGAAGTAATGTTTGTTGTGATTAAAAATGACGTGGTTGAAACCATCATCGAAGCGATCACTAGCATAGGGTTAAAACCTCAACTCATCGATTTTGCACCATCCGCTTTATACAACGTAGCCAGGGCTAACCACATCGGAGATAAAGATTGTGCAATGATTTTAGATATTGGTGGACGTTGCACAACCTTATTATTCCTTGATGGTAAAAGATTTTTTGCGCGAATTATTCCGATTGGGGGGTTTTCAATAACTCAACAAATAGCAAAAGAATTTGCTATAAATAATACCGAAGCCGAAACCTTGAAAAGACGTCATGGTTTTGTTGCCTTGGGTGGTGCCTATGAAGAACCAGAATCGGAAGTAGCTGCAACAATTTCTAAAATTATTCGCAATGTGATGACAAGACTTCATGGAGAAGTTAATAGATCTATCAGCGTCTATCGAACTCAACAAAAAGGGAACAAACCAACTCACTTGTATTTGTGTGGTGGAAGCTCTACGATGGCATTCACCGATCACTTTTTTTCAGAAAAACTTCGCATTGAAGTTAGTTATCTTAATCCATTTAAAATAATTACGCTAGATAGATCGCTTGACATAAAATTATTGGAAGAAAATGCTCATTTGTACCCGACTACAATTGGTGTTGGACTACGAAATTCCTTAGAATGTCCTATTGAAATTAGCCTGACTCCGGAATCGGTAAAAAAACAACAATCCTTTGCCACCAAAAAACCATTCATCATTGTTAGTTGCTTAGTCTGGTTCACTATTATCTTTGTATTAGCTGGTGTAAACTGGAAAAAAGTTGCATTGTACAAACGCACTGCTGAAACTAAAAAAGCAAATGTTGATCGATTGAATCGTATTAAGGATGATATTTCTAACTTAGAGACGCAACAAAAATCGGTGGTTAGCAAAATTGACAATATCATTGAAATACTTGATTACCGTTATGGATGGAGCGTGTTTTATAACTCATTACAACTCACCAAACCGCAAGATGTTTGGTTTACTGGAATCACGGTCATGACCGCCCCCAAACAGGCACCAACTAAAAAGAGAGATACATCAACAATTAAAAAGGGAAGCAACCCCTTTAGTAGCCGTAGGACTTCTCAAGCCACTGTAGATGCTGGGGGTCAAGACATGATAGTTTGGTTTGACTTAGTAGGTCATTCAATCGCGATTCCAAGCACTGAGCCTCCGCGAAAAATATTCACTGATGATCAAATAGCTGCATTTAGCGAATCATTAAATACCATAAATGATAACAATATCAATAATAGTGCTGAAAACACTCAAAAGATTGAACCATTTTGGGGAACAAATCAATTTCACCCCGATATTATTCTTACCGAAACTCTATTAAAAAGTTTACAAAACTCAGTATTATTTTCCGACGATCCTGAAGAAACACGAATCCTAGAAAGCCGATTTTCAGAGAATTATCGGAATTTAACCACTTTCAGGATTCAATTGAAGTTACAATACGCGATCATTACTAAACGTTAATAAACAATGTACCGGGACATGTAATGGAAGTTATAAAGAAACATATTTTTTGGATTGTACTTTGTGCGGTATTGGTAATTGGAACTGTAGCTGCAGGCTTGATAATTGCAAATTTCAATAACCAAATAGGAAAATACCAAGAAGAAGTAAACAAAATCGTGGAAGCTGAAAAAAGTTTTATAACCAGCTCATATGCACTCTCGGAAGAAAATAAAAGACAAGCTTCACAAAACGCTGAAACTACTAATAATCAATTTAGACAACTTATCAAAGATCTGACAGAAAAATATCCTCCCCCTCATATCAACAGTGATATGAGTGCTTTAAAATTTAAGGTCCATTTACGGCAAGAATGTATTAAGTTAGAAAATGTATTACGCAGCGAGGAAGTGTCGCTACCGAGTTCATTGCAATATTTTTCCTATGATAGATATATGCAACCTGATGTGTTGCCTGACTCAGCAGAAATCACACTCATATTAAAACAATATGATATCATACAAGAAATAGTTTATCTCATATCACATTCAGGAATTAATGAACTACAAGAACTCATTCGGATGAATGATCTTTCACTTATCAATAGAGATCTGTATAGCTTTATGCCTTTTAGATTAAAACTCACAGGTAATTTAAAATCAGTAACAAGATTTATAAATTCACTTTTAGATGCTAAGTATTTTTTTGCGGTTAGAAGTATGGACCTCAATATTAATGAATCTCAATTAAATCCCAACCCTACCTTGGTAGGCACAAGAAAAATACAAAATTTACCCAAACATCAACGATTGGCGTATTCAACTGAAGCACAACTTACAGTGAATATCATTCTAGACTATTTCGAGTTTCATAAACAAGAGTAATTTTCAGATCTATGAAAAAATTAAATCTCATTCTGGCATTTTTATATCGCTTGTATGATAAGATTATACTGGGAATACTCTTACTTGTTTTGATAATTGTCCTGGTTAATCAAACTAAAAATCTCAAAGCAACACAATCCGAAGTAAATCAAGCAGATCAAGATTTGCAAAAGAAGCTGCCTACCAATAAAATTTTACCAATAAATGATTCAGAATATAAGATTAATATCCAAGTCGACTCACAAAAAATTTGGAAAGACAATTACAGTGAGGGAACACTTGTAGATCCTGGAAATTATGTTTTCAGCATGGACGGTTCACCTTACCTGTTACATCTTTCTACCCCCAAAAACCCCTATACTGATAAACCCGATTTACCACCAACCGACTCAAAAACAGATAGCAAAAATAAAGTCACTGATATCGAGGCAATAAAACAGAATTTATTAAAAAGTGATGATGATAGCGATAAAGACGGTATACCCGACAGCATAGAAGATCAGGAAAAATTAAACAAGAATAATCCAAAGGATGCACAGGATGATAATGACGGAGACGGGTTCACCAATCTTGAAGAGTACATTAACAAATCTTCAATAAACGCGGAAGATTCGCATCCGCCGTTAGCATTAAAATTACGCTTGATAAAAAAATTTCGCAATCAACTGCCGATTATACTAAAAAAAATCAATGTTAATAATGAACCATACAATAAGAACGCATGGGATTTAGAAATTCGATATGAGAGTCAAGGACGGTGGAAATCTGATTTTCTTAAAATTGGAAAGTTATTACCAGGAACAGATTTAAAAGTAATTGATGCCTCATATAAAGAAGTAATTAAGGATAAAATTCCCGAGGAAGAATCTTCAATTATAATTCGTAAAAATAATGAAATTCCAATCACCATGAAGCGTAATCAAACACTTACATTAGGCGATGATAGTTACGAACTTGCATATTTACTTAAAATGGTAAAACTCAAAATAACGGTAAACGAAATATTAATTTTGGAGAATCTGAAAAACAATAAGGAAGAATACAAAGTTATAGATGCAAATGATGACGAGATTACTGTAATTTTAACAAAGAATGGTACAATTTTTAAGATTCCAAAATTAAGCAGTGAAGATAAAGTAAATATTAGTACTGAGTAGATCGTTAATGGCAACTAGATGAAAGCATTTAGATAAATCAAATTTAAAGGAGGAATACGATGAGAGTAATACAATCGAAATATAAATCTATAAAATTATCGATATCTATATTGTATATTGGTATTGGTTGTTTATTACTGACCACTTTTCTAATTGCAAATGATGATATCGAATTAAATAATAAACAAATTATTCCTACTAATTTGATAGCTGCCAGCGATGAAATCGAACTTGATAATCAATTCAATGGTCAGAGAAGGTCTAATTCAATTGATGTAAATAAATCCCCCCTTAGAACCAGTGATAATTTATCATCCACTGCTAATGAGCAGATCACAAAAAAAACTACTGTAATACCCTTAGAACAAATTGATCAAAATGAAATTGTTCGTCGACGTGAAAAAGAATTGGAAGCTGAAAATTTATATACTCAGGGGAGAAAATCGTTTATTGGTGGAGATTATGAAGCAGCAGTAAAAAGTTTTATCGCAGCTCAAATAAAATTAAATGAGTGTTCAAGAAGCGAAGATCGAATTCTACAAAAGCAAAAATTAATCGATCAGTTATTGGAGTATACATATGAAGAGTGGGGAGAACAAATTGCCACTGAAGCTCAATTACTTATTGATTTGGAAAAGTATGAAGAAGCAATTGATAAATTCCAAAAAGTGGTAGAAAAGAACCCTGCCAAGAAAAAAGAAATTGATAAAAAGATACAACAATTACAAAGGTCGATAAAATTTGCAGAATTTAAGGAAAAAACATCACCAAAATATGTTGATCCGGAAAAACCGATTCGTGACAATGAAATAGATACAAAATTAGAACAAGGAAGAGTTTATTTTACTAATAAACGTTATTCTGATGCGAGAGAAATGTTCGAACATGTATTATTGAAGGATCCCTATAATGTTGAGGCTACTCGCTACCTGAAACGGATGAATGAAAAACTTTTGGAAGCTGGAACTGAACGCCGTGATGTAATGACTACTGAAAGAATAGCTGAAATCAAGTGGAAATGGAATGACCCAGTAACTCCTTTGGTAAGTCCTGATGTCGTCATAGAGAGCTCACAACCAGTCAAAAAAATCAGTAAATTAGGTGAAGGTATATGGGCAAAATTAGAAACCATTGTAATTCCTAAAATCTCATTTGAGGAGGCTTCAATTCATGCGGTTATTAAATATTTGAAAAGCCGTAGCCGGGAACTTGATCCAGATGGTGAAGGTGTAAATATTTTTCTTCAATTATCCAATACTACAAATGAAGTCAGTGTTGCGGATTCAGAAGTAGAACATGAATCCGATGAATTAACCTTGGATGATTTCGATCAGGAATTTATTATCAACGATCAAAAACCTGATTTGCAGAATATTCCCAAGCCACCTGGAAGTGAAATTACCATAACCATGGATTTTGATAATATACCATTAGGTGAAGCAATTCGTTATATATGTCAAGGAGCTGGATTAAAATATAAAGTTGAAACACATGCCATTATTATTGCTTCACAGGACGTTCAATTTGATGAAATGGAAACCAGATTCTATCCAGTAGAAGCTGGATTTTTAGAGCAGAAAGCAACAAAAAAATCTACGGGTGGTATTACAGGTTCATCGAGTGACCAAAAAGTTGAATCAAAAGAAGTTTTAGAGTTATTTCAGACTTATGGCGTTGAATTCCCTCAAGGAGCAAAAATTATATACGATCAAAGAACTAGTAAATTAATTGTCACGAATACACCTTCAAACTTAAGAAAAGTAGAAAAAATTTTAGCTGAATTAAATGTTCAACCGCTTCAAGTAACTATTGAATCAAAGTTTGTCGAAATATCACAGAATGATTTGGAAGAATTGGGTTTTGAATGGTTATTTCTAGGGGGCGATGGTAGCGAAGGTAATAAAAATATTAAGATTTCAGGGGATTCAGAATTTACATTATTAAAACAAACTGCAGGTAATGCGACTGACCCAAGATTAAGTAGTGGATTACGGTTTCTGGCCCCTAGTAGTGTTGGTAATGATCGATTGCTTAGCATCAACAGCATATTAGGTGATTTTCAGTTCAATACTATCATTCGGGCTATTGAACAAAAAGATAGCTCAGATGTTCTTTCAGCCCCAAAGGTTACGACAATTAGTGGTCAAACCGCAATATTAAAAGTTATAGATACTCGTAAGTTTCCAGAGAGTTATAGTGAACCAGAAATACAATTTAGCACGGAAACTTCTGGAGGTGGGCAAACCGGGTCTAATATCAAACCTCCAACACCACAATTTGGAGCGGAAACTGAAATTGGAGTAATTCTAACAGTTACGCCAACAGTTTCATCAGATGGTTATTCTATTGACTTGGATTTACAACCAGAAGTTGTTCAATTTCTTGGATTTGATAATTATGATGTTGTTCAAACCCTTGAAGGCCAGAATGTGACCACTCCAATTCAAATTCCCGTGATTTCAAAACGTAAAATAAGCACAAAGGTTATTGTTTGGGATGGAGAAACTGTAGTTCTAGGCGGTATGATTACTGAAAATGTGCAGAAGGTGGAAGATAAAATACCATTCTTGGGGGATTTGCCTGTATTGGGAAGGCTATTTAAAAATGAGAGTCAAAAAAGTGAAAAGCGAAATTTATTAATCTTTGTAACTGCTCGCTTAGTCAATCCTGCAGGTCTACCTGTAAGAACAGCTGATATTAGAGGGTTACCTGATTTCAGAAGATAAATTTCACTACATTTTGGCACTACCAGTTACTCTCTCAATTAAACATCACCCCTCCTTCTCATTTAACCCATTATAGGGTATTTACTTGACTGGCGTAGATACAAAATGTGTAGTGCCATAAGCCTGTCCCATACCGCACAGATTTCACTTGAATAATGTTAGCGATACCAACCCGGGTAAATATCAGCTTTTACTTCTAATGCAAATAATTTGATGTTCATTTCCGATCATCAAATTATAATTGATGTATTCACCACTATTAAATTGAGGGAGAATTCATCAAATGTTCAAACATAAATCCTCATCAAGTTAATTATATATTTGATACCATTTAATATTCATCCATAATTTTAAAAATATGTTGGACATAAATTTATAATGAGATTTTAGGATTTATTATTTAATGACCGACACTAAGTCACAATCGAAATTAAAGGCTGATATAATACCCCGAATAAAATCGATCTCGCCTGATGAGTTTAAGTCTACTTATATTGATGGTAATAAGCCCATTGTAATTACGGACATGATGGAAAATTGGCCCGCCATGAAAAAATGGTCTTTTTCCTATTTTCTTGGACTTAATACTGATTTGGATATTTACTTGGAAGAGGGCAACGTCATCCAAAATCCTACCATTTTCCATCGCGATAAGTTTAAGGATTTTATCACAAAATTATTACATAAAGAGGATAACTCCAGCATTATAGATACACACAATTCAGATAGCAACTCAAATGGTACAAATGTATCTTATCTGTCGGTATTTGATATTTTTAAATCTTTTCCCGAATTAAGAAGCGATGTTGATTTTTCACTGCTTAGCCAATTTAAAATCAAAAATATTCAATATGCTTGGATGGGGCCAACTGCAACTGTAACTGGTTTTCATATTGATTGGGCGGATAATATTCTGGCTCAAATCTATGGTAAAAAAAAAATTCGCTTAATCTCTCCAATGTATACCCGTTCAATGTATCCAAGTCATAAATATGAATTTGGTTCGAGATTCAGCAGTGTTGATGCGGATCATATTGATTTAGTCAAATTCCCTAAATTTGCACAAACACAGGAATCGGTAACTGAGTTATCACCCGGTGAGATGCTTTTCATTCCCTATGGGTGGTGGCATTATGTCAAATCTCTATCAAACTCGATCAGTGTAAATAATTTTGGAATAAGTCTAAAAAATTATCTTTATGATGGGACGATCGAAGGAATTAAATATCTTTTACATAAATGCAATCTTTATGGGCGTGAATGTACTTGTCATGCATGGAAAGACGGAATTAGAATCCGTAAATGACAAAGATTTTGCCTTCGATTTAATGATTTTGGGATTTATCTATAACTAATTCAACGATAAGCTCCCCGTCTAAAGTATTCACCTTACCATTAACCGTTGTTCTATTGTACCATCGTTGAGTATCAAAAACCAAGTAAATTTCAGATGTGATTGACGGGAAAAAAAAGTTGATCGCCAATCGTGGTTCTACCAAATACATAACCAAATTTTCTGTTTTTATTTCTCTCCAATTCAAGCCTGGTGATAGATCAAAATGAGAATCAACTCGAATATTATCGGTTCCCTCTAGGTTGAGAATACACTGAATATTGGTTTGCTCCTGACTTAATATTAATAGTCTGATCGTTGGATTATATAAGATTTCATTATTCATAATCGCTTGTGGCAGAATCAAGAATTTCGTCCAATCGTCACCTGATTTCAATTCTATCGGTTGCCAGCCCCCAAATGATTGTGGCCCATGGTCTTTGATTAAAAATTGATCAGCCAAATCCAATTGCACACCTTGGGGGCGCACCCAGCGGATAATGATTGGCTCCAATTGTGAGCGATAAAGATCATAACCCCAGGCAACTACCAGATATGACCCCGTTAGAATTATACTATGATAAAGTATGGATTTTATCTTAAGGTGATGGTAACGCCAAAGCCAGCAAATACGACCAATGCGTAAAATGGCAAAACCACTCAGTCCACACAGAATGGGTATAATGGGTAATCGAAATCGCGCAAGCATATAAAATAAGATCACCGCCACACTGTAGATGCCAACAAAGAATACTGGTATCAAGCATCTTAAAGTCCATCGTTTATCGGTTGCTAAAATGCTGATTCCGACCAAACTCAATGTTCCAATAAGGATGAAATCAACAAGCATTGGATGCTGGACAATTTTAGCCGGAATTTTTACGCCATTTGTTGATAAGGCAACATTGTTTGGGATTTCGACATGATTCCAAAATAATAACATCATCCGTAATTTCAGTTCGCAATAAGCTCCGGGTTCTTGTTTTACCCATTTCCAGATCGAATGAGATATCGGTATGTTTTTGTCAGGGGAAAGTTGTGCCAAACGAACCCATTCATGATAGGAGATGGGATATTCCATTGGACCAGGTCCGGAATCAGGATCACGTCCGCCTGGCGGTGATTCAGGAGTATTTCCTAATGCTAATACTGCTGGACCTGCGGTTGAAGCTCCCACCCAAGTTCCAACAGCACGGTAATTCACCATCGCAAAGGGTAATTGTGGCAGATAGGAACCCGCCATATAAAGCAATAAAATCAAGATGAATTTTATTAGTTTATTACGATAGATGTAAAATATAAATAGTGCTGATAGTGGCATGAACAGGATGATATTTCCGCGAGTAGTTATCGCACATCCAGTTACCAAGCCAAGTATCAACCATGTGCCGGGTTGACTTTTCTTGATTGCAATCACCGTGAGATAGAACATCAAGCTTATCCAAAATGATTGCAGGATTTCTATCAGGGTAAATGAAGTGTAAAATATCAACATACGATTCCCGGCAGTAATCAGTGCGGCCAGAATTCCAGTCCATTTACCAAACAAATTGGCGAAGACAATCCCGATTATCCAGATCACTAAAGCCCCGAGCAAGGACTGAGCAATGATCACACTGTGTACATTTTCACCCCCGATGCTAAAAACCAAAGGGAGAAAAACAACATAATAGAACGGTTGATAATAGAATCCCTGACGATAATCATACTCACCAGACAAAACATCTTTTGCCAGCTTTTGATAGGTATACATATCCGTAACTGATGTCGGTTGAGTAACAGGCGGATAGACACGCGCCAGTTCATAACTGGAAACGATTCGCAACAGCATGCCTGTCATGGCAATCATATATAATAAAATTTTGAATTTCTTTAATGATAGATAAGGCAACATGCTATGAGGATTAGCTATAGATTGATGGAAATGATATTATACTGTATTAGAATTTCGGTATCGCCGGTCAGATAATCCTTAAAATCAAATGAAAACCTCATGATTACATTCGATAAACTACTACGCAGCGAATTAGTCGAGGCTACTGAATTTCTGCATCGTAAATTTCATTTCATTTCCACAGTGGATTTGGTCATTCAACTGGGATCGGGGCAATCACCTGATAATATACTTGATGAAGAATGGGGTAGAGCTTCTCTCCAGGAAATGCCCTCTTTACCGAAGGCAAATTCCCTGGCAAAACATAAACTCGAAATCATCTGGGGTATTGCAGGGAATTTTAAATTATTGATATTTGCAGGGCGTTATCATCTCTATGAAGGCTTTGGACGAGTTCCATGTATTCTCCCGATTTGGGCGGCGGCACAATGTGGAGCGCGGAATTTTGTATTTGCAAATGCCGCAATCGCCATTAATCCAGAGATTGCCCCAGGAGACTTTATGATCTTTACTGATCATATCAACCAGATGGGCATATCGCCATTATCCGGACATCAACATCTTCTGGAATCTCCTTATATTAATATGATCGATACTTATAACACCACTTTGGCGAATACCTTCAAGGAAGCAGCACAAGAAAAAAAAATGTCCATTAAACATGGAGTTTATCTGGCAAACGCCGGCCCCCAATCCGAAACCATAGCAGAACTGAGAATGGCACGTTTGTTCGGAGCGGATGCCGTGGGAATGAGTACAGTTTTAGAAGCTACAACAGCACATGCCCTACAGGCAAAAGTATTGGGAATTTCTATGATCACCAAAAGTATTTCACCTAAAACCCAAAATCAATTCTCTCCTGATGTAGCATTTGACATAGATACAAATGGCAACAACACATTGATTTCATCACTGCGCCATTGGTTAGCTACATTCGGAGCTAAAGTGCTGTAATTTCATTCGTTTCATGATCATTCCTCTTTGTTTACTAAATCAGTAAGAATTCTAATCTGCAGATATCCAACTAACCCTAAACACGGTAAACATGAACAAAAAAAACTTTCCTCATGTGACTTAAGTAAATTCTCCTTATAACTATGAAAAAAGCTTCAGATTTAAAGCAAATGTCTGCCTGCCTCAGCTTGGAACCTATCGCTCCGGGTGATCAACGTTATACGGATCTTTCTGGGAGTCACACCAGCGATGAATTAATTCATCTGCGACTCCATCTGCGCAATGTCATCAATCAGGACAATCGATATGCAAAAATAATTCTAAATGGTTATCGCGGTTCCGGAAAAAGCACAGAATTACTGCATTTATCTGAATTGTTGAAAGATCAATACACGGTTCTCTACCTTCCCCTGTCCAATCACATATTACGCGATTGCGATCATGTCGATTTAATCATTTGGATTGTCGAATATCTCATTAAACACAGCTCTGAGCAAAAATGGCCTCTCAATGCCGATACCATCATTCGCATAACAGATTGGTTCAGCCGCAAGGGATTTGAAAATTATGAAACTATTAAAGATGAAATCCGCTCTGAAGCCGGCACCGATTTTCAAGCAACCTATGGTTTTTATTGGATGCCGGTGTTGCTATTAAATCGAATTAAATCCATGATGATCGCCAGTTCATCTCATCGCCAGTTGATGAGAAAACGTTTTCACACCTATACCACTGAAATGATTTTTTATACAAACTCTCTCCTCCTGGAGTTACGAAAATCATTAGCCCAAATCGCCAAACCTTGCGAATTGCTGTTACTCATCGATAATCTCGATCATCTCCCTGTGGCAGCAGGTCAAACTTTTTTCTTCGATAGCGCTGATATCATCAAGGAATTGAAACTGCATCTCGTTTTAACCGCATCATACGCCTTAACCCTTCCACCCTACCCGATCCAGAATTCACTGCCGGACTGTTTTACCTTCCCCTTGATTTCAAAGTCAAATAATGATCACTCAGACTCCCATCCTGAAAAGGATGGTATGCTGAATTTATTGGCCCAACGAATTGATATCGATCGTATATTTACGGCTAAACCCATTATTCATTATCTCATCAACATGTCCGGTGGAATTATTCGTGATTTATTAATGCTGGTTAACCATGCTCAATTGCATGCTCGAGCTGGAAATAAGTCGAGTATAGATTGGGAAAACGCTGAAAGCGCGGTCTTAAGGTTACAATCTTATTATGAGAAATTATTGACTCCACAAGAAATCTATTATCCGTTATTAGCCAAAATCTATCTTCATCAGCAGGAACATTTTATTCTTGACGACAATCGTACCACATCCGGCGTTCATGATGCACGATTTTTCGCCGGTGAATTGCTGAATTCTGGCGTGCTTCTTACCAATCACGACCCTGTGATTCATTATGAAGTTCACCCCATCATCCCCAGTATTCCTTCTTTTGCACCCTATTGGCAAGAAGTGCAGAAAACCATCAGCAATACCAAAACATTAGCAACAAAGCGCAAGTCGGTTAAAAAACCTAAAAGTTAACATAAATGACGAATCATATCGGTGAAATATCAAGATGAAGATCATTGAATTACTCCACCAAATGGAAGAGCATCAAGCTTCCGATCTATTTCTGACGGTTAACAAAAAACCGGCAATGCGAGTGTTTGGTCAGGTGCAAATGGTCAGTGATCAACCCCTTGACCACGAGGATTTTACTGCATTCTTCCAGGAATACCTGCCACCATCAATTCAGCAGCGTCTGGAAATTGAAAGAGATATGGATATTGGCATCTCCCTCACTGAAACGGATCGCTATCGTCTCAATCTGTTTTATCAAAAAGGTAATTTATCAATGATTACCCGCCGGGTGCCATCCGGCGATCTTGACTTTTCGCAATTACGCCTGCCCGCCATCGTCAGTCAGCTTGCCGAAACACCCCGTGGTCTCATCTTGATTACCGGCTCAACCAGCAGCGGCAAATCCTCCACCATGGCAGCCATCATCAATCATATCAACACTCATTTCCACAAACACATTGTCACCATTGAAGATCCGATAGAATTCATTCATCGGGATAAAATGAGCATCGTGACACAGCGCGAAATCGGCAATGACACCCTGAGCTTTACCACCTCGCTAAAAAATGTCGTACGACAAAGCCCGGATGTCATCATTCTGGGGGAATTACGCGATCTTGAATCTGTGCAAATCGCGGTTTCCGCTGCCCTGACTGGGCATCTGGTGGTCACCACCATGCATACCATCGATACCACTCAAACCATTGAGCGTATCATCAATTTTTTTCCCGACAGCTCACGGGATCAAATTTCAGCCGATCTTGCTCTCGCATTATGCGGTATAATTTCGCAAAGGTTGGTTCCCATGATATCTGGGAAAGGATCGGTGGTGGCCGTGGAAGTATTGGTTGCTACCCCACTGGTGCAGCGCTTGATAATCCGCCGCGAATTAAGTGATTTGGATGAGGCTATGAAAGCCGGGACCGGGGTTGGCATGCAAACCTTCAATCGCAGTTTAACCGAGATGTATCGCGACAACTTGATCTCGGCGGAGGACGGCGCCATAGCCGCCACTAATCGCGATGAATTTCTCCTTTCAATTCAAGGAATGGAAACCGGCATTGAAACTCTCAGGCAACTCGACAGCGGCGAGGAATCAAGGGAAATCGATATGAGGAAACTGTTAAAATCCGCTCTCAAGCATAAAGCCAGCGACATCATCCTCACCGTAGGCAGTGCCCCGGTATTGCGCATTAATGGACAATTGAACGAACTCAATCTTGAGTCTCTCAAACCCAAGGATACCCAACGACTCCTATTCAGCGTCCTGAGTACATCACAGCGAGCCCATTTCGAGTCCGAAAAAGAAATCGATTTCGCCTTAAGTATCTCTAATTTTGATAAATCCGCTGACCCTAACACCGAAAAGAGTTATCGATTCAGAGTCAATGGTTTTTATCAAAAAGGCGCTGTGGCCTGTGCTCTGCGGGTGGTATCACAAATAATTCCTTCAGCTGCCGATCTGAGTTTACCATCCATTATCATGCAATTGGCCGCCAAGCCTACTGGCCTGATCCTGATTACCGGCCCCACCGGACATGGCAAGTCAACTACCCTCGCCTGTATCATCGATGCGATTAATCACGAGCGTTCATGTCATATCATCACCATCGAAGACCCGATCGAATATGTCCATACAAGCAAAAAAGCCATAATTGAACAACGTGAAGTCCATGCCGATACCAAAAGCTTCACTACCGCCCTTAAATACATTCTAAGACAGAATCCAGATGTAATTCTGGTGGGAGAAATGCGCGATCAAGAGACCATATCGGCAGCGCTCACAGCCGCGGAAACCGGTCACTTGGTCCTAGCCACATTGCACACCAATGACGCAGTGCAAACTGTCGACCGCATTATTGACACTTTCCCACCGCATCAACAAAACCAGGTGCGCACCCAACTTGCCTCCTGCCTGCGGGCAGTGGTGGCTCAGCGATTGGTGCAGAAAAGTGATGCGACTGGTCGTATTGGCGTATTTGAAATCATGATCGGGACAACCGCGATACAGGCACTTATTCGCGACAACCGCACCCATCAAATGCTCTCCGCGATCGAGACCAGCGCCAAGGACGGCATGATGACTTTCGATAAATCTCTGTCCATCCTCTATAAACAACAACTCATCAGCAAGGAAACGGCGCTGGCGTTGGCGCGCGACCCTAACCTTCTTGTTGACAGAGAATCAAGTGCGGCCAAGTCATAATTTTCGCAATCAACTCTGTTATTTCTCTGTGCTAGGGCATGGTTAATTCAGTGAAATATTGTGCCATATAACACTGAAACTATAACGACGCAAGGAGGATGTTATCAAATCACACTAGTCTGACTGCCAAAGTTTTTATTGTTTGTCATTCCCGCGTTGTGCTTGAATCAATATACCGTCCGGGTTCATCCCCTTGAGAAATTTGAAGAGATCACTGTTTGTGGAAAGGATGAGGGTTGTATTTCCATCGATGATGGCCTTGTAGGATTGCATCGTTCGTATAAATTCGTGGAACTCAACTGCTTCGGGACTTTGATTATAGGCTCGCGCGTAAATTTCAGTGGCTTTGGCGTCCGCCGCGCCACGAATTTCTTCGACCTCCCGATAGGCTTCCGATTGAATTTTGTTCAATTCACGTACACGATTGCCACGAATTCTAGCAGCCTCGCCGTTACCTTCCGAGAGAAAACGTTCGGCAATTTGGCGCCGCTCACTAATCATTCGATCGTAAATCTTCGGGCGCACACTCTCGTTGTAATTGATACGTTTGAATCGGATATCAAGCAATTCGATGCCGAAGACCAGAATCTTTTCGGCAGCCGCGGAATAAATCTCCTTTTCGATGAGTTGACGTCCCTTCTGAATTGGTACCAGTGAGCCCATATCCACACTGCTTTCCTCATCACTCAGGAGAGCATCACGCAACGGAACCCGATCCCTGGTGGTACGGATTATCTCGATCAACTCATGCTTAGCGACCGCATTACGAGTCTCACTACCGAGAATATCATCAAGACGGGATTGCGCGCTGCGTTCGTCGCGCAGCCGGAGAAAATACTGAAGAGGATCTGTTATCCGCCACCGGGCAAAGAGGTCGACAGAGATGTAAAGTTTATCCTTGGTCGGCATATCAGACGGACTGCCATCCCACTCAAGTACACGCTTTTCAATCGGATTAACTTCCTGGATGAAAGGAACCTTGATCTTTAACCCGGCGGTAGTCACAGGAACTCCGACGGGTTTGCCGAACTGGGTGATGATGATTTGTTCGACTTCGCTCACGGTGTAAATCGAACTCTTTAGGACATAGGCTCCGAGCCCCATTACCACGATGATGAATATTTGTTTGATTCCAATCATGGGTGTACTTCCTTTTGGGAATCGAGATTAAGCAAGGGCAGAATGCCTCGCGCCTCCTCATCGACTATGATTTTGTTGCTAATGCCCGGCATTACTTCCTGCATGGTCTCGATATAAATACGGCGACGAGTCACTTCCGGCGCCTTAGTGTATTCTGCCAATAAGTCATTGAATCGTGAGACATTTCCTTCTGCTTCGTTGATTCTTTTGATCCGATATCCATCGGCCTCCCGGATGCGTTGGTCCTTCTCGCCCTCAGTCAGTGGGATTACCTTATTGTAATCGCGCCGGGCTTCGTTGATCAGTTTCTCTTTTTCCTGCTGGGCCTGATTAACTTCGTTGAACGAATCCTGCACTGGTTTGGGAGGATTAATGTTCTTTAATTGTACCTGATCAATACTGATGCCCAATGAGTATTTGATTGAGAGTGCCTGCATCTTGGTTAATGCTTCTGATTCGATTTCCTGGCGACCAATGGTAAGCACTTCATCCACAGTGCGATCACCGACCACTTCTCTCATCACCGACTCGGAAACATAGCGGAGTGTGTCACCAGGTTCCCGCACCTCGAAAAGATATTTAACCGGATCTGAGATGCGATACTGAACTACCCATTCGACCAGTGCGGCATTGAGATCTCCCGTCACCATCTGGGTTTCCTTGATTTCATCGTGAGGTACAGAACTTTGAAATGGATTTGTGGCGCCTATCGTTGTAAAACCGAATTCCTGTTTTAATTGACGTTTTACTGGGACTATTGTTTCAGTATCGATGCCTAATGGCAGTTTGAAATGCAGTCCGGGCTGAACCTCCTTAAGGAATTTTCCAAAACGTTGCACCACTGCGACAGAGTCACTCGGCACCGTGTAATAAGCCGTCCAGACGCCCCAAGCCGCAAGCACAAATACGATTATGAAAAATATTCCAAACGGGTTGCCATTGGGCATGATTTGCCGGAACAAATCACCGATCGTATAATCAGGACCTGTCCTTCTATCCCATGATCCGCCTTTACCATTGTTATGTACTGGCATGCTAATAACCTTTCATTACTTTTTAATCACGGAAATATTCATCGTGCTTTTATATCATGGAACGTTATAACTATTTTGCAATGCCATATTTGTGCTTTAGTTATATCCAAGTCGTGCAATAGCGCTGCGCCACGATCAAAAGTTGAACTTCTTTGAACAAAATTTATGGAATTTTATATGAAAACCACCTATAATGTTCGCGAATGAAAAAATGCTCATGATTTGTTCTAAACGATTCGGATTTTCACAATTTAATCAATCATAAGGTGACCTATGCCTGTACTACTGAGCGCCAATCAAGCAGTGCAGAAAATCCCCAAGGGGAAACGAATATTCATTGGGTCCGGCGGCGCGACCCCAAGTACTCTACTCAATGCGCTGGTCGAAAATTATGGCCATTTCCTTGATAATGAAGTCACTCACCTGCTAACCTTGGGAAAGAATAATCTGGTTCAGCCCCACCTCCAATCTCATTTTCGCGATAACAGTTTTTTTATCGGGGAGAATGTCAGGGAGGCGGTTCAAAACGGTTTAGCCGATTATACCCCCATTTTTTTATCTGAAATTCCACGTTTACTGATGTCTCCCGGTTTTCAAATCGAGGCTGCGTTGGTCAGCGTGTCGCCGCCCGATCGCTATGGCATGTGCAGTTTGGGGATAAGCGTTGATATCATCAAAGCCGCGCTGAAAAAAGCACATATAAAAATCGCCCAGATCAACCCCTCCATGCCCCGCACCTTCGGTCAGACTTTTATTCCATACACGGACTTTGACTATGTGGTGGAAGCTGATAATCCATTACCCGAATTGCCAGGTGAAACAATCGATGCGGTATCGGCTGCCATCGGCCTTCATGTGTCCAATCTGATCCGGGATGGCGCGGTTCTGCAAATGGGGATTGGCCGGATCCCAAACGCGGTACTGCAAAATCTCAAGAATAAAAACGATCTCGGGATTCATACCGAAATGTTTTCAGATGGCGTCATCGAGTTGATTGCATCCGGCATTATCACCAATAAAACCAAAAAAATTCTGGCGGAGAGAAGCCTTACCAGTTTTTGTCTGGGCACCCGCAGGCTTTACGACTTTGTTCATGAAAATCCCCTAATCGAATTCTACCCCTCAGATTTTGTCAATGATCCCTGGTGTATCGCTCAAAACGACAATGTGGTCGCCATCAATTCCGCCTTACAGGTCGACTTGACCGGTCAGGTTTGTGCCGATTCCATGGGTTCCAGATTCTATAGCGGGATCGGCGGACAAGTCGATTTTATACGAGGTGCGCGTCGTTCCCGTGGCGGCAGGCCCATCATCGCCCTGCCGTCGACAGCGAAGAATGGCACCATGTCACGGATTGTCGGGCAATTGTCGCCGGGCGCTGGGGTGGTAACCTCTCGAGGCGATGTTCATTATGTTGTTACCGAATATGGTATTGCCAATCTTTTTGGTAAATCTATTCGCCAGCGTGCCATGGAGTTGATAGAAATAGCTCATCCCGAATTCAGGGATGAGCTATTGGCCTATGTTAAACAAAATCGCTATGTCTACTTCGATCAACAACTCAATCCCTGGAGACAAAACTACCCGGTTGAATGTGAGCACAATGCGATATTCGGTACTGTCGAATATCGCGTCCGTCCACTCAAAATTACTGACGAGAAACTATTGCAGGACTTTTTTTATTCCCACGACGATCAAACCCTGATAGAACGATATTTTTATGTCCCCAAATCCATGCCCCACCAAGAAGCCAGCCGACGGGTTACACTCGATTATCGCACCTCGATGGGGATGGCAATCTTGCATGTGGATGAACACGGCAGTGAACGGATGGTTGCCATCGGCCGTTATCAAGGGCGTCCCGAAGATACCATTGTGGAATTGGCAATCGTCGTAGGCGAGAATGTCCGGCTATTAGGTATGGCAGGTTATCTGGCTGAGAAACTTTATCGTTATGCGCAAAAGGCGGGGATGAAGGAAATCATCTCCTGGGTGCGATGGCAAAATAATGGCATGAAAAAAGTCATGGAGAATTTAGGGAAAATTGCCGGCAATTTGACGTCATTGGCGGATAGAGAAATTATCACTTATAGGATCAAATGTTAAGCTGGTTCAATGAATAATCATCGCAGTATCGCTTATTTCTCGATGGAAATCGGTTTGTTATCGGCAATGCCGACTTATAGCGGTGGTCTGGGAATTCTCGCTGGTGACACGCTGCTAGCCGCCGCCGACATGAATATCCCGATGGTCGGCATAACTCTGTTGCATCGCAAGGGTTATTTGTTTCAACGTTTGAATGCTGACGGACAACAGATCGAGACTCCTTTTGAATGGGGGATTTCGGATTTCTTGGTATCCCTGCACCACCAAATCCAGGTCACAATCGAAGACCGTGTCGTTCATGTTGGTGTCTGGCAATACGAAATCAGGGGTTGCGGCGATTATACCGTGCCGATTTTTTTTCTTGATACCGATTTAACCATTAACCATGAATGCGATCGTCAACTCACCCATTATCTCTATGGCGGTGATGCTTATTATCGCCTCTGTCAAGAAATTGTCCTGGGCATCGGTGGAGTGCGGATGCTGCGACAGCTTGGATTCGTAAATCTGAAGCGCTTTCATATGAATGAAGGACACGCCGCTTTTCTAAGCCTCGAATTGCTTCATGAACGCACAAATGACTCTCAACGTCAAATCAATCAAGATGATATCGAGGAGGTACGCCAGCTCTGTGTCTTTACCACTCATACTCCCGTCCCGGCTGGACAAGACAAATTTCCTCTTGATCTCGCGCAACGCGTTCTTGGTCCACGTGCCGAATTCAAAATGAAAGAAGTATTTTGTTGCGACAATGTACTCAATATGACATTTCTCGCACTGAATCTGAGCCATTACATCAATGGCGTCGCCAAACGACATGGTGATATTTCACGACACATGTTCGCTAATTATCAGATCGATTCTATCACCAACGGAGTCCACGCCGCCACTTGGGCTTCTCCTCATTTTCAACGTCTCTTTGATCGATACATTACGGGTTGGCGCGAAGACAATTTCAGTTTGCGTTATGGGATATCCATGCCAGCTGATGAGATTTGGAGTGCCCACAGCGCCGCCAAAAACGATTTGATCGCTTACCTCAATCGCACCCAAAATTCCGGCATGAAACTCAATTGCCTGACCATTGGTTATGCCCGTCGGGCAACCGCATACAAACGGATGAATCTTATCTTTCAAGACATGTCAAGACTGCGGCGCCTGGCTGGACTTTATGGTGGATTACAAATAATATTTGCCGGCAAAGCTCACCCCAAGGATAATGAGGGGAAAGAATTAATCCGCCAAGTTTTCACCGCCCGCGCGGCACTCGGTCAGGATATTCGCATTGTTTATCTCGAAAATTATGACATCGATATGGCACGACTGATGGTCGCGGGGGTGGATCTCTGGCTGAATACTCCGATGCCGCCACTTGAAGCATCAGGTACCAGCGGTATGAAAGCTGCCATCAATGGTGTTCCATCCCTGAGTATTCTCGATGGCTGGTGGATAGAAGGGTGTATCGAAGGAATAACCGGCTGGGCGATCGGCGATGATCCAGGCACGCAAAAGAATTTAGATATCAGTTTCCATGATGCCGAATCGCTTTATGATAAGCTCGAACATGTTATCATGCCGCTATACTATCTGGAGGTCAATCGGTTCATTGAGGTCATGCGTCATGCACTGGCAATCAACGGCTCTTTTTTCAATACCCACCGTATGATTCAGCAATATGCCACTAAAGC
>CAZTTH010000005.1:63595-111518 GCA_964615975.1 uncultured Lentisphaerales bacterium | reverse complement strand
GTGATTACCGCTAAAAAATAACCAGAAAGCAGATCAGCCCGCGAATGACGCCAATGACGCGAATGAAAAAGGAAAGAAAGCGATGATTCAATCATGACGGCCTACAAGCCAATAAATTCTCTTGCCCTCGACTTTTTTAAAAATTCGTGTGATTCGCGTGATTAGCGGGCAAAAAAACTCCAGCCCTGTCTTGCAAATCTTAAGACTGACTTAGGATTTACGCAGATGATAAATCTGATTATGAATCATGTAAGCAATCGGTGTGATCCCAATTGCACTGATCACAATCCCGCATTGTTTCTGAATCCAATATCTCCACTCCGTTTCATGCCAATGTCCTGAGCATATCCCCGGAAAATTTCAATGAGCGGGACTGCTGCAAACGCGGGAATGATCTGGTTGTTTCATGGACAGGCGGAAAAATTGCGATAGATTCCACCATTTATTTTCGCATACCTGATAAACGAATTGGCGAGCAAGTCTTCGATCGTCCGCAGGTTCAATTAAATTGCCCAATCCTGTATTGGTGAATAATTAATAGAGAAGAGAGCCCCCTATGGATTTCATGGCCAAACTTTTGATTGTCCTCGCGGTTGCCTGGTGCGCGGGAGTGATCAGTTCTCGCATCGGTTATCCCGCGATGCTGGGAGAATTGATGGCCGGTATTCTGCTGGGCCCGCCGCTCCTGGGGTGGCTGCCGATGGACGACGGCTTATATAAACTCGCGGAGGTCGGGATCTTCGTGATGATGTTTTATATCGGCATGGAAATCGATCCCGCTGATTTGCTCAAGGCCTCGAAACCGGCGGTGCTGGCGGCAGTCGGCGGTTTTGTGGTCCCATTCGCGGCGGGTTTTTTTATTACCTACCATTATCTGATCGGCGAACCCTATATCCTCGCCATGGCCAATGGCAAACAGGCGGCGATCATCGGCGGGCTCTTTGTCGGGATCGCGGTGGCGGTGACATCCCTGGCAACCAAATCCCGGATCTTAATCGATCTGGGCTTGCTCAACACCCGGATTGCCATGGTGATGATGGCAGGAGCATTGCTGGCGGATACGGCGGCGTTGGTGGTATTCTCCGGGATCATGGGTTTCAGCGAATCGAATGAAATCAATACCACGGTGCTGCTGGCGGTGACGGTGAAGGCACTGGTCTTTTTTCTGGTCGCGATCTTTACCGGGATAAAAATTTTCCCGCTGATTAATAAATTCGCGACGCGTTGGGGGCTGATCAATATCCATTCGAATGTGATGCTGGCGTTGGCGATCGCGTTGTTATTCGGTGAACTGGCGCACATGCTGGGATTGCATAACATCATCGGGGCGTTCGTCGCGGGAATATTCATGCGGCGCTGTATTTCTGATCGGACGCAATTCAATTCCTTAACCAAAACGGTCCATCAACTCTCCGTCGGTTTTCTGGCGCCGATCTTTTTTATCACCGCCGGTTTCGAATTTTCCTTTTCTGTCTTCCAGCACAAACCCGATTTGCTGATCGCGGTGGTGCTGGCGGCGATCATCGGCAAAATTCTCGGCACCATGCTGTTTTATCTGCCATCAAAGGGGAGCTGGCGCGAAGGATTCACCATCGGTTGCGGCATGAATGGGCGCGGCGCGGTCGAAATTATCATTGCCGAAATCGGCTACCATAAAGGGTTGATCAATGCCGAATTGTTTTCGATTCTGGTGTTTACCGCCATCTTCACCACTGCCTTGGTGCCATTCACCCTCAAGCTATGTGTAGAGTGGCTGCGCCGTCATAACGACTTGGTCGCCATTTGCAAACGCGATGGCTACCTGTTTTTTGGCGCCGGGCCATTGGCACGTTTGCTGGCTAGGAAACTATCACAAATGTCGCCGGTGATCATGATTGATCGCAACAAGGAGCACTGCGCGGCCGCGCGCAAGGTGGGGCTGGTCGCGCATAGTGGGAATGTGCTTGACGAAGACCTGCTCCATTCGCTGGGCGCGGAAGGCATCCAGGCCACGGTGGCGATTACACCCAACAGCGAAATCAATCTCGCCGCCACCCAGTTTGCCCGCGATAACTTCATGATTTCCGATAATTATGTTTTGCTCCCTGAAGACAACTTCAAGGAATACGCCAGCCAGATGGAGAAAGCAAAAATTCATCTGCTATTTGGTGTGCCGGTTGATTGGGACGACATCGAGGTTCGCATCGCGCATCAGCGCTATGCATTGGAAGATCTGATGGTGGTCAATCCGGACAATTCCAGTTCCTTCAACAATGATGACAGCGGCCGGGTCAGATTAAATTTGACCATAACTCATGGTGATCAGATCATCCCGTTTGTCAACCATCGGCCGCTCCAGGCGAATGACACCATACAAGTCGTGCAAATGCATGATGATCCAATGCCCGAAACCGATCGTTTCGACATGCTTGTCCAGGATTGCGAATTCCTTGATTTTAATAATGCCATGTCTCTCGAAGATTTTTTTGACCGGATTGCCGATAAGCTGGTTCAGGTCACCCATTTCGATCGCGAAAAACTGATTGCCGAATTCATGGAGCGGGAAATGGAGAGTGCCACCTTTTTGGGTTATGGGATCGCGATTCCCCACATTCGGGTCGCGGGCAATGGTCATTTTACCCTGTTGATCGTGCGCTGCCGTGAAGGGATTATTTTCAATCATAATCAGGACCGCGCCCGGATAATCTTTGTCATGGTCAGCAGTCCTGATCAGCGCAACTTTCATTTGCGTGCGCTCTCCGCCATCGCGCAAATCGCGCAAACAGCTCAGTTTGAGACCAAATGGTTAACCGCCGCGGGAACAGAGGATATGCGCGAGTTGATACTGAATGCCAAAAGGCGGCGGCTGCCGGAGGAATCCACTGGCGAGCGATGAATTATGAATGGGCAAGAACTGCTTCACTAAAAGCGGGAAGATTATTTCCAGAACTCATTACTGGTGATCATTTGCTCACGAAAAGGTTTAGGTAAATATTCAGTGAACCCGTTCAGCCGTCCCGATGGGACTGTCTCGCAGTCATAATCTAGTACCCACCAATCAAATGGGTGGGCTAAGTTCGCTTCGTCCCTCACGGGACACTATGAGCATAACCCAGTGATTCATCTAGTTTCACTTGCAAGTGGTAATTCTCCAATTTCGACGAAACGTTCACGCGACATTAAATAAAAACCGCGTTCAAGCGGTTTTTATTTAAGCAGGGATTTTACCACGTCGCGTTCTTCCACCAGTTCGGCGGTGGTTTTCTTGATCTTCTCCTTCAGGTAATCATCCCATTGTAATCCTGCTACCACGGTGAAATCGCCATTCCCGGATGAGCGGCAGGGAAAGGAAAAGATCAGTCCATCGGGAATGCCATAGGGATTGCCATCGCTGATGACCCCGGAACTGAATGAATTGCCCGCGGCAGTGGGTTTTATCAGGGATGCGACGGCGTCAACGGCGGCGGAAGCGGCGGAAGCGGCCGAGGATTTCCCGCGCGCGGCAATGACCGCGGCGCCGCGTTTGGCCACCGCATCTGTGAATTCACCGCGCAGATAAGCGAGGTCATTGATAATTGTAGTGGCGGGCTGGTCATTGATCTGGACATTGTGGTAGTCGGGCACCTGATTGGCCGAATGATTCCCCCAGATAATCATGTTCTTGACGGCACTAACCGGCACATTTGCCTTTTGCGCGAGAAAGCTGACCGCGCGATTTTGATCGAGCCGGGTCATGGCATGGAAGCGTTGCCGCGGGATATCAGGAGCGTTATGCATGGTGATCAGACAGTTGGTATTACAGGGATTGCCGACGGTGAGGATTCTGACATCGGCAGCCGCATGGTCATTCAAGGCTTTGCCGATGGCGGTGAAAATTGGCCCGTTTTCCCGGATCAGATCGCCGCGTTCCATTCCCGGCCCGCGCGGTTTGGCGCCAACCAGCAAGGCCCAGTTCACCTCCTTCATCACTGTGGCCGCGCTGTCGCTGATGACGATATCAGCGAGGGTGGGGTAGGCACAGTCATGCAATTCCATCACCACCCCTTCCAACGCTTTCATGGCTACCGGTAACTCCAGAATCTGCAATGCCACTGGCTGGTCCGCTCCGAACAATTGGCCGGATGCGATGGTAAATAACAGGTTATAACAAATTTGACCGGCGCCGCCGGTTACTGCCACGCGAATCGTTTTTTTGCGCATTTTCATTCCTTGTGATTTAAAATTTTAGTACTTGTAGTGATCGGGTTTATAAGGGCCATCCGCTGATACTCCGATGTATTGGGCCTGCCGGTCGGAGAGCCGGGTTAACTTTACTCCCAGTTGAGCCAGATGCAGGCGGGCGACTTCTTCATCCAAGATCTTGGGCAGGCGATGAACTCCCACCGGGCGCTGGGACTGCCAGAGATCAATCTGCGCCAGAACCTGATTGGTGAATGAGTTGCTCATCACAAAGCTGGGATGCCCCATGGCGCATCCCAGATTGACCAGCCGGCCTTCCGCCAGCAAATAGATCGCGTGGCCATCCGGAAAGAGGTATTTATCAACTTGAGGCTTGATCGTGATTTTTTGCATCCCGGGAAATTTATTCAATGCCTCCACCTGAATCTCATCATCGAAATGGCCGATATTGCAGACGATCGCCTGATCTTTCATTTTAGCCATATTGGCGATGGTAATGATATCGCAATTCCCGGTCGCGGTGACATAAATATCCGCTTCGGGCAATGCATCTTCTATGGTGGTGACGCGATAGCCTTCCATCGCCGCCTGGAGGGCGCAGATGGGATCAATTTCCGTCACCAGCACCCGGCAGCCCAATCCCTTCAATGATTGCACACAGCCCTTGCCGACGTCGCCATAACCACATACCACGGCAACCTTGCCGGCGACCATTACCCCGGTGGCGCGCTTGATACCGTCGATCAGCGATTCCCGGCAGCCATAAAGATTATCGAATTTCGATTTGGTCACGGAATCGTTGACATTGATGGTCGGTACCAATAATTCCCCCTTTTCATGCATTTGATAGAGACGATGCACCCCGGTGGTGGTTTCTTCGGAAATCCCTTTCAGATCGGTGACCGCCCGATGCCAGAATCGCGCGTCGCCGCGCTGCATTTCCCGCAGGAGGTCATTGATGATTTTCAGGTCGGCATTCTCTGTCGGTTGACTCAATATGCCCGGATCTTTTTCCGCCTTATAGCCGAGGTGGACCATCATCGTGGCGTCACCCCCATCGTCGACAATCAAATGGGGGCCCTTGCCGTCGGGAAAGGTCAACGCCTGCTGGGTGCACCACCAGTATTCTTCCAGGGTTTCCCCTTTCCAGGCGAATACCGGGACCCCCGTTTTCGCGATGGCCGCGGCCGCGGGATCCTGGGTGGAAAAGATATTGCAGGATGCCCAGCGAACATCGGCGCCGAGTTCGACCAGGGTTTCGATCAGCACCGCAGTCTGGATGGTCATATGCAGGCTGCCGGAGACGCGCGCGCCTTTTAGCGGCTTGGTTGAACCGTGTTTCTCGCGCAGCGCCATCAATCCCGGCATTTCATGTTCCGCGATTTCAATTTCCTTGCGACCCCAATCGGCCAAAGCCAGGTCGCGAACTTTATAATCCAGGTTATCCGCTTTGAATGCCAACGACATAAGTCAATCTCCCAATATAAAAATAAGAATTAATGAGGATGTAAAACAGAATTTTCTGATTTACAAGGTGAAAAATTTCGTCAAAAAACTTCGTTGAATAGTTTCAGCTAAAGTCGGTGTTCGAAAACGGTGTTGATTGTACTTCCCAATGCGGAATCCATCTCCTGACGGTGATTATTTCAGCTTCAAATGCTGATCGCCTTCAAGAGATGGTTCCTAGATTGCATTCATCCATGAACCCGATTCGATCAAGCACTATTTCGCGGGATTGGCGGGAGTTGAATTATCAAAATCGTAGATCATTTCACCCGGTTTGCTCATTTTGAATTTCTCCCGGGCGACACGCTCGATTGAGCGCGGATCATTCTGCAGTTTATAATTCAACTCCCGCAATTCTTCGTTTTCACGCTGTTGACTCAGGATCAGGGTATCGACTTCAGCAAGTTTGCTCTTGGTTTTCTTATACTCATTATAAGCGGGAATCGTCATGTGTGCGGCCCATACCAGGGTGGCGCCGATTATGGCTAAAATCAGGTAATTTCTGTAATTCATGATCATCGTTTCTTTCTTTTTGAATCCGGATGATGGCGCGGGATCATTTGCGTTCGTTTTCATTTTTAACCGTAGGTGAATTTCGGGAGGTTTTCAACCCAATGTAACCGTTATGTTGTGAGATTTGAAATGTGAAAAAACTTAAAATAAAATTTTTTTGGCCCAAGGCTTTTCTCCGGCGCGTAAGCGTCTTTTACTGCTTCCGGTTGAGGTGTGCATGACTGCCCGGGTCAGGTTATGATTGATGATTTTCACCCGAATTCCTGGTTTTACTGGAATTGGTCTACAGCCGCGCTTTTCCCCACTATCCGGGGTTAATGGTTTACATACTTCGCGTGGTTATAAACTTCACTTTTTATGGTATGACATCCTCGCGAAACACTGATTCAATTTTCGGTCGTCCCGCTGGGACTTTTGTCGTATAATTCTTTATTCCCAGCGATGAATCGCTGGGTTACTAGCGGTTCATCCCGAATGGGATGATTGACAATAGCCCGCCAATCCATTGGCGGGTCCGAGATGCTGGAAACCATTAGTCCCATAGGGACGATTGAGAAGTGCAGTTTATGACCGTGAAAAGTATAATTTTGTCCAGAAAAGACAACAAGTATTGACGGATAGTTGTACCGCGAAATAAAATCTGACATCTGTCAACTAAGATTGACAAAAGCATTGTTGATATTTATTATCGAACCTCCCCTATTTGTTCGTCGGAGAAAAAAATCTCACCTCAAAACTGAAATTTTGTATGTCATTGGCAATTCTCTTGCTAAAAGAAATAATGAATTGGCTTATTATTAAAAAACAATTAGATTTTTCGTAATTGTAAATCGAAAATTCAAACTGAAGTTATTTGCTCTCAAGTAAAATAGATCAATCAAAGCTATCTCATCATGCAGAGGATAAAGTGCATGATGTGATTGGAAATCTTGCTTTTGATTTTACATGAGTTTGTCAACCCAATGTTGGAATGTGTGATGGGGGCACTTTCTGAGTGTCTGTGTCGGAGGTTTCAGGATTGGGTTTTATTTTATAAGTTATATCCAGTGTTGGTGTGGTGTTTTGGCGGTCAATTGGCTTTTATCATAGTCGACGGTCGTTATGATGTCATGCTTTAAGCTTAGAAATCTATTTGATCTTGAGTTGTTGGAACCCCGGGTATTGCTATCGGCAGATCCCATTGCTGCTGTCTCTGGAGGTGTTGACTTGCCTGCTGATGGGCTGACCTCGCAGCCTGATGGCTACATTCTATCTGTTCAATTTGGCCAATCGATCACCAATGATACGCTTGCTTATCGGGCATCAAATCAGTGGGCCGATCTTTTTGATTCTCAAGGTGAGTTGTCGATCGTCAGTCACGACCATGACGAGAATAACTTGAGCGCCCTGCCCGAGTTCACTGACATCAAGGACGTAACGCGGGCATCTCTGCCCGCGAATACACATGAGCAGGGATGCTCATGCAACGTTCCAAGCGAACCGACCGCAATGGTCAGTTCGACGTTACCGGATTGTGGAACCAACACTGTCTTGACCGAGCAACTGACTGACACTTTGCATGCCGCGAATGGACCGCCTGGGTTTAGCAGCATTATCTCCGAAATATTCATCAATGCCCAAGAAGTCCTGTCTGGAAACCAATTCATTGATGGCAATGTCACAAATGCCGGAACTCTTTCACCCGGGAATTCCCCTGGGATTATCTCTATCACTGGCAATCTCACCATGGCGGGCGATGATTCCGCCATCATCAATGATGTGTTTACCGGCAACACCGCCGGGAGACTCCAAATTGAGATTGGTGGACTGACTCCCGGGGCCGGCAATCCTATCATCAACAATGGCTATGATCAGGTTCAGGTTGCTGGCAATGTCACTTTGGCAGGAACGCTTGATATCGTTTTACTCGATAATTTCTCGCCTGCCGTCGGTGACACCTTCACATTTCTTACCTATGGCGGGTCGCTCACCGGCGCCTTTGCTGATGCCACCGGACTGTTCAGCTTTGGCGATGGCAGTCTCTATTTCGATATCGAAGCGACTGAACCCGACGGAGCTGAACCGGGGAAATTGATTTTGGTGGTCAAGGAAATTCCCGGCGGGGTCGAATTTGCTCTTCCCAATCAGACTGCCATTGATGAATTGGGTAAAGTACTGTCGGCTTATTTTCCGGCTAACTCGGCGGCGTTGACTGGCATAAGCATGGTCGTTCCAGGTTTTATGACGCTCACCGGTGATATCGGGATCAAGGCCGAAAGTAATCGCTTGATTGTGGTGGGCGATGGGGTCTCGGCGGTGCTGGCTGCCGGTTCTCTTTCAGCCGCGGTGACTGGGGCTGAGTTTGCGGTTCTGTTGAACGATGATGGTACGCGGGTGATCTATGCGGCCGGTGATTTTTCCGTCACTGGCGCGGCGCTCGCGACGTTTTCCGGATCAGCGGCAATACATCAGAATACCAGCGCCACGGTGTTTGCCGGTGAATCATTGATGATTGAATCGCTAACCGTCGTGGTTCCGATGATTGATGCCGGAGTCTCCAGCATTACCGGCACGATACAACTTGACCTGATCGTTGATGGAGCAGCGATTGCCTTAACCGGTACCGTCACCGTGGAAACAGATATCACCGATATTGACGGCATAATGCAAGAGGTCTTGACGATCGCCGTGAGTGACGCCACCGCCAGCGTGACGGTGGGCAGTGGTCCGACCGGAGCCAGGGCGGTTGCCGGAGACATTAACGGGATGTTGGTGATCCATTCCGAAGGAGTGGCCGCGGTGTTGAAGGCGGGCAGTCTGGCGCTAATCCGAGCGGATGGAAGCACGTTGCCGGGGTTGGAAACGGCGTCGGTACGCAAGGTGGTGGTGGGTTTCAATACCATGGGTGCGGGACTGGAGGCCAGAGTGGGGAATTATTATTTTGATTATCGCGGCGCCGACCGCCATGATTTCCTTGCCATCAACGCCGATCTGGACCTGAAGTTGACGGCGCCCGGGCCGGTGAGTTATACGTTGAGCGGACAGTTCGGGTTGACAACGACCAGCGTGATCGTGGGAGGAACGCCGCGGGATGTAATGCTGGTGACCGCTGCCAATGTCACTTCCGCCTTGAAGGTAGGTTCGCCGCCAGGCGGCGCGATGTTGAAGCTGACGGGGATCAGCGGGGCGATGATTGTGATGGGAGAGGGCGCCGCCGGGATTGTCAAGGTGGGTGGGGTGGCCTTGACCAAGGCGGATGGGATTACGCCGCTGATTAGTGGTTTTGACCTGGCATTCACGGCGATCAATCTGCCGTTGAGTTTCAATTTGTTGGGAGTCGATCTGGAATTGAATCTGCCTGACATCAGTCTGACTCTGGCGGAATTCCCTTATATTGATCTGAGAGTGCCGGCATTTCCCGATATTCATTTGCCGAATGTCGATTTAACGGCGCCGGATATTGATCTGGGAGATTTTGGCTTTCCAGCCGTGGAATTTCCCGATCTTGGTGATTTGGATTTGCCGTCGTTTAATCTGCCGGACTTAAGCTTGCCGGACATTGAATTGAATCTGGATTTCACCTTGCCGAGTCTGCGTAATTTCCTCTCGCTGTCCGGGCTGTTGGATTTCGATCTGGGAGATTTCATCACCTTTCGTGGGGACTTCAAATTCGCGCGGCTGGGTGATGAGATTATCGTGGTGGCCAATGCCGTGGAAGCGGCCTTGGAGTCAGGGGGAGCCCGGGTGGGATTGAGCAATGGAACACTGGGGTTGTTGATCCGGACCTCGGGAACGGTGGCAGTTGAGGCGACCGGGGCGGTGGTGCTGCAAGGAGCGGGGTTTATCAATGTGAGCGCCTCCTCGATGCGGGTGCAATACAACACGACAAATGTGAATTACACCGCTTCGCCGCGCACTCTGGTTGTGGACGGAGTGAGCGCGACTTTGACGATGTCATCCGGATCGACAGCGGCGCCATTGTTAAGGATGCGGGCATTGGGTTTGAGTGCCGATATCGGGGGATTGGTGCAGCTGACCGGCGACCTGAGTTTCGAGAAGGGGCTGACGACTGGCGGCCTGCCGATCATCAAGATCGGGATAGCCAATGCGGGAGTGACATTGGGAGATGGGAGTGCCAATTACCTGACCTTGAGCAATGGCAGCGGCGGTATCCTGGTAACCGGGGATGGAGTGGCAGGAACTTTGTCGGTTAAATTGACAATGCAGAACGTGCCGGGAATCATTGTATCATCGGCGACGGTTACACTAATATTGAACACAACAAATCAGTCAGTCAACGAGACTTTTGTAATCGGGGGGACAACGGTAAACGTCAATGTGGCGGCGGGACCGCTGGCGCGGATTCAAGGTAATTTGACGATGACGGTGATGAATTTGGTATCGATTACAGGTTCCTTCGCGGTGTCAACCGGCTCGGCCAGGATAAATGGCGCCCTTGCCGATGTGATTGACGTCGAAGTCAGCAATGCAACAGCAACCCTCACCGTCGGCAGCGGCGCTGCCGGAGTACGCGCATCCGCAAGTGGGATTAATGGAGTGCTGGCAATTCACGCATCGGGATTGGCGGGAATGTTGAAAGTAGGCAGCCTGACATTAAGGCGTGCAAATGGGAGTGCCTTACCGGGTTTGGAAGTAGCGGCGATTCGCCAGGTGGCAATCGGTTTCAATAACCTGGGACAGGGAGTGGAAACCCGGATCGGCAGTTTTTATTTCGATTATCGTGATGTGGGACTCCATGATTTTCTCTCGATCAATGCCGATCTGGACTTGAAGTTGACCGCGCCAGGGCCGGTGAGTTACACCTTGAGTGGTGTGTTTGGAATAACAAAAACCAGTGTGACAGTCGCCGGCACAGCCCGGGATGTGCTGCTGGTTACTGCCAGGAATGTAACCACTGCCATAACCATTGGCTCGCCACTGAGTTCGCCGCCGGGCGGGGCAATGTTGAAATTGACCGGGATCAGCGGCGCGCTGATCGTGATGGGAGAAGGCGCCGCTGGTATTGTCAAAGTCGGTGGAGTAGCGTTGACGAAGGCGGATGGGATCACGCCGCTGATCGCTGGTTTTGACTTGTCATTCACCGCTATCGATCTGCCATTAAACTTCAATCTCACCGGATTGTCACTGGATTTTGATATTCCCGATCTCGATTTGAGTCTGGGAGATTTTCCCTATATCGATTTGAGCGTTCCGGCGTTTCCGGATATTCATTTGCCGAATATCGATTTGACCGCACCGGATATCCAGCTGGGAGATTTTGGTTTCCCGTCCGTTGAATTCCCTGACATCGGCGACATCGATTTGCCATCCTTCAATATTCCGGACCTACATCTCCCCGAATTCGATCTGAACCTGGATTTCAGCCTGCCCAGTCTGCATAACTTCCTCTCATTGTCGGGATTATTGGACTTTGAACTGGGAGACTTCATCACATTTCGTGGCGATTTCAACTTTGGTCGGTTGGGAGAAGAAATTATTGTTGTAGCAAATGATGTGGTTGCCGCCATGGATTTGGGGTGGGGCAGGGTCGGGCTGAGTGATGGGACGCTGGGGTTGTTGATCCGAGCATCGGGAACAGTAGCGGTGGAGGCTGAAGGATTTTTGATATTGGATGTAGCGGGATTTGCCAATATCAGCGCGCCATCGATGCAGGTGCAGTTCAACACCACAGAGGTGGATTACAGCACGACTCCGCGAACTCTGGTTGTGGATGGATTGAGTGCCACATTAACCATGGCATCCGGGACAACGTTGTCGCCGGTATTGGCGATGCGGGCAATGGGATTAAGCGCCGAAGTGGCTGGGGTTGGATATCTGTCGGCGGATTTGAGCTTCGAAAAAAGCGCGGTGATTATAAACGGTTCCTCTGCGGAGGTGTTCAAGGTTGGGATTGGTAGCGGGTCTGTGAATGTGACTGTGGGGAGCGGCGCTACCGGGGTGATGGTGGTAGCGAGTGACATTGATGGGGCGTTGGTGATCCACCAAGCGGGTATCGCCGGGGTATTGAAAGTGGGAAATTTTACATTGACCGATGGCAATGGCGATCCGTTGCCAGGATTGGAGGTTGCGACAGTGCGGCGAGTGGTGATTGGGTTTAACACCACGGGAATGGGACTGGAGGCGCGGGTCGGCAGTTTTTATTTCGATTATCGCGGTGTGTTGAATCATGATTTCCTGGCCATCAACGCCGATCTCGATTTGCGGTTAACCGCTCCCGGTCCGGTCAGTTATACCCTGAGTGGTCATTTTGGATTCACGAAAACCAGTGTCATGATAGAGAGCGAAACGCGAGAGGTGATGCTGATAACGGCTGCCAACGTGACCACCGCGATCAAGATTGGCGCGCCGCCGGGCGGGGCAATGTTGAAACTGACGGGAATCCATGGCGCATTGATCCTGATGGGAGAAGGTGTCGTTGGCATTGTCAAAGTGGGGGAAGTGCGCTTGACAAAAGCCGATGGCATCACGCCATTGATCGGTGATTTCGCTCTGGCATTCAGCCTCATCGATCTGCCATTGAGCTTTAATCTGACCGGCATATCATTAAATCTGAATCTTCCCGATATCGACCTGAGTCTGGGTGATTTTCCTTATATTGATCTGAGTGTGCCGTCGTTACCGGTTATTCATCTGCCGAATGTCGATTTGACCTTGCCGGGGGTAGAACTGGGAGACTTTGGATTTCCGTCAGTGGAGTTCCCCACTCTCGGCAGTATCAATTTGCCGTCCTTCAACCTGCCGGATCTGAGTCTGCCCGATTTCGACCTGAATTTCGATTTCACCTTACCGAGTTTTCATAATTTCATCTCACTGTCAGGATTGTTGGATTTTGATTTGGGCGATTTTATCACCTTCCGTGGTAACTTCGATTTCACCCGCTTGGGCGATGAGATTGTCGTGGTGGCCACTGAAGTTGAAGCGGCATTGGTATTGGGAAGTGCCCGGGTAGAATTGAGCGATGGAACACTGGGATTGTTAATCAAGACGCTGGGGAACGGCGCCGGAACTGTAGCGGTGGAAGCCAGCGGGAGGTTGGTGTTGACTGGGGTTGATTTCGCCAATGTGAGTGTGTCGACTATCCGCGTCCAATACAACACCACGGGAATCGATTACCACACGACGCCGCGAGTGTTGACGGTGAATGACATCAGCACTTCGTTGACCATGGGATCGGGAACCATCGCGGCTCCCTATTTGAAGATGCAAGCGTTGGGGGTCAGCGCGGATGTCGGGGGAATGGCTCATCTAACCGGCGATTTCAGTTTTTCGCAAGGCTTTACTTTGGAGAATCAACCGATTATCGAGGTGGAAATCGGGAATGCATCCACCAGTGTGACTATCGGCAGCGGCGCGACTGGAGTGAGGGCATCCGCCACTGGCATAAGTGGAGTATTGGCGATCAATCAATTGGGAGTAGCCGGGGTATTGAAGGTTGCCACCCTGGCATTGACGGATGGTAATGGGAATCCGTTACCGGGCCTCGATGTGGCGGCGGCCCGACGGGTGGTGATTGGTTTCAATACCACCGGCACGGGATTGGAAGCCCGGATTGGTAATTTTTATTTCGATTATCGCGATGTGACACGACATGATTTCCTGGCCATCAACGCCGATCTGGATTTGCAGTTGTCGGCTCCGGGACCAGTGAGTTATACCTTGAGCGGTCAATTCGGGTTGACGTCGACCACCGTGCTCACCGGCGGCGTGACGCGAGACGTGATGCTGGTGACGGTCAGGGATGCGACGACGGCTTTAACCCTGGGTTCTCCCACGAGTTCACCGCCGGAAGGCGCGAAGTTGAAACTCACCGGAATCAGCGGCGCGCTGATTGTGATGGGAGAAGGCGCGGCAGGGATTGTGACGGTAGGAGGAGTGGCCTTGACGAAGGCGGATGGGATCACGCCACTGATCAATGGCTTTAATCTGGCCTTCACGGCGATTAATCTTCCCTTGAGTTTTAACTTGTCGGGGTTGTCACTGAATTTGGATTTACCGGATATCAGCCTGACTCTGGCGGACTTCCCATATATTGATTTGAGCGTACCGGCCCTGCCAGACATTCATTTGCCCAATGTGAATCTAACGTTGCCTGGGATTAATCTGGGGAACTTCGGGTTCCCGGCCGTGGAATTCCCGAATCTTGGCAGCATCAATTTGCGCTCGTTTAATCTGCCCAACCTGATTCTTGCGGACTTTGATTTGAATTTTGATTTTACCCTGCCCGGCTTTGATAATTTCCTCTCGCTGTCAGGCCTGCTGGACTTTGATCTGGGGGATTTCATCACTTTCCGGGGGGATTTCAATTTCATGCGATTGGGTGATGAAATTATTGTGGTCGCCAACGACGTGGAAGCAGCATTGGAGTTGGGGAGTTTCAGCGTCGGCTTAAGCGATGGAACCCTGGCCTTGTTAATCAAGGCATCGGGAACGGTGGCGGTGGAGGCCAGCGGATCACTGGCATTGGCAGGCGCTGGTTTCGCCAATCTGAGCGCCGCAACGGTTCAAGTGCAGTACAACACCACGGGAGTGGATTACCGCGCCGCGCCGCACACCTTGGTTGTAGACGGACAAAGCGCCTCGTTGACGATGGCAGCGGGAACGACCGCGACCCCGTTCCTGGCGATGCAGGCAGTCGGGGTGAGCGTCGACATCGGCGGATTGGCGCGGTTAACCGGCGACCTGAGTTTTGCGCAAGGATCGACAACGGGCGGCCGGCAAATCGTCAAGATCGGACTGGCCAATATCGGATTGGCATTGGGCGATGGGAGCGCCAATTATCTGGTCTTAAGCAATGGGTCAGGTGGTTTGCTGGTGGCCGATAATGGAGTGGCGGGGACATTGACGGTGAATGCCGTGCTGCAAAATGTCCCCGGGGTCAGCATCAGCGGCTCAACCTTTACCTTGCAGTTCAGCACCCTGAGTCAGACGGTCACCGAGACCTTTGCCATCAGCGGGATGACCGTGGCGGTGAATGTCCCGGCGGGACCATTTATCCGGGTGGTGGCGGATCCCCTGGACATGACGGTGTTGGGTGAAACCTTGCGCGGGCGGTTTATGTTCGAACAATTCACCAAGCCGGGAGGAGGCAAGGAGATCGTGATTTCGGCCTCACAGGTGGAAGTCCCCGGGTTTAGCGGCGCGACGATCACTGCAGCGCGTGGGATTATGGCGATTAGCAACGTGGGATTGGCCGCTTCCCTGACGTATGGCTCGTTCAAACTGGAAATCAATAACACCAATCAGGCGATCGATATCTCCGGTGTCTATGGCGCTCTCTTGCTCGAGGCTGGTTCCTACTTCCGCATCGTGGCTTCCGACTTGACGATATCGTTTGGTGGTTTGGAGATTGAAGGGGATTTTAGCATTAAACAGGCCACGGGCGCTTCGGATGGCTCGCAGGTGATCGCCGGCAACAACGTGCGCATCTTCGTTGGCGACAACACCGGCGGGAACCGCGTCGGTTTGGAACTCACGGATGGCCGGGCTATTTTCGTTCGCAAGGATGGGTTAATGGCTGGTTTCGTGACCGGGTCGGTGAAATTGCTCGGTTTCGATGGTTTGAACTTCTCCGCCACCATGACGCTGCGCTTGAATAATTTCACCACGGCGGTCAGTGAATCGATGGTGATTGACGGCACCACCGTGAACATTTCTTTTGCCGCGACTGAAACCAACAATTTCATCCAGTTCAAGGCGGAGAACGTGAAGCTGGCGGTGGCGGAAGTAGTGGAGGTTCAAGGGAATTTCTCCTTTACGCGTGACGATACCCGCATTCTGGTTGCCGCCGCGCCGATGACGATGTCACTGTTTGTCAGCGGCACCGAAGTGGTGCGGATGACGGGCGCGTTGGTCTTTGAATTTGGCGGTCTGAACGGATTTAAGATGTTGCGGTCGCAATTGATTGATTTTGCTTTTTTACCGGAGCTTGGGGTGAGCCTGTCACTTCCGATCGGATTTGGCACGGACCTTTTGGCTCTAGCGGCCACCAGCGCGCCCACTTCAGGACCGATCGCGAAATTAGTCAATCCCGGCGCCGGTGCCTTGGCGGATATCCAAACTCTTAATCAACATCAATACCTGGATGTCAAGTTCACGGGTACGAACGTCAATGCGGCGTCGATTACCGATGCCGGCCAGGAAATCGCGCTGAGCGGGCCGGGAGCGGCGGGGGTGACCCTCAATGGCGCGCCGACGCTGGTACCGGGGACCACCGACACCTATCGCTACACTTTTACCGGCACTTTCACCACTGGCGGTGTCAACGTCGAATTTATTGACAGTTCCTGGAGTGATGCTTCCGGTCCGAATGTGACGCAAAAGGAAACCGTCCAGGTCAAACAAGCATCGCCGATCAACCTCGGTCCCTTATCCATTACTGGCCCGAGCGTGAGCATCGAGGATTTCCAGTTCAAGGATGGACATATCACCATCATCGTCGGCCTGGGCGCCGATGCCGCCAGCCTGAGTTTTGGCGGCGGCGGAAGCGATGGCGGTCTGACAACCAGCTTGACGGAGATCAAGGGCACCTTCGATCTGACGTTTTCATTGCCGCCGGTTAACGTAAGTTCTTCCGGCAAATTCACTTTTTCGGCTGCTACATTCGTGCTCGAAATCGCCAACATGTTCAAAGCGGAAGCGACGGGGATCTTCATCCAATACGATCCCGCGGCGACGGGCCCACAGGAATTGGTGCGGATTGAGTCCGCGACGATATCGTTCCCGACCTTCGGCATATCCGGTAGCATCGAGCCATACACGGACGGCGGTGAGACGTTGCCGGGATTGATTGTGCGCAGTGATGGCTTCCAACTGGGGCGCGCTTCCATCACCAAGACGTCAACCGATGCCGGCCAACCCCTTAAAATCGGCAGTATTCTGGAAATGGACAGCATCACCATCGGCATCGCCGATTTTGGGATGACGTTCGGATCGGACATCGATTTCGATGGCGAAGTCTTTGTCGCGATCGGGAATACGACGTTGTTCCCCGGACAAACGATCTCGGCGAGTTTAACTGATTCGACCGCCGATGACGATGATTACGCCGCCATCGCCACCTTCGAATTCGAGAATGGCGAGTTGCAAAATCTGGTGTTTACCGTCGACAAACTGGAAATTAAATTCGGCACTTTCCTCACCCTGTCGGCCTCAGAGGTGACTATCGACACCGGCGCTGGCGACGATGATTACGTGGTGACCTTTGGCAGTCCGGATGGCACGGGTCCAGCGGGTGAGCTATCCGCCACCTTGACAGCGGGCAGTCTGAGTTTGACTGGCGCGGCTAAAAACTTCGGCTTCAAGGGCAATGGTGATTTTGCCACATTCCCAGGCTTTGGAGTCTCTTTTGAAATTGGCGGGACATCGGGCGGCAGCATTGGCTGGCCGGAATGGCTGCCGATCCAGATTAGCTTCATCGGGATTCAATGGCCGAATATCGAGGCCGATCCCACAAACTTTCAACTCACGATCTCAGCTTCCGTGAATCGGATTCCCGGAGTCGATGCATTGCAGCTCACGGGCGGTTTCGAAGGGTTGGTTATCGACATTCCCAAACTGGTGGCCGGTGAATTCGCCATCATAGATGTCCGCTCGGTCTTTATTGGCGTCAGTGGCGATGCGTTTGGCGGCCAAATCGAGGGAACGCTGATTCTGGGGGTCATCAAGCTCAAGCAGGTTGGCGATCATTATGAAGAAATCGATATCGGTGATACCACGACGCCGGTAGCGGATCGGGTTCTCTTTGGCGGCATCGAAGCGGGTTTCAACTTCGCTGGAATGACTGGGTTCTTCATCCGTCTTGGGCTCTCCGAATTAGGGCCGCTGAACGTCTTCATGGAGGCCTCAATTCCAATTTTACTGGATCCGATATCGGGATTAACGATCACCAACTTTCGTGGGGGGATAACCTTTAATTCAACTCTGCCCAGTATCAGCGACCCGCTGGAGTTGCGCGGCAGCGCCTTCAAGCCGACGACGGAACAGACGGCGGAGCAGTGGTTGGCCGAGCTCCATATCCAGGTAGTCAACCAATTTAACGCGCAAGGCCGTGGCGGCACCTTCGGGTCATCTGCCTTTACCCAACCGATGAAAATCGAGGCCGGCGCCACCTTGTATTCATCGTATACGTCACAAGAGGTATTCAATGCGGACATTGATATCATCATCAGCACCGACGGGAAATTCCTGATCAACGCGCGCGGCAACTTCGCTGCTAATTCGCTGACCCTCGACTTTAAATTATACGCGGATCTGAGCCAGGTAGAGGGACCGGATCACCATGCGATCATTCTCTTTTTAATGGACATGCCGGGTGGTGACCTGCCGCCGATAGTGAGTATCTATGGCAAGATCGAATTCTCCCAGACAGCGAACGCTTTCATCATCAAAGCGAACGGCACCTTCGAGCTGAGTGCCGCCGGGCTGGCATCGCTTAAAGCCACCGGGACGGTCGATATGACCTTCAGCAACGGCCGTTTTCAGATGGATATGACAACTGTGATTACACTTGAGGCGCCGGTACTCGGCACAGTGCCCCTGGGGCAGTCGGCGGGCCGACTGGTGATTACCAATGCCGGTGGCACGGTGCAGGTGTGGGGTGTGCTCAAGGTCGAGTCGACACTGGAATTTCTTGAACCTTATGGGTTGCAGTTCGATGCGGAATATCAATTGCGGTTAAATACCACGAACACCACCAAAACCGAAACTCTGACCTTCCCCGGCACGCATACGACCGAAACGTTCACCCTGGCGCCGCAATCCTTCACCTTCGCAATACAGGGAACACTCGGTTTATCCATAAATGATGTCAAGTTATTTGACACCTCTGGCGCCTTCGCGCTCTCGATCAGCGCCGCGCAGGGACTGCAGCTTTTCATCAGTACAGAATTACCGATCGGCCCCCCCCTGATTCCCTACGTGATTTTCGACCTCAATGGCCTGTTGGTAATCAATGACCGCGGCATTGCCGGTCGGTTGGTCCTGGAACATCCCAGAGGGGGTCTGCTGGAAATTCTTCAGCTCGATTTCAACGCCTACTTTGTCATGGAGTTCAACACGACCGCGGTTCAAGTCACCTACGATTTACCCTCCGGATTCCTGCCCCAGGAGACGATGCGGACGATTGTCGTGCCCTCTGGTCCCCGACAGGTCGACGGCTCGATCGGACCAGCAGGACCCTACTTGTTTATCTTTGCCGAGGGCACGTTCAGGATTGTCGATCTGGTGGAGATCGAAGGAAACTTCCGCCTTGAGGTAATGGAGGACAAACTCAAGCTCGACGCTGATGGCACGATGGATTTGAGCATTCTGGGCACCGTTCATGTCAATGTCAACCTCGAAATCAATTCCGCAGGATTGGTCGCTCGATTCCAGCTCGATCTGGATATTGGCGGTACTTTTGGAGAATCGGTCGGTATCGGGCTGGAGGGGGATATCTTCATGGAGATCAACACCACCGATTCGGTTAAGACTGTGGGAGGCGTGGAAATCGAACCGGGATTAAAGCTTCATATCGAGGGCGCGATTGAATTCCTCGGTTTTGTCAAGGCAGCAGGAGTGGTTGAAATCGGTCTGGCGCCGGATGAATTCTCTCTTTATCTGCAAGTCGAATTTGCTCTCGGACCATTGTCATTTGAGGCTGAAGGGCTGGGGGTCATCAATGCGGAAGGTATAATCCTGAGTATCGGCATTTCGGTCGAGGCCAATATCGTCGATGTCATCTTTATCAATGCAGAGGGAACCCTGCAAATCAATACAACCCAAACGGATTACAATGACACTGACAAGGGAATCTTTATTCCTGCTTCGTCATTCCTCCTTTCCCTGGAAGGTGAGTTGGATATCCTTCATGCGCTCATCGCGGAAGCGAGTTTCACAATTATCGTGATTGACAATCTCTGGTATTTTGAATTGGCAGCAACGATGGATTTCTTCGGTATCGGCAGTCTGGAAATCCTGGGCGAATTGAATTCCGAGGGCGAATTCAATCTCCATATCGAAGGCAATATTGGTCTGGGCGCGGATGGTTTTGGCTTGTTCGGCTACGCGAAATTTGATATCAGCCTGATGGATGACAATGGCATGGATTGGTTTGGCGATGGCGCTTACGAGATCAGCTTCCAGGGGCTGGCGACGCTCGAAGTCCAGGCCTTCGGCGCCACCCTGCTTGGTTTGGAATTGGAATTTGGTTACGTCGGCGAGACGGGGCGGATCTGGATCACCACGACGGTGGAGATCATCGGCATTGAAATTACCATGGAGTTTACCATCGGCTTCCTGAAATTCAGCAGCGGCCAGCCGATCGTCCTGGCTTCGGTGATTGGCGATGTCCTGGTCCTGAATGTCGGTGAGCGCAGTACGATTCGCAATTACGATGTCTACCTGAACACACGCGACAAAGATGGCAATCTCCTGAGACAGTTGAACGACAACTACAAGGTGGAACGTTTCACTCATCCGAAAACCGGGCGGGAGGGTTATAGGGTAACCGGTCAGGGAAAAAGCCAGGTGTATTACGATGATGAATACAATATTCAATCCATCGCCGCGGATACTGGCGACGGCCTGGACATCATTGCCATTGGCCCTGGGGTCGTTGTGCCGGTGACGGTGATTGGCGGCGGCGGCCTGGACGTTTTCATCCATAATGGCACGGGCAATTTCACCTTCAGTAAAACCAAAGGCATCAGCCAGACCGTCATCATGGCAGCGAGCGGGACCATTCGTCCCAGTCCCCAGGTGAAGCCGCCCGTGGCGGAGGAAGGGGAGGAGGAACCCGAACCCGATCCCGGTTTGTTGTATGGCAATGGCATCGATAAGATTACTGCCGGCAGCGGCCACGTCGTCATTGATTTTGGCAGCGAGCGAGTTGGCCGTGACGAGATCAAATCCGGCCTGAATGTGGATTTAATCTTTGGCGGCCAGGCAGCGGACATCATCGGCCAAATTGGTGAGAATGGGACGTTATCCTTGACCTTGGAACATGATGACGGAGCGATCGACTTCAGTCAGGTTACCCTGAATAACACCGTTGTTAACAACCTGGCACTGGGTTCCGGAAATGATACCATCCACTTTAATACCGCCATTAACGGCCGCACCATGAATGTCTCCCTCGGCGGCGGCAGTGACCGTGTTACCTTTGGGACGTCGACCAGCGTCGAGGGTCAAGTCAGCAATTCAATCATCAACCTCACCGATGGTGGCGGTGATGACGATGAGTATGTCATCTATCTGGATTCAGGCAACACGTTGGTCTTGAATCGCTTTGCCACCATTGCCGGCACCGTGACCATCAATTTTGATAGTGGTCTGGACGGTCAAACCATTTATGATGCGGCCGTTGTTACCACCACGGTGATGACGACTGAAAATGGCGGAGTGATCAACCTCGGCCCGCTCAAGGTGGCGGTCCATGGCACACAAGCCGTGCTTCCGGAAATCCATGCCGGCGGCATGGTCTTCAACATGCCCAATGGGATCGTCGCCAATGGCATACTGGAAGCGGTGAATAATGGTGATATCCACCTCAATGCCAACGGCGCCGATGGTTACGTCGAAGTCTGGCAGGATGTCTTTGTTTCTGCCGGCGGCGGTGGTCTTGACGGCAATGGCGCGGGTTCCATGGAGTTCACCGCCAATAATGGTATCGTCACGCTCAATTATCCGGGCATAGATATGAACAAGATTCGCGCCGGATATTTCAACAGCGCCAATATTACCTTAACCGATCGCAAGTTCCATGGCGCGGGCAGCACGCTGCTTATCCGCGGTAAAAGTGTGGTGATGGCGGATGGCACTGCGGCGCCAATTGTTTCCCGGGTGGCAGGATTGAGTCTGATGACGACCGGCGCCTCTGTTGTTATGGATCTGATCGTACGAAATGACGCCGACCTGGTATTATTCGGTGATGGTCTGGTAACCCAGAACGGCATGATCGACGTACAATTGCTCGCCCGTGATTCGCGCCTGTCGCTCATCGGCGGCCAATTGGCAACTTTCGGCGCTGGCAAGGACATCACCCTTTACGTCGATGATATTGACTTCGATCCCGCCAGTGATCCCTTCACCGGTGACCCCAGGACGACTAGCAGACCCAACACCGTCATCGGCACCGGCCAACTGGTGATGCAATCATTGAACTCCACTACCCCGACTGGTCTCGCCTGGAACTACTATCTCGGCAGCGCCGGCGAAACTGGCACTGGCACTGATTGGCCGCGTAATTTTTATGTCAATGCCATGGAATTGTCAATGCGCGATCTGGCCGCGATCCGGGATGGCTTTTCGCTGATCACCATTGGGCGCGAGGATGCCGGCACCACCATGGCCATTGGCGATGCCTACCACACGTTGATCGTCAAGGCGACAAATGAAGCGCGCAACGTCGATGCCACACTGAAAGATCGTTATATCCTCAATACCGACCGCCTGATTGTGCAGGGCGACGCGCGGGCGCCGAATAATCTGCTCGAGCTGCATGCCCGGACAGTGGAGATTCAACGCGCCAATCTGCATCAGCCCAACGGTCCAGCCGATTCCGGGCTGACCGCAAAAACCATTATGCTGGACGTCGGCGAACAGATGGTTGTCACCGGCTGGATTATCGGTTACGATCTTGTCGATATCGATATTCATAGTACTTCCGGGATCAATAATCTTCTCAATTATGCCGATGGCTTGAATAGTTTGACGACCGATATCGGTAGTCGCATCGAAACGCGTAATGCCGCCAGTCGCATTGCCCTGCAAGCCTCAGCTTCGGCTAAGGTCGCCGGCACGATTGAAGTGAAAGGCGCGACGTCTGTCGCTGATTTGAACGCAGCAACCTCATTTACCTTACTGGAAGGTGGATTGATCGCCGGCCGCGATGCCGACAATCTGCTGGATATTTCCGCGGGATTGCTGGTGGCCTTGCAGCCCGGCAGCGCGGTGACGGCGGGCGCACGCTTCGATAACACATCGGGGACGCCGGTTCCCATCAAAACCGCCGAGGGCGCTGATATTGTGATTAATTCGCCGCATGAATTGTTTATCGGCGGCAGTGTGACCTCCAGCGACCGCATGGACTTGAATGCCGGCAGTCCGATATTCAATCATGCCGATTACTTCAGCCAGATCGCGGTGGTCGATCCCCAACACTATCTGCTCAGCCAGGAATTCTACAGCATTCTGCTGACCGGCACCCTGACCACGCTGGCAGACAACGGCTTGTTGATGTTGTCCGCGGCGAACGACGTCATTGTGCGGGGCAATATCAATGTGCTGGGCAATAACTCAGATTTGGTGATTCAGTCTGACGTCTGGGTCTACATCGAAGGATTTATTTTGTCTCAGGACAAAATAAACGTATTGGGGGGAATCGGGGTAGATCTGACTGATCCGACTGATCAGTCGGATTGGTCGGAACTCGTTGGCGGCGCCGACAGTCGGGGAACCAGTGTCTACATTCACACGACCTCACGGATCAACAGCTTGCAGACCGGCAGCGACATTGTCATTCGCGGCGCCCAGGATGTCGATATCCATGGCGCTGTTATTGCCGGCGGCAGTGTCGGTTCGTCGGGTGTGACCTACACCGGTCCTGGAGCGACGCTGACGGTCACTGCCGGCCAGCAGGTGTATTTGGACAGCGGATTGCTGGCTTCCCAGGATGTCATTGTCAATGGCGGTGTACCCGGAGTGGATGACAATAACCTGATTGCCAATAATCCGGTAAGTGTACTCATCACCCCGGCTGGTGGTCTGACTTCCGGTGGACTGACTGTAGACAACAGCGGCGGCGAAGTGCGGATTAACAGCCTGGGAAATCTGGAAATGATGGGCACCATCACCAGTGGCGGCACGGTGGTTCAGACTTTCGACAGTCATGGGAATCTTATCAGCGAAACTGTCACTTATACTGCGGAACCGTCAACGGTCGCCATCACGGCAGCAGGACGGGCATTTATTGGCGGCTATACCCGCAATACCAGCAATGAGATCATCCAGACCGGTGGGTTCATCCGCGCTCGTCATCGCATCGATATTATTGGCGGCTCCCATATTTCTCAAATCGGGGTGTTGGTACATCCGGCGAGTGAATTATCGGTGAATGATCCCGACGGGGTCATCTCCATCCAGGCGGCACAAGATGCCGAGGTGTCAGGCCTGCTGGCGCCCGGCGGACAAATCAATACCATCCGCGATGCCAATGGGCAGGTACTCGGTCGTGAAATCAAGCTGTTCGATGGCGATTCCAGCCTGCGTATTCAGGCGGATCGACAAATCAGGGTGGGGCTGGATTTAATTGCGGGTAAAACCATTGATTTAATTGGCGGCGGTGTCGATCTGGTGACAGGCGAACCACTTTCAGATCCCGGCATTGTCATCTTTGGTTCCGGGCGGTTGCTGACCAGCCGCCCCAATAGCGCGATCAATCTCAATGCTCCCGGACGTGTGGATATCTTGGCGCCGGCGCATACCAATGAAATCGAGCCGGTGGGCTGGATGGCGACAGTCGATGGCAAGCTGACGGCGGCGGATGTCATTCTGCCGATTATCGTTGATAAAGTTGATTTCAAGTACAGCGGTGCGGTGGTGATTACCGCTGCAGCGACCGCGAATAATACCGGTATTGCCGATCTCATCGCCGATATTCAAGCGGCGTTTGCCGCGGCGGATTATACTGTTATCCAGTCCAATAATGGCGCCCACGCCGTGGGGTCGACCTACACTGGTTTTGCCGACGATCCGACAACCATTGGCATGATCGATCCCGACCTCACCATCAAGATCAGGAACGGCAAGGTGCTGTTCACGAGCACGTATGGGTTTAGCCTGGTGAATTCCGATGCGGTGCGCGCGGTGAACTCCGGGCTGCTGGGATTGGCGGATCGGACAGATCCGTCAGATTCGACTGATTTTACTCTCACCTCTACTATTTACTATACCCTGGATGCGCGTGCGGCAGGTTCCACGATCTCGATCGGGGCACCAGCCGGACCGAATGGCAAACTTTATATTGCCGGCAAAGTTTTGGCACATACCGCCGTCCAACTGAACAGCGGCATATCACCCGACGGGATTGATATCGATCTGGATTTCACTGGCGTGCTGGAGACGGTCAATGGTTCCATCGCCTTTAATGTCGGGGTTTATGGCATTGTCAAAGGTGATGTTATTGCTGGGGGATCAGGTTCGGATGTGATTATTACCGCGAAGCAGAATCTGATTATCAAGGGGGATCTCACGGCGGGACGAAATATCATCCTGACACCAGCGGCTGAATCCGAGTTGGCTGTGGGTGAAACCAGCGTTCTAATTGAATCCACCAGCACGATTCGTTCGCTGAACGGCGGCCGGATCGAGATTGGCGGATATAATGATGTTGTCATCGATGGAGAGGTGGGGCCGGGCAGTGTTAACCTCAGCCGGTTGGAGATTAAGTCCAGCGCAGGAACGGTAACCATCACTCAAGCTTCCGGCCGCCTGGAAACCGGCGCCGCGATTCTGCTGATCGGGAAAAACGTCGCGGTTCTGGGGGTGGTAAAGAGCACCACGGCAACGGCGTCAACCAGCGATTTTGAGATCGATATAGATGCGGATGATACCGCAAGCGTCTCCGGCGACATCGAAGTTGCGGGTTCGTTGCGGATTACTGCCGGCGCACGGGTGGAAATCCATGATATTACCTTGAATGTAACGGGCGCCGGGCAACAGCTGGTTATCCTTTCCGGTGACGATGTCCAGATCGGCCGCATCGATCGCACCCAAACCCCGGCGATCCAGCAGGGCGCCGTCATACAGGCGGCGAAGCAATTGCAAATTGTTGCCGGCGGGTTGGTGGAGATTGCCGCCGGGGTACAGTTGTTTACCACCGAAAGCAACAGTGTGCTGCAAATTCAGGCTGTTGATCTCAGTGTGATCGGGTCATTATATGCCGGCGCGCTCCTGAATTCCGACCTTCATGTGGTCTGGAACGGCACGTCTGCAACCATCGATATTGATGTGACCGAATTGATCACCATGGGCGGTATAGGCGTCGATCTTTCGGGTGTTGATGTAACCCGCGGTGGATCAATGCACGCGACCGGGATGATCGACATTGATATTAGCGCCGGCACGGCCATCAGTTTCAGCATCAATGGTTTGAGTTTGTTGCGCACTGATGCCAGCGGCGGCGGGGCGCTGACCGCATCCTCTTCCAGCGCCATAACCATCACTGCTTCTCATGACATTCTGATTTATGGTGTGATCGAATCTCTGGATAACGGTTCGGATGTCACCATAACCTCGGGCGATTTGGTCTTTGTCGATGGCTTCATCGCCGCCAACGATCATTTGACCATCACTGGCGGCGATGATGAGACCGGCATCAGTGTCCTCGTCACACCACTGGTTTTGGAAACTGATGAGCTGGAATTTCTCATTGACGACCAGGGGCGGCTGATCAATGGCAATGGGTATCTGATTGATGCCAATGGTGAGTATGTCGATGACAGTGGAGCGCCATCGCTAATTCCCGTCCTCGGCGGCAATCCGGTGCGACTGGGCGGCGGCACACTCACCACGGGCAGCGGCGGGACGATCGTTCTGAACGGCAGCGACGACATCATCCTGATGAACACCGTCGGCCAGGTGCGTACTGTAGGGGCCGTTGTGGTCGTGGATACGGCCAGCATCCAAGCGAGTACACCGGGCGCCATCCTGTTTATCGGTCAGGTAAATGCCGCGAATACCGTCGTTTTAGCGGGGCATGATCTTATCATCATGGACGCGGCCAGCGTTCGCGCCCGCAATCCTGGTTCGACTTTGACCCTGACGGCGCCGCTGGGAATGATTGTCGTCGCCGGTGCTCCGCTTGCCGTCATTGAAGCCGGGACGTTCGTCCATTTTTGGGCGAATGTGATACGCGTCGACGGCCAGGTTTCCGCCTTCGATGCCGGCGCCCGGCTGTTGCTGAATGCCGTCTCCGATATCACCATCAATGGCGGTCTCGATTCCCAAGGCGGCATCGACCTCCGCGCCGGTGTCGGCGGCAATTGGACTCAAGCTCAATTAACCGCAACTACCGTCACCACCGACAACCTGGTCAACATGGGTTCGGTGGCGATTACCGGCGCGGGCGCTCTCCATGCCGCCACGACCGTGGTCGTGGTGGCGAAAAAGGATGTCACTCTCGAAGCCACCGCCAACCTGGGGGCAGGGACTATAACCACCCAAATTCCGCGCATCGGCACATCCCCAACATCGATTACCGTGGTCACCGGGCAGCGCCGCATTGCTGCCGGTTCGATCGCGATCCCGGAAGTGCATTGGGTGACGACACGCGTGACCGAACAGGTGGGCACCGATCGGGTGGTGATCGGCAGTCTCTTTCATACCTTTGATGTAACTCTCACTCAGGATGCCTATTACAATCCGAATGCGCCCGTCAATGCCAGGGCGCGCGAGTTTTTTATCGAAAACATCGATTATTACAACGACACCACCGCGCCCACCAATGTTTTAGGCGCTCCGGCCAACAGCGGTACACGCACTCCCGGAGTGCCGATCATTGATTGGTCGGCTTTTGGCGCCGCCAAGCCCGCATCGGAAGCCACCTTTAATCAGTTGAACGACGTCCAGCGTTATGCTGTCATCACTACCCTGGGTTATAAACGGTTATTCAATTTCAGCTATGCCAATGCGCAGGAGCACAAGACTATCAACGGCAATCCGACCACAACTCCCTGGATTCCCGATTGGAAGAACAATAGCTTGATCATTGTCAACTTGAATGTGGCGGGGCTTGAAGACAAGTGGATTCGTTTGCCGTCCGGCGCCGAAACCGATTTGCTCCGTGTCGTTTCGCAGGGCGAACCCAGTGTCGCGGATGAAAACGTTGGCTTCTACAAGGATGAGGCGCGGTCTTTCTACGATCAGATTTACTCCGCGCTGGTGGCAAATTCCGGCAACAGTCCGGGAGGAACCCCGAACCCCGGCGGCTTTCCGCAGAATCTCTATCCCGGCAATCCCTACCAGGAACTGGATAATGACGGACAATCATTGCGCTGGCAGGTGTCGTATGATGGCTTGGGTAAACGGATCTATTCGATCAATGACGGCCGCACTGGCGGTAATGTTGTCAATCATCTGGGGTTGCCGCTCTGGGCTTTCAGTACCTCTTCACCTGATGGCAATGACCTTTTAGGCAAGCCGGTGCGCGCGCCGCAGGGCTATATTCCGCAGACGGCTTCTCTTGCTCAGGTGAGCGTGAATTCGTTCGATCAGATCGTTGGTGATCATCAGAATCGGCTGGCCGACGTCACTTTGGCAGTGGAAAGTGTCAGTACCCCTAACACTTTAAGGGGCACATTTCTTCCGGTAGTTGAATTGCATATCGGGTCGATTACCGCGTTAAGTCAATTTAGCGTGACTATTTTTCCTGGTGGAGGTTCGAACTCAGTAAATTTTAATTTTTCAATCAGCGCGCAGCGCGTGCCAATAAATACCGATGTTGGCGCGCAGTTTGGCATCGCCGGGACTTTCCTTGGCACGGATAGTATGGGCAATCCCACCGTGTTCCTGATAAATCAATCGGGTTCGGCGGGCTTTCCGCAGCTTGGTCAATCCGGTACCTTTGGCGGCAACACCAGCGATTTCACCTTCCATTTCAGGATAACGGTTGATGCCCAATGGATCAGTGAATATTTGATCCATGAAACCTTTAACGATTATCGCTATACCTGGACTTCCACCAACACGACAATCACAGACAAACGTCTGACCCTGCGTTATCAATGGGTGACCAAGCCGCAGGACGTGACAGGACTGCGGCCGAAATTCGAGACCTACGACGCCCAGGTGAAAGTGGTGGAGGAAAAGATCGTGACCAACTGGCAGACCGTGCCGGTGACTCAGGAACAAGTGGCTTTAACCGCCGCCCGGGTCTTTGATACCGGTCCGGCGCGCGCCTTTGGTGAATTCGCCAGTGAATCGATCCGTGCCGGAACCCTCATTGCCATTGCCGCCGGTGAAAACCTGTTTTTCAGCGGGGTGGCAAATGCATTTGGGCCAGCCAGCGAAATCCACTTAAATGCTGCCGGTGATGTGACTGTTGTCGGATTGATTCCGGTGGCGGCCGCCAATCCCAGCGAAACCCTGCCGGCGCTTGCGGAAGTCAAAGCATTGGAAAAGATAATCATCTCTGCCGGAAAGAGTGTGATGGTGGCTGATTCCGCCCGGCTGCATGTTGATAATGGCACACCTGGACCGACCAGCCTGATCGATATCTCCGCCAGTGACAGCGCGATCATCGATGGTGAACTGTTCTCGCTTGATCGCATTCTCATCAAAGCCGATGATGATGTGTATCTCCGCGGCCCGATCACCACCGGGACATTGCTCGATGTTGATGCCGGTCGCGATGGCAGCGGCAGCATTTTCGCTAACATTTATACCGATCTGGTTACCACCGGCAGCACGATCGAACTCACCGCCGGCAGTGTTTCCGGTAATATCGACCTGACCAACGCGACGATCTCGACCACGCCGACTACCGGCACGGTGCGGATCACCGCTATGGCGGGCAGTGTGATACACAGCGGTTCCCTGATCATTGGCAATCAATTAATTGTACGTGCCGCCACTGGGGTGACGCTAAATGCATTGGTATCAATTCTGGATGTCATCAACAGCGGGGCAGGAAATATTGATATCACCAACGTCGGGAATGTCAGCATTCCTTCCTTAACCACGGGTTCGGGAGCTATCTCTCTGACCAACTTCGGCAGTATTACTGCGACGACGATCAAATCCGCCAGCGGTAATGGGAATATTTTCATCACCGCTTATGACGTCGGTAGTGGCGGATATTTCAGCTTTACCACTCTGGAAACGACTGGCGGGGGAGATATTACCCTGTTTATTCAGGGGACGCTTACCCAGAATTCCGGGGGATCGCTGAAAGCGGATTATCTCGATATTACCGCCGGTGGCGCCATTACGATTACCGGAGAGTTTAGCGGACTGATCATTATGAACAATGTGGCTGGCAATATTGTCATTAATAATCTCAGGACCACGGATTTGCTGGTGGCATCGATCATCGCCATCGATGGTGCGGTGGTCTTAACGACTTTGGGTAATTTATCCATCGACACTATTGATATTCTTACCAATGCCGCTGCCAATGACATCACCATCACCGCCAGCGGAAATGTGCTCCTCAATCGACTCAATGCCGGCATTTTCCATGCCTCCGCAGCCGAAGCCAATGTCCGCCGCCTGGCTGATCTGAATGCCATCCTGCGTGCCGCCGGTGTGCTGACTCTGGATGCGCCGGAGCTCACGTTGGCTGAAGCCCAAGCGCTGGTTGTCGCCGATCTTATCGGTCTTATTCAGTCTTATCTGACCGCTACCCTCGGCTTCACTGCCGATGAAGCCATCGCCGAGGCGACTGCCCTCCTAACCTTAACCAAGACCTACACTTCATTGGGAGATGTCTCCATCACCGTCGGCGGCAAGATCGCGGAATTGGCGCCTGGTGACGATGAGGTGGATATTATTGGCAACGACGTTACCTTGATCGCGGTCACTGGTATCGAAGGTCTGAAGATCGCGGTTAATGCCTTGCCGATTGTCAGAACCACGACCGGAGATATTTCACTGGTCGAAGTTGATGGTGTCGGTGAACAGATCGAGGGAGTGGATATCACCATCATCACCGCGCCTCTGGGATCAATCTACCTCACGGCATCCAATGCCATCGAGATAGGTTCGGCTCAGGCCTTGGGCGCCAACGGCGTGATCGAGATCTCCAGTGAACATGGCAGCATACAGGTGGTCGGACTCGACAACAGCGGCGCCGATGTCATCAAAGCCACCAAAACCATCAATTTGAATGGACCGGAAGGGGTGACGGTAAGAGGCGGATTGAACGCGCCGGATAAGATCGAATTTCATGTCGATGCCACCCTGCTGATTGCCGGAGTGCCGCTTAATTTCACCTCCAAGGTCGTCGTTATCGAAGGGGATTCGTCGCTGTCGATTACCGGTATTATCTCAGCCACGGAAAAAGTTGAGATCATCACCAATCGCGGTAATCTCGCGATCAGCGGTGAGATTAAAGCCCGGGATGCCAATGGCATACTGAATTTGATCCTGGTGGCGCGCGGCAACAAGATGCTCGATGGAATGTTCGCCGGTTTATTTGAATTCAAATCGGCGGTCGATGGACACTATTATTATAAGAGTGATCCGGATTTGGGCGTGGGATTGGTATATGATGATAGTCTGACGGAGATCGTGAGCGGCGACGCGGGTTTGGGATTGGTTCCGGTACTCGGTGTTACCCAGAAGCTGGTCAAGGATAGCCGCACTGGTCTTGAGATGTACAACGGACCGGGGGGAGAGATTTTCTATCATGATCCGGTAACCAACCGTTACCTGCGCTGGCTGGATCCGGTCACCGGCATGTATACTTTCGCAGGTTATATCTCGGCAAGCGAGCCTTTCGCGCTCTTTTATAAAACCGACCAGGATATCGGCGAAGGTCTGGTGTTCGATGCCGCTGGGAAAGCGGTCGCCAATCCCGAAGATTTCAACCTGACACCCAGTTTTACTGAAGTCACCGATCCGGCGATATTGGCTCAATTGACCGCCATCACGGAAGACATTTTCCTGGGCAGCATCGATATCAGTACCGCGACCATCACCCTGCCGAAAGATCATTTGCAGCTGCATGCCCAGGGAGCGTTAATATTAAAGGATGGCGTGGTGTTGGCCGCTCAAGGTGCGAGTGGCGCAATCGACCTCAGCGCCGGCGGTGATTTGACACTAGCCACTGCATTGCAGGCGAATACGTCGATCCTACTGTCATCCACTGGTTATTATGAGCGATCGGGGATGCTGCAGGGCGGTAACGTGGTCATCAAAGGGAATATTACAGGATATAATACCACGCTGGGAACACTCGAGATACAGACGCTGCAAAATTTGCGTTTGATCAATCAGGTCACCACCATCGGGGGCAATGTCTACTTCGCCGTCGGCGGTGATTTCAGCATGCAGGGAGGAACCATGACGGTGGGCGGCAGCAATGCATCCGATCATCGATTCAGTGTCGCCGGCAACCTGAACATTGACATTGGCAGCAGTCTGACCGCAGTCGATCATCTGAATATCGCTGCCACCGAATTGACCCTGGCTGGCAATATCACGGTAACCGGCGCCTCCAATCAATTGGATATCGCGGCTACCGGCGCGGTGGTGATCATGCCGAGCGGCCGCCTGACAGCCGCCGATCTGATCGTCAACGCCGGTCGTTTAATCGCCATCATTACCAATGTCGATACTGTTACCGCCATCATTTCCGGTGCTGGCAGCATCTCCATTGATGAATTCGATACGATTACCTTGACCAACCTGTCAGCGCCTCAGGGTGATATCCGGGTGGTGGCCGGCAATACCATCACGGTTGGTAGTATCGCTTTTGGCAATGATGTCGCGGGCAATACCGTGACCTTGTTGGCACGCCATGGTAATGTTGAAGTTGATAGAATCGACGCCGGGTTGACCTCTGGGTATATCTATATTACCGCTTCCACCGGCAATATTCAGGAAGTGGCGGCCTATGACGCCGACGATGATCTGCTGGCCAGTTGCGGTACACTGACGGCCGGTGGTGCCATTAAGATCGGCAGCGCTACTGATTCCGAAAATTTGAATCTCGATGTGCCGAATCCAGGTAGTTACCTGGTTTACAGCATTGGCGGTAATGTGAACTTGAATATTATCGGTGATATCACCATTGTCCTTGAAACCACAGGAACTGTCAGTATAACCGCCACGGGAACGATCACGGTCTCCTATCTGGCCACCACCGCGGCGAGCATTACCCTGATCAGCACCGGCGGCGATATATTGATTGCCTATCTGGCCGTCGATACCGATAACAATGATGTCGATGATACCATTACCTTGAATGCCTATGGAACCATCCGCGAAGTTGATGCCTACGATGTGGCTGTCGATCTGATCGCGGAAAAAGCGATCCTGATTGCCGGTAACCACATTGGCGGCGGTACAAATACCAATCTCGATCTCGAAACCAGCTTGAAAACCTTGGTCACAGCTTCGGCGACTACCGGCCGGGTTGGTCTCCATGATATCGATGCGCTTTCCATCTCTGTTGTTACCGCCGGTAACGGTTATATCGATCTCAGTGCCGGTGGTGACCTGATGTTGCTCGCCCCACTAACCGCCGGCAATGAAATCAAACTCAGTTCCGGAGCCAAAATCTTTGGTTCCGGAGCGACCGGTATCACCGCTCCTCGGTTAACCGCTTCCGCCGCGACCGATATCACGCTCACCACTCAGGTAGATGGCATCGTTGCCAATATTACCGGCACGGGCGTTCTCAGCATCACCGAGTTCGACGCACTGAATGACAGTCATATTACCCTCGCCAATGGGAACGCGACCATCGTGGTTGGCAGTAGTCTGGCTGCGTCCATAACCGCTGCTCAGGCAATCATTACCGCTGCCGGTAATGTCACATTACAGACCACGGTGTCCAGCCTGACTGTAACCACCAATGGCAGCGGCGGCATTGTGATCACTGAATCCGATGATCTGCTGATCCAAACCCTGGCAGCGAGTAATCACGAGGTGAGCTTGAACGTGAATGGAAATATCGACATGGCCAGCACTGGGTTGATCACAGCCAATCGATTGGTCGTGGTTGGGCATGGTGCACTTTCCTTGAAAACCACCGTCGCCGAAGTCGATATTCAAGCAGAGGATGGTTTTCTGGATTTGATCGAAACCGATGCCTTGCAGATCGATCGAATTGATGTTGGCCGACGCAATCTGAGGTTGGTGGCAGGCGGCGTCATCGTTTTGTCCGCGAACAATCTGATCGCCGCCAATAACGTGATCATCCGTTCGAATGGGGGGATTGTTGGAACCATGAATACAACGGTCACGACCTTGTCTGTGGACACCACCGTTGACGGCATGCTGACGGTGATCGAAACCGATGATTTGACACTTGGAAGGATCGAACTGGGAACCGGGAATATGACAATCACGGCAGGTGGCGGTGTGAACATGGATCCCGATGGATTGGTTACACTCAATTCAATCACCATTTCCGCGTCTGGATCGGTGGTGTTGAAGACCAAGGTCAATTCTATTAATATCGATACCAATAATGCCGGCGATGTCACCATCACGGAAAGTGATGGTGTCACAATTGATCAGATCGAAGCCTATGACCAGAATGTCAGCATTACCGCGGGGGGCGCGGTAACGTTGAATGGCTTGACGGGCGCCGTTTCCACTCAAGTCCAGGCGACCTCGTTGATTATAGCGATATCGGGTATTTCGTTACCGCAGGATAGCAGTATTGCCTATGTCGGAACCAGCGGCGGCCGCCTCGAGCTAAATAACGGTGTCGTGGATACTGTGATCCAACATTTGATCACCAGTAACAGCGGCGATTTTGATGTTGACAGCATCACGATCACCTATACCACCACGGCCACTGTGGTTGATAGCTTGTCGGCATCCCATCGCATCTACGATCTGCTCAAAGCGCCGGTTCAGAACCGCACCATCACCCTGGCCGACAATGGCACCGCGAATGACCGGAAATCGCGCTTGACCACGGGAATCGGCGCCGCCATCGACTTCCTGAACCCGCTGGTAGATATCACGCTAAATATCGGCAATGGCAGCGTTAACACCGTCACCATCAATGCCATCGACGGTCTGAATGCCAGTGGCAATTCATTTTCTGGTACCATCATCGTGTATGGCGGCACTGGCAACGACACCATCAACGCGTCGAGTTCGTCGCATCCAGTCAAGCTCGATGGCGGGGCGGGAAATGATATTCTAACCGGTGGCAGCGGCAATGACATCTTAACCGGTGGTGCGGGGAATGATAGCCTTACCGGCGGCAACGGTGATGACACTTTGACCGGCGGCGCCGGTAATGACACACTGACTGGCGGCAATGGCAATGATCTTTACGTCTTTGCCGATGGCTGGGGCGTCGACGCAATCGTCGAATCAGCCGTGGGCGGCAACGACACGTTCGATTTCTCGATGGTGACCACTGCTCTGACCGTCAATCTCGGCAATTCCACGGTAATCAGCGGCAGCTTAAGCGCTTCCTTGAGCAATATCGAGAACGTAATCGGAGGATTAAACTCAGGGGATTCCTTGTTGGCATCGAATCAGAATAATATCTGGCATCTGACCGCATTGAATAGCGGAAATATTAATGGCAGTTTCTTCTTCAGCGGTATCGAGAAACTCACCGGCGGAACCAAGGATGATCAGTTCATCTTCATCGGCGCCGGCGCGGTAACCGGGGTCATCGATGGCGGCGCGCACACGACCAAGGATATTGCCAATTATCTGCAATCCGACTTCATCCAGACTGCTGCCGCTGATTATCGGAATCTGCCTGCGGGGATGCCCCCCATCGGAACACCCGCGCAACCATTCGCCGCCACCGGCGGACTTGCCAATATCGAAGAAATTGTGATTATGCGGCTCGCGGAAGTTGATGCCAATGGGGTCCTGGTGCTCAATATGGGGCCGCGCGCGCCGCGGCGCCTGGGCATCGATGTGAATGACGGTGACGAGACCTTCCTGTTGGAACATGTGAGTGGGGATCCGCTTTCAGTGGGGGGCGAGACGATCTCAATAACTGCTTTCGGCGTGACGTTTGAGTATCCGGGAGCGAAAACGATTTATGGCCAGGGCGGCGCTGGCAATGACACTATCACCATCGCTGCGGGAGTGCTGGCGCCGGTGGAGTTGTGGGGCGATCACGATCCCGAACCGAATGTCGCCGCCACCCCGCTTGATGTTATTATCACCGGTCATGACGGCGACGACCTGCTGGAAGTGTTGGGAAATACCGTCGCGGCGCTTTATGGCGGCGCTGGCAATGATGTCTTGCGCGGCGGTGGTGGCAATGATATTTTCAATGGTGGCCCCGGCAATGACACCATCAGTGCCGGAGCGGGAAACGATACCATAATCGCTGACGATGGGTTTGGCGTGGACACCGTCACGGATATCAGTGGCAACCTTACATTGGACTTCCGCTCCATGACCGACAATCTCACCGGGACTGTCAACCCGCTGGGCGGGGTCTTTACCGAGCCTAACGGTGGTCAACTGACAATTGAGACCGACCAAATCGATACCCTCTATCTTGGAGCCGGTGATGACGTCATCGCCTTTACTCAGGTCGCTGATTTGACGATTGTGGTAATCGACACTGACGGTAGCGACACCTACGATATTACCATGCCGGATGTTCCCGCCAACCTCAACCTCACCGTCACTGATACCGCGGGGAACTCCGATACCGTGTTGTTGCGGTTCAGCGCGAGCGCCACCGTGGCGTTGAACCGCAATAATATCACCCGCGGTTCGGATGTGATAAATTTCAGCAATGAAATTGAGCGGGAAGTCATCATCAATAGCGGCGCGCTGACGACATTGACCAATACCGATAACGCCGGCATTGCCAATCTGGAAAATCGACTGTTGGCAGTGACCGCGAATGCGCTCACCGTGGATGCTGAAATACATGCGCATCACCTCGTTTTCCAAGGCCAAAATGAGGTGAATATCAAGAAGGATTTGAATGCCCGCAATCATGGCGGAATCGCGATAACGTCGGCGTCGGGCGACATCAATCTCTCTGGCGATCTCTATGTTTCATCGGGCATGGCCAAGGATGGTCTTGGTGCTGGAACCATCGATATCGTCAGTCCGTTCGGACTCATTCGTCTCATTGATGTTAACGACTCCGATGTCGATTTCCGGGCGGCGGGAAGCGCCCTGGCATTGAGCGCCCGCGGTTTCAATAAACCGCTGGTGACGACGGTGGCGACACTCACCGCGTCAACCACCGGGAATGTTCCGGGTGCGGATATCGTGATTCGCGAAACCGATGATTTGACGATTATCGGGCGGGATCTGACCGATGATAATGTCGCGAATGTCACTGGTATTGTCAGCGATTATGGAACGATCACGATCACTCTCCTATCTGTCGATTCCCGCTTAACTTTATTAAGCGGGAATATTAAAACCAATTCGCCCGCTAAGGATATCATATTGACGGTGGACGACTTAGATATCTTCGCCGGCGCCAATACCATCAGCGGCACGGGCGAATTGGTTTTACAGGCGAACAGCCCGGTCTGGTCATACCGAATCGGCACAGCGGCGGAGACGGTTAACGGCGCCGATGTCGCCCGCGCCACGTTCGCGGCGCTGGAATTATCGACGCGGGATCTGGCGGCACTGGCGGATGGATTTACCAGGATCACCATGGGGCGGCCGACGGTCGGCAACCAGATGGTATTTGGTGATGCCAGTTTCCGTGATCAGACGGTTTTCTACGCGGAAACAATCACAGTTCGCGGCGATGTGCAAATCGCCGCTGATGCGGCGGAATTTTATGCCCGACTGTTGGAAGTTAAACGGGAAGACCTGCATCATCTCGATGGCACACTGGGTTCCGGCATTACCGCGCAAACCCTGCTGTTCATGATTGACGAACAAATGGTGGTGAGCGGGTGGGTAACTGGCAAGGATGCGGTTAACCTACAGGTCAGTCAAACCACCGGGTTGAACAATCTGGTGAATTACAACGGAGAACTGAATAGTTTAAGCACCGCTGTGGAGAGCCGGATTGAAACGTTAAACAATAACAGTGTCATGGCAATAACCACTAGCCAATCGATTCGGATTGCCGGATTGGTGCAGGTGGGCGGTTCATTGACAGATGGAGCCATTTCTTACGCCCTGATCGTTGATAGCGGCAGTAATGTGGTGACCGCCGATTCGGGATTGATGCGCGCAAAAATCGTGGCGATGACCGTCGCCGGTTTTGCGGATATTAACAGCGATTTTGATCAGCTGACTGCTACTGTCGCATTGAATTTAACCATCGATGAACTCAACAGTATCAACCTGTTCTTGGTGAAAACCGTCAATGGCGCGATTGTCGTCAATGCTGAAAACATCATCGCCACGTCAGTAGAGTCAGCAGCCGACTTGGTTGCGGCAGCCATTGCCCTGACCGCCACGATTGGCAATATCGAAATCGATCGGATTACTGCGGGACTGGGGCAAGGTATAGTGATTCTGAACGCGTTAGGGACGATCATCGAAGTCGCGGCTTCCGATGACCCCGCTGATATTCTTGCCAATACCGTGAGTATAACGGCGGGTGTCCGGGTGGGAGTGGTTGCTTTTGATTTTCTTAACCTCGAGATCGAAGCGGTGGAGCTGGCCATTGCAGCGGGAACCGGAATCTATGTCAATACCCGGGTGACCAATGTCACGGCAGCGGTAAGCGGTACTGGCGATATCAATATTTTTGAAGCGGATGGAATTGTGCTGACCAATTTAATGGTAACGAACGGCGAGATCATGGTACTGGCGAACGGCACGGTCGATGTGGTGTCGGCGGTGAGCGCAAAAGATGCGACCGGGAATAATGTCGGGATCATGACGACCGTGGGAGATATCAATGTGGGTTATATCCGGGTAGGGCTGGCCATGGGGACGGTGACCTTGGACGCCATGGGGCGGATTCTGGAATTGACCCCAACCGATGCCGCGGTGGATGTTTCCGGCTGGACTGGTTTCTTCTCGGCAAGCGTTGGCGGGATCGGCAGCACTGCGACACCGGCATTGAATCTGGAGATAAATTTTACCTTTTATTTCACCAATCAAAACAATGGTCAGATAAAATTTACGACCGCGCGAAATCTTGACCTGATCCTAGCGTTTAATGGCAATATAATCATCAACACCACCGGGACGATTAATGTGAATTACCTGAACACCAATGGACATGATATCCGGTTAACTTCGACAGGCGCCGGGATTAACATCGATACCATTGAAGGAGAGGTCGATGAAGTCAATATCACCACCTCCGGTCCGATTATCTATAAAGGAATCACCGCTTCCGGCACTCCGGGTATGATTACGAGTAATGGGAATGTTACGATGATCAGCAAAAACAGCGGGATAACCCTCGATGGCGGGATTGTCAGCAAGCTCAAGATGGAAATGGAGTCGAAGAACGGGATTGTAATCAATGGCGCCTTGGGATCATTATCCCACGGGATTTATATCACTGCCAAAACGGCGATCATCAACAATCAGGTAACGGCTGCCAGGGACATTGTCATCACGACGAGCGGTCGGCTGGAAACAACAAGCGAAGGTGTATTGACGGCTGGCAAAAGCGTGATCTTGACCACAACCGATGGCACTACCGGCAACCTGGTGCTGGCAGCGGCAGTCACGGCGGGAGATCATGTAAAATTGACGGCGGAGGGTACTCTGAGCATAACCAGCAATTTGACTGCGGGCAAGGATGTGATCGCGGACGGTAATCGGGAGGTGACGATCAGTGGCGGGTTAATAGCGGGCGGCAAGGTGTCGATCACCTCACAATACGATATGACCGTGGGTCCGATCACAGCCGGCGGTTCTGTGCTGGTGGAAATGCGGGGTAAATCCGGGATACTGAGAATCCAGGGGCGCATGATGGCGATCGGGGATATCACCCTCAAGTCGCACCATGATATGTTGATCAACGAGCCGGTGAATGGCGTGGGGAAACTGACGCTTACAGCGGGAGTAAATGGCGCGATCGCGGTGAACACCGATTTGACCGGGCGGTTAAATGTGTCAATCGAATCGTGGAAACATCTGCTGATTATGGGCAATCTGATTTCAACGACAGCGGATGTGGTCTTGGCGGGCGGGTTAAACAGCGTTAATCTAAACGTCGCGGGAGATCTCACGGCGGGCAAGTCAGTGAGTATGACGACCGGTCAGACCTTGACGATGACCGGAGCGCTTCTGGCCAATCATCAGGTGACGCTGAAAACAACGGCAACAACCGGGAATATGGAGTTGAATGGCTCAATTGTCTCAGTGACAAACGCGGTGACTCTGGATACAAAGGCGGGATTGACACTGAGGAGCACGATTGCCGCCAAGACCGTGGTGATCAAGGCTGTTGCGGCAATCGTCATCCAGGGTAATATCACCTCGACAACCACCCTGTCGATAACCGGAAACAACTCGCTGACCATCGATGTCGGCAGTGTGATCACCGCGGGATCAACGCTTTCCATAACGGCAGGAGATGTCTTGATTATCGCGGGTAGTATTGATGGGGAGGGGACAGTGTCTTTGATAATGAGTAACTCGTCGCGCAGCATCGAGATCTCCGGGTCCGTGATCGCGAAAGGGAAATTGGATGTGATCACGAAGGGGAATCTGACGGTGACCAGTGGCGCGACCCGGGCGGTTTTACAGTCCGAGACGAGCGATGTGACGATCGACGAAGGCGGGACCGGAAAAAGTGCGCGAATCAACGGTGATATTCTGGCGGGCGGAAATCTGACGATCGCCATGTTGCAGGAAATTCGCCTTGAAGGAACGGTGGCGGTGACCAAACAGGTGAGTCTGACCACCACCCAGTCGGGAGCGGGGATCACGGTGATGGGAGCGATGACAACGACAACTGGCAAGATCATCATCAATTCGAAAGCCAGCGCGGCGGTGATCGGTGCAATTGTTTCCGGTCATGACATTCTGATCACCACCGGGACCGGGCTTCTATACATAACCGGCAGCTTGACGGCACTGGGCACCGGTCGTGATATCATCCTGACCGCTGGTCAACATCTGACCCTGGATCATGTCACCATTCTGGTGGCGGATCTCTTGACCTTGAAGAAACCCACTACGGGTACCCTGATCATCATTGCCAGTACTAAAAACGGGATGACGATCTGAGCGATTTTTTCTCATACCAGCCGCTTGGCCACGAAGAAAAAACGATTTTTATACCCCTGAGGACCACAAACTACACCCACTGACGTTTCTGCTTCGGTGCCTTTCCATGTAAGCTACATATTATGAAAAATAATATGATTTTTGTGATACGATCTATACATGTAACCGATTCTCTGTGTTTTTTTTAATCAAGAATCATGAAGTAATTTGTGTATAATAAAACTGTAATATTTTAATAAATAATAAATTGCGTGGACTGGCACCGAAATGGGCACCGAAAGGTAGTGTTGTCCAATTAATTGAGTTATTGCCAAATGTAGATGATAAAATTTTTGTCTTCTCTCACAATTATTTTTACGATGAGTTCCCGATAATGTCATCAATGAAGAGTCGTGAGTGACTCCTTGCCATCCGGCAGAGCTAAGATATACTCCAATAATTATCCGAGTGAGTTACAGAATTAATGGCTAATTCCGAGTCATTGCAGCAAACAACAACGTTTGATGTAGTGACAGTAGAAAATAGTGATTCCTGATTTGATAATAATACTCGACATCATGGCTGCATTGCCACGCAATCTGACATCCCAGAGATACATTCCCCTCATATATCTCCTTGTAAGTAGCGCCATTATGGCGGCACCATTTCATAACAAGCGTATCAATATCAGACAACCCGATGGTTCAGTTATTGAACTGATCGGTTCCGGAGATGAATTCAATGCACGATTCGAGACCCTGGATGGATACACGGTAATCAAGAATCGTTTAAGCGGGCAAATTTGTTATGCCAATCTATCACCGGACAACACACAGTTAGTCCCGACCACTATCGTTGTCAGTCAGGCGAAAGTGAAATCACTTTCGATCGATAAACATCTCCGTTTGCCACCAGCTCAAGCGCAGGTATATGCCAAACAGCAATATGAACGTTATACTCGTCAAAGACGTTGTGAAATTCGCCATCAATCGGCAAAAAGTCAGCAATTCCGCCTGGCGCGTTCGGCACCGGAAAGAGAAACCATTGGGGTTTTCCGCGGACTTTGCCTGATCATTGACTTTGCGGATGAATCAGGAACGATTTCACGGGAGGAGGTCGACCGCTTTTGCAATCTACATGGCTATAATGAGTTCGGTAACAACGGGTCAGTTTATGATTATTTCATTGATAATTCTCTGGGACGATTATCATATACCAACGCTGTGGCGCCATATTACCGCGCCCAGCAAAACAAAACCTATTACGCAGACGAATCAATTGCCTATACCGTGAGGGCAAAGGAATTGATCGTGGAAGCATTGCAATATTTAAAAGATAGCGGATTCGATTTTTCAGCGTTGACAAATGATGGTGAAAATTTTGTCTATGCCCTGAATGTACTGTACGCTGGAGACACGCCGAATTTCTGGGCGGAAGGGTTGTGGCCGCATGCTTCTTTTCTTGATACGCCGTTTGATCTCGGTAACGGCATGTTCATCCACGACTATCAAATCAGCGACATGTCCGACTCCTTGTCATTGCGCACTTTCTGTCATGAAAATGGACACATGATCTGCGATTATCCAGACCTGTATGATTATGGGTATGAATCAACGGGGGTGGGAGAATACTGCCTGATGGGATCCGGTGGAGATGATCTCAATCCCACTCAGATTTGTGCTTATTTAAAGTATAAATCAGGATGGGCAGCCTCTGTTACCGATTTAGCCCGGATTCAAGGAACCTTCAATACCACCGCGGGAACCAATGATTTTTACATATATCGGAAAAACATGACGGAATATTTTCTCCTCGAGAATCGTTATCAAACTGGACGGGACGAATCACTGCCGGCTTCCGGTTTGGCGATCTGGCAGGTGGATGAACAAGGAGATAACAATTATGAATATCAACATCCCGACTTGCACTATGAATGTACTTTGATTCAGGCAGATAATCTTTGGAATCTTGAACGAGGAAATAACTATGGTGACAACAGTGATCTGTTTTCTGCTGAAAATAACGATGCCTTTAACGTGACTACCCTGCCCAGTGCTTATTGGTGGGATAATTCCGCTGCCAATTTAAGGATTCACTCGATCGGACCGGCAGATCAAACAATGATATTTACTATACCTTCACCGAATGATCCCTATGTCCAACGCGTGTTCTCAACCAATGCCGATGACATCTATGCTGTCAACGACACGATCGATATCACCCTTCAATTCAATGAACCGATAATCGTGACTGGCATTCCTCAGTTATTTCTTACCACAGGCATGACACCAACAGCGGTCCAATATTCCAGTGGTAGCGGCACAAACACCCTGGTCTTCAGCTATATGGTTGGCGTTAATCACGCCTCCCCACGGCTGGAGTATGTCAATGCCAATGCGTTGATATTAGCCAGTGGTGGTATACATGATTTATCCGGTAATCCTGCGGATCCGGTGCTGCCGACGCCAGGTTCATATAATTCTCTCAGTAATCAAAATGATATTAGAATAAATGCCGGCAGTCTCTCCGTTATGATTGATCCTCCATCCGTTAATGCCGTAGGTAATACTCCCGTAACTTTTAAGATCACCTACCAGAATGCGGACATAATCGATCTAACCGGCAATGATGTGGAGTTCTTTATGAGTACTGATGGCACTGCCAGCGGTATGGCAACTGCAATCAGTGGCTTCGGAAACATGTTTCGATATGTAACTGTTTCAAGTATTGATGGCGATGGATTAATCGCTATTAAAATCAAGCCGGGAACCGCATTTAATCATGACGGGCAAAGCGCACTGATATCCGAGTTGAGCGCCCCCTTTTCAGTGAGTTCCACACAGGGGACGCGATTGGAATTTTATCTTTATCAACTGAAATGGGGACAGCAAGGTCGCCACAATGGTGAATTCAATCTCCCCATCGGTGTGACAACTGACTCGGCTGGCAATGTCTATGTTATTGATCAACTCAACAACCGAATTCAGAAATTCAACAGTCAGGGCGCCTTTATCACCACATGGGGTCATCGCGGCAGTGACCGGGGAGGGTTCGCCGGCCCCCGCGATTTGACTGTCGATCGGTTCGGAACTGTTTTCGTTGTCGATCGTGGTAATCATCGTGTTCAATCTTTTACCCGCGATGGTGACTTTATTAGGGAATGGAAAACACCGGGTGTTGACGATGGTAAATTCGCCTCTCCCGGGGGTATAGCTGTGGATCCCGAGGATAATATTTTTATTACCGATCGCTTGAATAACCGCATCCAAAAATATAACCGATTCGGCCAGGTATTAGCGGTGTGGGGGAGTGAAGGCTCCGGTGAAGGAGAATTTGACCTGCCCAGTGATGTCGCTACTGATGGCCTGGGGAATATTTATGTGGCGGACCGCAACAATCATCGTATCCAGAAGTTCGACAAAAACCAGGTTTTGATTGGCATATGGGGTGAAAGGGGACATCGCGATGGTCAATTCGAATACCCCTACAATTTAGAGGTGGATCGTGATAACCGGGTCTATGTTGCCGATCATAATAACAATCGTATACAGGTATTTGAAGCCAACGGCTACTATCTCACTCAATTTGGCAATTTGGGTCTAAATGATGGAGAATTTTATGGCCCTCAGGGAGTGGCCATAGGTGACCGTGACATGATTTATGTGGCCGACACACATTTAAACCGAATACAAGGTTTTTTGAGTGAAGGAAGTGTCTCCATAACCACTAACCAGGGATGGTCGAATTCACCCTCAATTACCTTCTCTATCCACCTGTGGTCAGAAGTCAGCCAGTTGTCTACAGGCATGTTTGTAACAACTAACGCCATCAATCCCATACTGACTGGTACGGGTAAAGAGTATTCACTAACCCTGACTGCCCTTCACGAAGGTCCCGTTACCTGTCGCTTGCCAACTGCAATGATTGTTGTCGGGGGCAAGTCGAACCACCCCTCTAACAATGCCACAGTTGTTTTTGACACCACCCCGCCCAAGATCAGTTTGTCCTCGACAATTAACATGGAAACCCGCGACCAGAACATCATCGTGACAGCGATGAATGATGAACCTCTACTCAATTTTCAACCGGAGATGATGACATTGGTTAACGCCATGGTTTCGGCATTTCATCAGGAAGGAGATTATTCCTATCGTATTACCATTCAACCCTTGAATGATGGGGTTGTATCCGTTGGGATCGCGGTTGCTGCCCTTGAGGATCTGGCAGGCAATAAAAATTCAACCGTTGCGCAGTTAACCCGTGTTTATGACATAACTCCGCCGACTATTACCATCAGCCAGCCATCACTCGTGGCTACCCGGACCGATCCGGTTACTTATCAAATTAGTATTGATGGCGCTATCCAAAGTACCATTTCTCCTCAGGATGTGACTGTGTTTGAGGAAGGAAGTGCTGGCTACGTAGCGTTTGTCTTAACCCAACATAGTCCTCAAAACTGGTCGATTACCTTCGATGGTATCACCGGTGATGGCACGCTGAAATTCCAATTAGCTGCAGGAATTGCTCAGGATAGCGTTGGCAACCTATCGCAGCAATCAAATGCCAGTCCCCTTTTAATTGTTGATAATACCCCCCCAATGCCTCCCGATAATTTGCGGTTGGCACCTGATGATGACACCGGTATCTCCGCTACTGACCAGCTCACTCGCCGCACCACCAATCTCTCCATTCTTGGCCGCGGTGAAGCCGACAGTACGATTCAGATTAGTGAAAATGATCTCATCATTGCTAGCGGTCCAGCCAATTCTTTCGCAACCATTGGTATCGATGTGATGCTTGATGAAGGAATTCATCAACTTAAAGCAAGAGCCATTGATATGGCAGGAAATGGATCAACCTTCTCTTCCATTCTAACAATCCAGATCGAAACCATGGAACCATTGGCAACGAGCTTTAGTCCCGCCAATGGAGCCACGCAAGTGATCAAATTCGCCTCCCTGATGATGACGTTCAATGAACCAGTTTACAAAGGCACAGGTAATATCTCTATTCATTTACAACAGAATGACCGAGTGTGGGAGGAAATCCCGGTTGCTTCAAACCATGTCAGAGTTATCAACAACCAGGATGGCAGCTCCGCAACAGTTGTAATTAAACGTGCATTATATCTGATTTCCAGGGAGGGAGGATATTATGTTAATATCGATGCCGGAGTCTTCGTTGATAAAGCCGGGAATCCTTATGGAGGAATGCTGGATTCCATTACCTGGACATTGGCTCCTGTCGGATCAGATGACTCGGATACGGATTTAATTGACGATGAGTGGGAACTTACCTATTTTGCCGATCTTCTTCATGATCCCATGGCGGATGATGACGGTGATGGCCGCTCTACTTTTGTTGAATACTGGCAAGGAACAAACCCATTAAGTTACGAAGTGATTTTGGCGCGGGATTGGAATTTGTTTTCATTTAATGTGCAACCAACTGATCCGGATGCCGCTGGCTTTTTAGATCGTCATAATTCTTATGGCATGCATTATACAACCCCGTTTTGGAAGTGGGAAAATAACCACTTTAAAATCACCTCCATGATTCGGCCATTTCAGGGGTATTGGATCCATAGTCCCCATCAGGTTGTGGTGGAATTCACGCCCGGTTCAACAATAACCGAAATCCCATTGGACACCGGCTGGAATATCATCGGTGTTTCCCAAACCATAACCCCCGACCAAATTCCCCACCAGACAGGCAATGTTTGGCAATGGAAAAATGAGCAATTTGAACGAGTTAATGAGTTAAAAGCGGGGGTGGGGTATTGGGTGTATGTGATGAGCCCGACGACCCTGAAATTTTAGAAAATAGCCTTACCATCTTGGTATCTATATCATGCCGCAATGGTCGGGCAGACATCAGACTCAGTGATTCATTTGCAGTGCGTGTACAGTTATGAATTTAATTACTTGTTACCCTTTCTGCTTCAGTAAAGGCACAGAGATTGATATCATACAGGAAATCGCGCAAATCAAGTAAGTTTTTGGGATCCGAGGGACAGAGCATGGCGACACTGAATATACTGTATTCGTAGCTGCCCCGATTAACATGATATGTCCCTATTGCATCGAAAATATCCCAATTCGTTTCTGCCGATTTGTGGAGTCGTTGAAAAATTAAAAAACCTTCGAAAGAATTAGCAAATTTCCCATGACCTCTATTGAATATTTTCTCGAATCCCTCGCTAAAATCAGCAGAAGCGCCAGTCTCATCAACTGAATTTTTTACAGTTAACCAGTAATTATATCCACTACTACTAATCGGTTTCCTTTCAATCCCGATATATGCCCCTGTCTCTTGATTCTTAAATACAAAATTCATTTCATGAAAGTTGGTTATAGGCAGTGAATCAGGGATAGTATTCTTGTCGACTTTCACAAAACCTTTGGGCACTATCAATGAGTAGTTATCAAAGTAATTATTGTAGGTATTAGTGAGTGGATCATATTGATTCGGCTTGAAATGCACGCAGGAAGCAACCAATACCAGCAGAAGGCCCAAACTGAATTTATGGATGAATGTGATTCTGTGACATTTAAACTGAGTGTGAACTTTCATCGTTTGATCCTTCTTTGTGGGAGTTTATCTGTCATAAGAATATCTTGACCATATCTTTATTATGTGAATAATATCACGGATTTTATGAAATAAAAGAATAGTTGTATTCTTGAATATTTATCGGAGCCGATAACACTTAACAAGCTTTATATACGATGCACCTATCGACTTAAAAAACGGTAAAAAAATAATTGGGATATTAATAGCAATGAAAACATAAGAAATTTATAAGTAATAGATTGTGACGACTGGCACAATCACCGAATACTTGAATGTGAATGTTGAAAAGGAGAAAAGTAGAAATTTTCTGAGAGAGAAACTTTTTGAAGATTGAGAAACGGTTGATATGTTTCTTTTGACCGAAGAT
>CAZTTH010000005.1:0-63495 GCA_964615975.1 uncultured Lentisphaerales bacterium | reverse complement strand
AGAGAAACTTTTTGAAGATTGAGAAACGGTTGATATGTTTCTTTTGACCGAAGATTCAAGGATATTAAAGCATAAATATAAAGTGCATTTCAAGCATCGAGACAGGTTTAATTCAAACCACCGGTTCGGATGGTGGTAGCTGACTGAAAAATGACAGATAACATGGCCTGGCGCCGAATACATTTCTGTTATCCATCATGGTAGGTATAATAATAGAAAGGAGGAATCAAAACCGTTCAAAATAATTATTGACATATTAATCTTTGTTGCTGAATATAAACATCTAATCTTTATCAGAGGAGAACAATGATGAACACACGACTTTTATTCTGCATGCTGATAAGCCTTGGTCTCGCGCAATTCGCAGCGGCTGATCTGTTCCTGGTTACAACCACCGACGGGCCGGGTTTCAAAGATCCCAAAGAAACTGCCGAGGTGCTCGAGAAGGGTATACTTCCTACTTTTGACATGCTGTTGGATTTGAAGCTTAAAAAGAAAATTGTTGCGGGCGGCCTGGCTGCCGGTTCGCGCACTTTTTATCTGATGGTCGAAGCGGATACTCATGATGAAATTGATCGGATGTTGCGTGAAATACCTGCATGGGGCGTGTTTTCATGGAATGTGACGCCATTGCAAAGTTTAGAAGGTCGGGCGGAAATGGAGAAACAAATCCTCAAGACGATGAAGACTGATCAGTGATATCAAGAAATCAGGGGGTGGTGAAAAATAACAAGGATCGCCTTAAACGTTAGCACTACAAACCCAGGCCCAAAAGGAAAGGAGAGCAATAATGAACAAAGAGAGCAAGTGCCCGGTAATAAGCGGGACACATAAACAAGCAACCGGCAGAGGCATGTCGAATCGGGATTGGTGGCCAAACCAGTTGAATCTCAATATCCTACATCAGAACTCTCGCAGGTGTAATCCCATGGGCGAGGACTTCAACTATGCTGAAGAGTTTAAAAAACTCGATCTCGAGGCCATCAAGAAGGATCTCCAGGCGCTGATGACCGACTCGCAGGACTGGTGGCCGGCCGATTTCGGTCACTATGGGCCGCTCTTCATCCGGATGGCGTGGCACAGCGCGGGCACATACCGCACCGGCGACGGTCGCGGGGGGGCGGGGTCCGGCACCCAACGCTTTGCGCCACTCAACAGCTGGCCGGACAATGCCAACCTTGACAAGGCTCGCCGGCTGCTCTGGCCAATAAAGCAGAAATATGGCAGCAAAATTTCCTGGGCTGATCTCATGATCCTTGCCGGCAACTGCGCGCTTGAGTCGATGGGATTCAAGACCTTCGGTTTTGGCGGCGGGCGCGAAGATGTCTGGGAGCCGGAAGAGGACATTTATTGGGGGACCGAGAGCGAATGGTTGGGCGACAAGCGCTACTCCGGTGACCGGGAACTCGAGAATCCTCTCGCCGCCGTGCAGATGGGATTGATTTATGTGAATCCGGAGGGGCCTAACCGCAATCCCGATCCCGTGGCGTCCGGCCGCGATATCCGTGAGACCTTCGCACGCATGGCCATGAATGATGAGGAGACGGTCGCGCTTGTTGCTGGCGGGCACACCTTCGGCAAGTGTCATGGCGCGGGAAATGCGGCGCTTGTTGGTCCGGAACCTGAGGCCGCCGGCATCGAAGAGCAGGGGCTCGGCTGGAAAAGCAATCATGGCAGCGGCAAAGGCGGTGACACGATTACCAGCGGTATCGAGGGAACCTGGACTCCCAATCCGATCCAGTGGGGCCATGATTACTTCGAAGTGTTATTTGGCTATGAATGGGAGCTGACAAAAAGCCCGGCAGGCGCGCATCAGTGGGTGCCCAAGGATGGTGCCGGGGCGGATACCGTGCCTGATGCCCATGATCCTTCGCAACGGCATGCGCCGATGATGACCACTGCGGACCTTGCGCTGAGGTTCGACCCGATCTATGAGCCGATCGCGCGGCGATTCCATAAAAATCCGCATGAGTTCGCGGACACCTTTGCCCGGGCTTGGTTCAAGCTGACCCACCGCGACATGGGACCCCGCTCGCGTTATCTCGGAACCGATGTCCCGGCTCAGGAACTGATCTGGCAGGACCCGATTCCCGGGGTCGATCATGAGCTGATCGACGCTCAGGACATTGCCGACTTCAAAGTCAAGATCCTTGCTTCGGGCCGGTCGATCCCGGAACTGGTTTCGACTGCGTGGGCGTCGGCGTCCACATTCCGTGACTCCGACAAACGCGGCGGCGCGAACGGGGCGCGCCTACGTCTTGCGCCGCAAAAAGATTGGGAAGTCAACCAGCCGACCCAACTGAAGACGATGCTCCAGACTCTTGAAGGAATCCAAAAGGAGTTTAATCGCGCGCAGCGAGGCGGAAAAAAGGTTTCGCTTGCCGACTTGATTGTTCTGGGTGGTTGCGCGGGTGTCGAACAAGCTGCGAAGAATGCCGGTTACGATGTGACCGTTCCCTTCACGCCGGGACGCATGGATGCGTCGCAGGAACAAACCGATGTGGAATCGTTTGCGGTACTCGAACCAGTCGCGGATGGGTTTCGTAACTATCTCAAAGCCAAATACGCGGTATCGGCGGAGGAACAGCTCGTTGATCATGCGCAACAGCTGAAGTTGACTGCTCCTGAGATGACAGTGCTGATTGGCGGTATGCGGGTCTTGAATTCCAACTTCAAACAATCCCGGCATGGTGTTTTCACCCGGCGGCCAGAGCGGCTTACCAATGATTTTTTCGTGAATCTGCTCGACATGAGTACCACGTGGAAGGCGATCTCGAAAGATGAAGATGTATTCGAGGGGCGTGATCGCGCAACGGGCGAACTCAAATGGACCGGCACCCGTGTCGATCTCATTTTTGGTTCGAACTCCCAGCTCCGGGCTCTGGCGGAAGTGTATGGATGTTTGGACTCCCCGGTGAAGTTTCTGCATGACTTTGTCGCGGCGTGGAACAAGGTAATGAATCTTGACCGCTTCGACCTTGGCTGATCGCAGTTAATTCATATTTAATTAAGGGACTGATCATGCAGCAATATTATTAACAAATATGATGATATGATACCCTGTCACGCGATTTCTGTGTAATGTTATAACGCTATAACACCGATTAAAAACAGACGGAGGAATTGGATTATGAGATTTTTATTACAGGTAAAAATATTCTCCGCAATAAAAATTTCATCATTAATCAGGAACTCTTATGAGCGACAATAAACACACCGTTCAGTGTTATATGGAAGCATTTGGCACGTCCGATCATGCGGCGATACTGGCGTGTCTGACCGATGATATCGAATGGCTCATTCCAGGAATGTTTCATATACGAGGGAAGACCGCCTTCGACAAGGAGATCGAGAATGAGGCCTTTGTGGGAAGCCCGTCGATAACCATTACGCGATTGACTGAAGAGAACAATATAGTGATTGCCGAAGGGCATGTACGTTGTGCCAAACGTGCCGGGGGTATTCTAAATCTCGACTTTTGTGATGTCTTTGAGATGTCCGATACGAAAATCAAGCGGCTGATATCGTATTTGATGGAAACCAAGGAGTAATAAAGTGAATTAGAGGTTGGTCGAAGAGAATGTTGTGTGTCGGTGTCAGAAGCGGTGAAACTAAGCAAGCATTCGGCGTTTCGGGTTGGCCCCACCACCATCATGGCCTCTGACGGTTGTGACAACACATCGCGCTGCGGCGGTTTCTCGCTCGTCCTCAGTGTTCCTGCGGAAGTTGAGGCTGACCGGGTTTTCACCGCGCTTGCTGACGGCGGCCAAATCCAGATGCCTTTATCCCAGACCTTCTGGTCGCCGCGTTATGGCATACACACCGACCGCTTCGGTATCGGTGGGATGGTTATGATCCCGGCGGAAATGCCCAAGGCTAATTTATGAAAAGGAAGAGCGCAAAATGACAACGCAAAAAAACGCATTGCCAAAGATCGTGTCCAAGGACTTGTGGGAGACTGCTCTTGATCAACTGCTGATCAAAGAGAAGGAACTGACCCGCGCTCGTGACTCGCTGAGCGCCGCGCGCCGCCGTCTCCCCATGGTCAGGATCGAAAAAGATTACAGGTTTCTTGGATCCGAGGGCGAGTTGAAACTGCTCGACTTGTTCTTCGGTCGTCGTCAATTGATTGTTTACCATTTTATGTTTGCCCCGGAATGGAACGCGGGTTGCGATGGCTGCTCGTGGGTCGCGGATGCCATGACTCATCCCGCTCATTTACATGCGCGAGACACCTCGTTGGTCATGGTGTCGCGGGCGCCTTTGGATAAGCTCCAACGCTACCAGTCACGCATGGGCTGGAATCTCCCCTGGTACTCGTCTTTTGGCAGCGATTTCAATGTCGATTTCGGCGCGACGATCAATGGCAAAGAGAATCACGGAGCCAGTGTCTTTCTCCGCTCAGGCAATGATGTTTATCGCACTTATTTTACCGGAAGACGAGGGGTGGAATATCTTGGAAGCCATTGGTCTTATCTGGACCTGACGCCATTTGGCCGCCAGGAAACCTGGGAGGACTCTCCGGAAGGCTGGCCCCAGACTGAGCCGTATACATGGAATCGCCGCCATGACGAATACGAGGCTCAGGACTGATTGGGCGGATATCAACTGGCAAATTCTCAGATATGAACATATACCTCCCCCCCTATACCATCACCCCGGCATTGCTGAATCAGGTTGCGGAGATCAGCGAATCCGTCGGACGACTTACCATCCTGACCGATACCACAAAGGCGCTCAAGCTGCGGCGCGTCAACCGCATCCGCACCATCCGAGGCTCGCTGGCCATTGAGGGGAATACTTTGAGTGAACAACAAATCTCCGCAATCCTGGACGGCAAACGGGTCATCGCCCCACCGCGCGAGATCCAGGAGGTTCATAATGCCATCGCTGCTTACGAACATTTTGAACAATGGCGGCCGGAGGATGAGGCTGCATTGCTGAAAGCCCATCGCATCATGATGGCAGGGTTGATCGATGATATCGGGATTTATCGACGGGGCGGTGTTGGGGTGATGGCGGGCGATCAGGTCATTCACATGGCTCCTCCAGCTGATCGCGTACCGGCACTGATGCATGATCTCTTCCAATGGCTTTCAACCAGCAATGCGCATCCTTTGATCACCAGTTCGGTGTTCCACTACGAGTTCGAGTACATCCACCCCTTCACCGATGGCAATGGCCGTATGGGGCGGTTGTGGCAGACATTGATTTTGACCCAATGGAATCCTTTGTTTGCTGTCATCCCGGTGGAAAGCCTGGTTCATCAACATCAGGAAGAGTATTACCGGGCATTGCAAAACAGTACCAGCCAGACAGACTCCGCTCCCTTTATCGAGTTCATGCTCAGGATGATTCTTGCCGCAGTCGCGTTCTCTGCCCCCCAAGTCACGCCCCAAGTCACCCCCCAAGTCGGACGCTTGCTGGAGAAAATACAGGGTGAAATAAGCCGCGAAGTGCTGATGAGTTCACTTGCATTACAGGATCGCAAGTCCTTCCGTGAGCGCTACCTCAAGCCAGCACTGGCAGCCGGGCTGATTGAAATGACCATCCCCGATAAGCCCAACAGCCGCCTGCAGCGTTATCGTCTGACCAACCAGGGCCTTCTGTGGCAGCAAAGCCATGATGATCGGTAAGGTGTTCACCAGCTCGACACGCTACGCTAAACCCATCCGCAGACAGGCGGCCTGGCCACATTGGGATCATAAAAATTAATCTTGAAAAATCATTTTACGCGGGGTTAAACGTGGTAAAGTTAAATCCAAATTCATGACCGTTACTCGTTAATCAAGAAGTACTCGAAAGGGAAAATGTACCATGGCAGCCGAAAAATCTGATAAATCCACTCCGAAAACCGACCCGCAACGAGATAAGAATTTGGATATGGCTCTCGGCCAGATCGAAAAAACATTCGGGCAAAACACCATTATGCGCCTGGGTGATAACACCCGTCAGAAGGTTCCCACCATCAGCACCGGATCGTTAACCCTGGATATTGCGTTGGGAGTGGGGGGGGTGCCGCGCGGCCGGATCGTGGAGATCTATGGCCCCGAATCTTCAGGGAAGACAACGGTTTGTCTGCACATTATCGCTAACGCGCAGAAAGCCGATGGCATTTGTGCCTTCATCGATACCGAACATGCCCTGGATCCCAAATACGCACAGGTCATCGGCATCAACGTCAATGACCTGTTGATTTCCCAACCGGATTGCGGTGAAGACGCCTTGAATATCGCGGAAACGCTGGTGCGCAGCAATGCCGTTGATGTGCTGGTGATCGACTCGGTCGCGGCGCTCGTGCCGCGCGCCGAAATCGAAGGCCAAATGGGCGATACCCACATGGGATTACAGGCGCGCCTGATGTCGCAGGCCTTGCGCAAATTGACCGGGGTGGTCAGTAAAAGCCGGACCTGCCTGATCTTCACCAATCAGATTCGCGAGAAGATCGGGGTCATGTTCGGTAATCCGGAAACCACCACCGGCGGCAATGCCCTGAAGTTTTACAGCTCCGTTCGCATGGATATCCGCCGGATTCAATGGATCAAACAAAGCACTGGCGAAATCACCGGCACCCGGGTGCGGGTAAAGGTTGTCAAGAACAAACTGGCGGCGCCGTTTCGCGAGGCGGAATTCGATATCATGTACGCGGAAGGCATATCCCGCTCCGGCACCATCCTTGATCTCGCCTGCGAACACAACCTGATCGAGAAACGCGGAACCTGGTTTTCCTATGAATCCGAGCAGCTTGGGCAGGGACGCGATCAGGCCAAGAAAGCGATCCAGGATAGTCCGGAACTGGCAGCCCGTCTGGTCACCGCCATTCGCCAAAAAATCGGTTTGATCGACGACCCTCCCCCAGAGAAAAAATAAACCATAACCCCATAACCCTCTGCATATGTCCGATAAAATTCGCAATACCTTGTACGCACTGGTGGGGGTGGTGGGAATTCTCAGTATCATCGGCCTGGTCATGCTTTATTCGACCACTTCAGCGATGTTTGGAGAGCAGAAGCTTAAGCAACAGGCATTGTGGATGGCGGTTGGACTGATCCTCGCCCTGATACTTTATCGGGTGGATTATCGCCACCTGGGTTCGGTCAGTCATGTCTTGTTGTTGATTATCAGCCTGCCGTTGATCTATCTGGCAGGCATCCATTTGCTTTCCATATTCGGAGTGCCGGATTCGGTTTTAGCGAAATTCCCGCTGGTCGGCGAAGGCGCCACCAAGGGCGCCTATCGCTGGTTGAAAATCGGGGGGCGCTCACTCCAGCCATCGGAATTCGCCAAACTGGCGATTATTCTGTTTCTGGCGCGCTATTATGGCGCCAATCCGCGCTATGTATTGTCCTTCCGTTATGGCTTGTTTTATCCTGGTATCATTGTCAGTCTGGTTTTGATCGCAATCCTGTTGGGTGGCAGCCTGAGTATTACCTGTATCACGGCAATGGTCATCGTGGCGATGTTGTTTGTCGCGGGGGTGCGCTTGCGCTGGTTTATCGGCATGATCCTGATTGGGACCGGGATGATCGCGGCGGTGATCGCCATCAGTCCGGAACGCTTATCGCGGCTTACCACCTTCCGGAATCCGGAAAAATTTAAGGAAGGTTCAGGGTATCAATTATATCATTCACAATTGGCATTGGGATCGGGTTCATGGCATGGCATCGGATTCAATCGCAGCCGGATGAAAGAATATTACCTGCCGGAAGCGCATACTGATTTTATCATGGCGATTGTCGGTGAAGAATTGGGCTATGGCTCGGTCATCGGAATATTGTTTTTATACCTGTTCTTGGTCGGTGTGGCTTTTGCCATCGCGGCGCTGGCGATTGATCGTGAAGGCGTGCTGTTGGCGTTTGGCATCGGGGTGGCGATCGGATTGCATGCCATTATCAATATCAGTGTCGTCAGCGGCTTCATGCCGACTACCGGCGTTACCGCGCCATTGATCAGCTATGGCGGGTCGAATATCCTCATGACCTGGGCATCAATCGGATTATTGGCGAGCATTTGTCGGGTCGCCCAAAAGCATGTTGGCGATCCCGGCCTGGCGCGTCACTGGCGGGTGGATGAAAAACCGGTCGTCTACCTCAATCGTTCTCATTTTGTTTACATGGATTGAGGTGGGGAGAGGAAAAAGAGTCCCTTTAAGTAATCCCCAACAGCGGTGTTTTTCCCAACCAGTGGCACATTGGTATCAACCTGCCGGCACTTTTCTGGATGTCCTGCAGGGATTCACTCCCAACACTCAGGTTATCCCTTTCCCTTATCCAGCTGGGTGATTTGATCACGCAACCGGGATATGGCATCATCGAGTGAGTCCCATTCACTGATGGCGGCCTGGTGTTCGCTTTCCTGACGATCGTATTGTTCCTTAAGCGTTTGCCAGCGGGTGTAGTCACGGCAGACCGTGTCCTGGTTCATTTCCTCATTGAGTGAGTTGATGGATTTTTCGCAGACGGCGATGGTCTGCTCCAATTGTTGGAAGCGGCGTTCCAGGCGTGCCAGGGTCTTGACCAATTCCCGCCGTGATTGTTCTTCAGAGGAGAGCTCCTTTTTTCTGGTATCCCTGGCTTTAGCGGTTTTCGCATCTTCCGCCGGATCGGGTGTTGCCGGCTCCTCTGCCTCGTGCTCCTCCAGTTCGGAAGCGCGTTTCCAGAGGTAATATTCGTAGTCACCGCGGTAATTCCGCATCTGCCCCTCTTCTATTTCGACGATTCTGGTGGCTAATCGCGAAAGAAATATCGGATCGTGGGAGATAAACACAATCGTGCCGGGATACTCCATCAACGCCTGAGTCAGAACATTCACTGCTTCCGGATCAAGGTGATTGGTCGGCTCATCGAGCAACAGGGTATTGGCAGGATTCACCAGCATGCGCGCCAGGGCGACACGACTTTTCTCGCCGCCGCTGAGCAGATCGATGGTTTTGAATTGATCGTCGCCGCTGAAGAGAAAACACCCCGCGACATTGCGCAGCCAGAGGAGATCACCCGCCTGGGCGGCTTCCGAGATTGACTCCAGAATGGTATGATGGGATTTCAGTATCTCCAATTGATGCTGCGAGAAATAGTGGAGGGTCACATTATGCCCGATTTGACGTTCCCCGGAATCAAATGGCAGTACCCCGGCCAAAATTTTCAGCAACGTGCTTTTCCCGGCGCCATTTTCGCCTAATATGGCGACCCGCTCTCCCCGTTCGACTTCAAGCGAGAGATCATTGTATATCACCTTGTCATCATAGGCTTTCGCGATGTCGGCCAGTTTCAGCACCAGATGGCCGCTGGTGGGCGGGACCGGCAGAGCAAACCTGATCTTGCGGGAGGGTTTTTCCAATTCGATGCGTTTGATCTTTTCCAATTGCTTGAGCTTCGATTGCACTTGCCGCGCCTTGGTTCGCTTGTAACGAAAACGATCGATAAATGTTTGTGCCTGATTTAAATGCTTCTCCTGATTTTTGGCGGCGGCCTCCAATTGCGAAGTATGGGCGGCGCGAATCCGCTGGTAATCACTGTAATTGCCGGTATAGACCCGGATAGTTTCGCCGCTGATTTCCCAGATGTGAGTGGCAATGCGATTCAAGAAATCGATATGATGACTGACTACCAGGAGGGTATATCCCGAATCAAGCAGGAAGTTCTCGAACCAGCGCAGGGTCTGAGCGTCGAGATGATTGGTCGGTTCGTCCAGCAGCAGCAGATCGGGAGTATTGATCAACATGCGGGCGAGAGCGACACGCATCCGATAACCACCTGAAAAGGAAGTGAGCGTCTGGTTCATTTCGTCAGTAGAGAACCCCAATCCGGCTAGCAGGCGTTCCGCCACATGATTTTCATGCCGGTCTTGTTTGACAATCTCGAGAATGGTTCCCAGGTCAATGGTCTCCAACTGCTGGGGGAGATAACTGCAACGGGCGCCCCGGCGGATTTTAATGACTGCTTGATCCGCTTCCTCCTCCCCGACGATCAAGCGCAGCAATGTGGTTTTGCCGGAACCATTGGGACCAACCAGGCCGACGCGTGATCCCGGACTAAGGCGAAGCGAGACATTGTTAAAGATGACTCTGGGACCAAAAGATTTAGTCAGATGACGAATCGCGAGCATGTGAAAATAAATCCTGTTCTTAAAATTAACATGATGAGAAAACGAAGCGGGATACTTATGGAATCTATCGATCCCAAATGAAAAGCGGCTGGTCGCTCTGGATGCGGCTTAAACCCTTTTTGAGATCGTTATGAGATCAAACCGTGCAAAATACTTTTTGGCGAATGGAGTAAAATCATAAAGAATCATGAAACCCGCGTGTAAATACGATACTCTAACCGGTTCGATTAAGCGCTTAAATTCTGTTGGTGATAACAATTTCAATCAATCATAAATAACAATAAAAATCAATCAGGAGATAACTATATGGCAGCAAAAGCAAAGTTCTATCATGCAGGATGTCCGGTATGTGTCGAAGCGGAAACCAATATCGCGAAGGCATTGGACAGCAAGAAATATGAAGTGGAAATCATCCATTTGGGCAAGGATAAGGCCAAGATCAAGGACGCGGAAAAGGCAGGCGTCAAATCCGTTCCCGCTCTGGTGTTGGACGGCAAGGCGTTTCATATCAACTTCGGCGCTAATCTGTCAGCGTTGAAGTAAAATGACAGATTAAAAACAGGATTAATCAATCTCCACGGCCGCTGACGGTATCATGCCGTGTATGTGTTTCGCATAATCATTGAGGGTAATTAGTGTTGGTGTCCTTCTCCAAACGGCAGGATCAGGCTGCGGTTGGACGTTCAATGCTGTGCGGCAGCCCGCCCGCGGGACTGTACTCCAACCGGTGCCAAACACATACCATGCCGTCAGCGGTCGTGCTGTATTCATGGCTTGACCTTGAGAATTCTAGTTTTACGTTTTTCCCCTTTTCGATTCATTCCCAACCGGCATATTTTGCCAGATGAAAATAGCGGCGAAATAAAATGGCAAAATGCAAAATCATTATCATTGGCGGCGGAATCATCGGCCTGATGAGCGCCATCGAATTGCGCAAATCCGGCGCTGAAGTTCTGGTTTTGGAGCGCGGCCAGATCGGGCAGGAAGCTTCATGGGCGGGCGGCGGCATTCTCTCGCCAATGCATCCCTGGAATTATCCATCGGCGGGAAGGGCGTTGATAGACTGGTCGCAAGCGCATTATCCGGGATTAATCAAGGAAACACAGGCAGCCACTGCCATTGATCCCGAACTGGAAAACAGCGGGATGTTGATCCTTGATCCGGCGCAAAAAAAACGGGCAGTGGAATGGGCGAAATCCACCGGCAAGGAAATCCGTTTCATTGCCGGTGACGAAATATTTAATCGGGTGCCCGATTTAAATCCCGCCTGGCAGGACGATGCTATTTTCCTGCCTGAAATAAGTCAGGTGCGCAATCCCCGATTGATGAAAGCCCTGCAACGCTATGGCGAAATCCTGGGAGTCAATATCATGACGCATTGTGAAGTACAACAAATTGTCAGCGACAAAAAAAGAATCACGGGCGTAAAAACCACGGACCAGGACTTTCATGGCGATGTGATCGTCGTTGCCGCCGGCGCCTGGTCATCGTCGTTGATCAAACCGTTTGTGCCGCGACTCGAGATCAAACCTATACGCGGTCAGATACTGCTCTTTCAGGGGCCAGCGAATAAACGTTTTCCCATTTTAGTCCGGGGAGATCACTATCTCATTCCGCGTCGGGACGGCCGGGTGTTGGCTGGAAGTACCCTGGAAGATGTTGGTTTTGACAAATCGCCGACGGCCGAGGCATATGCCCAATTGCATCAGGCGGCGTGCAGCATGTTACCGCTCCTGGCGGATTGCCCGGTGGAAAAACATTGGGCCGGACTGCGGCCAGGGGCGAATTCCCCGCTGCCGGTAATATCGGCGGTTCCGGGACATCAAGGGTTGTACCTCAATACCGCTCATTTTCGCAATGGACTGTTATTGGCCAATGGTTCCGCCCGACTGCTTGGCGATCTGATTTCGGGCCGCCCGCCGATCGTCAATCCGAGATGGTATGCGTTATCTTAAGCGGAGGTCATGGATCATGAAAACATTGACGTAACAGATGTGAAATGTTAAAATCCACGTTTACATTGAAACCCAAAGGAATTTTTCATATGGCAGATTATCAACGAGTCGTAATCGTAATTCCCGCCCGCTATCAGGCACAACGATTTCCCGGCAAGCCGTTGGCACCCATCGCCGGCAAGCCGATGGTGCAATGGGTCTATGATGTCGCCCGGCAATTACATGCCGGAAAAAAATTGGTCGCCACTGAAGACCAAAGAATCTTTGACTGTGTCAAAGGTTTTGGTGGTGAGGCAATGATGACAGCCGCCACTCATGCCACGGGCACGGATCGAATCGCTGAAGCGGTGCGCGATCTCGACGTCGATCTGGTCATCAATTTTCAAGGGGATGAGCCCTTGATGCCGGCGGCGCCAATCAACGATTTAATTGACCGGATGCTGGCGAATCCAAGCGCGCCAATGGGTACGATCGCCGTGCCGCTGGCGCCGACGGATCCGGCCTTTCACGATCCCAATATTGTCAAAGTGGTCATTGACAAGGATGGCAACGCTCTCTACTTCAGTCGTTCCCCGATCCCGAATTACCGCACTGCCGGACACTTTCCTTATCAGCCGTTAAAGCATTGGGGCATCTACGCCTACCGCAAATCCTTTCTCAACCAAATGATCTCCTGGCCGCAAACTCCCCTGGAGCTGAGCGAGAGCCTGGAGCAATTGCGGGTGTTGGAAAATGGCGGCAGAATTCTGGTGGTGGTAGCCGAGGGAACCGGCGAAACCGCCAGCGTCGATGTCCCCGCGGATGTTCAGAGAGTGGAGGCGATACTGAAGAAACATGGGGTGAGGTAGCATGGAGAATAATGAAGCCGAAATTCAAGGGATAAATTTATATTCTTAGATCTTCTCTAATCCACATTTATGTAGTGGATAAATGACGTTGTTTTAGTTGTCGTTGGAATTCCATTTCGTTAATCTTGTTCGACTCAGATACATAGTTGATATCAGTCTCGAGAATGTCTAATAGAGGTTGATATTTAATTTTATTGTTGTCCGCTTTTGATATGATTTGAGGAGTGTTCGGTGATAGGAAGAGATGATCTTGTGGCAATTTCGATTCATTAAGTATGCGCTCATAAGCAAGACGGCAAAAATTTGCATTATTGTCAATTAATATGCAATCCTTTTTCAAGGCCAATGCTGCAATTCCAGTGGAGCCACTTCCAGAGAAAGGATCTGCCACTAGTCCATGGGGAGGACAAAGCAACTTTATAAAAAATTGTGGAAGTTCAATGGGAAATACCGCAGGATGCCCCTTGTCCTTGCCAACCAAGGCTAAACTTATAACATTTGATGGCAAGACGTCTTTTTTCCCAACCCACCGAGAAATATCTCGCCCAAAACCGCTATTATTGGCAGAATTATGTCGCTTTAAATCATTCTCGCCAAGTTTATCCAAACGAGATTTTGCCCATTCTCCAACAGGGATGCGCACCTCATTCTGATTGATATACGGTTTTTTAGATTTTGCTAAATGGAAACAATATTCCCAGCCATCTCGCAATCGAGTTGGCCAATGACCTGGCATAGGATTCGTTTTATGCCAGATATAATCATCAATACAATACCATCCTAATGATTCTAATTTCTCAATGGTTTTCCATACATAATGACAGCGCACTCCATCAACAACCTTGTCTTTAATATTAATAACCAAACTTCCAGAAGGTTTAAGTGCATTCCAAAATGCTTTATGAAATGAAGCCAACCACTCAGGGAAATGTTTAGGGTGAAAACTATCATAATGGTTTTTTCGTGCATCGGCATATGGAGGAGAAGTAACGATCAAATCAATGCAATCTTGAAAAACGGACAATGCCGATTTTGAATCTCCATAAGTAATACAGCAATAGGGAGTCGTATTAGATTCGACTGATTTTTCTTCCCAATTGAAAGCGGAGGAATTTTTCTGGGTCAATGGTTTTGTCGTCACGTAGAAGTCCCAATGTATTAATTTTTGATCTCAATATTTCAGTACATTCATTCCGGTATTCAAGGGATAAAAATGGGATGTAGTCAGCTACTTGTTTGATTGCCATGAGATAAATATCAAAGGGATCTCTGCCGGTAACGTAAGGAAATATAAAACCTGGTCCCCAGTATTCACAATTCAGTGAATATGGCATACTATGAATATTATATTTTATCTGTCGATCTTTGTCGAACTCCTTGATTTTTCCCTTGGATGGTGTTGCCACACCTATAACACATAGATATGGACGGTTTAAATTTTTCTCTTCTTTTGCCAGTTTTTCAAGTCGATTAATCACTCCACCTACATCTTGTCCTCCTACAGTATCGGAAGACTTTTTTATTGACATATATAATCGCATCCCAATCTTAAAAGTGGGAGTTGAAATATCAGCGACTATGTCTCCTTCCCGCGATCCATCAAATACCTGCCATCTTTGTCTCATCAATTCCAATATAAGAAATTGATAAAATATTCCTATTGTCATCCGATTGCGTTGCATTTCATGGCTAATCGCATCAAATGCGAAAAGATCATTGATGTTACATTTGCTGACAAAATATGGTCCTAAAATAGGATCGCTTCTTTCTCGTAAATGTTGAATACAACGATCAACCAATTCGGTTGGAGTCATTAAAATTTCTCGTTTTTTCCCTTGCTTGTTTTTCAAAGAACGTTCAAATGCTCTTTCTATCGCTTGCGAAAGTAAATTTTCGGACATGGGAGGAGTAAAAATTGGAAATAGAAAAGAACTTGATAAGAGGGTTTCACTCATTCGTGGATAAGGCTGTAATGTTGGATTTTTCGCCATTGAGCATTTCCCCATTGAATTTAGTTGAAACTATCATTAGAACATAGTGGGAATAATTACGTTATTAAGAAAATACTATAAATACTACCCAAAAAATTGCTTTAATCAATGAATGCATGTACTCAAGAAACAACCAGTAAAAGTACTTTCATGCTTATGGGGTTTAATTCTATTCTCTTCCATGTAATTTTGTCCAGCTAATAAGCGTTATCACAGATCTGGATTTAATTTATCCATAAAAACTAAACAGAGACAGAAAAATGGCGACATCCGCAAAAACATTTATCTCCATTGAGGATTTCCGGAAACAACGGCGGCAGGCACAATATGATCTCATGTCATTCGGGGGCGGGTCATGTCCGAAAGTTGTCGGGCCGTATGCCCAAAAACACGGATGGCGCCATCTCTGTTTCCTCACCAATGGTTCTGACAACGGCGGTTCGACGCAAAAGATTGTGGATGCCCTGCGTCCCGATTATGGCACGACTCTGCCGGTGGGCGACATCACCAGCGGTTTGATCAGCCTGATGCCGCCATTTCGTCATGAACTGATGAATTTGCGCGGCTGGAAACTTGATCCGAATCGCTTCGATCAGACCGAACAGAATGCCTTCAATCGAATCATTGCCAGGCACAAGACTTTCCATGGCTGCCTGGGATCGGCGATTTCATTTTATCATCACAAATTCATGTTCGACGACGATGACAGCGCGAATCCCCATCATCAGTTCTGCAAACATTTGCTTGAGATTGGGCAGTGGGTGGATGATGTCGGATTGATGCGCCCGGAAATAAAGGGAATGACCTTATCAGAGGCCAGTGTCCGGCACCACATCTTTAACGCGGTGATGATCAAGGCGGGCGCCTACGACGGCAAGCGGAAAACCCCAGACCCGGATCGTTTTGCTCTCGGCCTGGAGTGGTTGCGTACCGGTCTGGAGGTTGAGTACGCGGTTTTTCCCTGCTCCATCGATGAGCAGGTGCTTTATGCCGAATGGGTGGACAGCGCCGGTAATATCGTGTGGGCGACGACCAATAAATCCATGGAATTTCCCGTTATCAATAGCGGTGGACAAGTGGCCTTAAGCAATGCCCCTGATTCCGTCAAGCGGCTCGCCGACGGCGGTATCGCGCGTTATGGCCGATTCGGTTTTGATCCGCAAAAGCCACAGCCGTCGCCTTATCCCGAAGCGATTGCGGCGATTCGACAATTGATCCCGGGCTCACCGATCCTCTTTGGTCCCTCAAGTTTTGTCGCCAGCACCAGTCCCTGTCTGGCGGTTCGTGGCATAGTCGATGCCCTGGCACACCGTCGCGATTGCCCGAAGATGCTCTTTCTGAATCTGACCCTTAATAATGAAACACTCGCCATGAACGTGAATGATTTTATTGATTTCTGGGAGTTGAATACCGGCAATGTGGCCGATGCCACCCTTGATTACGTCATTGTCAATAACGATGTTGACAGCAGTCCCGAGGTTCGCGAAGCGCTCAGGGATCGCGGGGACAGCTTGGAAACCTTTAAATTTCGTGGACCGCTGACGGCCAATCAAAACGACCGGAAATTCATGGCGCGTCGCGGCATCCGGCTGGTAGAGGCGCCACTGGCGACAGTCTCGCGGCAACTCATGCGCCTGAGCTCTGCTGGAGAGCGCGAGTTTGTTTATGTTCCCAGTCATCATTCGGAGCGGCTCATGGAATTAAGTCATGCTCTATCCAGGCTCTACCAGCAAAACAACACCAGTCAAATCCATCATCTTCCCTTATCGAATAATACTGTACATGCAGTGGTGAATCCCATTGATCTTCCGGTGTGACGAAACTCAGGGATGGAGATGGCGCTACTTGTTTGGTGGTCTGAGAGCTTGGGAATTACCGCCGGGATCGCCGAGCCCAAGAGCGGCAGGATTTGCCAATGCATGACATGGTACTGCCATATAACCAGGTTGGTTAGTCTGCAAGCAGGCGGATTTTCGCACGCCATCTTCTCGCTATTGAGGTAGACAGCGTCTTTAGCTTTGATGCAAAGTTGTGGTGATGGGCGCATCAGTTATATTAGCCTGAATTCACGGCAATTGGCGTCTCAACTCCTGTACCAATGGAAGGTGATATCAGTTTAATCCAAGAGATACTCCAAGGTGTATATCCACCCCATTTTCAGCATCGTCACAAAGTCCGGTTAGTTTTATGGCCAAACGAAAGAAAGCAACAGAAAACAAAAGCTCCCCCTCCCCAGCTTCATTGGGCACCTCCAAAGCAGAACGGAAAGGAATCCCCTCTTCACCCGCGCCATCAGATGACTCCAGGAAGACCATGCTGTTAACCATGGCGGTGATTCTGGCGCTAACCGCGATGGTATTCTATCCTTGTCTTAATAATGGATTTGTGAACTGGGACGATCCGGATTATGTCATTGACAACCAACTGATAACCGATCTCGCCAACTGGCGGGAAATCATTACCACCCCGGTTTCTGGTAATTTTCATCCGCTTACCATGCTGTCGCTTGCGGTCAACCACGCGATTTCAGGCAAATCCCCATTTGGCTATCATCTGACCAATTATCTTTTTCACCTGCTCAACACCGGGCTGTTATTTCTTTTTATCTGGAAATTGACGGCGAATAAACTGGTACCCGCGGCGGTTGTCGCAGTGCTCTTCGGGATTCATCCGATGCATGTGGAGTCGGTCGCCTGGGTGTCAGAACGCAAGGATGTGCTTTATACCTGTTTTTATCTGCTTGCTTTGTGCGCCTATTTAAATTATCAGGATCATGGTCAGCGGCGCTGGTGGTTGGCGACCCTGGGATGGTTTGTCCTCTCGTTATTATCAAAACCCGCGGCAGTGGTGCTGCCGGTGATTTTGCTGCTGCTGGATTACTACCGTGGTCGTGGTTGGGACAAGAAAGTCTTACTGGAAAAAATCCCGTTGTTCCTGCTTTCCATCGTTGTGGGGGTGATCACCCTGAAGATTCAATCGGAGAAGGGCGCGGTGGGTGATGTCGATCTCTTCTCACCGGCGCGGAAAGCCTTGTTTGGGTGTTATGGGATCATGGCGTATATCGGCAAAATGCTGGTTCCCGTCAATCTGGTGCCATTCTATCCTTTTCCCACGCTTAATGAACCGTTACCACGGATTTATTGGCTGGGTCCAGCGGTCGTGCTGGCGCTTGTTTGTGTGACCTGGTATTCACTGCGGTTCACCCGCGTTGTGATTTTCGGGATGTTATTTTATCTCATCAACATCGCTCTGGTGTTACAGTTCCTGACGGTGGGCAGCGCCGTCATCGCGGATCGTTATACCTATGTGTCCTACATCGGCTTGTTTTTCATCATCGGACAGGGTGTTGTCCATATCCAAGATAACAGAATTAAGCCGCGATATGGATCTGCCTGGAATGCCATTATCGTGATCGCGATTGTTTATGGGATGTGGTTGGGCTTTCTTACCTATCGCCAATGTCACTATTGGAAAAGCGGCGAAATCCTGTGGACTTACACCATCAATACTCAGCCGAGTTGGCGCGCATATGGCAATCGCGGCATACTCTATCGCCAACAGAATCGCTATGACCAGGCATTATCAGATTACAGCATCGCATTGAAAACCCACACTCGGGACGCCACCACCTGGCTGAACCGCGGCAACATCTATTTCGACCTCGAACAAGATGACAAGGCAATCCACGACTACAACCAGGCATTGGCCATCGAACCCGACAATTTCACCGCCCTGACCAATCGCGGCGCCATTTTGGCGCGCCGCGGGGAGTATGAAGCCGCCTTCAGGGATTTTGCCCGGGCGGAGAAATCCAATCCCAAGCATCACCAGATATATCTGAATCGCGGTCTGGCATATGACAAGAGCGAGAATTACTCCAAGGCCATCGAGAATTACACCACCTATCTGAAGTTCAGGCCCGCTGACGCCAAGGTCTACAATGCCCGCAGCAAATGCTGGAGGCGGATCAAGAACTTTGATCAGGCACTTGCCGATATGGAGCGCGCGATCGATCTCAGTCCCACCCAGGGCTCATACTATTTCAATCGCTCCTTTTGTCATGGAATGATGGGCAACTTCGATGCCGCCCGGATTGACGCGCACAAAGCCCTTGAACTAGGCGCGAAACTGCCGCCCAACTACCTCGAGGGTATCGACCACTTTCAGGCCCGGCAGCAATCGGGAAATAAGCAGGGATTCGACAAGGAAACGCCGGAAGCTGACGAGGTAAAACCAGAGTGAGAGATTGAAATGCGGCCCGCGATCAGGGTTGTTTTCCGGGGTACTCCACATAAGCGGAGTTCAGGGGCGTAAATCGCCATCCCCTCGGTCACATATCAGGCAATGCCTGCTGCTCATCCCACGACCATTCCGGGAAATCCCGGCCGGCAAAGCGGCACAATTTTTCATGATCATCCTTGAGATACGCCCTGATCATCAGTTTTGATTTTTCATCCAGCAACGGCCTGGGGACGAATTGGGAAAAGGGATAACACAAATGCCATTCTATTTTCCATGCCAGATCCGCGGATACGTTTTTCAGTCCCGTGGCAGCAATGATGCGCGCGATTATCCTGCCGAACCGGTTATGGCGCCGATTATCACGCGACCGATTCCGAATGGCCGAAAATTCAGGGCAATAAAACGCCGGGTCGACCTCTAAAAATGAAAAGATTCGGAGCAGGGTTTCCAGGCGGGAATCAAGCAGTTCTTCCTGGGAGATAAGGAGAATTCGCGCCGGGGAATAAAAGGGCAAATACTGTTCGAGTTGCAGGTGATATTTGCTCAAATTCAAATAGGGACTGTCCTCAATATCGCGGATTACCTCAGCGAAACTGCGATTCTCCTTGCCTTCAGAATACCAATGACGGTAATGCGATCTGATGCGCTCCACCGGATGGCGCACCGAATAGATCAATCGGGCATCCGGTATCAGCGCATGCATATGCGCCGGCACTCCCTGGCGCAATGGGAAGTCGGTATAAGATGGCGATGTTTCGCCGTAGACTTTGGCATTGCCCCGGAAGTGTGAGGCATACCAGTGGATTCCCTTCTCCTGGTTCAAGGTGAAAAAATTCAACTCCTTGATAACTGACATGAAGATTTGGGGATGGTGTTTGAGGTAATAATGCAGGCTGCTGGTGCCTGCTTACATGGCGCCGATAATGATAAGGTTGGGCAATCTTTGGGTGACTGGGGTCGTCTGGGATAATGTGGAATTATTATTGCACATGACATTTATACTTGGTTCCAAGTTGATCGCAAAGTTTCAAAACTGCTTGACGATACTTTGCGCGGTCACAATCTTCATATTAAAGCAATGATTATCTTTAAGTCATTGTCGTGGATTATTCAGTAGTCCCGATGGGACAACCCACCCTGGATGATGCCCTTCTTCCCACCGGTAAATCGCTGAGTTATTCTCATAGGACCCGGATGGGGGTACGGGTTTAGCGTCCGATAAAATGCTCTTTCACCGAGCAATTGGTGACGAACCTTCCTCAATAATTACTTTCCTAGCGGGACTCTATCGCCATGTATCTGTTTACTGTCCATGGGAAAACCTGCTTGGTTTGATTATTGATCAGATGATAAGCAAAATAAATGGTTTTTTCAGTATTCGAACAAGGCAATGAATTGCTGGATGTTTTTTGCGATATCGAATTTATCCTCAATCCGCCGCCGCGCGTTTTCTCCCAATCTCAAGCGCAAGGCGTCATCGTCGATCAACCGGCTTATGGCCAGCGCCAGCGCCTGCTCATCCTGGGGCGGTACCAGCAAGCCGCTGATCCGATCGTCAATAATTTCTGGAATCGCCTTAAACCGGGTTGATATCACCGGGAGTTTCATGGCCATGGCTTCCATGAGCGCGTTGGGAGTGATGTCACAAGAACCATCCGCGGCTTTGACACAGGGAAGGACAAAAATATCCGCTGAACCAAGGGCTTTCAATACTGCATCGAATTGTTGCGCGCCTGTAAAGGTCACATGCTCTCTCAGCATTAACTCCTGCTGTAATTGATTGAGTAACGGCGGATGATCGGCATATAGTGGCGCTTCGGCGCCGCCAATTATTGTGCAATGAAAATGGTATCCTTTTTCACGGAGCATCCCGCATGCCTTTAACAGATAGACAAATCCCTTTTGCTCGATCAGCCGGCCGACCGCAAGAATTTGTGCTGTCTGGAGGGGATTGTCGCGCTTGGGCTGAGGATGAAACAAGTTTAATGGCATTCCTTCATAAATCACATGAATGGTGGGACGGATGCCGGCAGTCAACAAGGTGTTGATATGAGTTTTATTAAAGCAGCTGTTGGTCACCACAAATGCGGCTTGACCAAACTTCTCGTCACAGGCATAACAGGCTGTGAGCCGATGGATATCATGCGCCCGGGCCTGTAATGAATAGGGAATCCCGGCGATCCTGGCTGCCAAAAACAGGATGAACGCATTGACATCAGACCATGGTCCATGGACATGGTCGATTTTTCTCATTCTAAGATCCCCAGCCAGATAGATGGATTTGACTAATATGCGCAAATTTTCAATAACATTCTGGTGCTGTTGATAGCGTTTGGTGAATACCGCATGAGCTGCTTGAAAGAGCTTGCCTGGTTTCCTGATGAGATAAAATATCAAGTATCTTAACAGCTTTTGGATGGAGAGGGGAAAGAGATAGACCACGGCATTGACTTCCGATTGCGCCGGGGCAGTATCTGCAGGCATATCTCCAGGTCGGTCGGCGATAACGACAAGCGGCAACCCGGCAGCTAGCACTGCCGCGATCTCGCGCTGGATAAAGGTTTCACTGAGAATGGGATAGTGCCAGAGATAATAGGCGAGACGTTTATTGGTCATAGATCAGATTTGTAATTGTTATGATCGCTATTTGCGCTAATTCCGGTATATCCATGTAATTGTCGATTCAAATCTCTATTCATCCTCAATCGACCCGGTAAGAATGCCAGGAAATCAGTGATTTATATCCGCGCGTGATAGCGGTTCAAAATTATGAATAATCACCGAGAGAACATTGATACTTGACGAACTTGAGAAATTAATTTAAACCCGGCAGCGCGTAATGCTGAACAGACAAAATCAGCTTTCTCTTTTCCTATGATATTCACATGTATTTCAATGAGAATTTTTTCGACATTATAAAATTCAATGTAGTGAAATAAATCAAATTCTCCACCTTCAATATCGATGATTAAAAATGTGGGATTATTTTTTCTTAATTCATGATTGAACGATTTCATGGGCATTTGTATTTCAACATCATTGGATTGCCGTTGAATTATTGATGAACTCCAAAAGTTGTCGGAGAGAAAGAACGACTTGCTGCCTTCTTTGTCCCCCAAAATGCTAAGGTGTAGATTAGGAGAAACATTGTTTAGGGCATAAGTATGACGGATATGATTTTCCAAAGTGGGATTTGCTTCATAGGTTATAATTCGATTCGAGCCGATTTTTCTGGCACAGAAACTAGAGATGTAGCCTATCCCTGTTCCTAATTCCATCACGACATCATCAGAGCGGATGTGGTTTTTAACAAATTGGCATTCTGTATTCTCATAATCCCCGGAATATAATGAAGCTAAAACGTTCTTGGAAAAGGTGTTGGCAATGGGCAGCTTGATCCCATTCAGAACGACAACTTTGGGCTTGATCCTCAGCCTGATTTTCAAAAGAATTCGCTTCTTAATCAGGTGAATTTGTCTTTCTATTTGCTTTTTTATATTCACTGGTCCAAGAGCGCTTTTTAAGCGCTCGTATATTATACTCAAATTGCGGGATCGGGGGTAAAGTCGACATCAGGTTATAGAGAGGATAAAATAAATCCCGGGCGTGTTCGATTTTGATTCATAAATTAAAACCAAATAAGGAAACAAAACACATGATAAAGATCTTTATTTATGTCGTGACCATGGCCATGGCAATGGCGGCTTATGGCGATCCGGCAGCAGCAACAATCACGTCGTGTCAAATCAAAAATTCCACCTCCATCGCCTGCCGGATTGAATTGTCCCTTCCCGAGGGAAAATGGGAGATTGCTGCCGAAGACTATTCGATCAGGCAGGCATATCTCATGCCCGCAATCTATAGTCATAACTACAGGGAAATACAAATGATGGCAGCGTTAAATCTCCAAATCAATGAACTTAGTAAATTGAATCTGAAAAGCGTTTGGCAGTCCTGTTTGGAGTTTGCTCGAGATCATGAAAACCTTGGGCCTTCTTCATTTTCCGATCTCGATGCCGGCAAGTATCCCCAAATCGCTGCGATTAAGGCGCAGTTTTCCAAGCAGGTGTTTGATGGCAAATTAAGGGAGGATCAGCCACAATTTTTTCTCGTTCCCAAGGCAGAATTTATCTTTAATAAGTCTCCCGGAAATTCAGTAAGTTTTGAAAACCGCCATCTCCTGGCATTTGAGATAAAAACCTATTTGGCGGATGGGAGGCACCTGGTCTTATACACCAATGGAGACTGCGAGCGAATCCCGATCAACATGGAATTGGCAGAAAAATACCAGATTGAATTTCGCTCTATCAGGAAGAATGACGATGATACTCAGGGGATAATAACGGGGAACAGATGGAAACTTTTGATCGTCCGGGATCATCGCAACCATGACCAATCATCCCTGGCGTTGGAAAATAAATCGACCAATACGCGGAAGTCGATTGATATCCCCCCGATGGCGCCTGACGGTGATGACCCGACTGTTCTCGCGGACCTCGATCGCGCGCGAGTTTATGCCTGGAAAATGTACGATGAGGATTCTTCCTCCCCGGTACTCGATACCTGGATCGCCACGATACCCGGCGAGGGAGACTCATCCGCTGCCAGCAGAAGGAACAGAGCGCCGTCAACTTCATGGTTTAATATTCTGGGAGGACGCGCGGCAGTTCAGGAAACCTTGCAAATGGAAGTGTTGAATAATTCCGAGAACACAGCGGGTGAAAGGACTATACCCGTGTCAACATTAACCGGGGTGACAGTCAAATCACATCCATATGAAGACATGCTCAAGGGCAGGGAAGGCGGCCATCTGGGGTTGGCGAACTTGACCCCGGCAGATCATTTTTTTGTTTATGTTCCCCGTCCTTCCGCCATCCTCACATTCCTCGATGACGGCGTGGATTTCTTTGGCAGTGTGGGTAATGCCATCAGCAAAATTCCGCTCAATTATGATTTGAAGAACCGCTATTTAGAACGGTTGGGGATCGATCAGAACTGGTTGAAAACCCTGCTTGATTCCGGGATGGCCAAGGAATGTGCTCTGGTATTTCCGGATTTGTTTTTCATCGATGGAACAGAGATAACAGTCATCAGCCGTCTTGCCGTTGCCGATGCTTCGCCATCACTGCTTTCGGCTCTTAATCTTCAGGATCTTGCTGAAGCTGGGATTAGCGAACGCGTGACCAGCACGGGCGGAAAGGCATTCTGGGCCAGACGCGGGGATATGTTGATCATGAGTGCCAGCCGGCAGGAAATGGATGCCGTCCTGAACCTGCAGCAACAAAACGGACAAGGCAGCCTGGGAGAAAGCGCCGAGTTTCGCTACATGCTGACCCAGCTTCCTGTGAACCGGGAAACCAGTATGTTCACCTATTTTTCCGATTCATTCATCCGTCATGTGGTGAGTCCGGCGGTGAAGATAGCCCAGCTCCGCCGGATCATGGCCCGCGCGGAAATGGAATACCTCACCTCCTGCGCCCTGTTAGCCAAATTGAATGGCAGCGATTTCAACTCGATAGCGGAAATGGTCGAGGCAAAAACGATCCCAGAACGTTTTTTGGAAAGGGATTATCAGATCGGCGCTGATCTGATAGTGCGCTCCGATACCTATGGCACGCTGGCGCGCATGAAAACACTTACCGAGGTGCCAGTTGATAAGGTGACGGAAGCGGAAGCTCATGCTTACAATGACTATCGGGATAATTATACCCGCTATTGGCGGCAGTTCTTTGATCCGATTGCCATGCGCCTGGATAATATATCGGAGGGTTCTTTCAGGTTGGAGACCTTTATTCTGCCACTGATTGATAATTCACTCTATAACGGAATCAAAGAATCGATAATCAATCAGAGGGAGCAAAAAAACATGAAGATCCCAAGGTTCACACCTGCTCCGGTTCTGTTGTTTTCATTGGGTATAAAAAATGAGGTCAGGGACAAGTTTTCCCATAATCTCAACCAGTGGATAAATAGATATATTCCAATTAGCCCGGCAATTTTGGATGACCTGGAACCGATTCTGCACCTGGCTATTCATGATGGGGATCCGGTCATCTCGCTGGGAAGCGGCGATTTGCTTGGCGTCTTCGGCGCCAACCCCCAATTGGTTGGCGGCAGCATGATGATTTATGCCCCGATCTTATTGTCAATTTTAACCCGCCCGTGCACCCTGGCGCTCGCCACCAAAAATCCAGCGCGCACCCTGCAAATTCTCCGCCAGGCGGGAGTAAAACCGATGTTCAACTCAAGATCGGATAGGTTTCGTCAAAGTGTGGAGTATACCCAGGTCGATGGCCGGGATTCCTGGATCTTGTCGTATGGATTAATGGGATCAATCAAATTGCGCTTTGGCCTGGAGGTCGATGGCAATTATTTGTTGATTCGCAATCTCCCCTGGTCCAATCAGGATCGGATCACGGAAATCAACGAAAGAGAACTCAATGGTGTGCACCTGGAGATTTCTCCCGCCGCGTGCATCCTGCAATTGCCCAGTCTCCATACCGCCGCCATGGATTATAATCGCAACGCTGCGATGCAGGGCGCCGGCTTCATCTATCCCTTGTTAGCTTGCGGTGACACCACCATGACTGAAGTCGCCGGACGCCATCGGCAACTCTTTGGATTCAGTCCCGCGCATCCTGACGATGGCGGTTGGGAATGGCGAAACTACCGCGTAATCAGTACTCAATACGGCCAGGTAGACCGTCAGCGGCAACCGCCTTATCGCCAGGGAGAGAAAAACTTTGGCGTATTGCAAGACCTCGCGACCATTCGGGTGGGGATGCAATTCGAGGACACCGGCCTGCGCACACAAATCCATTGGAAAATGAAAGCATCCGCCGACCACAACTAGTCTTTAAGTTCATTCTCTGACCATGGACAACAAGCGGTAGCGTCTGATTAGCCATTTGCGGATTGAATATGACCTATTTATTCCCAATTGATCATAAATAAACAATGTGTAATAGCAAACAAGGAAAATAGCGACGGATGTGAGTCGAGTCTTGACACCATCAACACTGAATTTCCCCAATATGCCAGTTTATATCAGAACAGCAGAAGGAGTTGGAGAGAAATCCGGTCATCGATTCCATTCAGAATCTTATTTGCCGGGTGCGAGGATGGTAGATGAGGCGCTTCGGCATCGCGGAATTCATAGTTTATGATGACGCGATTTTTCTGATAAAAAAAATATTGGGCACCCAATGTTAACGTTTCAAACAGTCTTTCGTTGCGGTTGCTTTCAGTGCCGCGATTGACAATGTCAAAACGAACGTCGAATTCCAGTCGCGGCCAAACCAGATATCCACAATCCACATACCAGCCGGCGGCTTTTTCGTCCGGCAGCAAATTGAATGACGCGACCTGAGCACCATTATTGGCGATCGCGCCGGGAACGGCGCCGCCATCTGTGCCATTGAAAATCATTCCATCCGCCCACACATATTCAAAGGCAGTACGAAATTTCTGATATCGAACCGTGGAGCCGATGCCATAACGTTCGCGGTGAAATTCTCCAGTATTCCCTTTTATTAATTTCCGTTTCCCGGTCTGGAACCAGGAAAACAACTTCACCGTCTTCTGTGCCGGTGGTTTAGATTCTTTGAATTTGTATTCGGTTGAGTAATACAGGTATAAATCCTTATTATTATCATTATCCCTTCGATTTATTCCGTTGCCATTTCCGATCATCACCGCGTACGAGTTTTCGAATGCGTCGAATTTTAGCCGGTCAAATACCTGGATGCCAATATCTCTGAAGGCGCCAACGGACCCGTTCGGAGTATTGGGATCATTCGTGATTGAACCATCACTGTCAAAAAAACGTTCGAGCAAAAGTTGATCCGTTACATTGGAGAAATTAACATAGTCGAACATGTGAATCGCACGCAACCCTTCTTCCGCGCCAGGATACTTGAATTGCCCAATCCGGAGTCGCGCGAAGGGGATATGATTAAACGTCAGACTCGCGTCTGTAAGTACTACGAACTCATCCGCATAATGAGTGATCCCATTATCACCAAACTCGGTCAGGAGGAAATAATTGATTTTACTTGTTTCAGAAATGAGTTTTCCCCGCAGTCCCAAGCGGGCCCGAAACAGATACCAATCAGAATGACTCTCCCTCTCGACACCGACCTGATTAAATACAGCCTTTTGTCCATCCCAATCACCTCCCCTTAATCCGGTCCCATCGGTATATTGATATTGTGGCTGTATGAATCCCCAAACTCTTGGTTTTGCACCCTGACCATCGGGTTCAGTGCCCTGCAGGAATAACCAGTTATCGGCAAGGGATAGGTGATCGACAAAGATCAGACTGAAGATAAACAGCCGCATCCAGGAAAACAGGATGGTTTGTATTCTCTTCATAAATATGCTCTTAAGCACAGTGCCCCGGTGTTTGAAAAACCGTGGAGACATGGACGGTGTTGGTTAATTATTCGCATCGAGACCTTCGTTTCAGGGGTATTCACCCGTGATTACTCTCAAGGCTACAATATATAGTATTTTCTATTTAGGTATAGGTTATCATGGGTTTACAAAAAACGGATAGATTATGCGGGCTTGCATCTCAACTATCCCGCAGCCTGATACCATGTACCGTCATTTATTCCAGTTGAGATTTAATGTTTGCGGTGATCAATGCAGGGCAATAATCCTTGGAATCCATTCTTGCTTTAATTGACTTGGCAACAGGATATGTTATGGCAGAGCAAATCACCGATCAAACCCAATTATCAGGAGACTCTTCATGGATCTGAATATGATACAAAAACTAAAGTCTAAACCCCTGATCGCCTTTACCTTCATTGCGTCCGGCTTATTAATTTATCCCACCATTGTCAAGGCGGAAGGGCGGTGGTGGAATATTGGCGCTAAAATCCTGAATGTCTTTTCCAATAAAAAAGCGGGGGAATTAACCCTCAATGACATCGGCGATGGGCTCAAGGAAGCGCTCCGGGTCAGTTCCGAAAATGTGGTCAATCAATTAGGTCAACCCGATGGTTTTAATGGCGATGCCACAATCTACATTCCGCTCCCGCCGGAACTGGGGCGGGTTGAAGCGGTGTTGGACCGGATCGGCATGTCATCATTGCTTGATGACCTCAAGCTCAAATTGAATCGCGCCGCTGAAGCGGCCACTCCGCCGGCGAAGGAGCTCTTCTGGCAGGCCATCAAGGAACTTTCATTTGCGGATATCAAAGCGATTTATGACGGTCCCACCGATGCCGCCACCAGTTATTTTCGTGAAAAAATGTCTCCGGGACTGGCCGTCGCGATGCGTCCAATCATTACCGACAGCCTGACTCAAATCGGCGCGATTCAGGCGTTCGACGCGGTCATGGGAAAATATCAATCACTGCCGTTCGTGCCCGATATCAAAGCCGATCTAACCGAGTATGTGGTCGGCAAGGGGATTGACGGCATTTTTCATTATATGGCGATTGAAGAAATGGCGATTCGCAGTGACCCCGCGAAACGCACCACCGAGATTCTCAAACGCGTTTTTGGGAGCAAGTAAATTTTAGGTTAAATTTTTTTTGGCGGACAATAAACATTAGGTGGACACAATGAAGTTTGATATAACGCTTGATCGTGATGAAGATGGAGTATGGATTGCCGAATGTCCTGCTATTCCGGGGTGTGTCAGCCAGGGAAAAACAAAGCAGGAAGCAGTTAGGAATGTCCGGGAAGCGATGGTTCTATGTTTGGAAGTTCGCGCTGAAAAGGGATTGCCATTGACATGTGAAATAAAACAGGTGGAAGTGGCGCTATAATGCCTTCTCTTCCAATTTTGAGTGGCAATCAAGTGATTCGACTATTAGAGACTTTTGGCTGGAGTGTGGCACGTCAACGGGGTAGTCATATTATGAAGGCAGAGGAGAAAAGGCAGAAGACATATAAGGGAGGGAATAATTCAGAGAATCAATGATAAGAGAAGAAACATTTTGGATATTGAAATCATACTATCGTGAACTAAGAATATTAAACCATTTTATTTACACGGTCTTTTTTTATGCCAGGAAAAACCATATAGAATAAGGAGATATCTATGAATTGGCACAATCATATTGCCATCGATCCGGAGGTTTGCCACGGCCAGGCATGCATTAAGGGGACACGAATAATGGTATCCGTCGTGCTTGACAATCTAGCAGCCGGTCTCTCTCCCCTGGAAATCATTCGCAGTTATCCCTCACTAACCATCGATGCTATCCAAGCTGCCGCCGCCTATGCCGCGGAACTGGCACGTGAACGCGTGGTGGCCCTGCCCGCTTAAGTTCGATATGAAGCATGAAATTTAAAATCGACGAGAATCTTCCCTGCGAAGTCGCCGAGTTACTTAGAGTTGCGGGCTACGATGCAATGACAGTGATGGAACAACAACTCAATGGAAAAAGTGACCCCACGATCGCCATCGTTTGTCAGCAGGAAGATCGTATATTGGTAACTCTGGACTTGGATTTCGCCAATATCCACTCGTATCCCCCTGATCAGTTTCCGGGATTTATCGTATTGCGTCTCAAGCAACAAGATAAACCGCATATATTGGCAGTATTCCGGCGGGTGATAAGCATGTTTGCAGTGCAAACGCCCGATCTGCATTTGTGGATTGTTGATGAGAGTCGAATCAAAATCAGGGGTTAAACTCCTTAACCTTATTCTGTTTGTCTACCGCGGCGGAGCCGCAACCAAAAATTATCGCCACAAAATGCACAAAAGACACAAAATATTTTGTATAAACCAAAATTAATCGATCGCGAATAGAGCGAAGATTATCTCCGATACATTATCCGTGACAATCAGTGCCATCCGACCTCAGCCCATAATGCTGCGTGTCTTGCCGGTGGAAGTCCGGCCATGGGAATTGTCAGTTTGCCCATGTATTTATATTTGACGTCCACAGGGGGTGACCCTTGAGGGCGAAAGCCCGATAGTAAAAGCCCTTGCCGGAGTAGGGCGAGAAATCCATCGGGCCGCAACAAAAGTGAACTTGATGCAGCCTCGTTACGCGTCCCATGCGAGAACCGGCGGTGCGGGACATGCGTGAGCCGAGCCCCTGTGGATTGGGCGAAGGCCAGAGTGATCGGTGATACAATGGTCGTTGTAACCGAACAGAACGCCGGGGTGCTGGAGGTGGCACGATGGAAAAGACATGCGGAGTAAATTGGGGAGTCTCTCGACTAAACCCATACGGGATCGTAGGGAATAGACCTGCCTGGACGAATTAAATAAGCCGGCGGTAGGGATCGAGAGTTTCGGATGAGGTCATAGTAAGCATTGATCTGGCCGGACAACATAACCGGTCTGGGAGCCAAGGATCTCTGGACTGGAGAGTCCATGAAAGTGGTGCCGTGACCGGAAAAAAACGGATTGCCCGCAAGACTAAAGGCGCCAAAGCATGGTTCGTTGGCAGCATATAAGGTGAAGTGAGTTATGTGCATGTGAGTCTGGCACTTAAACATCGGGCATGACACCGAAGGTTTTGGCCGATCAATCCGACGAAACGTACCACTGGAACTCCGGTCCCTACGCTCAAGCCTATGACAAATGGGACAACGTGGCGAATGGTTGTCATATGTAACGAATTCTTATACCTGAGGCAGTGGTTGAGTGACAACCATTCGACCAATTCAGGGCGTTCCAGTTGTCCGATGTCCTGAGTTCTGTACTACCGAGCTCCTCAAGCGCGTTTTTGGGAGCAAATCGGGGTCTATTGTCATTTCAACTCATTCTTATGGGGGAAATTGGGAGTATATTTCCAGTATCGATGAAATATTACTCAATCATTTAAGGGGAGATTTAACATGATGACTGCAACGATGGCATTAGAACCTTCAGATTTAGCGGATATAAAACAATCGGCCGAGACCCGGAAAACTCCTTGGCAGGTATTGCATAAGGTAATGAGATCAGAATTATCGCGCATAAAATTGTTATGGTCCGTCTTCTTCGTTGCATTTTATGCCGGTGGTGAGATATCCAGATTGCACGCCGCCGAAACCTCGCCGCTGCCGATCACCCGGGTGGTGCTCTTTCGCGGCGGTGTGGGATTCATTGAACGCAGCGGCAGTGTCGACGGCAAGACGGCATTGACATTGAATTTCAAGGAAGAGCAAATCAACGATCTGCTTAAATCGCTTATCCTCCAGGACCTCGATGGCGGGAAAATCATGCCGGTGGTCTACAACTCCAAAGACCCCTTGGCTCGGCGATTGAAGTCCTTTGCCATTGATATCTCGGATAATCCAGCTTTGCCGGAGTTATTGAACCGGATCCGCGGCGTGTCGATCACCGTGAAGCTGGCAAGCCAGTCACAGTCCGGCGCGGTGGTCGGGGTGGAAAAACGGGAAATTTTCGATCCTGAACACAAGCTTTATGTTCCCCAATATTTTCTGCATCTGGCGGTGGGAAAGGGACTGCAATCGATCCCCTTCGACCAGGTTCAGGCGGTCGAATTGAATGACGAAAGACTGCAGGGAGAATTACAACAAGCGCTGAATGCTCTGGCCGGCAATCTCGACACGACGCGCAAAACCATGCGTCTGGAGTTCATGGGTACTGGCCAGCGCCGGGTGAGGGTGGGTTATCTGGTGGAAATGCCGGTCTGGAAGATGAGTTACCGGCTGGTATTGCAGGACAATAAAAAGCTGTTTCTTCAAGGGTGGGGGATCGTCGAAAACACCAGCGACGAAGACTGGGATAATGTCAGTCTGGCGCTGGTTTCGGGGCGTCCCATCAGTTTCACCCAGGATCTGTATCAGCCTTTGTATGTGCCGCGCCCGGATGTGCCGCCGAAATTGTATTCTTCCCTGCGTCCGCAAGCCTATGAACGCGATATGGCGGTTGGTGATCGAGTCGAGCCGGAGAGACAACAGCGCGGCGGCGGCACTCGGGAGTTAAAGAACTTGAAACGCGCCGCGAATGCCCCCATGATGTCCATGGCGGCGCCGATGGAGAGTATGATGATGGCAAAGGATGAGGAAGCGGATTATGACCGAGGTTACATGGCCGCCAATGATTTCGCTTCAACCGGGGTGACCGGGATGGCGGCCACCGCGGATCTGGGCGCGCTGTTTGAATACCGCATCGATCAGCCAGTCTCCTTGCCGCGCCAGCAATCCGCCCTGATTCCGATTGTCAATCAGGAAGTGACGGGGGAAAGCGTCTCGGTTTATAATGTCGCCATCCAGCCCCGGCATCCGCTCTATGGATTGCGTTTGAACAATACTACCGACATCACCCTGATGGGCGGGCCGATCACGGTTTACGCGCATGGGGCTTATGGCGGTGACGCCCTCATCGACGACCTCGAAGCCGGCGGCAACACCCTGCTGACATACGCCCTGGATTTACAGGTTGAAGTGAAGTCAGAATCCCTGGCCACCGATCTAATCGTGGTCAGCATGAAAATTATTCACGGCGTGATGGAGCTGACCAATAAATGGCGGTCCTCGCAACGGTATGCGATGACCAATCGCGATGATGCCGCGCGTGTCCTCCTGCTTGAGCATCCAGTCAAATCGGGCTGGAATCTGGTCGAACCCAAAACCGCAGATGAAACCACCGCGCAATTTTATCGGTTCCGTCAGGATCTGGCGGCGGGCAAGGCCGCGACCTTGAATGTGGTCGAAGAACAAACCTACCAACAAACCATTGACCTCCGTCATCTCACTCCCGATCAAGTCGAGCTTTATCTCCAGAATCCGGTGATGACAGATCGCCTGAAAACAGTGTTGCGCGAGATCATCAAACGGCAACAGGAGCTGGCCGCGCTTGAAAACGACATCAATCTGCGCCGGCAGCAGATCAATGCCATTGGCCAGGATCAAAGCCGGATTCGAGATAATATGAACCGACTTGATCGCAATGCCGATCTCTACAATCAATATGTCGCCAAACTCGCCGCCCAGGAGAAGGATATTGAACAACTGATGAGCCAGATCGATGCCAGCCAGGAGAATCTCAAAGCCAAACGCCAATCACTCGCCGACTATCTGGCGGATCTGGAAGTGGAGTAAATAAAGAGTTATTTGATGAGCAATTGGGGATAAAGAACAGCGATGCGGTTAACTCAACGTTAAAGGCTTCTTTATTTTCAGGAATGAGGATTTAACGCATGATCAATAATCCGTTATGTCGTTCAAAAAAATGAAGCACACCTCCCAAGCCCAACTCGAATCTTATCTCTGAGACCCAGCCACACTGCTTCACGGCTCTATTGATGCCGGCGACTATAATCAATTTATTATTCCATTACATCACTTGACTCGTAGATATGCCCCAAAACCGATGAGAAACGGTATTGGAATTCACTGAATATTTATATCATTCATCACCACCGCTCTCTATGGGGGGCATAGACGGCAAGCGGTCAAATTTTCGGACGACGCCGTCCTGAATTTTTTACTTCCTAGCCTGGCCAATCCGGGAGCGCAGTTGTTCTTGAAATTTGGCATAGGGAAATGAGCATGGCGGGAGTTTGCTGAGAGCCGGGTCACCGCCAAGTTTTTTCTCCAGATGATCAATCCGTTCCGTTACCGCTGGATGGGTGCTGAGAAAGGTCATTTCCGGCGCCACCTCACCCAACGGGTGGTTGGCAAGAATTCGTTGTTCTTCAGCCTGAAGTTTCTTGAACATATCAATCATCCCGCCTGGATTCAAATCCGCCGCCACCATGTATTTCCAGCCTGTTTCATCGGCCTCGCGCTCGTAATCACGGGAAAATTTCCGCGTCAATAAAAAGGCGCTGTTATTGGCTATCACGCTCAACAGTCCGGTCATATCACCGAATACGGCCTGTACCACGATAAATAATCCTGATGAACCAATCATCTGCCGCAACACATGTTTCTCGGTGACATGGGCCATTTCGTGCGCCAGAACTCCGAGTAATTCTTCCGGTTGCTCGGCGGCCAATATCAGGCCGCTGTGAACCACCACAATGCCGCCGGGGAGAGCGAATGCATTCAGGGTCGCGTCTTCGACGATATGAAATTGAAATTGATAAGGGGAATCCGCGATGGCGGGTGCGATGAGCGCGGTCAATTGCTTGAATTGGAGTTGAAGATGGGCATCCTCGATCGGCCGCTGACTGAGCGTGATTTGCTGATATGCGGTATCACCCAGTTGTTGTTCCCATTCTAGGGGTATCCCGGCAGCGATTTTTTTGACGATCGGTTCTTTTAATTGGTACAGACCAAACAGTGCTCCCGCCAGGAGTGCCAGGATGAATAAAAGATTCAATCCGGCCGCCTGTTTTTGCCGCTTCAGCGCTGTGATCTGAGCGGCCAGGTCGGCATAAATGTTCAGGTGAGGATGATTGAGGATGGAGCGATCCGAGGTATAAACCTTCCAATCGGGGAGGGTGGAATGGGAAAAAAACAGCAATCGATTGTGGGCGCCGCCAGACTGAATTTTTAGCCCCGACAAGGGCAGCGCGATGGTGGCGCCGATGGTTTCAAATTCAAGTTCATTGGCGGTCATATGAATGACTCCACTCGCTCTGCCTTTGGGCAAGCCGGGATGAAAGGCGCTGCCTTCATAGCGATTGGTTGGAAATGATGAATTCATGCGTTTTTAATCTTTCTATTCTGATTCCTATCAATGGTAAAAAACACTAATCACCAATTTTGATTGTACTTAAATTTAATCAACCCGGAAGCCGAGGTATATTTCACCTTTTCAATATCGCTAGGAGGGAATCCAGAGAACCCATTTTATAGGTTAATCAACCCTCGATCAGATGAAAATGAACCATCAATTCGCCCTAATCTTTTGTCAATCCGTGTCATGTTTGTCTGACTGATCATTATGAATCATTCCACCCCCTTGTTGTCAGTCGTCATCAATATCATAGAAAATTATGCTATTTTTCGCCGGATGGTAGATTATTTGCGCAAGCAGACACGGCATAAAGAGATAGAAATAGTGATTGTAACCACTCCCCAAGGGTTGGCAACCATCGACGAGGCTGACTTCGTGCCGTTCCATAGCTATCAAATGGTGCGATTGGAGAATATGCTCACGGTCGGCGTGGGGTTCACGGCGGGCATTACCCATGCCCGGGCGGCGATTGTCGTAATGGCGGAAGATCACGCCTATCCCAATCCCCAATGGGCAGAGGCATTGATCGCCGCTCATCAGCAGGATTACAGCGCGGTTGGTCCCGCAATGGCGAATGCCAATCCTGCCACCCGGATTAGCTGGGCTAATTTTTTCCTCTGTTTTATCGAGTGGTTTGACCCGGCTGCCGGACATGATGTCGATGCTCTGCCCGGACATAACACCAGTTATAAACGGGACATATTGATGTCTTTCGGCCAGTCGCTGCTGCCTGATTTGTTAAGTTCAGAACGAACCCTGCATTACAAACTAAAGGAAAGACAGTACCGGCTTTATCTGGAACCCGGCGCCCAAATCGCCCATGTCAACATCGCGAAATTTATCCCCTATTTATCACACAGTTTTGATGGCGGACGAATTTTTGGCAACTTACGTTCACGCGACTGGCCGCTGGTCAAACGTCTCATTTACACCATCGCGGCGCCCTTGGTTCCGCTCGTGCGACTATATCGCATCCATAAAGCCTTAATCAGAACGAAAGATGATCAGCATCAACTCTTTTGGTGGACCCTGGGTCTGTTGGTTCTCGGCCTGTGTACTCACGCATTTGGGGAAGTGATCGGCTATTTGGCGGGATCCGGTACCGCTCAGGCGCGTTACCTAAAATATGAACTCCATCGTCGCGATTATGTGCGCTCGGACGAGAGGCATTTACTAGAGCTCTAAGGCGAGAAATCGATGGGGCGTTTCCGTATCTATACTCATCGTCTTCGAGTTTTCGAAAATTCAACATTGAACAGTAGTTGGTAGTAAGTATAAGGCTCGATCAGTGCCGTGAGCGACAATGCATGCACGCCTAAGAACGCCACTAATCGTGGCTTACTACGAACGTCTACTCCCAAAATTATGAGATGATCGTTTTTCGCAATCTCGATGATAAAAGGTATACTCCACACAATGCGTTTTTAGAAAAGGAGTACACGATTTCGAGTCTGATTGGAACCGCATTGTGCGAACATTCGGCTGCGTGCAGTTCCAGGTCAGAGACTGTCAAATAACAAACAAGAGCTTTCAATGGGGTTGTGTCAGCGTTGCGCGGGATTGAACTTGTTGATTTTTTTTAGGAAAAGGAAACCCGCGAGAAAATCTCATCGGGAGAAAAGCGGCGGCTATAAAGACATAATTCACGGGTTTTCCAGCGCAATCTGTCATTGGCATCGAGATGATAAGTGGCCGCATCGATTCGGTTACCCATGACCGCGCCAGAAGTGAAGGTGGTAGTGAAACCGGTTTTATAGAGCAAGGGCAGGATTCCCGCCAGATCCCAGATGCGCAGTTGGCCATAAAATGCCAAATACCGCCGCGCCAATAAATAACACATTGGCACCACGGAGCAGCATTGGGCATAGATTGGATTCCGAAGCGTTAGCGTACCTCTTTTAATTAATTCCTGGGTGATCGCGATCAATCCTTTTTCATCATAATCTCCAGCGGACGCCGCGGATGTGATTGCCCGCCAGTTGATGGCGGCGGGATTGGTCTCCGGGGTGACCGCTTCAGCCCAAAACACCTGGTCTCCTGAGGAGATAAAGAATTCCTGCAAAATTGGCAGATAGGCCGCGCCTTCGATAATCTCGCCGCGATAGGCATAACCAATTGATATGCCCCAAAAGGGCAGGCGATGGGCATATGAAATCGTGCCATCGATCGGATCGACGATATAGAGATGCTCAGTGAGAGCCGTGGAAAAATAATCTGTGGTCATGTGATGAGCGGTTTCTTCTCCGAGGAGAAAGCAATCCCTTTCCGGATGATTGAAATGTGAACCCAAAAGGGTTTCGATATCGTGATCAGCCTGGGTGACCAGGCTGCCATCGGCCTTCAAGCGCGTTTGCGGAGCGGTGTAATAATGCAAGGCAATTTTGGCGGCTTCCAGCGCGATCTCGATCACCCGATTTTTATTCCAGCAAGCCAGAAAATCGGATTGGACGGTTGTTGTTTTATTCATTGAGTTAAGTGCAAATTAAAAAGTTGGAATTGAGACTGTTTTCCGGTCATTAGCAATGCCGGGCAAACCTTATATATTAGCATACATTTTTAACAAATAACAATCAGACACTTATCACACACATTTTAATTCTGCTGCGGTCACACCAATTAGCAGAATTATTGACCTATAGTAACAAAAATCCAGGTCGGTATCACAACCTTGCCGCTGGTTTTCCTGGTTTGTAATATCAGGCATAGAGGATGCAATAATCTACTACCAAAAGCAAACTCAATGGGTATAATAAAATCCAAAATTTTCCCGGGGCTTTCCCTTGCCGCCGTTAATTTCCATGAGCCTGGCAGACGGAAGCACACCATGCTGATCATGGTGATGATGGCACTGGGCCTGGTCTTCAATGTATTTGCCGACAGCACCGACTGGGTACAACCCTTTCAAATGAAGGATGGGCGGAAGGTCTGGGGCATCATGATACGCCAAAATCAAGTCGCGATCACCCTCGCCATGGCCAATGGCATCGAAGAAATCCGACGTCGGGAAATAATGATTCCGGGATCAATGACCCGAGAAGCTTCCAGCATCGACCAATTGTTGTCACTGATAGAAAAGGCGATCGACAACAATGAATCCGGACGAATCAATCACATGCTGGCATCTTTAACCGCGGCAATCGCCGATTTTGAGAAAGCGGCCAACCCCTTTCTCGATCCCAAAGCCGCCAATCCCAATCAACGTGTCGAATGTTTACAAAATGCCATTCGCTATTATCGCAACAACGAAAAGTTAATCCCCGACAATGTCACCGCGTTAACCATCATCGGGAACATTAATGATCTCGACCTTTTGTTTCGTACCAATCGTAAGCGATTTTTTCTTAACCATCTCGGTGAACTGATTGCCGCGCATGCAGACTTGGATAAACTCATTGGATTGACCAATAAAGTTTCCCGGGATAAGGCTGATGCATTAACCCTGCAAAAGGCTTTGTACAAGAAAGCGATCGCTGATTTTCGCGACGATGCGATGAAAGCTTTTGCCGCTCGCTTCGATGGCGATAAAACCCTGAAATTATTGGCCGTCATTAAAAATGGGGAAGTGTTGGGACAGGAATATGTCGCGGACCTTAAAGCCATCCTCAAGGATAGTCTGGCTGTCATTAAAGAAGTGAAGGTCGATCTTCCCACCAAAGTCGATGCCCTGTTCACGCTGGGGGGCAATCTCGAACTGGATCAGCGCAACTACAGTAAGGTCGTAATCGATGCGCGTTCCTGCATCGATTTTCTCAATAAAGTTCGGGATTTAGTCTTCGGCGAACAAAAAGAGGTCATTAAAAAGACTATCGACACGGAAATTACCGCGCTTAATCAAATCATCGATGCCAGCAGTTCCAGGAAGAATCTGATCCAGGAATTGCGCTCGGATTTTAATCAGGCCGAAGTTCTCTTTGAAAAAGATCAGTTCAAGGAAGCGTTTGAACTCTATGGCAAGATCGATAACGCCATTGTGAGTGAACACCTGCCGGTGTCTGATATCGCTGCCAAAATCAAAGATCGACTCAGCAAATCCCAAGGCTGGGATATTTTGAGCCGGATGAAAAGTCCAGTCGGTTTGGATGGGGTGCAATTGGACAATCTAATGCTTCAAGCGCAACAGTTTTACGATCTCAATCAGAAGCAATTTGAGACCCTTGGTCTGTCGCCTGATCTCTATGTCAAGGAGATCAACAATCTCTCCAATTACCGCAAGTATTACCTGCGACTCAAGGATTTGCAGGATATCCCCCCTTCCCAAGCAGTGTTGAAATTTGATCGGCTTAATTTCATGTCACAGTGGCTGCAATCCATACGCAATGAAATTACCCCGCAAGCGCTCAGGAATTGGCAGCAATTTGTGGCTGAAAACGCGGACACCTTGGTTATGAACGCATATCAATTCCTGATTGACAAGCCGCTGGACTTTTCCGCTGAACTGCTGAAAAGTTTCACCTCCCTGGTCCAATATTGCCTGGAAAGGAACGATTTTACCAAGGCAGAGACCTTGATAAATCACAGCTTTAACGCCCTTGATGAAGGCAGCAATCCCGCGGTGGTCAAGGCGCTGGTTCAGCTCAAGATACAGGTTGGAGATGCCTATGTGGCGGCGAACGATCTCCCGGCTGCGTTTGCTTTGTATCAAGATGTGGAAGATCGTTTTCACGCTCTGGCCCTGGAACTGGATGTGAGCAATAAACTGGCGCAGCAATTGAAGCGCATGGGGGATGTTGCCGCCAGCGAGAATCAATCTGGGACGGCATTGGATTTGTATGAGAAATTGGCCCAAAAGTATCGGGATTTCGCGCTTCACGAAAAGATCATCGATAAGATTGTGGAGTATCGGTTGCTGAACGCACGCCAGACCAGCGAAAATCCCGACATTGACCTACAGCTTTTCAATACCCTGAGCAAGGTCTATCCTGATGCCATTGCCAAGGTTTATATGGTCAAACAGCGCTCCGATAAAATTGTCAACGATCTCGAAAGTTTATGGGTGGCAGGTAGTTATCTGGAAGTTATGAATACCATAGTGACTTATATGGCAAACTATCCCCAGTTTGCTAATGAAACCAGCTTGATGTCGCATCTCATTCGCAAAATCAGCGCACGGGTGTATCGCCAGCTCCAGGACTATAAGGAGAATCTGGTCAGCGGCAAGCCTTATAAACCCTTGTCCACATCGCTGATCACCGCGGTCAGCGATATGGTGGTCCGATACCCGGTATATGCCAATGCGAACAAATTGGATCTATTGCTGGTCGACGCCAAATTGATCATGGCCAATGAATATATCAAGAGTGGCCAAATTGTGCGTGGATTTGATATTTACGCGGAAATTCTCAATCTCAATCCGGATATAGCTTCGGAAAAAAAGTTGCCGGAGATCATGGAGTCGTTGCAATGGAAATATCGCGTGGAAAAGTTTCTCAAGCCGTTTGGTATCTCAACCCTGCGTGATTGGGTGGCATTTGCACTCACCGTGGTGTTGTGGCCCTTGTTTTTACTGCGCTCGATAGGTATGGGAAGAAAAAGGGGACATCTGACATACCGACTCGTCCATTTTGCCACCATCTTCGGGGTTTTTGTTATTTTAATGGCATGTTTTGTTTACGGGAAATATCCCTATTTCAAGGCGTTCATTTTTGCCTTTATCCTGCCGCAGGTTTTATTTCAAAGTTTAGGATTTTCGACTTATTTATGCTTCCCCCTGATCTATTGCTATCGCATCATTGCCATCGAACGATTCCTCGCCAACCTGGTGTTTATACTCAATGGGCACAATCGCGACCGGGGACCATTCAAGAAAATCATCCAGCTCCTGGACCAGGAAATTGCCCAACGAGAAATGGACCTGCCCTTGCTCCATGATCGCACACTCTACAAGATCCAATTGGCAATCAATCTCTCTGCCGCCAAGCCTGAAAAAGGGTATCAGAAATTTCTTCATCTCTTGAAGCGTCTCAATCAGGAATTGGTAAAAACCGAAAATTGGAAAAAACATTACGCGACCTGTATCTACAATTTGGGCGCCATTGCCTACCATCTGGAGCGCAAGGAAGAAGCGCTGAAATATTTGTTGGAACATTTGGACTATGATATCAAGCATGTAGATACCCACTTTCTTCTCGGAGAACTGCATTTCGAGCGTCATGAATGGGCTGAATCTATACCCCATCTTAAAATCTGTCTCGCCGCGCATGGTCGGGACGACCAGCTTTGGTATAAGTTGGGGCGCAGCTTTTTTGAGACCATGAATTATGTCGCGGCGTACAAATGTTTTGCCGCGATTAACCGGCGTGATCGAGAAATCCTTTTTTATGGCGCCCGCTCCTATGCCCGCGCCAATCAGGTTGATAAAGCGACAGAATGGTACCAAGAAATGATCAAGCAGAATTCGAATGATAGTGAAGCGCTTTACTCCATGGCGTCGACTTTAGCCTATTTTCATGATGATAAAAAAGCGGTAAAAATCGTATCTTTCTTGAAGGAAGACGACCCGTATTACGCGCGTGGACAGGTCATCGTCGGCAATATTTTGTTTCGCGCCGGACGCATCAAGGAAGCCATGGAAATGTTTACCCGGGCATTGCATGTCGATAAACAGTGTGTTCAGGCGTTGGTCAGTTGCGGACAAATCGCCTTGGAAGCAAATCAAACCGATCAGGCTCGGGCATTCTTTTTGGAAGCGCTCAAAATTGATGTGGACAATGCTCCCGCCAATTATTTCATTGGGAATCTGATTGAAGGGGAAAACCATCAGCAGGCAATTTATCATCATAAAAAAGCGACCAATGCCAAAGAAATCAGGCGGCTTGCCGAAAAAAAACTTGGGGTGTTGTATTTTCAAGACCAGGACTGGGACAATGCCATGATTCATTTTGGCAATGCGGAAGCGGAAGGGGAAAAAAACCCCTGGGTACTGTTTCTCCTGGCGCATACTCTGGCGACGCGCAATCAGAGTGCCAAATGCGAACCTATTCTGAGCAAGATTATGGAGGGGAATCACAGCGAAAACGAGTGGCTGAAGCGCTCCGCCAACGCCATGTACACCATTGGAGTGCGGCTCTTTGAGAGCCAGGCATACAAAATGGCCTATGAATGCTTTGAATATGTCAAGGTTAATTTACGCGGCATCAACCAGACCATCGTTAAACTGTTGGATGAAGCCAAGTTTCGCATGGTGATTCAATTGATGGGGGATAATAATTATCATGATGCCAATCAAGTGTTGGTCGAATTAAAAACCCAAAAGACCAACGTGCAAACCTTCGATATCAAACAAGCCAATCGCTATCAATATTACACCGCATTATGCCTGCTTTATTCCCGTAACTATCAGGACGCGACGAAAATTCTGAATGGCTTGAATCAGACCGATGCCACCAATTTGCGCTACCAATATCATCTCATAATCGCTGAGCTCGGCGCTGGCAAAATCCAGCAAGCGGCCAAGCGAATGTTGGAATTGCGAGAAAAAGAAGGATTGCCAATCCATATTCAAATCGGGATCAAAACCATCAATGCATATTTGCAGTCGACCCAGAAGAATTTCCGCCATGCCGACGCAGCGCTGGGACTGCTTCCTGAATTGAATCAAACATTTCCCGGAATCGAGGATGTCAAATCCACGGTATATATGGCGCGGATCACCTATCTTTGTCAATTGAAGGATTTGCGCAAGATCAGCGATATCGTGGATTTAGTGCCCGCCAATCAACGGGATAAGGCAACCTATCTTTACTCCCTGGCAGCAGCCGCCAGTGGTCAATTGAAATTGGCCCGGGACATCATTCAGCCCATCAGTGAACATGAGGAATCCTACCACCGCTTTTTTATGATTTTAACAACCGAATTGGCGCTCAAGGGAGTGGCAGGGAAAAATTATGGTTTGGCAAAATCCTTGTTTGAGGAAATTCCCAATCGTCCAGAGTCAATCGAGGGAGTGTGCTTATTGCTGAGCATGGCGGAAATCCTTACCAATCTCGAGGATTACACCCAACTGACCAATGCGATTGTGACTTTGACGGGATTTCAGGAACGGTTACAGGATAAGTCGCTGCGTCATATTCTGATTCATAATCTTGCCATCCTCTATTTGAAACGCGCCATTTTTGCTGAAGAATTACGGATGAAGGAAAAAGCACAGGATATCTGGGATGCCTGCTGGCAATTTTGGGATGAACAGGTGCTGTTCAATGAAGAATACTGGAATCTCGAGCAAAACCGGTTGAGCGCTTCCGGAATCATGGTGAACCCATTTACCACCAAGGAAATCGAAGCCATCAGTAAAAAATTTATCGAAGATAACCTTGCCCCGATGTTTATCTCCTACATCCTGCGGTTTCTGGATCTGGAAGATGAAGCGGGAGTTTTACGACATCTGAATTTGCTTAAAATCACCAGTGAGAAATCAGGGTATACGAAGGTCAATTTTATGGAACTCAAAAATCGTTTCGATCAGCTTGTCAAATCTTTTGACAAAACCGCTCCGCGGATGAGCACGTGGAATTTTAATATCATGATCCTGGAGATACAATATCAGATCGGCACGGTTATCGAGGTTGAAAACCATGAAGAAACCGAACAAAAACTCGCCAATTTTCGCCTTTGCCGTACCCAGTTTGCCACACCGAAGGATTATCGTGACGCGCAAAAGAGTTATAACACCATTATTTATGATGCCCTCCATTTGGGACTTAATGGCAAATTTAATGATGCCGGAAACAAATTTGACGAGGTGTTAAAAAACCTTATTCCAGGGATCATTATGGAGGAAGTGGAAGCAGAACTACGGGCAATCCGGGAAAAATGCCATAACTATATTGAACTCACTGCCAAAGGGATTGATCTTAAGGAAGAATTTGCCAAAACCTATGAAGTGGTAAAAGGCAAAAAGAATCTCTTTCCCGAAGTCAAAACCTTGGACACTCAACATTAACCGCTTGGTTACAGATCATTGCCATATTCACTATCATTGAAACAAACATCGATATCCGGCATATTTTAATGCGATTATGAACCCCAGTATTTTACCGCCAAAAGATAATCCGTTTATAAAAAACAATATTTATAACCGGCTCAATATCAGTCCGTTGTCGACGGAAACCGAGATTAAAGCCGCAGTGGAAAATCTGAATCTCAACGATGTTCATCCCGAGCAAAGAAAAGCAGAAATGGAGCAGATAAAAAAGACTGAAGCGTTCCTGCATCGCGCCATCGGTCGGGTTGGCATTAATGCGTTGGTTTTTGATGAGGTCGATTTAACCATGGTGTCTGAGCGATTAAAAAATTTGCCTAATTTAACCACCGCCCCAATCACCTTTCCAGAGCCCGAACTCACTCTTGTATTTATGGAAGGAAAAAGCCTGGAAATCTCGCAACAGGACTTTCATCCAGCCGAGCCAGATCCCTCTCTGGAAATTGACCTGGATATTGTCAAACAGTTTGTCACTGAGAAACAGGAAGAAAAAATTATCCTGTTTGAAACCTGAGCCGCCCCACTGCACCGTCATCCACAACCACCGGAGTTAAACAAATAGCGATGGAAATTTTATCCCCCATTCCCCGTATGCAGACACGTAATTGTCCCGTGCTGCTCGCCATCATGGACGGTATCGGCCATGGGCCTGATTATCCCGGAAATGCCGTTGCCCATGCCTATAAGCCGCACCTGGAATGGTTGGCGCTGCATCACCCTCCGGTTTTACTCAAGGCGCATGGGAAAGCGGTGGGGATGCCCACGGATGAGGATATGGGCAACAGCGAGGTCGGCCATAATGCCATCGGCAGCGGCCGGGTCTTTTCTCAGGGTGCCACCCTGGTAAGGAATGCCATTGCCTCCGGGGATATTTTTCGCGGCGCGACATGGAAGGAACTTGTTGCCCATTGCCAGGCGGCCGGGTCCACCTTTCATTTTATCGGTCTTCTGTCGGATGGCAATGTCCACAGCCATATTGATCATCTAAAAAGTTTGATCGCCGCCAGCGCTGAAAACGGGATCAAACGGGTCCGGGTTCATACTTTGTTGGATGGCCGTGATGTCGGAGAAACCTCGGCATTGGATTATATCGATCCATTCGCGGAATTTCTTCAAGGCTTCTCAGAAAAAGGCATGGATTATCGGATTGCTTCAGGGGGCGGCCGGATGCGCATCACCATGGATCGGTATGGCGCTGAGTGGGCGATGGTCAAGCGGGGGTGGGATATTCATGTCAAGGGTGAAGGCCGGCATTTTGCTTCCGCCCATGAAGCCATTGTCACCCTGCGGCAGGAAACCGGAGCCATCGACCAGGACTTGCCTGGATTTGTGATTGCGGATAATGGCGTCCCGGTAGGGGCCATCAAGGATGGTGACGCGGTGGTCATGTTCAATTTTCGCGGTGATCGCGCGATGGAATTGTGCAATGCGTTTGAATGGGATCGGTTCGATAAGTTCAATCGCGGACCGCGACCTGATGTCCTGTTTGCCGGGATGATGGAATACGATTCCGACCAGAAGGTTCCGCGCAAATTTTTGGTTAATCCTCCTGAACTTGATCGTCCCATCGGCGAATACCTGGCCTTCAATGGTGTCCGGCAGTTTGCCATTAGTGAAACGCAGAAATTCGGTCATGTCACCTATTTCTTCAACGGCAACCGCTCAGGGAAATTCAATGATGCGCTTGAAGATTATCAGGAAATCCCTTCTGATCTGGTTCCGTTCGAACAACGCCCATGGATGAAGGCGGCGGAGATTACTGATGCGGTCTGCCAAACCCTGATGGCGGGCAAACATCGCTTTCTTCGTCTCAACTATCCCAATGGCGACATGGTCGGGCATACCGGCAATTATCAGGCCGCCAGGATCGCGGTCGAAGCAGTTGATTTATCAGTCGGTCGGCTGCTGGCAGCGGCGCGCCAGGCTCACGCGATACTCATCCTGGCAGCGGATCATGGGAATGCCGATGAAATGTATGAATGGGACAAAAAAAGCGGCATGGTAAAAACCAATAATGGTAAACCCAAGTCCAAGACCAGTCATACCCTGAATCCGGTTCATTGTTATCTCTATGATCCAGGGTATCGCGGTGAATATACACTCACCGCCCGCACTGATCTGGGCATCTCCAGCCTCGCAGCCACCTGTTTGAATTGCCTGGGATTTCAGGCGCCGACGGATTACGATCCCTCGTTGATCAAGATCTCCTGACCAATCGTCTCATTACGCTTGGAATCTGGGGGCAACGGCCAATTACTCATTGATTTGACTCAATGGTGATCGCGGCGGGTTTATCAGCCGATTCATTTTCCAATTTTACAAAAAATTGTTGTGGCGTTTGAGCGGCGGTGAAATCTTCATAGTTGTTGGCCAGAACCTTGAGCTTGGGAAGTTTTTTAAGAAAATCCACCGTGGTTATATGAGGTGGGATAAGAAGTTTTTCCAGGGAAACGCATTTTTCCAATCCACTGATGTCCTGAAGGAAATAGCACTTTTCAATCTGTAATTCCTTTAACGCCATGGTGGTTAAAGGAGTGATGTCGCTTATGGCGCATTGAAATAACCGAAGACTTGTCAATCTGATTGGAGCCAGTGGTGACAAATCCCTTACTTTCGTATCGACCAGATCGAGGCGACTGATTTTAATGTCCTTGAGATAATTGAGTTCGGAAAATGATCGGCCGGATAATTTCAAGGAGATCAATGGAAAGTCCTTAAGGAGATATAACTGGACCTTGTCCGGATCGTGGATGGTCAGATGCAGCAGGCCTAACTGGCGCAATTCAGGGAGATGTTTCATTTGGTGACCATCAATGGTCAATCGTTTCAAGGACAAACCTTTGAGCGGGCTCAGGTCAGCCATATTGAGGCCGGCGATATTGATTTCCATTAAGCCGGGTTGAGTGAGCCCGGCAAGATCGTCGATCTTGGTATTAGCCAAATCCAGGTACACCAGCGGACATTTTTGCAGCATGTTGATGTCCTTTATCCGGGTGTTTTCCAGATTCAGCCATGCCAAGGGCAGTTCTGCCAGGGCGTCAAGGTCGGTTACTCCGGTGTTGGACAAATCGAGGTGGGTCAAGGGCAGATTACGCAGTGGGTGGATATCGATCAACTCTTGATTTCCGCTGAGATCGAGCCTGAATTCATTTTTGGTCAAGGAATGGTTGTATGTCAAGCCCTGAGGTGAAGGATTGGCCTGATTCAATACTTCCATGGTGTTGACCAGCAGTTTATGGCTCAATTCTTGTCTGACGATTTGTTCCTGGAGAAACTTTTGCAGATTTCCCTCGGCTTCATTCTTGGCTTCGACAATCTTGATCATGAATGTGATGGTCATGAGAAGAATCAAGAGCAGGGTCACGGCGCCCCAAATCAGTTCTTTTTTCCGACGTCTGACCAACAGCCGGATAAGGGTAAGCAGGTTGGGGACTTCGACTGAGGTGGCAAAACCGCCGAGATATTTTTCAATGTCATCAAGCAATTCGGTGGCATTGCCATAGCGTTTTTCAGCCTGGGCTTCGAGCGCCTTCATGGCGACCGCGGAGAGCGCTTCCGGGATTTTTTTATTCGGGCAATGCGGGAAGCTGTTGCTGGAGTTAAAAGAGCTCGGCGGGGGAAAATCTCCGACGACAATTTGTTTTACAACCTCGCGGACACTGTAGTAATCCTTGAGTGTTGGTCGCAGAGTCAAGATATGATAGAGAATACCGCCCAGGGCGTAAATATCGCTGCGGGCATTGATGTCATCGACCTTCCCCAGCGCTTGTTCCGGCGGCATATAACCAGGGGTACCCATGATTTGTCCATCGATCGTTTTGAACGTGCCCTGGGTGGAAGGATCCGAGAGTATGGATTCGATGCCAGTGTAATCAATCTCGGGTTTATTGGTTTTATCTCCGCTGAAGGAGATCGCATCATGGGTTGTCATAAGTTTTGCCAACCCCCAATCCATGAGCAAAACCTCCCCATATTCCCCGATCATGATGTTATCGGGTTTAAGATCGCGGTGCACCACCCCTTTCGAATGGGCAAAGGCGACCGCTTCACAGACGCGGATAAAGATAGTCAGTAATTTGATCAGTGGATATTTGTCGATATACTCCTGGTCCCCTTCTTGAATTGAACCCAAAATTTCAGTGAGGGTTTTACCTTGCACCATTTTCATGGTGTAATAGACATTTTCGTTGGTATCAATACTGACTTCATAGACCGGGATGATGGCAGGGTGCTGCAGCTGGGCTGTGATTTGTGCTTCGACGATGAAACGGAGCACCTGATTGCTGGACACATTGCCACTGTTATTGATGATTTTCATCGCCACATCGCGCCGGCAGTTCCAGTCCTTGGCATTCAGGATGGTGCCCATTCCACCTTTGGCGATCAGGCGGCCGATGGTATATTGTTTGATCCGGTCATCCGGTTTAACCAATTCCGCGGTGGGGATTTTATCGGCATCGAGACTGATATGACTTTCAAGATTTTTCTTGTAAAGATATTGCGATATGGTGATATTGCCGCGCTCGATATTGAAATGCACCGCATCATCGAGAACCGTGGGGGCTTCCGAGATATTTTTTAGGTCATCATAAGTTGCCATAGGTGGAGCTGAACATGGAAACCCATGTTAAAAAGAGATGGTTTCAAAGCGTTGGTTGACGGGGCACCACACATTGATAATGGGGTATTTTTTCTGTAGCAGCAGGATCATGAAAGCGGTTATGCCAAAGGGAATGTCGACTCCGCGATCACAGATAACATTAATTTCCTCGTTCTGGGGAAGGTTGAGCCGGTTCAATTCGAACATGGCGGATGCCATCAGCTCATCGAGCGGTGTGGCCGGACCGAGTTTGTACTCAATCTGGATGGTGAGTTTGGGGTCTGTTTCGCTGCGTTTGATTTGGATCGGTGATTCGTATTGCGATTCTATCAGGGTTTGATCCAGATCACCATATTCAATCCGGGTCTCGTCGTCATCGGGGAAATTTTGTTTGTGAGCACCGTTCATCTTGGCCAGGGTTAAATAAAGATAGAAATTTTTTCCGGCGTATTGATGGAAATGAGGATAACGGCAGAAAATCAATCAAATTCATCAGTAGGAAAACACTGGGACAAACTAACAGATACGCAATTAATGTCAAGCTTCAGGAATGTCTTTTACCAGTTTTTCAATCAGTTGATCGGTATTCACACCCTCGGCATCCGCATGGAAATTGGTTATGATGCGATGCCGCAACACCGGCAATGCCAGCGCCTTGATGTCTTCGCATGCCACATTATAACGCCCGTTCAGCAATGCCCGTGCTTTCCCAGCCAGCACCAATGCCTGGGAGGCGCGGCTGCCAGCGCCCCATTTTACCATATCCTGAATATATTTTGGCGCGCTGGTTGCATGGCGTGTGGCGGTGACCAGGCGGACGGCATAACTGACGACGTTTGAGGAGATGGGAACTTCGCGCACCAGGCGCTGAATCTGAGTGATTTCCGCGCCGGAGAAAATCGGCGCCAGAGAGGGGAGGTCGGGATCGGTGGTCCGCCGCACCATTTCCTCTTCCTGGGAAGTGGGCAAATAGGAGAGAACAATATTAAAAAGAAAACGGTCAAGTTGCGCTTCCGGCAACGGATAAGTCCCTTCCAGCTCGATGGGATTTTGAGTCGCGAGAACAAAAAAGGGTTCGTCCAATGGATGCGTTTTGCCGCCGGCGGTGATCTGTCTTTCCTCCATGGCCTCGAGCAATGCCGCCTGCGTTTTTGGCGGGGTGCGATTGATTTCATCGGCCAGCACCAGATTGGCAAAGATCGGTCCGCGAATAAAGGAAAAATATCGTTTGTTGGTGATCGGATCTTCTTCGACCACATCGGTTCCGCAAATATCAGCGGGCATGAGGTCGGGAGTAAATTGAATGCGTTTGAAACTCAGGGAAAAAATTTGCGCGATACTTTTAACCAGCATGGTTTTACCCAAACCAGGCACTCCCGTCATCAGGCAATGGCCTTTGGAGAGCAGAGCGATGATGATCTCTTCGATTACTGCTTCCTGGCCGATGATGGCCTTTTTCAGTTCGTTGGTTATGGTGGTGCGAGCGGACGTGACCTTGGCGATGATCGCATCGCTGTCGATCGGGGCGGCGGCTTGAGTGACTGCTGCAGTCATATGAATTCCTTAAGTGATATATGGGTTTAACGCGGTCGACATTAATTTGTTCCCCGGTGATTGCAAGTAAATATCCGTTACTTTTCCCTATGACATGAATTGCTTAAAAAAGTGTCATGGCTATGATGACAAGAATGAAATGATTGAGAACAACCGTTGATCCGTCGGTTTATGACCTATCATTTTTCTCTGACCCTATTATACTCATCGTCATCGGGGTATCGAAATTCGCCATTGATGGGAAGTTGGTAGTAAGGCACGACCAGTGCTGTGAGCGACTGGGCATGCACGCCTAAGAACGCCACTAGTCGTGGCTGACTACGAACGCCTGCTCCTCAAGCATACCAGCGATCTATTTTTGAAAACTTGATGATAAAAGGTATACCTTCACTCCGGTACTCATGGCCTTAATCTCCGATTATTTTTGTGCGATCACAGTCAGGTTTTAGAAGTTGACTACTTGTTATCTTAAGTCAAATCCACCGTGATTCGATGACTGATGTAGTCTTGCTGGAGTTCGCTCACCAATTGAAATATGTTTATACGTAATTTCGCGATAAATGATAACGGATGCAACGCAGATTAAACCAATTGCATATAAAACACCATAGCCATGAAAATCGATGAAATCCATCTTCATCGGGTACGATTACCGTTAAGGAAATCCTGGCAGACGGCTTATGGCGGCGACCAGGAGGTGGAAACCATTCTCATCCATGTCCGCAGTGATCAAACGGCTGTCTGGGTGGAGACTTGTCCAATGAGTCGGCCAATCTATAGCGCCGAATCGGCACTCTCGGCCTTTCATCATTTGCGGCAATTTTTTGCTCCCATCGTGATCGGACGAGACGTGAAGGATCAATGGACTATTCCCCGCCTGCTCAGTCATTTTCAGGGCAATCATTTTGCCAAGGCCGGTTTGGAATTATGCTGGTGGGCACTGACAGCCAAGCAGAACCAGGCGCCACTCTATCAACTCATCGGCGGCGGTTCGCGACCGATCACGATTGCCTGCCCCCTGGGGATCGCGCCGTCGCTTGATATCCTCTACCGACAGATCCAGGATGTCAAGGATGATGGTTTCGTTCATGTCAAACTCAAAATCGCACCTGGTTGGGATGTCGATGTGGTGCAAAACACCGTCAAATCTTTTCCCGGTCTGAAATTTCAGGTTGATGCCAATTGCGCCTACAACCACGCTGATCTTCACGTCTTTAAACGCCTCGATGATCTCGGTCTGGAATTCATTGAACAACCGTTTGCCCGCGATGACCTTGAAAGTCATGCGGCCTTGCGACGAGCAATTCACACCCCCGTGTGCCTGGATGAAAGCATTGACTCATTGGCGGCAACCGAAGCCGCCTTGCGGCGGAATGCCGCGCAAATCATAACCATCAAAGTGGGAAGAGTGGGAGGCTTGACGATAGCGCTGGACATCCATAATCGCTGTAAGAGCGCAGGTATTGCTTGTCGGGTGGGCAGCATGCTGGAAAGCGGCATTGGCACCGCCATCAACCTGGCGTTGGCGACACTGCCTGGTTTTATCGGCAGTCAAGGCATCACATTACCAAAGAGATTGTATGCTGATTCATTGGGGATAGGTGATGATATTAGAGTAACTGCCGGAGAGATCGCGTGGATGGATAAAGATTCGATATTTTCTGGAAGGGTTGATGAAGAGGTGGTTAATGCCCATACTGTGGAAAAGGCAGTGCTCTCAGTTTAGTTTCCATCAAGACGGCGGAGAAGATAAGCCACCTCGACTTCCTTGGTTAAGGGGAGAATCCAGCGATCATAAATGGCGACGATGACTTCCGGCATAATCTTATAGCGGGTTGGCGTTTGAGGTTCGGTTGCATGGTCAATGTCCTGTCCATAGGTTGCCGCTTTGATCGCCACCCGTTGCAGCAGCTTTTTTTCCACCTCCCGATCGGTCAGCAACATCAACAACGCGTTGCCATCCCCGGCTTCGATCAAGGGGTTGTATTCTCCCGGTTGTTCCTGATATTTGGCTTCGGCGACAAATTTGCCGTAATGGATCCGTTTCGAGAGCGCCTGCAGGCACACCACATCGCAGGTGGCGCTGGAACCATAATGATGATCATCTCCGGCTTCACAGATTGCCGGCAGGATTGATTGCCGGTAGAGCGCGAGTATCCGGTTGTTAAAATTGATCGTAATCGGTTTGATGGAGTGCGGATAATCCATGACCGGGAGAATCGGCGCCGGTAAATTCGCAAAAAACGGGTGCTCGTCAGGACTGGTATAACGCCGCACCCGGGCATGGATCTTTTCGGTTTCCCAGAGCAGATAATCAGAAAAACAGCCATCGAATCCTGCCACCGGTATGGCGTTTGGCTCGTAACAATCCGCATTCAATTTGAACTGTGCCCGCTCGATCAATGCGAAGATGATGGTCTCTTCCTGCCGGATGAGCTGGGCGCGCAATTCATGGAGATTCAATTGATTGGTCATTGCAATTCGTTAGTTTGGCGATATTTAACCAGAGTGATTTTATTCAATGCGGTAATTTTCCGCATCAATCTTTATTATCACTAGTATCACCGCAATTTTTTAGCGGAAATTAAAAGATTCCATTTCCCCCGGCACGACATAAAACCTGAATCATGATGGTGGATACCATGCGCTCCCGACATAATTTAATCCTCCGATGGCTGATCCTTGGGCTCTGCCCCATGGTGTTCACCGCGTGTTTGGGAAAACAGACTGGGGTTCTCTATATGCCTGGGGAAGCACTTGCCCGGATCAACTGGAGCGCGGCGGAACAAGAGCGGGAAATCGCGGTGCGAACCCTGAAAACAACCGCAGAAACCAGTCACCACCTGATTCGCTTGCGCACCCGGGAGGAGCCCCATATTCACCGCCAACATGATTTGACGGTGGTGGTGCTGGCGGGAAAAGCCATTGTGCATCTGGGAGACAAGAGTTATCATACACGCGCCGGTGATGTTGTCGAAATCCCCCGTGGCATTCCCCACTGGGCGGAGAATATTCATGATTCCGCCAGTGTCGTCTATGCCATTTATAATCCGCCCTTCGATGGACTGGATCGCCACCCTCTGACCCCGTGAAAGGATGACTGTCATGGATAATGAAATCACTGAAACAGCCGCGCCCAAACTGCCGGTGGTAATCATAGTTGGCCGACCCAATGTCGGCAAGTCTACGCTCTTCAATCGCATCGTCAAGCGCCGCATCGCCATCGTTCATTCCGAAAGCGGTGTGACCCGGGACCGGGTGGCCGCCAATGCGTTGTGGAATGGACAGTCATTTTTGTTGGTTGATACCGGTGGTCTCGGGTGTTATGTCGAGGAAAAATCAGCGGATTTTATGGATCGCCTGATTCTCGAACAACTCGCGATCGCGATCGCCAATGCCGATAAAATTGTCATGGTCGTTGATGTCACATCCGGGGTCACGGCTCTCGATCGCGAAGTCAGTGACTTGTTGCGCAAAAGCAGTAAACCCGTCATCGTCGCGGCGAATAAAGCCGATAATCCGGCCCTGGTCGAGGATAGCGTGGAGATTGCCCAATTGGGAATATCGACCATCATTCCGATCTCATGCAGCCATAATTTCAATATCTCTTATCTGCTCGATACCATCGTCGATGGTTTGCCTGAATACAGGAACGATGAGCAGGCAGCTGCCGAATCATCCGCGTTGAATGTGGCGATTGTGGGCCGTCCCAATGTCGGGAAATCATCGCTGATCAATCGGTTGTTGAATGAAGAACGCGTCATCGTCAGTGATATTCCCGGAACCACCCGGGATGCTGTTGATATCCCGTTTCAAACGGAGATGTCGGGCGTTGTTCATCACTTCAATCTGGTGGACACTGCCGGCATCCGGCAAAAGAACACCATCAAATCTCCGGTGGAGCTTTTCAGCCTGGCACGGACTCACAACGCCATCACCCGGGCTTCCTTGATCGCCATTGTCTTTGATGCCACTCAACCTATAACCGTCCTGGATAAAAAAATCTGCCGTCAGGTGATTGATGCCCACAAAACCTGTGTGATGTTACTGAATAAATGGGATTTGGCCTGCAAGGAGCATAAGCAAAAAGATCTCTTCGGTTATTTTCAAGAGGAATTGCCCTTCCTCGATTATGCCCCGATACTTACCTGCTGCGCGCACAGCGGCTACAATCTCAAACCATTCATCAAGATCCTCATAGAGCTCGGCGCCCAGTTGAACATGACCCTCCCCACCTCGATCGTTAATCAGGTGATCCAGGACGTGATCGCCCGCCAGCCGCCCACCAGCACCGGCAAGGGATTTCTGAAAGTGTATTACTCGCTCTGCAAGACCATGAATCCACCGACTTTTTTATTGTTTGTCAATAACCCCGCCTTTTGTCCCAAGGTTTATATTGAGTATTTGAAAAAGCAATTGCGGCAGGCATTTGGGTTGACCGGCCAACCGATTTTGATTGAGCTCAAGAAGCGCCGCCTCGATCGCAAGTGGAAAAAATGAATGCGAATATCGATCGATGCTTCAGCAAATACCCTTGAGCAACACGTATATGTCCCTTCATTATCACATTGTCTATGTTAAAGGGTACCTTTGGGGGAAATGGCTGAAGACCGGCGTTCCCGCACGTCAGGGCAAATGCGGGGTCACGCCAACAAGGATGCGGGAGATTTCCTGATCGACTTTACTTTTTTTGATCCGATTTACGTTCAACACCTCTTTTCAGTCTATTTACTCCATAAATACCATGTAGACCTTCCTCGCATAGGGTAATCGGAGTCGTTTTATCCTGGCTGCCAGCCAAATCATCACTGATTTATAATTCTATGGTTATCATCGTTTTAATATACCTTATTTACTTTCTCAATTTAATTTCGGTTCACCTGACCGTTGAGCATATGATATCGATACACTTCCGATTATGACGGTTTACCAGTGAAAAAGGGAAATGGAAAAATCGAGAGGTGAGTTTGGTTAGTCGAAATTTTATCGATGAGTTTTATTTTTTATCGAATTGTTAATCTTGACATTCTTCAACCAATTCTTGAATTGGATCTGGCTCTTCCTGGACAATTGACCGTTCAATCCGGTTCAGAATTCGAGTTACTTAAAAGAGCACACACAGCCGCAAAGAGATAACACGCTCCTTATCAACCTCTCTATTGACCCCGCTGTAAATCTGTATTAAAGTTCCCACCTTTTTATTTCATCTTCGACTACGCAATGAAATGGGATGTTGGTGCTTGAGGATGAAATTAGCCGAAACCTTAAACTCCGAATCTTATAGCAAAATCGACATCGCGATGAAATACATACGCATAGGCATGATAGGCTGCGGGACGGTGGGCGCCGGTGTGGTCCGTTGCCTGGAGAAAAATGCCGAATTGATTCGTTCTCGTTGTGGCGTAAGCTTGACGCTGGCCCGGGTGGCGGTGAAGGATTTGACCAAAAAACGTCCGGATGTCCTGGACGAATCCCTGCTTACCGACGATCCGTACGTGATTACCAATGATCCCGCCATTGATGTGGTCGTCGAATTGATTGGCGGCACGGAGGTGGCAAAGACCGTTGTTCTCAACGCCATCGCGCAGGGCAAACCGGTGGTGACTGCCAACAAGGCGCTGCTGGCCCGGCATGGTGATGAAATCTTTACCGCCGCGGTAAAACAGAATACCGATGTCTTTTATGAGGCCAGCACCGGCGGGGGAATTCCCATCATCAAAGTCTTGCGTGAAGGTCTGGCTGCCAACCACATCACCCGCATCTATGGCATACTCAATGGCACCTGCAATTACATTCTGACGCGCATGGAAGTCGAAGAAATCGATTTTGCCGAAGTCCTGGCGGATGCGCAAAAACTTGGGTATGCCGAGGCGGATCCATCGCTGGATATCGACGGAATCGACACCGCCCATAAAATCAGCATACTGGCATCGCTGGCATACGGCCAATGGCTGGGACAGGCGCATATCCATGTCGAAGGGATACGCGGCCTGGATTTGCAGGATATACGCAATGCGGCTGAAGCCGGTTACAAAATCAAGTTGCTGGGAATAGTGAAACTCGATTCCGGCAACATCCAATTATGCGTGTATCCGACCTTGGTGCCGACAACCTCACTGATCGCGCAGATCAATAACGTGAATAATGGCGTCTGGGTCAGCGGCGATATTGTGGGGGACACCTTGTATTATGGTCCGGGCGCGGGCGCCGATGCCACCGCCAGCGCGGTGGTCGCCGATCTGATCGATGTGGCCTTGAACTTGAAGTGCAATTCTTCATTGCGCATCGATGTGTTTCGCCCTCATCAATCCTACAATCAAATTATCTCCATGGCAGAGATTCGCACGCGCTATTATCTGCGGTTGTCGGTGCTCGACAAACCCCAGGTCATGGCGCGAATTACGCGGATATTGGGAGATCTGGATATCAGTATCGCCAGTGTGATACAACGGGAATCGGATTTGACAACCCTGCCGGTGATCATTATTACTCACGAAGCGTTGGAAGCTAATATGATGGATGCCTTACAGCGCATCAAGGCATTGGATTTCGTCAGCGCACCTCCGGTGTTGATTCGGATCGAGGATTTGTAACGATTGAGCGGTTCAAGGGGTAAGAGGTTCATGGCTTTATGGTTCAGCGGATGAAAGTCTAGACTTGTAAACCGCGCGGGGTGAGAGTAATAATGAGAGCAGATAAATAAGATGAAGTCAATCATCGTGCGCCCGCGCCGCCATGCAAATTATCTCCAGAGTTACATCTCTCCATGGAAAAATATTGATTGACTATAATCAGGATACGAAATTGAAAGGAAGTTAGTATGAAAAAGGAATTTGTCGAAATCTACGATACCACCCTGCGCGATGGCACCCAGGGTGAAGGAGTGTCTTATTCCAAGCTCGATAAACTGCGTATTGCCGCCTGTCTTGATTCGTTCGGCGTGTCTTACATTGAAGGCGGTTGGCCGGGCTCGAATCCGAAAGACATGGGGTTCTTTCTCGATGTCCGGAAAAAGAAATTCAAACATGCCAAAATCGCGGCTTTCGGGAGCACCCGGCGCGCCGGTATCACCCCGGCGGAGGACCAGAACCTGCAAGCCTTGATTGAAGCCGATACTCCCGTGACCACCATCTTTGGTAAAACCTGGTTGCTGCATGTTCGCGATGTTCTCCGGGTCAGCGATAAGGAGAATCTTCTGATGATCGAGGATTCCTGCGCGTTCCTCAAGGAAAACGGCAGGGAAGTCATCTATGATGCCGAGCACTTTTTCGACGGCTACAAGGACAATCCGGATTACGCGCTTTCAACCCTGAAGGGCGCCATCGCCGGCGGCGCCACCACGGTGACCCTCTGTGATACCAATGGCGGCACCATGCCTGATGAAATATTTGACATCACCAAAACCATCCGCCAGGCATTGCCAAAGAAAATCAAAATTGGCATTCACACCCATGATGATGGCGGCATGGGCGCGGCCAATTCTATCTTCGCAGTGGACGCCGGCGCCCGTCATGTCCAGGGAACCATGAATGGCTTGGGAGAACGCTGCGGCAACGCCAATCTCTGTACCGTCATCCCGGTTCTCGAGCTCAAGCGCGGTTACCTTGCTCTGCCCAAGGGCAATCTTAAATTATTGTCCGAGATCAGCCAGTTCGTCTATGATCTGGCAAATCTGGCGCCCAATACCCGCTTGCCCTTCGTGGGCAAGAGCGCGTTCGCCCACAAGGGGGGGATTCATGTCAATGCCATGCAGAAAAACAACACCACCTATGAGCATATCTCACCGGAAGCAGTGGGTAACAAAACGCGGGTATTGATTTCTGATCTCTCCGGTGGCAGCAATATCCTGATGAAGGCTGCGGAACACAATATCGATATGGCGGGCAAAGGGCCGGAAGTGAAAAAGATTCTCGCCGAATTAAAAAAACTCGAAAGCGAAGGCTATGAATTTGAGGCCGCCGGCGCCTCTTTTGAGCTGTTGATGCAAAAGATTCTCGAAAAACATCGCCCTAAATTCCAATTGGAAGGCTTTCGCGTCATGGTGGAAAAACGCAGCCATGATCAGCCGTGCACCAGCGAAGCCACCATCAAAGTCAAGGTTAATGATGAGACTGAACTGACCGCCGCGGAAGGGGATGGCCCGGTCCATGCCCTCGATCAGGCCTTGCGCAAGGCGCTCACCCGCTTCTACCCGCAAATCGCCACGGTGAATTTGCGCGATTACAAGGTCAGGATTGTCGATGGCGAACAGGGAACCGCCGCCAAAACCCGGGTCCTGATCGAATCCACCGATGGCAAAAAAATCTGGGGCACGGTCGGGGTCAGCGAGAATATCATCGAGGCTTCCTGGCAGGCTCTGGTCGATTCGGTCGAATACAAGCTCTATGCAAAATAAAGGCAGTTTATTATGATCATTGTCACGGGAGGAGCCGGGTTTATCGGAAGCGCGGTGGTGTGGGGATTAAATCAATGTCAGATCGATAATGTGATGATTGTTGATCATTTGGGAACAGACCCGGAAAAATGGAAAAATCTGCGCTCTTTGAAATTCAGGGATTATCTCGAAAAGGATATCTTTCGCCAGTATGTGCAGGAACAGCGCTTCAACCCCAAGGTGATCCAGGCGATCATTCACATGGGCGCCTGCTCCAGCACCACGGAGCAGGACGCGTCTTTCCTGATTGACAATAATTTTCAGTATTCCAAGGAACTGGCAGTCTATGCGGTCAAAAATCAGATTCGTTTTATCTACGCGTCCAGCGCCGCCACCTATGGCGCAGGTGAATTGGGATATGATGATGATCATGACCAGCTCGATTCCCTGCGCCCCTTGAACATGTATGGGTATTCAAAGCAGCTCTTTGATCAATGGGCTGACCGGCAGAAATACCTGTCCAAGATTGTCGGCCTGAAGTTTTCCAATGTCTTTGGTCCCAATGAATATCACAAGGGAGACATGCGCAGCGTGATCCATAAGGCTTTCGAGCAAATCCGTAAAACCGGAACCGTGCAATTATTCAAATCCCATAACCCGCAATACCAGGATGGCGAACAAATGCGCGATTTTATCTACATCAAATCGGCAGTCGCGTACACCTTGTTTTTTCTCGATCACCTGGAAGTTAATGGCATCTTCAATGTCGGTTCCGGCAGCGCCAATACTTGGAATGACCTGATCGCGGCGGTGTTTGAGGCACTCGAACTGCCTTCGCGGATTGAATATATCGATATGCCGGAAGCTCTCCGGGACAACTACCAGTATTTTACTGAATTGCCCATGCAAAAAATGCAGGACAGCGGCTGTGATTATTCGCCCATCTCCCTGTCAGACGCGGTCAGGGAATACGTCCAGGATTATTTACTTTGTGACCGGCACCTCGGAGATGAAAATATGGCGTGAAAAATTTGTGTTTAATCGTTGCAAATCGATTACCCACTCAATAGTCTAATAAACACTTTTCCTAGAGAATGAATAGACCAGCAAAATTTTGGATTGGGGCAGTAGCTCAGATGGCTAGAGCGACTGGTTCGCAATCAGTAGGTCAGGGGTTCGAGTCCCCTCTGCTCCACCAATTTCTTATTTCATTTTTGTGCCCGATCCATACTTCTGCTCCAGCCATGTCAGCTGGACGCTATGGCGGGTAACTTTGTTGCCCAAGCGGCAATGCGTGTTAAAAAGTAATCCCTTCATCCGCATCCTTTCTATCTCGTCAAGATCAACCATTAATTTGTGATGCGTATTCACTGCGGGTAAAAAAAATTGCCCAGTGTCGCGAACATTTTTATTGCGTGAATGGGGATTCACCCCTTTTGTTTATCGACAGCTATCAAAAGCGATTGTCCTCGCGTATACTTCATGGTTTTGGCGCCATTCCACCAGAGCATCGTAACACCGTCCGGGGCGATCAGGAACATGATTTCTCTGGTGATCAGAATCACCAAATAAAGCACGCGCATATCGCTTCACCCCAGTTTTTTTATGAATGTTGTCACCAATGGCTATAAATTCCGCACCGAACTCTGAAATCAATTTCATTGGTCACGGACATTCCGCATCTGTCTACCGGATAATGGGAGACCAGCAATCCATTGCACGCAAGGTGTTCACCGGCAGTAAAATAGCCAACCTGATTCATACCTTGTTCTATGGCGCCCCCAGCGATTATTCCTGGTGTGAAGCCGCCGTTAAGGCGGCATTCTTCCGCCGCCGGGTTCTCGCCCAATTAGTAAATTTTTGGTTTGGATCGGAGGTGCAGGTGGCGGCAGCGCTCTCTTTTGGCAAGGATGAGCAGACGGGATGCTGGTATCTTGATACGCAATTCGTTGCCGGGCGGCTGGCACAACTCAATACCCCATTCATTGCTTCCGGTGAAATTGAATATCATAACCTGCGCGATCATATCATGAAATCATTGCATCATCATTTGTTGCAAGCTGGATTCATCGGGACGGTCTGGCAGGCGGGAATGGGACAACCCTGTGCCTATGCCAATTTTTTATGGTCAGAAGAAAGAGCCGAAAATGGGAAAAATATTTGGCATTGGATTGATCTTGAATCCGGGATGCCCGCCATCTTCAGCCATGATCCGCTAAAACTCTTGGGATATTATATTCCCCAAGCCTGTAAACGAAGAAGAATTCTTTTTGATGATCTTGATATCCCGGCATTACAAGAGTATTTGCGCGCCAACGCCTCTTCCCTTGGCGAGCGGCTGGGAGAGCAGTCCCACGCAAAGCTTCTTGAAGACGCCGAAGCTTTGATTCAAGCGCATGAACTTTGGAGCCAGGAATCGCGTTTCTCGCGATCGTTATCCTATCACCATGGCCGCGGACGAATCACACCCGCGGAATTTCGCTATTACCGTGATCATCCGGTTTCCTGGTTTATGAAACTGTTTCCCTTGATGCTGCGGGAATATATGCCCCGGCTAAGCGCGTATCTTAAACAAAGTTGGCGGCGTCTTTTTCCCTGGCTCAATCCCATGATATGGATGCAATATTTTTTGAAATTGATTTTTGTTCGCGACTTTCGCATCGCATTCTGTGAGGTATTCGTCCACCAGGGTATCGCACATTGGCAAAAATCTCACCAAATGACAGAGCGTCAGGGAAAAACATTGGAGGATGAAATGAAAAAGACCAAGGCGCAACAATTTCTCGCGGATTTTGGTGTCCATCTCGCCTTCAAGCCACTGCAGTATTTTTTCCGCCTGATTGTTATTCCGATCTCCTGGAATGCAGGCTTAATTACCACCGCCACAGCCGGGATATTAATTTTTTTTATCGGAATTTTCCTGCGTTTTTCATATACCTTATTTCGTTGCCTGGAAGAATTGTTGCGCCGACACCCTCCGCCCCTGGTCGCTTTGCTGGTTTCCTGCCTGCCCGTCATTGGCACCAATGCCTTTCCCATTCAGATGCTCCAGGCGGCAGGCAAGGGCGGATTACTGTCACAATTCATCATTTATGAATTTTTTTCCCGGATTGCCGGATATATTCCCATTTGGGGGGGGCGGCATACCGGTTGTGATTATACCATCAATCGCTTCATCCATCGGTTCATAAATCTGATCAGGGGCAGGAGAAAGAAGCTGAAGATCGGGACCAATCCATAATGCCCGCTGCGGAATCAGACGAAAGCAGATAATGATATCAGTGAAATTTTACCTGCCTTGACCATACGTCATCAGCTCATTTTCCATGGGTGAGGAATCCTCAGGAATGATTAAATTTCATGGCGGGACACATAAATACCTGCGCCCCCTCCCGGAATGTAACTGCGGCGGGTTCGATGACCGCCGGAGCGGTAACCAGTTGATCGCCATCCGCGAGGACGGCTTCGCCAGTTAACAATACTGCCGGACTCTTGAGTCGACAGACCTTTCCACCCTCGGGAGTTTCAACGGTTCCAGCCAGCAGCCAGCGGCGTAATCGTAGCTGGCCCAGGGAATTATATGGTTCTTTTCCAAACAGATTGTTTTCGCCAATGCGGGCGCCGGCGGTGTGCAATAATCGGAGTTTTAGGGTGGGAGAATCGCGGATGATATTATGCAGATCGTCGGCCATGATCCATAAGGCGTTAACCGGCGTTTCCGTGCGCACGGTTGCAGTCCTTTTCGAACCGGTCAAGACCCCGACTTCACCGATTACGCTCCCCGGTCCCATCATGTCGAGAAATTGTTCCTGGCCATTAAGCAGGCGAAAAACTATAATGCTCCCCAAAAACTGGACAGGTGTCTAAGACTAAAAACCGAGACCGAAAACCAGTATAAAAAGGAGCGAAAGTATGAGTATAAATCGAAAGCAATATAACCCGGTCTTCAAGGCAAAGGTAGCGCTGGAAGCGATAAAAGAGCAAAGGACGATGAGCGAGTTGTCGAGCGCTTTCAGCTTACATAATACCCAGATTACCCGCTGGAAGAAGCAATTATTAGAGGGGGCAGCGCAAGTATTTTCCGCGTCACCTGGGGGAAAAGTCTCGTTGGGCAGTGATATCAAGGTGGCGGAACTTTACCAGCAGATTGGCGAATTGCAGGTGGAATTGAATTGGTTAAAAAAAAAGTTCCACGCTTAAATTAGAGGAAAAACGAGCCATGATCAATGCTGCCGATGACCGTTTAAGCGTGGCCCGCCAATGTGATTTGCTGGGGTTGTCGCGGAGTAGTTTTTACTATGAGGCACCCGGTGAAAATAACTATAATATCTATTTAATGAGGAGGTTGGACGAGCAGTATTTAGAGACGCCTTTCTATGGTGTGAGGCGCATGACGGCCTGGCTGAATCGGCAAGGCGAAGCAGTCAATGAAAAGCGGGTGCGACGGCTGTTGAGGCAGATGGGTTTATTGGCGATCTATCCGCCCCCGCGTCTGAGTCTGGGGGGTGCCCCGGCGCGAAAATACCCGTATTTATTGAGGGGAATGACGGTTGAGCGGAGCAACCAAGTGTGGAGCACAGATATTACCTATGTTCCAATGGCGAATGGTTTTATGTACCTGGTTGCGGTAATGGATTGGCATAGCCGCTATGTGCTGGCCTGGGAGTTGTCAAATACGCTGGAAAGCGGATTTTGTCTGACGGCCCTGGAGCGGGGGTTGCAAGCGGGAACTCCTGAGATTTTCAATAGCGATCAGGGGGTGCAATTTACCTGTCTTGAGTATACGTCAAGGCTCGAGGCCGTGCCTGTGCAGATCAGTTGGGATGGTCGTGGGCGAGCGTTTGATAACATCTTCAATGAACGTCTATGGCGGAGTGTAAAGTATGAGCAGATTTATTTACATGCGGCGGGCGATGGTCGGGAGCTCTGGCAGGGATTGAACCGTTATTTTGATTTTTACAATCATAAACGGCTCCATCAATCTTTGGATTATTTGACGCCGGCAGAAGTGTTTTTCAACCTCAATTAATGAAAAGGAGTAGACGACAAGCAATAAAGAGTTAATTGGTAATAATACCTCGAATATAGTATCTCATTCTTCATCAGGGGGGCACCCCCCTGATGAAGTCACAAAACCAGTCTTAACACTGACTATTTTCTGTCCAGCCAATGGGGAGCACCTCAAACCTTGACCGTTCCGCGCGCGATCACACATAATCTATCGGAAGGATCACCCTC
>CAZTTH010000004.1:95086-113546 GCA_964615975.1 uncultured Lentisphaerales bacterium | reverse complement strand
TTGCCATGGGATGGCTGTTGGGGTATATGACGAAAAAGGGGATCGAAACCATAGGATCACAGATTGCCGGGGTCGTGATCTCACTCGATCGGGCTTATATCGCGCCCTGGTCAGGTAATGGCAGGCTATATGGTCTTATTGTCGGAAATCCCCCCGGATTCAACACTCCCACCGCGATAAAGGTCGAAACGATCAATATCAACCTCAATCCTCTGAGTGTTTTTTCCCCTACCATCAGGATTAATTCCATTGTGGTCAACGCTCCCGAAATTACCTTTGAAGGCAGCTTGTCCGGCAGTAATCTCTCCCGTCTGCATGAGCAGATCAAAATCAGCATCGCTGCCACTGGAGATCAAATCACTGCCGCATCAACGAAATCGACGGCGCGTGAAAAAAAAATTAAAATCAGGGAATTACTTATTAATGACGGGAAGATCAATGTCAGCGCTACATTTGCAGGCGGCAAATCCGCGACCCTCCCGTTGCCAAACATCCGTTTGACGGACCTGGGGTCGCATGGCACAACGGATGATGGGATGAATGCCGGCGAACTCTGCGATCGTCTTCTCGATGTTGTCTCGAGAAATTCACTCCATGAAGTCAGAGGCAAGGTTACAACAATTGGCGACGAACTGATGGGCCATGCCAAAAGGGTGCTGGATAACGCGACTGAAAAAATTGACAAAGCTTCTCAGAAAATCGGTGACTTCTTCAAGTAATGATACCGAATATAAAATCCGCTGAGCTCACATCAGTTTGTGATGATCGCAGATTGTGACCGAGGCAGTGAGATTTTGAACTCCAGCAGACACCTGGATTCTTCCCCTGATTTAAAGGTTTGAAGAATCAATAACGGCCTCAATCCTTCCGAAATCCGCTGAACTTTGTTATAATGAACAATGCGACAAGCCCCGATTTAATTTGAAACCGGAGATACGCTACCAATCGCCTTAAGCCGCAACCAGCGATAGAAACGATTGCATCAAATGCAACAAAATGTGTTGTTCAATTCTGATTCCACCATTTACTTTTCTCATTTTTGGCCTATATTATAGGATAATTTTAACCTTAAATCTTTAGTTCAACCGGAGGTAATCCAAATGTTTCCAGCTGTCAACTTTACGCCTGATTAAATACACTTTAATAGGGCTTTCACAGCCATATTAATACATGCAATCTAAAGCATATAAGGAGGTTAGAAAATCGTTCCAATTTTGTGGCTGATATCATGCTAAATAGTAGGGTATTGGATTTACCACGGTAAAGGACCATTTCCGACGGTGTCAGTTTTCTTTACAAGTGAAAGATAAACAAACCAGATCAACCAAATCAATAATAAATATTTACGAAAGGAGGGCAATCATCTTTAATTCGATTATCTCATGAGAAATTAACTCAACCCAATTTCTCATATTCACCCCAACATTAAACCACCCAAACAAAGTCAATAAAACAAAAAGGAGTTCATCACATGAACCAAAAACATTATCTCAAATTATTCGCTCTAATGTTTGTCTTGCTGGCTTGGGCCTCACCGCGTGTTTACGCACTGGGCACCCCGGCATGTACGGACATCACCAATACTGCGACGATTAATTATACGATTGGCGCTGTCAATGCGTCAACGGTTTCAAATACAACTACCAACAAGGTGGCTGAAGTGATTGATCTCACTGTGTCCTGGACGGATACCGCCGCGATAACGGTAACCCCCAACGCCCAAGATCAGATCACAACGTTCTCCCTGACTAATACGGGTAACGCAACGGAATCGTTCAGCCTTTCGGTGCTGTCAACCCTGACGACCTCGGAATTAACGCCGGCGAATGATCATTTTAATCCATCTTCGCCGATTGTCCGCCTGGATGGCAATAACAATGGGACCTATGAACCAGGCTCAGATCCGTTGTATGTCCCGGGGACGAACGATCCCACCTTGGGCGCAAATAAAACCGTTTATATCTTTATCCTTGCGGATATTCCGACCACCAACCACACTGGCGGTTCGCTGGTGGATGGTGATCTCGGAGATGTACGGTTAACCGCGACATCAAAAACACCCGATACCGGCAATGGTACAGATCCAGGCGATGTGTCAACCGGCAATGGCCCCTGCCCCGGCCCCGGCCCCGGCAATAACGCGGTCTTTGGACAGAATGGTAACGACGAATTTGCCGATGGCAGATATGTCATTTCGAGTGTCATTATTACGGCCATAAAGTCCTTTGTGGTGAGTCATCCGGATTTCCCCGGTTTGACGACCCCGATTCCCGGCTCAGAGATCGCCTATACCATCACGGTTACCGCGACCGGGTCCGGCACCGCCACGAATGTGGTATTTAGCGATCCGATTCCCGCGAACACGACCTACAAGCTGAATACGCTCAAATATAATGATGGTAATGGTGAAGACCCGATGACCGATATTTTCGATCATCCTGCAGTTGATCCGGCTGATGTCAACGGCACTACAACCGGATTTGTTACTGTTTATATCGGCTCCATGGCTGCGGGGTCACCGCAACAGCACGTCAAGTTCACGGTAAAAATTAACTAAGCAAGAATTAGATTCATACAACGAAGAAGGCAGTGTGGTGATCCGTGTGCGGGATAATCCCGGCGCGGATCACCTTTGCCATTTAATAAAGGAACCAAGATTATGCAATGCAAACTATTAACCAAATCACTACTGACCTTTTCCTTGTGCGCGGCAATCACGCAGGCGCAGGAAGCATCGCCACCAGCTGCGGCAACACCCGCAGCCGATGAAGTTGCGTTGAACGCGGCAACCAGGCCGGCGGGTGAGGGACATGTCAAATTGACCATGTTGGCGGAGATGGAAGTTGTGGTGGTAAACGAAAAAGGAGAGAAAGAAGTCAAGCGTGTGCCGGCGGAAACAGTGGTACCCGGAGACCACATCATCTACACGGTGAAGCTGAACAATATCAGCACGGAAAAGGCGGATAATCTGGTGGTTAATAACGCCATACCCGAAGACATGGTGTTTCTGGTTGGCACCCTCGGCGGCGCCGAAGCCGATGTCTATTTTTCCGTGGACAAGGGCAAGATCTATGACAAGCCGGAAAACCTTAAAGTGCCGGATGATACAGAACCGGGTAAGATGCGGCCGGCGATTGCCAAGGATTATACCAATGTCCAATGGCGATTGAAGAATTCCGTCAATCCGGGCGAGGAAGGGGAGGTGTATTATCGCGCGGAACTCAAATAATTTAATTTTTTTGCGGCAAAAAAATTACTATTAAAAATTGCAGGTAAAATTTTATGACGCTAAAAGAAGTAAGGAGATTATATAAAACGACGCCGTTTCGGCCTTTTGTTCTCCATCTGGCGGATGGGCGGAATATTGAGGTCATCCATCCGGAATTCCTGGCGTTGGACCCCAAGGAACGAACCATAATTGTTTACCAGCCGGATGGCGACTTCAATATTGTCGATCTGTTGTTGGTGACTGATATCGAGATCGTCAATGGAGCGACCAAGCCGAAACGCCGGTAAATTTTTTGTGGCAAAAAAATTAGAGAAAAATTTTTAAGCTAAAAATTTTAGGAGGAACGACTTATGAAATAATAATACCGATTCACCAATTTATGCATTCGATAAAAAACATTAAAATTTCAGGAGGTAGAATTATGAAAACATATACAGCAATCAAACGCAGGCGACGGTGCAAAAATTTGTGGCCATCGCGGGATCGGCCGCAAACCACCGGGCCGCCGCCCGATGGTTAAATGTGATCCCTGCGATCAGCAACCAAGAACAAACACCCAAAATAAAACAAAAGGAAACCCAACATGCACTTATATAAACCAATCAACCAACAACAACCAACAACAAACAAACCCATAAACAACAAACAAAGGAGAACAAAAATGAAAGAAACAAGATGGTTAAAATGGTTGGCGGTATTGGCCGTTCTGGGCTTTATGCTTGGAGTGGCGCCGTCGGTATACGCGGCGGGGACGCTGGCGTGTACACAAGTAGACAACAAAGCACTGCTGAGCTATTCAGTGGGTGGTCTTACGCAAAGTACCATCAACAGCTCACCGACGGGGAACATTCAGTCGGAAGCGCAAGGCTCGACCGGTACAGTGACATCGTTCAAGGTTGATAACAAGGTCAACCTGACTGTGGCAGAAGTTGGTAGTGCGGTCACCGCCGTGGTACCGGGGGGACCCGGTGGCGGTTCGTATTATGTCCTCACGTTTACGGTTACCAACAATGGGAATAATACCCAGGACTATTCCCTGGCATCGTTTGCAAAAGGGACGGGCACAACAGCAGCGCATGGCGGGTTTGATGCCTTTGATCTGACCAGTGTCAGCGTCTTTGTTGATGGTAACGGAAACGGTACCTATCAATCGGGCTCCGATACGGCCACTTTCATCGATGAATTAGCCCCCGACCAGAGCATATCTGTGTTTATTGTTTCCGCGTCCGCAGCCAATGTGGTACCGATAACCCGGGTCAATAATGATATTGCCTCATATCACTTAAAGGCAACTACCCGTAATGGTGGAACGGCAAGTTCTCAGGGTTCTGTTACCACGGAAGATACCGATGGTGACGATCATACCAGTTGTGATGAGGTGGTATTTGCCGACGGTGCCGGCAGCTATAGTACCGCGCAAGATGGTGATGATGCTGTACAGGACGGCGAACATTCTGACGACGACGACTTTAAAGTCGCGACATCAGAAATATCCGTGCAAAAAACAGCCACGACGATATGGGATCCGTTTAACTATAATACGAATCCACTCTCCATCCCGGGTGCATATATACGTTACTCGATTACCATCAGTAATGGCGTGTCCGCTGGAGCTAGTGCCAGTTTGACAACTATTGGTGACGATCTTAACAATAATCTCGGTCTCGATTTTATCTTTATCGAGGATTTTTCAACACCCGCTACACCCGCAAGTGCCGGGGCTAATAGTGGAGCTGAGGAAGTCAAGGCGACCTATACTGGAGGTGGAGCGAGTCCACGCAGTACCGGCTATTTTACCGCGGATGTGGCTGATGCCAACAATGACGGGGTTACCTATACCGGTGATTTTGGCGGTGATATCACTATTAACATGACTAATGCTTCGGGCGTTCTGCCGGCAACCGCAGGCGCGGCGGTTGGCGAACTCCGTGCGGGAGAATCGATTACCCTGCAATTCAATGTCATTGTTCAATAACATTCAATTCGATCATTAACCAGACGATCGGGCGTCTGCCGGCCATTGCCGGCGGACGTCCCAGTCGTTTGCAACCTTTAATCAGCCACAGAGGCACAGACCTGTCTGCCGGCAGGGAAAGTTGGCAAGAGCATTTTGCGATAGTCATTCATTGGAACCCATGAAGTGTAATGTCCAAGGATCGAACTTGAGACAGGATGTCATGTGGATAACCGATGCAAGATATCGATTTATATTTGGAGCACTGGTACCATTTTGAAACCAAATGAATACCCGTTGGTTGTCGCTCGTGATGACCATGAGAATTTTAGTCGTTTATGTGATAAAACGGTTTGTAGTAAGCCACGATTAGTGGCGTTTCCGGACGACCGTGTCCCGCACGCGGGAGCACGAGTCGTGCCTGACTTCTATGAACACGACCAGTCACATTGGCGGCGAACTCATGTCAGGTCATTGACAGGACGACGAACCCAAACTCCTCTATCACTCTTCCCCATCATTCCGGCATGCAGGTCTGTGTCTCTGTGGCAAAAACATTCGACAGTTTTTCCGCGTGACCGATCGGCATAAATGGTATTCAATCTTTCCACCCCGCGCCGGACCCAACCGGCAACCACCGAGAACCACAAGCTGGTTCACTCTGCTATATTGGTTATATATAATAACCAATATAGCAGAGTGATTCGACTTTTTGCCCTCTTTACCGCCCTCTTCCTTGCCGACGTCAATCTCTCTGCGCAAACCCAGTCCTACACGATCAGCAACACCGCGTTCATCACTTATCAACTGCAGGACGGTCAAACTCGTACCAGCACGACCAATACCGTTGAGCTCAAAGTAACGCAACGGACACCATCGACTCTGGAATTCTTCCAATATGCCCCGGCATATCCCGGCGCTCTGTTGCTGCCGATCGGCGCCTCGCAATACAACCCCAACAACAGCGGTGACTTTGCTCCGCTGGATCCGCCCACCTTCTTCGGCACTCCACTCGATCTCTCCCAGCCTCTGCCGGTCGTGCCGGTGCAGCAATATCATCAGGGTGAACCTGCCTTTCTGCGGCTGACGGATTACGATCAAAACACGAATCCGGATGAAGTTGAAATCGTTCAGGTGACCATCTCGGTTGGGGGCAACATCAATGACCGGGAAATCATCACTCTGATCGAAACCGGTCCGAATACCGGTGTCTTTACCGGTTACATCCCTACCGGATCGCCGCCGCCAACTCAATTCGACGGCGAATTGACGGTGGGAACCAATATCGCCATCAACGCAACCTACACGGACATTTACGATCAAACCGACGCGGCGGCGGCATCCGCGATTGTTGATCCTTATGGCGTGGTCTTCAATTCCGAAACCGGGGTGGGGGTAAACGGTGTGGTGGTGACGATGATGGATTTGAATACCGGCAACCCGGCACAGGTATTCGGCGATGACGGGGTCAGCGATTATCCGGAAACGATGACTACCGGCGGCACGGTAATCGATCAAAGCGGCCGGGTTTATAACTATCCGCAGGGGACATTTCGCTTTCCTTTTGTTTATCCCGGAAATTATCAGTTTGTCATCGAATTGCCGGTCAATTATCGCGCTCCTTCGGTGCTCGGCGATGCCTTTTTGCAAACCTTGCCGGGGGCGCCATTCGCCCTCGAACAAGGCTCGCGCCTCGATCCCTTTGTGGTCAATCCCGGACCGGCGCTGCATATCGATATTCCCGTAGATCCATTGACGATTCAGACGACCTTGAAGGTACGGAAATTTGCCGCTGCCAATATCATTCCTCGCGGTGATACCCTGGAATACCTTATCGAAATTGAAAATCCGGGCATTGCCTTGCCGGTTGAGGATGTCAGGATCACCGATATTTTGCCGGTCGGTTTCAACTACCAAACCGGCAAAAGCACCCTCGATGGAGTGGCGATTGCCGATCCCGACATTGCCGGCGATGGCCGCACCCTGATCTTCCCCATCGGCACGGTGCCGCAACAAACGATTCGGATTCTCCGCTATCAGGTAGTAATCGATGCTGGCATGATTCCCGGAGATGCAACCAATCAGGTATCGGCAACGGGCAAAGACGGCACCGAGGTGATTGTTTCGAATGAAGCCACCGCGATGGTGATGGTGGTGTCACGCACCAACCCCCAAATTGAGTTCTTTAAGTACTCCGCGCCAAATAACCCTGCCGCGAATCAGTTTGTGGTTTCCACGATCCCACTGTATCAGGATGGCAATGGCAATATGCACCCAATGGGGTTGCCGGGTTTTGGTTCATTCCCGGGCAGCATCCACTTCAGTGAAGGTCAATTACAGGCGGGCATTTCCACCATTCCTGCTGATTCCTACTCCATCGGCGAGCCCGCTTTCCTGCGGGTCATCGATGGCGATCAAAACCGAGACCCGAACAGCATCGACTCAATCCTCATCACCATCTCCGTCAATGGTGATGAAGAAATCTTACGTCTTTATGAGTCGGGTCCCAACACGGGTGTATTCAATGGTTATATCCAAACCGATACACCGCCCGCCACGTTTCACGATGGAGAGTTGACCGTTTCAGAAAACATCAAAATCGTGGCAGTGTACATCGATCCGCTTGATCCCGAAGCGGTTCGTAAGGTTGAAGCGGATATCCTGGTTGATCCGTTTGGATTGATTTTTGATTCCCAGACGGGCCAGGGGATAGACGGAGTTACCATCACGCTGATCGATACCCGAACCGGTCAACCGGCTGAGGTTTTTGGGGATGACGGTTTCAGCACTTACCCATCGACGATAATTTCCGGCGGTACTGCCACCGACAGCAGCGGCCGGGTGTATGCTTTCCCGACGGGGATGTTCCGCTTTCCGCTGGTGCATCCCGAAGTCTATTACCGCTATCAGATTTCACCGCCCGCTACACATTCTCTGCCATCGGTGGTGCCGGACGCGGTGCTGCAAACCCTGCCGGGAGCGCCCTTTGTCCTGGATATTGGTTCACGGCTGGAGAGCTTCTTCGTACCGGCGGGGCCGCCGGTACGAATCGATGTGCCAATGGATCCGGTTATTCTTGCCACCGATCTGTTTGCGCGCAAATCGGTGGATAAATCGACGGCCGGGATCGGGGAATTTCTCGTCTATTCAGTGGAAATCGAAAATCCCGGCTCGGCATTGCCGGCATTGGATGTGGTGATTACCGACATTCTCCCCTCCGGTTTCCGTTATACCCCGCGAACTGCCAAGGTGGATGGTCTGCCTTTTGCTGATCCTGTCATCGCCGCTGACGGGCGGACCATGACCTTCGCCATCGGCACGATTCCCACCAAAACATCGGTAAAACTGAGCTACCTCGTCGAAGTCGGCGCCGGCGCCAAGCTCGGCAGGTCGACCAATGTCGTCTCCGCAACCGGGACTGATGGTCAGAACATACTCAAGTCCAATGCCGCCGGAGTTGAAGTCCAGGTGCAGGACGACTTGATGAAGAATAAAACCCTGATCATCGGCCGGGTTACAGCGTGGCTGGAAGTGAATGGAAAATCGACAGGGAATGGACATCCGGAAACTAATGGAAAGACGGGAGAATATCGCCCGGTATATGTAGAACAAACACCGGGTAAAGACGATAAAATCTCGGAAACGACAAACCGGGAAATCAAGGGCGTACCCGGTATTCGCATCTATCTCGAGGATGGAACGTATGTATTAACCGACGAGCGCGGCATGTATCATATCGAAGGTGTCAAACCCGGAACCCACATTGTGCAACTGGATATCGATACCATTCCCGAACAATATGAACTGATGGATGGTTGGAACAACCGTTTTGCGGGCCGTGGTTACTCCCAGTTTGTCGATGTTCAGGGCGGCACCATGTGGCGGGCGGATTTCAAGCTGAAGGAAAAAGCGCCTCCCATGGGATATGTTGGTATTCAGCTTACCGGCAAACGGGATAACCAACAAGCTGCAGTGGTAGTTACGCTCAAGAGTGAGGTGGTGAAAGTCAGTGACATGCAAGTGGTTATCATGATGCCACCGGGCACTGTCGTTGACCAGGATAGCGTGATGATTCCCGGAAGCAAAGCGGAAATGAAGGTGACGGACGCGTTTATTCAAGTCAAATTACCGACTGAGACGGTGAACTGGGAGCAGAAAATTGAATTTGCCTGCGATCTCAGCAAAGTGGATGGGGAGGCAGTATTCCAGACCATGGCTTTATTCAAGGATGAGGACGCGAAATCAATCAAAACTCCGAAAACGGAAATGATATTACAACAAACCGGTGACAGCGGCATGCAGACCGTCGAAGTGATCGGTAAATTCAAAGTCAAGCAGGATGATGTCATCGATATTAATGATTATCCCAAACCTCAGGTGGGTTTCAATCATAGCTGGCTGGATAAAACGGAACCAGAGAATGCCTGGGCTTATCCCACAGCTGATTACCTGCCGCCACTGCCGTTCGTGAATGTTGGGATCAAGCATCTGCCAAAACACAAGGTAAAGCTATTCCTCGCCGGCAAAGAAGTGAATGTTCTCCTGTTTGAAGAAGATATTATGAATAGTGATAAAACCGTGGGATTGAGCAGCTGGCACGCGGTCTCGCTCAAGGATGGCGACAATATATTTGAAGCGGTATTTATCGGGCCAGAAGGCAATGAAGTCAAACGGGTCCAGCATAAAGTTCATGTTTCGACATCACCGGTTCGCGCTGTTTTTGTCCCTGAAAAATCGTTTCTGGTGGCGGATGGCAAAACTCCGCCGGTCATTGCGGTCAGACTGACTGACCGGGACGGTTTTCCGGTGCGTTTTGGCGGGATCGGTGAATTCACGGTCAATTCACCCTATGCCGGTCACGAGAAAAAAGAAAGTTTCGATCGCAATCTGATTCTGGGAATCGATGGCAGCAGGAGTCATTATCGGGTTGGTTACGATGGAATTGCACTGCTCAAACTCGAACCGACTTCGGCCAGCGGTGAAGTGACTGTGAAATTTAATTTTGGCGAGGATGCCGATGATAAGGATGAAGAAATCATGGCCTGGCTGTCTCCGGGATTGCGGGATTGGATCCTGGTCGGTCTGGCGGATGGCACGGTGGGTTATAACACCATCAGCAAAAACATGCATGCCCTCGTACCCGGTGATGAACAGGAAGATTTTTATGACGAAAATCGCATCGCGTTTTTTGCCAAAGGAAAGATATTAGGCAAGTATTTGCTGACCATGTCTTATGACACCGACAAAGTCACCAACAATGACAGTCAGAAACAAACCATTGATCCCAATACGTATTATACCCTTTATGGCGACGCCACCAATCAGCAGTATGAAACCGCCAGCGCCGAAAAGCTTTACGTCAAGATCGAGCGCGGGATGTTTTATGCGTTGTTTGGCGATTTTGATACGGGCTTGTCGGTAACGGAATTATCACGTTACAGCCGCAGTCTGACCGGGGTTAAAACCGAATACCAAAGCAAGAACTTTGAATTCAACGGGTTTGTCAGTGATACCAATCTCATCTATGTCCGTGATGAGATTCGGGGCGACGGCACTTCCGGATTGTATCGATTGTCCCGCAAATCAATCGTTCTAAATTCTGAAAAGATCACCATCGAGACCCGCGACCGCTTCCGCAGTGAAATCATCCGCAGCAGCCAGACACAGGCACGGCATGTTGATTATGACATTGATTATACGGATGGCACGCTGTATTTCAAGCGCCCGATTTTCAGCCGCGATCATAATCTGGATCCGATCTTTATCATCATCGAATACGAATCAGATTCAAATCAAAATACCGCTTATAATTATGGCGGCCGCGGAGCGGTTAAATTTCTCGATGAGAAACTCGAGATCGGCGCCACCCATGCCCATGAAGAGCAAGACTTGAAGAAAGCAGATTTGTATGGCGCCGACTTCAGCTATGAATTCATGAAGGACACCGAGTTCAAAGCGGAAATTGCGCGCACCGACAATGAGAATCTGGGAATGAAAAGCGATGGCAGCGCTTACATAACAGAAATATCCCACAACAGCGCCAAATATCAGGGCAAGGTGTATCTGCGCGAACAGAACGGCGCATTCGGCATGGGACAGCAAAACGGCAGCGAAAACGGCACTCGAAAAATGGGGGTTGAAGGGGGTGTCAAAGTAACCGATCATGTGAAAGTGAGTGGATTGGCTTATCGTGAAAATAACCTTTCCACGGACGCTGAACGCGATGTGATGGACGGAACCGTGGAATATAGCAAGGATCGGTATGCGTTCCGAACCGGGCTGGTGCACGCGGAAGATAAACAAAAGGGCGGAACGAATTCCAAATCCCTGCAAAGCAAGATCGGCGGCGATTACAGAATGTTGGATAACCGTCTGACGTTCCGTGTCGATCATTATCAATCACTCAGCAATAGCAATGAAAACAGTGATTTTCCCACCCGCACGATATACGGCGCCGATTACAATATCAATCCAAAAGTTGCGGTATTCGGTGAACATGAAATCACGGATGGCGACAGTGCGGACACTCATAATTCACGGGTTGGCCTCAAGACCAAGCCTTGGGAAGGCGGTAATTTCGATACCGCGATCAGCCGGGAGCTTAGCGAAAACAGTGAACGCATGTTTGCGGTCATGGGATTAGGTCAGCAATGGCAGGTTAACGAGCGCTGGAGTTTGAGCGGCGGAATTGATCAATCACGCACCATCATGGACGCTCAGGCAGGCGGGCCGTTCAATGTCAATACCCCCTCGTCCTCAGGAGGTCGGGAGGATTTTACCGCACTTTCACTGGGAGGGACCTATAATCAAACCAACTATTCCTGGGCTACCCGTATCGAAGAAAGAATGTCCGACAGTGAAGATAAACATAGTTTGCAGACCGGCATCATCGGTCAAATGAAGAAAGGTTTGACACTGTCACTGCGTACCCAGGTATACCAAACTGACGCTCATGGTGGTGATGACACACTCGGTCTGGATGTCAGTCAGGGATTGGCATACCGGCCATGGGATGAGGCGGATTGGATTGTTTTCAATCGTCTGGATTATATCTATGATGAGGTACAGGGTTCCAGTACCAACACCAAGAATCAGCGCTTGGTAGAACTCATGAACGCGAATTATCAACCCATCGAGCGCTGGCAAAATTCCTTCAAGCTGGGACTGAAATACACCTTCAACACCATTGATGGTGAATTCTACGATGGTTTGACGAGTCTTCTCGGTTATGAAACCCGTTATGATATTACCAAACGATTTGACCTTGGTTTCAGGACCTTGGCATTGCATTCCTGGAATTTGGGGACTACGGAATATTCCGCCGGACCGTCGATCGGTTGCAAGGTGATCAAGAATGTCTGGGTCAGTGTGGGGTATAACCTGGTAGGATTTTATGATCGCGATTTCTCGCGCGGAGAATACACCAGTCAGGGGGTTTATTTCCGTTTCCGCATCAAATTCGATCAGGACAGCATGAAGGAATTCAAGCACTTCCTGGGCTGGCGGGATTAGAGGCGGGGAGGGAGGAATGACAAATGGTGTAACCCCGTTGGGGTAAGGTATGGAGAAATCAAGGTTATACCCCAACGGGGTCTTTATTCTCTTTCCCGGGGTTTGCTAATATGGCGCCTGGTTACCATATATATAATGTATATACCCGCGATGGTGTTAGACTTTATAATCATGCCACAATCGTTATCACAAATTTGCCTGCGTTTTGTTTTTCGACAAAAGTCCAAGTGCCTTTTCGGTAAGGCCATCGCATGTTAAAGCATTAAATGATTATATTACCCACCAAGCAGAGCATCATCGCCAAGACTCGTTTCGTGAAGAATTTCTGAGTTTGTTATGGAAATATGACGAACGATACATATGGAATCGATAACCAACCGCAATACCCCACAGGGGTTTGACATAAGGATATAATCCTGATAGTGAGTCGAAAACGAACGCAACATACAACAGACGATAGTAAGGTAAACAGCCAGTCGCGATCGAACGCCGGAATGGGGAATAAAAACAAGGCGATATTACGTTGGTTCGCGATATTCGTGGCGCTGGCGCCACTGGCGCCGCTGGTATTCACCAAACATGGTTGGGATCCCACGCATTTACCACAAATTCTTTATTTAACTACCGGAACTTTGCTTTTTACGACGATCTGGTTTTATCGTGGTATCGCGTCACCCAGTCTGATCGTCAAGTGTTCAAGTCTGGGGTTGCCGCTATTGATCATGTTGCTCTGGGCTGCCATCAGCCAATACTGGGCGATTAATCGCTATTATGGATTTCAAATTTTATTGCAATGGTCGATTGCCGGATTGGGATTTTTTCTGATGTCCCAGTGGGTCGAAAACGAAGATGATGTCCTCTGGATTTTGCAGGCAATTCTCAGCAGTGGAGTAGTACTGGCCCTGATCGGAATCGGGCAGTATTGGTGGCAATGGGATTTTGTCGATCAAACCATCGCGCCGGCAGCCACATTCAGTAATAAAAACATGGCGGCCGAATATATGGTCATGATCATGCCGTTGGGAATCGCGCTTTTTCTTGGCAGCCAACTGCGCCGGATTTCCCTCTGGTGGTTGTCCGCGACATTGGTTATAATTCTTTTCCTGTTTTTTACCTTCACCAAGGCGGCCTGGCTGGCAATGGCCGGACAGGCTGTAATGATGCTCCTACTGGTTGGTGTTTATGTGGGGGTCGGGAAGAGACGATCTCAATCGGTGCGCGGACATTCCGGTCCACCGGAAGAGGTGACAAATCGCGCTTTTCTGGCGCAGAATTTCAGGAAGAAACTGGGGTTAATCGGGGTTGCCGGCATCCTTATCTTAATCCTGGCAAATATGACCCCGACCGGATTTAATTGGGCGTTTGGACGCGCGTTGGATGTGGTTAATCAAACTGTGAGTGACTATACCAAGGGGCGTCCATCTACTCCAGCGTCTACTCCTCAAGAACCAGGAAAAAGGCAGACCGCGGTTCCGCTCAGCAGTCTTTGGGTGCGGCTCAGTTATTGGTTTAATACGCTGGAATTAATCAAGGATTTTCCGGTCAAGGGAGTGGGATTAGGTAATTTCCGCATTCATTATCCACGTTATGCCAATGCCTTGATTCGCGACCCTACATTTTCAGAAAAGATTGATGCTCAACAGGTCCACAATGACTATCTGAATATTGTGGCGGATTTAGGGATAATCGGCGGTCTGATCACCCTGTGGGGAGCGATTACCTTGCTGATCATATGGTTAAGATTAGCAAAAAAGATTGAAGGGCTTAAAAACCCCGGGGTATTTTGGGGGATTACCATAGGGATGCTGGGATTTTTTATTACTGCGGGATTTGGGTTCCCACTTTATCGTATGGTTCCCACTTATTTACTTGGCTGCTTACTGGGTTGTAGTTGGAGGTTATCCCATCAGTTAAATCATGCCTTTTTGGCACCGGGCAAAGAGGCATTAAGGGGAGAAATGCCATCGTTTGTACTGCCCGGTTTGGGGCGCTGGAGCGGGTTTATTGTTTTTGGATTTTTATTTGTGGTTTCTCTTTTTGCTGGCAATAACCTGCGAAAAGCTGATATTCATTATGGTCGGATGTCATCCTTCGATAAGTTTCTCGTCAATCCGCAACAGGTATTTGCGGAAGCCAAGTTAGTGGCACGTTACTCGCCCTTCAACAATGCCGTATACTTCTTTATGGGAAAATCCCTGTTTGATCTTGGCAAAACCGATGAAAGTATTCCGATGCTGGAGCTCTATCGACATTATGATCCGTATAGTCTATCCAATCTCTTGAACCTGGCAATGGCTTATTTTGCCACGAATCAGTTTTCCCAAGCCAGCGCCATATGTGACGAGATATTAAATAATTATCCGGAAAATGGCTTTGTCTATTCCATGAAGGCTTTGATTGCCACCGCGCAAAATGATTTGGTCAAAGCCTATCGTTTTTATCAGATCACTTTCAGTTTGGGAGTCGATAAGTATGAAGTCTATTACAACTATGGTAATGTTTGCATGAATCTGCAACGTTACCGAGAAGCAAAGGAAGCCTTTGTTCAATGCCTGAAAATGCACCCATATCCTTCAGCCTATCAGCAACTCGGTCTGATTCAACTAAATTATTTGGAGGAGTTTGCTGAAGGCAAGGCAAATCTGCAGAAAGCCCTGGAATTAACCCCTGATCCGGGAAGGAGAGAGGAGATCAAGGCGCAATTAAAGTTTTTCGGGTATTGATTCATGTAAGCGCCTTTCATCGTCAGGGGAGAAATAGAGCTGGACAAGTTTGGGCGAAAGCGGGGTGATGGCTGTGGCACAGTCTTTTTCAATGAATAAAATAGCAACTAATAAACGCTGTTTAATCAGCAAGGTTAGCAATACTCATGATCATTAACTTTCATCAGTCATATTAAAACCATGTTGGGCCGGAGCTATGCCATTGTTATTGCGGTTGCCCCATTGGCGCCATTGTTTTTCCGCCAACCAAGCTGGGATCAAACCCATCTGCCGCAAATTCTCTATCTGACATCAGGCACGTTATTATTCATTGGTTTATGGTGTTATCAAGGTACTGGAAAACACCCTTTGATTTGGCGGCGATCCGCATTCGATCTTCCCATAATTCTGTTCTTGATATGGTCTGGTATAAGTTTGATTTGGGCGATTAATCGCTATGATGGCATCAAGGTATTGATTCAATGGGTCTCTGCTGCCACCGGGCTTTTTTTGACGATACAATTGCTGCATGATACAAGCGTCCGGCAATTGCTGATTAAAGCACTTTTAATTACCGGGGTGATGGTCGCGGCAATTGGATTGGGACAATACTGGTGGGGGTGGGACCTGGTGCGGCAAACCATTGTCCCCGGGGCGACTTTCAGCAATAAAAACATGGCCGCTGAATATGTGGTCATGATCTGGCCTCTGGGTTTGAGTATCGTGCTTTTCAGCAAGCGACAACGGCACATTCACTGGGCGGCAGCGGCTACCCTGGTGATGGGAATTTTTCTCTTTTTTACCTACACCAAAGCGGCATGGCTGGCAGTGGCGGTACAAATAAGTTTACTGTTTGCAATAGGGTTATTCTTTCGCCTCCGGCATAGCGAATTGATTCCTGAATTCGGTGGGAAACTCCGGGTATTGATAATCGGACTGATACTTTTTCTGGTCATGGCAAACTGGTCTTCAACCGGTTGGCATTGGGAGTTTGGCCGTGCTTATAATGTGGTCAGCAAAACTATTGGTGATTATGTCACGGAAAAACCATTATCGCTGACTACATCAGAGCGTCAACGGCCCCCTGGATCGATCAGCAGTTTATGGGTCCGGATTATCTATTGGTTGAATACCGTTGAGCTGATCCGGGATAATCCCATAATCGGTGTTAGTTTGGGAAATTTCAAAACCCTGTACCAGCGTTATACCAATGCCATTATTCGTGATCCGACCTATGCACAGATGATTAATGCCGATCAAGTCCATAATGATTATTTGAATCTGTTTGCGGATCTTGGATTGATAGGCGTCGTAATTACTGGATGGGGTATCCTGCTTTTTTTTCGGATAATATTTAAAATGGTTTTGCAGCCATCCCAAACGAAAGATTGGGGAATGATTTCAGGGATAATCCTGGGCATGATCGGCTTTATGGTAACCGCAGGATTTGGTTTTCCGCTTTACCGGATGGTGCCGACCTATTTATTAGGAGTGTATCTGGGATGTATCTGGTGTTTTTATTCTGATTACAATACCGAAACTAACGGACGCAATAATTCTGGAACTGGGCAGACGATAAGAATTCCAGCGGGTGTTTGCTGGCCGGGATCAATTGTATTTGGCGTGTTGTTTGCGGCATTTCTCTACCTTGGCAAAAACATATATCAAGCTGATGTCCATTATGGCAGAATGACCTATGCGGACCAAGTAGATCTAGATCCATCCAAAGTCTTGGCGGAAGCCAAACTAGTCTATCATTATAATCCTTATCAGAAATCCACTTTGTTTTTCTGGGGCAAGGCGTTGTGTGATCTAGGTCAAATTCATGAGGCAGTGCCGATCCTGGAAAAATACCGCCATTACGATCCTTATAATTTGCCCAATTTATTGAATCTGGCTATGGGATATTTCCATGACCAGGATTTTACTAAGGCGGATGAGATTTGTGACCTTATACTTGATACCTATCAGGAGAATGGTTTGGTATACTCTATGAAGGCGTTGATTGCCACGGCGCAGAATAAACTTGAGCTCGCCTATCGATATTACCAGATTACCTTTAATCTGGGAGTGGATAAATATGAAATTTATTATAATTATGCAATTGTTTGTGAGTCGTTAACCCGATATGCAGAAGCCAAAGCAGCCTATGAACAATGCCTCGCCATTCATCCGCTTGCCGAGGCGTTTTACAATCTGGGGGTCTTGCAATTAAATCATTTGGAAGAATACGATAATGGTAGAAAGAATCTGATGCGGGCCCTGGAGTTAACTTCAGATCCGGCTAAAAGGGATGAAATACGCGCGAAATTGAATTTTTTTGGATATTAATGACTGAACCAAAAGGTGTTGCACCACCCCATTCCGCCGGTTGCTAACATTCCTCCCTTGACCGATCGATCTCGACACTTACCTGTTGCGTTTGTGACAATGCGGCAGGTTTATCAACCCGCACCAGAATCTTATCGATTGCGGGAAATTCCATGAGCACCAGACTGGCGATATCCACAGTCAATTTCTCCAACAGATAACATCCCGATGCCTCGACATAGAGAAATACCCGGTTTTTAATCGCTTCGTAGTCAACCCCATGTGCGAGATCATCGGTGAGCGCCGCCATGCGAATATCGGTGGAGAGAACCAGGGTCACGAAAACTTCCTGCTTCTTTTTGCGCTCATGAGGATGAATGCCAATGATTGTGTTTATCCGCATTTTCTCTATAATGATTTTATCCATAAGAACCAAGTATCGCAATTAAATTAATCTTGAATTCTTTTACCCTGTTTGCCTGGGTGAAGAAGTACGATTTCCTGAAGATTTTCGCTGTTTTAATCTTTGCTCATAAATTTGCTATTTGATACTTGATATAGAACAAATATCAAAAGCCTAATCACCTGGCGGATTTCAGTGTCAAATAATCAACGATCGCTTTCGCCCATTCAGTGAGGGTGTCATCGCGAGCGCCCATGACGACAATGATATCATCCCTGCGGGCTTCGTTTCCCAACCACTCAGTTATCATATCTCGATCCGGAATATATCGCGCATTCAAGCCATGAGCG
>CAZTTH010000004.1:86051-94986 GCA_964615975.1 uncultured Lentisphaerales bacterium | reverse complement strand
CCACTCAGTTATCATATCTCGATCCGGAATATATCGCGCATTCAAGCCATGAGCGGCAATGCCATTAATCAAATCTTGCGATGAAATGCTTTTATCAGCAGTTCCGCCGGCGTAAAAGATTTCGGGCATGGCGAGGCAGTCATCCGGAGTTAACAGCATGCTGAATGTGGTTATGATCCCATCACGGTTGAATTTCGTTGGCCCATATCCATGCGGCTGATAAATTACCAATAAACGTTTAGCAATGACCCGCAGGGCTCCCAGGGTGGCGCTGATCTTATCGGGATTGTGGGCAAAATCATCAACCACCCTTATTCCCCGGATGTCTCCCACCACCTGCAACCGCCGACGGATACCGTGAAATCCGGCTAATGCCGAAGTGCAGGCTGAGAGCGGTATTCCGGTTTGGGCGCAGGCGGCAATGGCGGCAAGTGCATTGTAGGCATTGTGTTTGCCGTGCATGGGCAGCTGAGCGGAAATCTCACCCAGCTTAAAGCCGATGCCAGCGGTGTTAATGTGAAGATCAGTGGCAATATACCGAGCTGCGGGATTGATTAATGAAATCGTAATTGCATCCGGATATTCGTCAAGCAGCCTGATCGATTCAGGGCAATCGAGATTGATGATGCGCTTATCCCGTGTTCGGGCCAAATAGCTGGAAAAAAGTCGATGCAACTCGTGTAATGGCTTATGATCGCGGGAAATATTGGTCACCACGGCAATTTCTGGATGATAATAATCGATGGTGCCATCGCTTTCATCCGCTTCGATAACCGTGATCTCACTACCGCCACAAACGGCATTGCCAAGATAGTTATGACCAACAAAATTTTCCATGATCCCGCCGTTAATGATGGTGGGATTGCGACCTGCGACCGACAGGATATGGCCGATCATCCCGGTCACGGTTGATTTGCCGCTGGTGCCGCCAATCGCAAACCCATAAGTCGGATTAAAAATGTCAGCTAAAACTTCCGCGCGTTTCTTTATGGGAACTTGACGTGTCAGGGCGTGTTGCACTTCTGGTATGTGGTTCTCGATAGCCGTCGACACCACCAGTTCATCCACTGCCTGATCCATCCCCGAGCCATCCTGGGGAAACAATTCAATCCCCTGGGCGAGGAGCTGGTGATAAAGGGACAAATTAACACCCTGATCATAATTGCGATCGGAACCCATAACCCGATGTCCGCGATGTCTTAAAATCTGCGCGATCGCGCTCATGCCGCTCCCCCCTATACCGCAAAAGAAATAATTTTTATGGAGTTGTGCCATGGCGCGATTAAAAGCTTTTTGTAACACTGAGATCTTCTTGAATACGCTTTATTGGAATAATTTCTTTCTACACAGTTTAATCATTTCGATGACACAAATCATCTCCGCATTGCGCTATCTCCATGAGACTAATAACCACTTAATTTAGCTTACAATCAATCATAGAGATAGATTTTATTTCGGGATCAGGAATCGGAATAGAACGTAATAAATTTTGTGTGTAAGGATGTTGAGGGCGGGTAAAGACTTCATCGGTTGTGCCGGATTCAACGATTCTTCCCTGCCTCATGACAACCAACCGGTCAGACAGATAACGGAGTACACTGAGGTCATGAGAGATAAACAACATGGTCAGATTTAATTCGTTTTGTAACTGAAGTAACAAGTTAATAATCTGGGCCTGGATGGAAACATCGAGACTGCTGACAGGTTCATCACATATAAGCAATTCCGGACGACTAGCCAGGGCGCGCGCAATTCCCAAACGCTGTCGTTGACCACCGGAGAATTCATGGGGATAGCGATCACACCATGAGGTACTAAGTCCCACCAATTCCATCAGGCGCTGTGCTTCGATGCGGGCATTACGACGGTCGGCAAGCGCGAAGTTAACAATTGGTTCCGCGATAATATCGACAGCGCGAAAGCGAGGATTGAGGCTGGCATAAGGATCCTGAAAGATTAATTGCATTTTCATCTTATAAGTGTGGCGTTGACATCGATGAAGACGAGTCATGTCCACCCCATCATATAATATTGTTCCAGCTGATGGCGATATTAATCCCATTATGGTTCGTGCCAGGGTTGACTTACCACAACCGCTTTCACCAGCGAGTCCAAGAACTTCTCCCCGATGCATCTCCAGGTCGATATTGGATATTGCAGTAAATAATGATGTCCGCCATAGCTGTGAGAATGAACTGGCTCGTTTATAACTTACCGTCAAATCCTTGATGCTGAGAAACGCAGGCTGAATGATGGGATCGCCTGGGGATTCAACCCGCACTTGAAGCGGAGAAGTTGCAGCAAACCTAGCGGTGCTGTCACAGTTAGCAACGCTGCGGTCCCAATCCCATGAGAAATGGCAGCTATGCTTGCGTCCTTGGGCGTCATACTGCAGGGCAGGCGCCTCATTCCGGCAGCGAGTCTGAACGGCTTCACAGCGGGGGGCAAAATCACATGAGGATGGATGCAATTGATTAAGCATCGGAGGGTGTCCCGGCAGATGATAAAGCGTATCTTCCTTGCCATCGATCCTGGGAAGTGATTTCAATAATGCCCGGGTGTAGGGGTGACACGGATGTGAAAAGATTTCCTTCACCGTTCCTTCTTCAACGATTTTTCCCGCGTACATGATCATCACCCGATCACACACTTGAGCGACGATACCGAGATCGTGGGTGATCAGGAGCATACTAAGCTGGCGGCTTTTTTGTTCATCGCGAAGCAGGTTGATGATTTGTGCTTGCACCGTTACATCCAAAGCGGTGGTGGGTTCATCTGCAATAATGATTTCAGGTGAACATGCCAGGGCAGCGGCAATCAGGCAGCGTTGGCGCATCCCGCCGGAAAATTCATGTGGATAATACTTGCGCCGCCGCGCGGCATCCGTTATGCCAATGTTTTCAAGGATATCCACAGATTTTTGATATGCATCTCGCCAGGAAAGATTAAGATGTTTGTTTATTGGCTCGGCGATTTGCAATCCAATGGATAAATAGGGATTAAGGCTAGTCATGGGATCCTGAAAAATCAAAGCCAGTTTATTTCCCCGCAGTGTCTGCAATTCCCGATTGCTCATCGCCAACAAATTTCGCCCGCGATACATGATGCGTCCGGTAGTCAATGCATCCCGTGATGGTAATAATCCCAGCACACTCAAGGCAATGGTGGATTTCCCCGAACCACTCTCGCCGACCAGCGCTAAAATCTCCCCCTGTTGCAATTTAAAGGAAACATTTCGAACTGCTGGCATCATGCCTTGTATGGACTTGTAAGTGACATTGAGATTTTCGACTGCCAATTGCGGCTCGAAGTCATTCATAAATGGTAAGCAGGCTGGCATCCCCAACCGGATTCGAACCGGTGTTGCCGGGATGAGAACCCGGTGTCCTAGGCCTCTAGACGATGGGGACAAAGGTGAACAATAAACAATTTTATCGGGATATGACGAGGTCAATGTAGAGTATATTAAAGTTGATCGCAATCTCCGGATAGAGAAATTAACGGGGAATCGAATTCTCCATTAAGGACAATTATTTACGTAGATTTGATGGAACTATAACAGAAAATGTTCAGAGAGTAATAATCGATTGAAAACATATTATGGAAGAGATTACTGCCAGCCTGGTTATCGGGATTTCCGCCCGTTCGCTTTTTAACCTGGAAGACGAAAATACCATTTTTGAAAAAAAAGGCATTGAAGCCTACACCAAATTTCAACTCGAACATGAGGATGACTTGTTGAAGCCTGGGACTGCCTTTCCATTGATCAAGGCTTTATTACGCTTGAACAGTTTGCAACCGCAACGCCTGGTAGAGGTTATTGTCATGTCAAAGAACAGCCCCGACACCGGGTTGCGAGTATTTAACTCGATTCGCAATTACGACTTGGATATCACCCGTGCAGCCTTTTCTTCGGGAGCGGCATTGACTCATTATCTGGCATCATTCAAGGTCGACTTATATTTATCAAAATCTGAAGTCAACGTGCAAGCCTGCATTGATGCTGGATTTGCCGCAGCACTGATTTATGATCCTCCGGATAATTTTTCACCCGAGACCAATCAAATTCGCATTGCCTTCGATGCAGACGCGGTCATATTTTCTGGAGAGTCAGAACAAATCTACAAGGAACAGGGAGTCGCAGCCTTTATCGAGCATGAAAAAGAAAATGCTTATAAACCGTTGCAGGAAGGTCCATTTGCCAAATTATTGAAAACCCTGTCGTATATTCAGTCTCACCTGAAAATTGATCCACCTCCCATTCGCATCGCCATCGTCACCTCCCGCAATAGTCCGGCGCATGAGCGGGTAATCCGCACTTTGCGTGCTTGGAATGTGCGGGTCGATGAGGCGTTTTTCCTCGGTGGTATTTCCAAACATTCTATGCTGCAGGCCTTCAAGGCACATATTTTTTTTGATGATCAGCATCTTCATCTTGATTCAGCGGCGAGGGTCGTTCCTTCTGCTCGGGTGTTGAGCAAGCGAGAATATCTTGACTCCACCATCATTAATAATGAACCCGATTCCGATACCAGTCAGTCAGGCATTCTGAATGGCGGGGAATAATGGTTGCGGAGAAATGTCACACATTAATCCGCGACTGACTGATTCTGAACAACAATAATCAACCATTACACCAACAAACCATCATGATTTCATTAAATCTATTCTTTAATGTCATGGCATTTATCGTTGGTGGTTGCGTCGGGAGTTTCCTCAATGTCTGTATCTGGCGACTGCCCCAAAAAAAATCAATTGTCTCCCCCCCATCTGCCTGTCCGGCATGCGCTCATCCAATCCCCTGGTATGACAATATTCCCATCTTAAGCTGGGTGATTCTGAGGGGAAAATGCCGTCATTGTCAGAAGTCGATTTCATGTCGCTATGTCCTTATAGAAGCGCTGACCGCAGTTGTATTTATTCTAGTCTTTCGCTATATCTGGCGGTATAATCTGCCGCTTTCGTTTTATGTCCCCTATATATACATGGTTACGTCATTGTCTGTAATCGCCTGGCTGGATTACAACTATCGCCTGATACCAAATATCATTACTCTGGCGGGTATTCTATTGGCATTTCTGTGGGGGACAGCTTTCCCTGAAACTCACCGCTTCAGCATGTTTGCCATAGCGTGGGAACATTCCATGACAGAGCCCTTTATTACCGATCGTATAATCAGCTATTTTACACTGCTTCGGGGACAAGAGTTATTGCCTCATTTATATGCTATTGTCAATATTATTTTGGGGATGATTTGTGGAGGTGGACTATTGGCGATGATCGGTATATTAACCCACTTGTTGGTATCTTTTACATGCCGGAAACAAAAAGGAACTCATCCAGTGATCGGCATGGGGGATATCAAATTAATGGCCATGGTTGGTGCCTTTCTCGGTCCGTTGCCAACTTTGATCATCCTCTTTCTTTCCTCAATTTCAGGAGTGGCAGTTGGTGTAATGCATGGATTATATCAAATCGTGTGTCATCAGCGTGCTGCGCCACGCTATATACCGTATGGCATCTTTATTTCAATTACCACGATTACGTATCTCTTCGCGGGTAACAGATTGCTGAAGTTTCTTTTTCCATCTTAAGAAAAATGATTTGACAAGCAAAAAGTGTTATGGATATTAAGAAATGGTACTAGTGAGGGTTAATGATTTGAATTAGGCAGTATTCATAAGGTCATGGATTAAACTGTTTTTTCATTAGTTTATGCACGTTTCGTTTTCAGCTTTTAATCCCGTTTCAAGTATAATAATCAGCAGCATGAGGTGACATATGCTTTGGGTAAATAGAATCATAAGTATTTTAATGTTAGTTGCAGCGGTAGTATCATTAATTTACTCATATTTATTGTATGAACGCCGCAACGAACTTAGAAAACGCGGTGAAAGTCTGGCAGAAACCGTATATTCCGTGGTCAAGACATTGGATGCCAATAGTGGCACAGAGTATAACAAACGGATTAGTCTCAACCCGGTTACCGGGTCCGAAGGACAGCCATTACCGGGCGGGGTATTGGGATGGGCATATTATCATGACTCAGAAGATCCGATTTCAAAGACCTTCCCCAAATTCGATTCTTATCTCGAAGAAATAAAAAAACAGGCATCAGATGTTTGCACTCAGCGTGATAACCTCGCTACAGCGATATCCGAAACCGCAACACTATTTGATATTCCTAACATCGAGGACGAAAAATTACAGGATTTGACCACCTATGAAGCGACCAGGAAGAACCTGGCAGATGGTTTGAATGCGATACGCAAACGTGATGATGCAATTATTGCTAAATTAGTGGAAACGGCAAATAAAATTGGATATCCCCTTGATGGAGCGCAAATTTCAAACCCCCAAACCTATGAGACATCATTAATCAATTTTGCTTATCATGTGACAAAAATGAAGGAAAGAGTAGTGATTTATGCGGATACTCTGGCGCAGGCGATTCAGAAAATTGATGCGCATCAATTCGAAGTCAATGTGCAACAATTGAAGGATGAAAACGCCTATGTCAGTGAAATTTCCGCACTCTTGAATGATTTTACCAATATCAATGAGACACTCAGGGATTACGAAAAATACAAAATCGAATTTTTAGAAACCAAAGATACTTTGGAAAAGACCATAGCCGCCTTGGAGTCAACGAATGAGAATATGGCGACGGTCGAGAATAAGTTTGCCAATCTGGAGGCAGAATATGCCTCATTAAATCAAAAATATAATAAGTTGATTGGTGATACCAGCTTGACCCAAACCACTCAGTTGGTAAATCTGGAAGGCCATGTAATCGATGTCAATTACGATTGGAATTATGTGATCATTGATTTGGGTTCTGACGATCATTTACCGGAAAATCTGGAAATGACCGTTGCCCGCGAGCAGGAATATATTTGTAAAATAGTTGTCTCCAAAGTATATAAGAATCATGCAGTCGGGGAAATACTCCAAAAAAATAAATTAGGCAACATCATAGAGGGTGATCGTGTTATCTTCTAAGCTAACATTCGTACTTAATTTCGTGGCACTTATCTTATTTGCCGTCGCAGTAATTTTTCAATTCATGGAAGCATCCTATCTATCGGTCCGGTTAATGGATTTATTTTAATCAGGTGATGGATGGATCATTTTCTGGAGCCGGCAGTTGAATCAATTCACCATTATTACTGGTCCATTGAGTTTATAATTCCATCACCGCGGCATATACCGGTAAAACAGATTCGAAATGAAACCAGCCTTAATAATAATCATATTGTCAGTAATGTGTGTGACTATTGGTTGTCAAATCGTAGACCAAAGTCGCGTGCGTAAATCCGATGTCGACACCATTCCTTGGAATACTCGGGCTGATTGGGAAGACAAGGTGATTGGTGTTCCTTATTAGCTTTTCCAACCTGTGCCTCACTTGCCGACAATCCTTTATTTCTAACCGATTAGCTCATAACAGTGGATTTACATTGGAAATTGTGGCGTGATGGCCTCCATTCCGCTGAAGAGAATATGGCGATTGATGAACAGTTGCTCCATGATTGTCAAACTCATCAACACGTCATATTGCGCTTTTATCAGTGGCAAAAGGTCACTGTATCCATCGGCTATTTTCAAAAGTTTTCTGCCGTTCCTTTCCCGAATCACCCGATAGTCCGGCGGCCTACAGGAGGGGGAATGGTTTTGCATCAACAGGATATTACCTATTCATTGACGATACCGGCATTGCATTCACTTTATTTATATTCCCGGTCACAGGTGTATCAAAAAATCAGCGCCACCCTCATCTCCGGACTCTCAACTGTAGATATTGCTAGTGATCTGGTGTTAGTTTCTAGCCGAACGCAGAATTTTCCCGCTAATGCAGTTCTCTGTTTTGATTACCCGGTGCGGTATGATCTTATTCATGAGGGAAGAAAAATTGCTGGCGCCGCGCAAAAACGGAATAAAAATGGCTTGCTCCATCAAGGCAGCATCCAATTAATGGAATGTAATACCGCGATAGATCGAGAAGCGATTATCACCAGCTTGATATATGGATTTAAGGGGTTGTTGTCAGGGAATTACAGCGAATATATTCCAGATAGTAATTTTCAAATCAAGGTGAACCAACTTTCCCAAACCAAGTATAATCAGGATGCATGGAATAAAAAGCGTTAGGATCATCCCATGAGCTGGAACATAACTTCCATTTACACCAGATGCAAAAATCAAAGTCGATGGCATTGGTACATGGCTTTTTTAGTTCTGATTGCGATAGGATGTTCACGAAAAAATCAGTTATTGAATGAAGAAAATCCATTTTATCAGCGGGGAATGGAATTAAGTCAAAATGGGCGTTTCAAAGACGCAATCACCGCGTATGAGAATTGCTTGCGCCATAGTCCAAAATCGTACAAAGCTTACCTGCAATTGGCAATGATATATGATGACCAGCACCAGGATTATCCTCAGGCAATCGTCTATTTTCGTCATTATCTAAAACTGGTTCCAGATCAAACGGGAAAGGAACTGGGTGAAAAATGGATGACAAGATCTGAGAAAAAATACTTTGAAGAACTAAATATGGTATATGGGAATCCGATTAAAGCTAAAATTCTTACTGATATGACTCAAAGTTTAGAAATCACCTATCCCAGCAAACAACCCGCACATTCTCCACAATTGTTGGAAGGTGAAATTGGGATTATTTCACCTTCTGAATCACCCACTCTGGTGGAGCCGCTGAGCAATACGACTCCACTACCACTGGAGGAAAAAACCGCAAAGATTCCTGCTGTTCAGCCTCATACACCATCGACCTATTATACCGTGCAAAAAGGAGATACACTGACAAGTATTGCCAAGCAATTTCTCGGGCACCAACGACATTGGAACCTGATTTATGAGGCTAACAATGACATTCTAAGCAAACCTGAGCAATTAAAAATCGGACAACGCTTAA
>CAZTTH010000004.1:32228-85951 GCA_964615975.1 uncultured Lentisphaerales bacterium | reverse complement strand
GGGGGATGTCTCTTCATAATTATCTGGCAGTCGTTTTTTTATTCCAATTCCACTTCGATTTCGGATCGTTTCAGACGGCTAGATGCCGTGGGTCTTGATCATGGAGCTGCAAAACAATTTGTTTATTTTTATTATTATATGGGATTGTTTCCGGTAGCTAACCTGAATGAAAAAAAAGTGTATAGTGAATATGCCGCCGAAGCATTTATCTGGGAGAAGGGTCATCGACTCATCATGGAAGTATACCGCTGGAGCCGTTTGGGAGAGCATAATCGTATTCTTGCCTATATGCCTAATGCGATTTTAAGTGGCAGCGCGAAAAATCCAAGTGTAAAATTGTTCAATGCGATATTCTTTATAGTCTCTCTACTCTTGGTATACACTGCATTCTGGTGGCAGCGCAGATTGATTCTCGGTTTTTTAATGGTTTTATTCGCGGGGTCAAGTCCCTATATCCTTTATGAAGTTTATTGCCACGAAAACATCTTCAGCATCCTGATCTCGAATGCATTAATATTATTGGCTCTTCACCTCTCATTATTAGGTGATAAGCAAAGCAAGTACTCTTGGCTTATTCCTTTAGCCTCCGGGGTTATTCTCGCCAGTTTCTGCCATGTCCGAAATGAATGCCTGGCGATGATTACTGCCTGTGCCGTGACTTATCTTTTTCATCGACCATCGTCATTGAAGTATAAAATATTGCTGATTTGTTTGCTTGCCGGTTCTTTTCAGATGACGAACTTGATGTGGCACAAGTATTGGGAATCAAAGTTTAACCAAGCATATGTGGTTGTAAAAGAACATGGCGGCATACCTTACAATGGCAAGCGAATTGGAGGGCATACGTTCTGGCATCCGGTTCTTTGTGGTCTTGGTGATTTTGATACTAAATATGGTCTGAAATGGGAAGATGAGTTTGTCACTGCATACGCATTACCCATAATGAATAAACGCTATCGACTTGGACTGAATTTTACGGAAGGTTCGGGGAAAATCGATAATTTTTATGATCAGGAAAATTACTACCGTGTATTTCCTGATGAATTTCCTCAATATGAGGAAGTGGTAAAAGAGCGGGTAATGGAACTGATCGCTGGAGATCCGTTCTGGTATGGCATGATAATACTCAAACGAGTGCACACCTTTCTGGCACATACATCGCCTCTTTATATTCATATCGCCAAATTAAGGATACCATTGCCATTCACAGGCTACCTACTGTTGCCGACACTTATACTATTAATCCTGGCACGTGAGTGGACAAGTATCCGTTATCTCCTTTTTACTCTGCCAGCAGCCGCATCATCACTGATCATATACGCCAAAGGAAATAACACATATAATTCCATATATCACATGATCTTATTGGCACTATTGATTTCATGGTTTTTGGAGTGGGGGGTAAGGCAATGGAAACATGGTCATTCTAAAGAACCAAAGAACGCACTTGTGAAATCCGCCGCCGGATTAGAAACAGATCCTTCATCATCCGCATAATATCGGTTGCCAGTGAGATCGATGATGATCTGGTAGAGTGGCTGTATATGACTGGCACTTCCAATGCAGGTATCCCTTTCTCGATTGAATAAGAGGCCATCTCCAAAGAAAATGAATAATTATCACAGATTGAAAATGGTACCAATTCTAATGCCAGCTCACGCTGGATAATCAAAGTGCCTTGTGAATCGTGCGGGGTACCATTTCCTAATATCGCCACTCTCATCCAGTAATATACTGTGGACATAATACTGCGGAGTTGGGATCGACCGGTAATAATCGAGCGCTTATGGGCTTTGGAACCGATTGTTAATCTGTTTGTGTTACAATCCGGCAATGCAAGAAATGATTGAATATCACTGAACCCAAATGGCAAATCACTGGCGGAAAGGACAACAAAAGGTTGGGTGGCATGCCTGATCCCAAGTTTGTAACCAGCGCCAATACCCGGTTTATCAGTGTGAAGCAACTCGATAAAAGTGAATTTTTCCAGTGCCAGCAACTTCAATAGAGAGGCAGGCATCGACTGTCCATTATGACATAATAATACCTGATTGATATGATATGTCTCCAATGAATTGCCGACCAACTCCAAACTCTGAGGCAAGCGTATAGCGTCCTGATTATAGAACGGGAATATCAACGTAAACATTAAAGTATCCCAATCATAATGAATCCGGTAAAATTACTCCTACCATGGCGGAGAATGTACTGATGAGAGAATTATACCTTACTGGGAATGAGTCATGATGTAATTTTCAGCACAGCGATAAAAATCCGGTTGCATATTCGATTTGCAACACTCCTGAAGCAACTGATGGGATAAACTTTTCAAGGGTAATTTTGATCCCCCGCACGCGCACAACATTTCCACTTCTCGAGCGGGGGTACCAACCGCAAGATGAAAAGGAGCAATGGACTTCGTCACAATGGCTCCGGCAGCAATCATAGAAAAAGCTCCCAATGTTATCCCGCAGCGGATAATCGCTCCAGCGCCAATCGACATGCCCAGCTCAAGTCTTGTTGGCACAATTTGCCAGGATCGAGACCCGGCTCGGGGACGCATATCATTGGTAAAAACAGCATGTGGACCGATAAAACACCACAAATCTATTAACACCCCATTAAACAGGCTGACGCCGTTCTGGATGCGGCTATTATCCCCGATTTTAACCCCACTATCAACATAAACCCCTTTACCAGTGATCACATTTTTACCTATTTGAGCTCCTTGCCGGATATGACAAAAATGCCAAATTTTGGCGCCTTCTTCAATAACCGCTCCAGTTTCTACGATCGCCGTCGGATGTATATAACAGGTGTTACTTGCACTTTCCTGGGGTCGAGGATCATTATCCATTTCATTCATTGCCTTAAATTGTCAGAAGTCGCATCCCATAGAGTTAAATTAATATCTGATTAGGTAATGGAAAATCAGAAAAACCAGCGATGCGGAATAACCATACCACATGTTAGCGACAGATATCTTAATCACAAGAGCAGGAACAATATTTCTGATTTCCTCAAATCCAATCAAGATTATTGTGGATTCGAATTTTGAATTCACTTTATTATATCAGGTATAATTATTGTCGTTAGATAAAGTAGATTGAAAATGAGAGTGCGATAAACGATGCTACACATAGTACACTATGATTTCTTACTCCTTTTTGGTAAACAGATTCAGGATGTTGAAATATTGGGAGATTCATCTCAGCCGTAGAGTTTGGTTGCTATGGGTTTTCATGGCAATCCCGTAATTTTCATCATCGCTGTCAGAAATGGAATTTATTACTACCGATGACTCCAAAGAGATTAAAAAAATCCTGGTCACCGCTAACCAATGCAGAAGAGAAAGCGCTGGAGGTGGTGAAAGTATTGCGTGCCCATAACCATCAGGCGTACTTTGTCGGTGGGGCTGTCCGCGATCGATTGTTGGGCATTTTACCCCATGAAGTTGATATTGCTACAAATGCTCGCCCTGAAGTTATTCAGGGGCTATTTCCTAAAACCTACGCGGTGGGTGCCGCTTTCGGGGTTATCATTGTCCTGATGGATGAACGCAAAATAGAAGTAGCAACTTTTCGCAGTGATGGTAGTTACATTGATGGTCGCCATCCATCCATGGTGGAATTTTCTGATCCTGAGCATGATGCCTGCCGTCGTGATTTTACTATCAACGCTTTGTTTTTCGATCCCATTGCCGAGGAGATTATAGATTTTGTTGGGGGCTTGGAGGATTTGCGTCAGGGAGTGGTTCGTGCCATTGGTGATCCGACAACCCGTTTCAGTGAAGATTTCCTCCGAATGATCCGGGCGGTACGTTTTACAGCTCGCTTTCAATTTTTACTCGCACCAGCAACCTTCGCAGCCATCCCATTGCTAGCCCGGAATATTGGACTAGTCAGCCCGGAACGTTTATTTGATGAACTCACAAAAATTCTTACCGGACCTCATTCGTATCAGGCATTTCCATTATTATCAGCCAGTAATCTCATCCATTATATCCTTCCTGAAATTGAAGCGATGAAATCTGTCAATCAACCGATCGAGCATCATCCCGAAGGAGATGTCTGGAATCATACCATGTTATTGCTTGAAAATATGGGGCAAGCCGATGCGTTATTAGCGTGGTGTTGCTTGTTGCATGATGTCGGCAAACCACCAACTTTTGCAATCGGCAAGAATGGCACCGAAACTTTTCCTGCTCATGCCAAGGTCGGTGCCCATATGACTGAAGAAATCCTCAAACGGTTTCATTGTTCTCGGCATTTCATTACTTCCGTAAGCGAAATTGTTTATAATCATATGGCATTCGCTGATGTTCAACGAATGAAACGCTCAACCCTGCGCCGTCTACTTGCCCGTCCCACATTTAACACTGAATTGGAACTTCACCGCATTGATTGTCTCTCCTGTCATCGTAAATTGGATAACTATTATTTCCTTTGTGAAAAAATGCGTGAATTTGCCGCGGAACCTCCAGTGCCAAAGTCACTGTTAACCGGTCATGACGTTATGAATCGAGGCATACGGCCGGGACCTGAAATCGGTACTGTTTTGAAGGATGCCCTGGACCAACAACTTAACCATGACATAAATACCAGAGAGGAAATGCTCATCTGGTTGGATCGATATCTTGGAAGACATGACCACCAATCAACATCCACCGGCGATGCCCCATGATGAAACACCACGGAATCGTATTGTAAAAGGAATGATGACAAACAGCGGCGGCATACTGTTAAGCCGTGTAACCGGGTTGATTCGAGAAATTCTAATTGCACGTTTATGGGGAACCGGAACAGCTGCAGCAGCATTCACCTTGGCATTTACGGTGCCAAATCTCTTTCGCAATATTATAGGTGAAGGTGCACTATCAGAATCCTTCATCCCCTTGTTCACGGAAAAAAACAAACGCGATGGACGTGAATATGCGTATCGCTTTAGTGCAGTAGTCATAAGTGTTTTGACCTTGATTCTCACCGCAATTGTACTGATGGTGGTGACAATATGTCTGGTGATTGGTCAATTCACAATTGGGGATTTGGCAGGTATGGTTGTGATCATCTTGCCGATTCTGATGCCTTATACCATATTTCTCTGTGTTTTTGGGATAGTAGCGGCGGTCTTAAACAGTCAGAATCACTATACATTAACCGCACTGGCGCCGATTCTACTCAACTTGGTAATGATTGTAATGATCGGGTTTGTTTGCCCATGGATTAGTTCTGATCCCATCCCCCAACTCATCGCACTTTCCATCGCAGTGACTATCTCTGGTGCCCTCCAGCTTTTGGTCCTTTTCCCCGTATTAAATCGATTTAATTTTCGGTACCAATTTATTCCTGATTTCGAATATCCCGATCTGAGAAAATTGGCTCATTTGGCAGGACCCGTCGCATTCAGTTCATCAATCATGCAACTGAATGTGTTGTGTGACCGGTGTTTAGCTGGTTTGCTGGGGGCATATGCGGTTACTTCATTAGCATATTGTGAACGCATTGTATATTTGCCGGTGGGTATTTTCGCTGTCGCTTTAGCCATAACTTGTCGTCCAGAATTCTCCCGATCAATGGCAAATCATAATCGCGATGAAATGATGGAATCGTTTTATTTTTCCATTCGCCATATTCTCTTTTTAACACTGCCCTGTGTACTCATATTGATGGTGTTGGGAGAGCCGTTGGTCGTGGTATTGTTTCAACGAGGCGAATTTGATCAGCAGAGTACGCAAATGACGGTTGATGCCATCAAATATTATGCTCCTGGAATACCGGCATTTGCCGCCGCGAAAATTTTTCGGGCTGGATATATCAGTCTCCAGGACACTAAAACCCCGGCACGAATTTCACTGCAATGTGTTGTTCTGAATCTGGTATTAAATCTCATTCTCATGTGGCATTTGAAGCAGTGTGGTTTGGCATTGGCGACCACAATCAGTGCCTATGTAAATGTCATTTTGCTGAGCCGGGGGTTTATGATGAACAACAACGGTGGCAAGGACATGGCGGGGCAGTACATTGGAATGTTGACACGTCTGATAATCGCTCTAGTAGTTTCATGGTGGATCTTGATGGCTACGACCCGATTTTTACCCACTTTAAACGGGGATGATCTAGTGGGGCGGTTGGGGGTTTTTATCATTCCAAGCATCATTGCTATGTTAACATATTTAATCGTTTCGCTCTTACTAGGGGCGCGGGAACCACGGGAATTATATCAGGTACTTACTGATAAATTCACAAAAAAGATTTAAATTATCGCATTTTGGCGATATTATGTTAGCCCGAAATTATATGGTATGACCGATTATGACAATCAAACCATGATGATGGTGAATTTTCGCAGCAATCGATTCGATTATTATGCACGGTAAACTATCGATTCTTGAAAGTTCAGTCTGCAAGCAATCAGGTAGTGATAAGCGCAATATAAGATCCCGAAGTGCATGGAATAAATCACTTGAATTGTTAATCTGCAGCGAAAGCTAAACATGGACACTTTGGTTGCGTCATTGATATCGGTATGGGGTCTTTCTACAAACTGTCATTATGAGCTATTATTATTTTAATATCCATGGCTTTCTTCTTTCAAAAAAAAGAGATTCATCCCCTGGAGTCCTTGACTCAAGGGGCATTTGCATGTTCCAAGTGTAGAAAATGGTTTAGCTTGGAAGGCCTTGCGACCTTGGAAATGTGCCGCTGTCCGAATTGTAAGGAGCCGAATTTCATTCCCATGAGAATCAATGGATTTTGGTTGTTTTATCCCCTCGGTGGTGGTGGAATGGGTTCAGTATACAAAGCTTACCATGAGTCCAATCCGGATAAATTATTTGCGGTCAAGATTTTGCCCCGAGACAAAAAAAACGTACAGGATTTGATCGACAATCTACTATCAGAGGCCAAAATCATTGGTGAATTGTCCGACCATCCTTGTATTGTCAATGGAGTTGACTCTGGTTTTGCTGATGGTGAGTATTTTCTGGCAACTGAATACATTGGCGGCGAACGTTTGGATAAACTAATTGAGCGCCGGACAAAATTGTCGGAAATGGAGGTTCTCTATATCGCCATCCGCCTTTTAGCCGCTGTAACTCATATCTATAATCGCGGCTACTTGTTCCGCGATTTAAAACCTGAGAATGTCATCATTAATGAAAATGATGGGGCATATCTGTACGACTACGGTATTTGTAAAAAGATTGAGGAAATGCATGAAGATCTCGGTGAGTTTGTTGAAGGATCTCCATTTTACATGCCACCGGAACGATTATCCGGAGGCGGTGAAGGACCATTTAGCGAAATTTACAGTTTGGGTATGGTTCTCTACCATGCGGTCTGTGGAAAAACATATTTTTCTGCCAAGGAATTAAAAGAATTGACGAGTAAACTTACCCGTTCTGTCCGGGTTTCCATCGAGGGCCGAATGAAAGGTGTTTCCAGTGAACTTGCTAGCATTATTGATATGATGATTAAGCGTGAATCAGAACGACGATATCAAAACTATATTGATGTCGAGCGTGATATCATGGGATTATTTATCAAGCGCACTCAAGAGGAATTGCAATAATGAGTGTGGCTGCAAATTTCGTTTGTCCCAATTGTGAACAACCATTGAGTGCCAGCTATGAGGATATAGGGAAGAAAATGGTCTGTTCAAACTGTGAAACGGAATTCACGATTCCCAATTTTCTGAAATCACGAATGATGAGTAAAGCTGTAAGTTTGGATTCACAAATCAGTGATGAAGAAATGGCCGCCACTCAACAAGCCAACAGCCCGGTATTTGATACCTTTACTCCCAATCAATTACAGTTACTTGAAGCGGAGGATGAAGAATGCCTAAGGCCGTTGAGAAATTTGCGGTGTCGCAATCGGTGGGAATTAGGGATTATGGCTACTTTATTGGTTCGCCGTCTGATCCCGCTTAAACAAGTAATATTCGATACACCCCATGAACAGATACTCCAGAGCGGTTGGATAAGCAATAAGGCGAAATACAATCAATTTATTCGTGATTACAGTGTGGAATATTTCAAGATCATTAATTCTTTACAAACGCATTTGGCCGGGCCGTTTAACAAAACCCTCACCGGGGAAAAACTTGATGATTTGTTTTTTGTCGCCAATCAGATGTACACAATTTTTAACCAGCTGATTAGTTCCTACGAGCAAGCCTATCAAGAGTCGATACCAAAAGAAGAGCAATATAGCATGATACAAACAGTAATGGTGGGTTGGCATGCTGAAGTCTGCCAAACATTTCTATTGTTAATTGATAAACTGTTTGAGGGCTATCTAGCTTTGCGGGATAACCAATTCATCGTACCCCAAATTTCAGTGTCACCCACCAATCTTCGTACATTCATGACCTTGTGTCACCAAGTCGGTGTTGGATTTCAAAAACCCAAAACTGTAGTAATCAGTACATTTAAATAATGGATCTACACGTTACGTAAGAAGTTTCAGAACACATTCCGACGTAAATGGCAACTGGTCATCAAATAAGTTAACTTTTCTCCTCTCCAATTTTTATATTCAGGCGTCCTACGAGTTAATTCCAGTCAGAGTTTTATCATTGCAACCAGCAGAAATATAACTTTGGCTGGTTGTTTTCCCTGATATTTTGTAATTATTCCAAACTTGTTGCTCATATGGCATAAAGAATCGTTGGCAAAGCAATTTTCTAGATCCGGGATTATCCTGAAACTATAATAATCAAAATCAAACGATATGGTCTCACCGATTCGGTTATCTTAATATTACGATATCACCAATTTATATTTTGTTTTTGTAATTAATTTTAAGTGACGACATCGAATTCCATGATTTGTCCACATTGTCAAACTATTAATAGAGATTCCTGCGAGCATTGCTTCACGTGTGGATTCACATTCTCGGATCCAACTGAAAATGCACAATTCGCAAACCTTCCTGAGGTTGTGAATGAGAAATCTACCACCTCTCCCGTGAGCACCATTCCGCCTCCATTAAACACCTTGCCACCACCTCCGGATACGGCCGCAGATGAGGATAATGAAGATTCGGAAGTGATTAAAAATAAAACGATTGCCAATCGTTATGAAATCATTGAAAAATTGGGGCAGGGCGGATTTGCCATTGTTTACCGAGGTCGTGATTTGAACTTGGAACGCGAAGTCGCGATCAAGCGCATATTGACCAAGAAGATCGATCAAAGTTTAATGGATGAAATTTTGCAGCGATTTGCCCTTGAAGCCAAGGCTATTGCCAAATTGAAGCATCGTAATATTGTCCAAGTCTATGATTATGATCAGGATAAGGATGGCTACTATATCATCATGGAGTATATCGACGGTGGTTCGCTCAGTAACTATGTAAAATCCGTCACCAAGTTGCCCCCCAAGGAGGCCATTGAATTAGTTAAAGGTGTGGCCCAGGGGTTATACTTTGCCCATCGAAATAATCTTATACATCGTGATATAAAACCAGATAATATCATGCTGGGGATGGAGGATGGGAAACCAGTGCCGAAAATCGTCGATTTCGGTTTGGCGCGATCTGGACATGATTCGGACCTCTCGATCACAGGTTATGCCATGGGAACACCGGATTATATGGCACCGGAGCAACGCCGGGATGCCAAGAATGTTGATCACCGCGCCGATATCTATTCGTTAGGAAAAGTGCTATATAAATTGCTTACAGGTGAAAGACCCAGTGATATCATTCCCACCTGCATTCCACCACCTGCGACACTGAGTGAAATCATCTTCAAGTGCGTCAATCCCAAGGTTGAGGAACGTTATTTCAGTATGGATGCATTGATCAATGATTTTGATAACATTGACTTTTCCGGGATGCAGAAGCGTGATCCGCATCTATTGCTGTTAAAAAATATTTGCCCGAATTGCAATGCTCCCAATGCTCAAGAAGATAAATTTTGCGCGCAATGTGGCGATGGCTTGACATTGAATTGTCCGGAATGTGATAATGAAAATTCGATCCAGAGGCCGTTTTGCACCGGCTGCGGCACCGATATCAAAGCATTCAAACAAGCAGAAGAAATGCTGCAACAAATTACTGAATTAGAAAAGGATATGCGCTGGGGGCGGATCGTAAAAGAATTCGCGATCCTGCCAACACAATTCCAATTTGCCAAACCCAAGGGCAAGGCATTGCTTAATAATATTATCGTTGTTCACAAGCACGCGGAGGAAGTGCTGAATACACGGGATGATTTACGCACTCAACTAAAAAGTGCGATAGCCCGCAATCAGTACCGTGATGCCTTGGACATCATCGAAAAATATAATCGTATCAGTCCCGATGATAATACCATTGTTGGTATGGTCGATAAAATAAAGTTTCGCCTGTTTGAGGTCGAATTTCAAGCGGGGCTCGATGATGTCAGAGCGCTTCGACTGGATAAGAAAATCAGAACGGTCCGAAGCATTTTAAATAATCTGAAGAAGCTGAAGGAAGATTTCCAATTGCCAGATTTGACTACCTGGTCGAAAAAATGGCAAGATAATTTTGAACTTCTTGAATCATGGGATCAAGAAATCGCCCTTGACGAAGAAAAGATCAAATTGGTTGAACATAAGGCGCTCAGGTCCTACGAAGAACAGCAGTACGATCTTTGCATAACTCATTGCAATGAAGTGGCCTGTTTATCGACAGAATTATCTGCCACGATTGAGTTGAGGAAAAAAGCGCAGCAGATGATGAATGAAATCGATAATAAGCTTGAGCTGGCGCAACGCTATGCAGCCAGTCAACGTTGGCAACTCGTCATGCAAATCTGTGAAGCTATAATTAAATTACAGCATTTTAATCCCCAGGCACGTGCCTGGCATGAACAGGCAATTACACGATTACAGAGAAAGACCAACCTTCAGAAAATCCTTTTTCGAGGAATGATTGTAATGTTATTGGGAGGCGCAATCATTGTCGGTTGGAATTATAAAATTCAGCGGGATATAAAACGTAAGCTTGCAGTTGTCGATTTGAATCAGCAATTATTAAAAATTTCTCAGCTTGTTTCTGAAGCGAAAGAAAAATTGGCGCATGATCATAAACAATCTTTAAGCGCATTGAATCTAGCAAATGAGGCCATCATACAATCAACTAATCCCTCAATTAGTGATTGGGCCCAACCTCAGCAAATAATTGATTTAAATACATTTAGAACAGAAACAAAATCCCTTCAACATCGGATTTCATTGGCACAGGAGCGGTTTCAGAAAACATGGCAAAACATCCATCAATTACAGGAAAAAATTAATCAGCTCGACCAACAAGAATACAAACAAGCACATAATTTACTCTTTCAGGCGTTGTCAGAAATAGTTGATCTGCGTACTCAGGCGGGTAATTCAATATTTTTAGAAGAAGAACAACAAAAGAAGCTAGCCGATTTAGAAGATATGGTTGGTACTCAATTATTAAAAAAATCTCTCCTCATGATTTCTACTGCACGAAGTCAGGCCTTGGAAGCCAATTGCAGTGAAATGATTCCTTTTAAAGAAGCAGATATACTTACCCAACAGACGCAGCAAGCCAGCAGTAACAAAGCTTATGAAGATGTAGCAAATCTAGCGATTAAAGCAGCTGATTTATTTTCTCGATGCATTATTCTGGTTCCTTATGCCGATCAATTGGATAAAATTCGTAATCAATTAAATTCCCATATTGGCAAGATCGACATTCATCTGATCGAAAAATACAGGCCCAATTTATTTATATCATTGATTAAAGGACGAGAGGCAGGTGAAAACGCAGTAAAAATTTATGATTACCCCAATGCCATTACCCATTACGAAGTTGCACTTAAGTCATTGGAAATGGCGATCGATCAGACAACCGCGAGCATGATAGCCGATGGCGCCATGTCCCCACTACAATTGCAGATCATCAATGAGTTTATAAAGCAAATTGAAAGCCAGTATTACTCCATCAAAATCAAGTCCGAGATTACACGCTTTTTTCCTGATCGGTTGGTTGAAATCGAGAAAACCCTGGCAGTAGCCGGGCAAATGACTCAAGAAGGACAGTTTATAGCGGCAACCGAGCGCTATGAAATGCTCATCCCCCTATTGCAGGAAACCCAGGAATTGATCTTGCAGGTAAATCGTTCCTTGGAACGTTTTCCTGAACGACTTCGTCAAGCGCGCGAGCTCCTCGTCAAAATCGAAAATGGCACTGATCATAAACAACGTTTGTTATGGTGCGATGAGATTATGAATTTATGGAGTGATATTAATTTGGAGTATGTAGAAAAATTTTCAGACGCTGATTTAAGAGAGGAATACAAACAAATTCTTAGCCTGATTAAAAAAGTCCATTCTGATCCTGGCGCCATATACGAAAGGGAGTTGAAGGAAGTCAATCGGTATCTGGAAGCCGCCAAGGTAGATTTGATCAAACAAATTTCTCCTCAAGGAAACGTGTTGGTCGCATTCAACTTTCTCGCCCAGGCTCAAGCCAAAGGGATGACCATTGAAACGGCACGATTTTACAAATGGAAAGCTTATGAATTCCAAATCAAACATTTTCTTAATCAATTTCCTCGAGATCCTATCGCCATTGCAAAAAGTATACGGGGTTGGTTGTATAAAATTTTGAAAGATTTAGATGTGTCGATTTCTGATGTCGAAGAAAAAATGACGGTCAAAGAACTCCGTGCTCATATACTGCCTTTGGGATTAACCCCCTCAGCGTCGACCGGCAACCATGTGGTCCACCCGGACCAGAAATACTGGCAACGATTGTATCCGGTTAGAGTTCTGAATTCCATGAATACGGAGTTTTGCTTAGTGCCTCCCGGTAAATTTATAATGGGTGATGAACACTCCAAGTTTGAAAACGAGAAACCTGCCCACACAGTAACCCTGGACACTCCATTCTATCTGGGTAAATTTGAAGTATTGGTTGGCGATGTCAGGGAATTTGCACAAAAGAATTTGGGCATGACATTGTTTGAAGACAATGAAATACCAATATCAGGGCTCACATATACCCAAGCTATACGATACTGCAACTGGTTGAATCGCAAATATCAATTGCCTCCCAGCTATCGGTGTTTAAATTCCGATGATAAAAGTGATATCCCTGCGGATTGGGAGCTGATTCGGGGTTCACCCGGGTACCGATTGCCAACTGAAGCAGAATGGGAATATGCGTGTAAATATGAAACAATTAATTCTTCAAACATGGTTAAAACGACGATTTGGGCCGGTGAATCGATACACAATATTGTGCTATCTTGTAAGCCATCAGTATTACATGATAATAATGTTTATCCTAATTCGATAGGATTATATTTAATGTACGGGAATTTGGAAGAATGGGTAAGTGACTGGTATCACGCCTACGAGAATCAACCAGTATTAAATCCCTACGGTATGAGTGAAACAATTAATCAAGGAAGATTGCTTGTTCGCGGAGGGAATCGTAACTCACCAATCGAAGAAGTTTCAGCAACATTTCGCAAACGATTATTACCTGAAGAAACAGTTCTTGATTCTGTTGGATTTCGTTTACTCATCCCTCTCCCTTATGAGCTGCCTGATGGACATTAAAAGCAAGTATGGACTTTATCGTCTTTTTTGGGAGATCCCAAATTTTTTTTCTTGGTTGTATTTAATCCCATGAATGGTATGGTCTAACCCCAATCTTTACTGAAGTAAATTTTGCATGAAATTTAAAATTTCCATAGGAGGACAAAGCATGAGTTCTTATGCTCCCAAACAACGATCACAACAGAGAACTGGATTTTGGATCAAGGCGGGGTTGTTTTTCTTCCTGACCCTTATTGCTGGTTGTATGACCAGTCCGTCCCGTGTCAGGGTGACCCTCTATCCCGAACCTGTATATCCGCCTCATGCTGAAAGCCAATGGGCTGTTCTGACCTGGTTACTGGAAAGTGATGAAGGAAAGTTGATAAATTTTGATCGTGAATTGGCTCGTAAAATGCGAGATGATAGCGGCCTTGTCGTTTTTGCCAAGTGGTGTCGTCAGATTCAGGCTGAATACCCGTTTCTGCAATATTTAAATGGGGACTTGTTTTTCAACAATAACGTCAGGGATACAAAAAAATTAATTCAAGCCCTTGATGTGCTTGATCAACCCATACGGGTAATCGCAGATCTTGATGAGAGCTATTCTTTTTCATGGGTCAAAAATCTGCGCAACAGCAGTTATAAGAGTTGGTTGAGAGAATTTGGAAATGACCTTTATTTACCAGATGAAAAGTATGGCAATCGCTACCTGGCAACGCGAAACCTTAAAAAGACCCATGAAATTTTTATCGTCCAAACAACCATTGAAAAAGTTGATAAATTAATAGCTCAAGGTCAGATTGAGGATGGTTTCAATTTGTTGGTGGTTAAACTCAGGGATTTTCCTGAGAATGCAAATCTGCTCACAACTACTGACACTGTAGCTGATCAGCTCATAAAAATGAAAGTGGAGCAAATCCGCAAGTCGACAATCAGTGAAATCACTATCACTCTCGGAAAATTAACCGACAATTCCAGCAAGGCAGAAATGATCGCTTGTGAACAGCAGATTTCTGCCATGGAGAATTCATTCCAATCCCTTTACCAATCCTGGTTAGATAATTCGGCAGTCGTTAATGCGTTAGTAAAAAATGAAGCGATTTTACAGTCATTGTTGAGAGAGATCGGCAGTATCAGGGCTACCATATGGCAAGTGGAATTACAACACCTGGTCAATGCCCAACAATTCTGGAAAAGCTTTGTTTTATTCTCATCACGTCTGAGTGAAATCGCACTTTTCGATTCTACAAGAAAATCAGTTGCCTCAGAAATATTATGGCAAAAATTTCTTGCCATTTATCCTCAAATAAAGAAAAAATTGCTCGATACAGCGCAACAGGAAATCGAAAATGGTGAACGTCACGGGGTAGCATTGATCATATGTCAAATGATAGCTGATATGGAAAAATCAGCACTCGAAAATGGGAAAAAACTGCCTTCAGAATCGACCGATCTCAATCAACGTTTTAGCGAAATTGAAAATCGCGCCCTGCAATTTTTTGAAACGTGGGTAAAAAGAAAAATTATACTTAGCCAATTTACATCTGGAGAAGCAGGATTAGGCACAACATTTTTACGAGACTTGGAAATACTGTTTCGTAATTCGATCAACGCCAGCAAAAATATTTATGGAGTGGATTTGAGCGAAGAGAAGGAAAATATCAAGCGCTCCGATTATCTGCTTACCAAGTGCAATGTCGCTGCGTTTGAAGTTGATACACGATCTCCAGAAGAAGAATTGGTGTTGGTAACTCAGTTGGGAGAAATTATTGAGGAAGAAAATCCGGAATATCTTGATCGGATTAAAAAGAAAAAAGTTACAACCGGAATTCCCCAAAATATCACATCGCAGAAAATTTATCGCCATACTAAACATCAAAAATCTATCGATATTGTTGTTCACTCGCGATTGACCTTTATCGTGGAACACCAGGATAAAAATGAATTTTTTGAAATCAATAAATTCTTAAAAAAATCTTTTCTGCAAGAAAAAATAGATCCCCGAGAAACCGTCATAAAAATTGAAAAAGTCATTGGTCAGCCTGAGCCCTTCCCACCATTGCATGTTGATGAAATCATGGTTTCCAGTGAAATGAAGGATTGGGCGCGCAAACAAGCTCAGGAGATATTGGCGATGAATGTCATGCGTTATGTCGCGGATTATCCGAATTGGCTTTTGCGAATGGCGGAAACCCAGGAACGAAAAGGGCAATGGTCATTGGCAACAAATTATTGGGGACTTTGCCTGGCTTATACGCAACGCATTAACCCCGATCCACAGTCATTACAATCTCAACTGGAAGACAAAAACTTACCTGAACATCTCCGTCAGGAAGTCGAAAAAAATCTGCGTATCAGCAAAATCCTTCAGTATTTGAAGCAAAATGTCTGGAATGAAGCGATCGAAGCATATTTATCCTACAAGGAATCACCAAAATCTTGATGGACGTAAGTTTTTTGTCAAATTATTCAGACATGAATCGATTGAACAAACCCTGCCATTTATGTCATATGTTTTATTGGATTCTACTGATTCCATGATCAAGGTGAATTTTGATAATTGGCTTTAAATCCGATTTGGAATGTATTCACTTTCATCATCATATCCCAGTGACAAATGCTAAAACTTCAATGTGTATCTGACTTACTTTTCCACTTCCAAGCGCAAGGATTATCATCAAAAGAATTAGTTGATGATCTCGTAACTATTTGCCCCCCCGAAATGAAGGGGGACATAACGGTAAATTGTTTTCGCCTGGCCAGATCATTACGGGGTAATCCGCTTGAATTGGCGAAAAACACCCACTCGTTTCTAACCAACCATCCGGATATACATTATACGGAAGTGATCAAGGGATATGTGAATGTAGGGTTAAAACCCACAGCACTATATCGAGATACCATCCGCGACGAAACCGCATTATTAGCTGATATCCGTCTTCCAAGCGTTCAGCGACGGAAAATACTGATTGAATTTTCAGCTCCGAACACCAATAAACCTCAACATCTAGGACATGTCCGCAACAACGCGCTGGGACAAGCCTTGTCATTACTTCTGGGCCGGGTGGGACATGAAGTCACTGTCGTTAATCTGATTAATGATCGTGGCATTCACATCTGCAAATCAATGTTGGCATATCAGCGTTTTGGTAATCATGCAACACCATCGGACAGCGGTGAAAAGGGTGACCATTTTGTGGGAAAATTCTATGTCCGATTCGAAGAGGAATTTCAACGACAGATTGCTGAAGTTAAAAAGACACATGGTGAATATCGGGATCATCAGCCGGAAGAGCTGTTTTTAATTTCCGAAATTGGGCAGGCAGCACAAAAAATGCTGCAAGCATGGGAAAACGATGATTCTGAAGTGAAGTCATTATGGCGTCAACTTAATGAATGGGTATTGGCAGGATTTGAAGAAACCTATAACCGAATGAACATTCGCTTTGATAAAGTTTATTATGAAAGCGAAACTTATGATCTGGGTAAAGAACATATTCTCGGCAATTTAAGCCCATCCTTGTTTTATCGCCGGGAAGATGGTGCTATCGAAATTGATTTAAATGACATGAAACTGGATAAAAAAGTTGTGTTAAGAAATGATGGCACGGCGGTATATGTAACTCAGGATATAGGCACCACTGTTTTAAAGTATAACGACTTCAGCCCAGATGAAATGATCTGGGTCGTTGGGGATGAACAGATTCATCATTTCAAGGTGCTCTTTAGTATATTGCAAAAAATGGGATTCTCTTGGGCTAAGACCCTGCGTCACATACCCTATGGGATGGTAAATTTGCCTGAGGGAAAAATGAAAAGTCGTGAGGGAACTGTGGTTGATGCCGATGCTTTATTTGACGAGATGATTGATCTGGCTCGGGAAGAATCACTGCAACGGTGCGGCGATGATATTCCTCCTGATTTTGATCAACGTGTACAATCAATTGGGATGGGAGCTCTTCGTTTTATGCTCCTAAAGGTAAATCCGAAAACTACATTGACATTCGATCCCAAGGCGTCAATTCAATTTGAAGGGGATACCGGCCCCTTCGTTCAGTATGCATATGCTCGGATCGCATCGATTTTTCGTAAAATCAACAAGCTCAATTTCAGTAGAGTGACAAAATGGGAATTGTTGGTTGAACCGGAAGAAAAACTATTAGCCTTGCGATGTGCCATGTATGGAGGCGTTATCAAGCAGGCTGCAGCTGAATTCGATACTGCCCGGGTGGCAAACTATCTTTTGGATTTGGCCAAAGATTTCAATCGGTTCTATAAGAAATACTCAGTGCTTTCAGCCGCTACCGATGACTTGATACAGGCCCGTTTGAGTTTATGTCATCGTATCCAGATCATACTGCGTGCAGGCCTGGAAGTCCTTGCGATTGATGTTCCAGAAGCCATGTAAAGATCGCCTTGCCGATGGATTCATCCGTTCTCATACACCGCTCATATCATGTATTATTGCCGAGGAATGATTTAAGATCGGTACAAATTTCATGTGCGGATTGATAACGATCATCAGGACATTTTTTAAGCATTTTTTTTAGGATTTGGATAAGTTTTTTCGGAAATTCAGGATCAATGGTGTCGGGTTCATCAGGCTCTTGAAATTGAATCAATTGGGATAAATGAAAAAGGTTGTGGGATGGAAATGGGTGTTGAAAGAGAAGAAATTCATAGGCAACAATGCCAAAAGAAAAAATGTCTGAGCGATGATCTACCAATGGTGACCTGAATGATTCAGGGGACATATATCCTGGAGAACCAACCAATGCAGAGATTTTAGTTAACGATGATCCTTGTATTCTGGCGACGCCAAAATCCGTGATCTTAATGAAATGGTTCTTGTCGATCAGAATATTAGCTGGTTTTATATCGCGATGGCAAATCGCAAATGAATGTATCAATGCCAATGCATCAGCTATTTGATAGAGGATTTGCACCTTGTCCCGATACGTTAATAATTTATTTGCCGAGGCAAAATGTTTGAGAGAAATGCCATCGACGTATTCCATCAAGATATAATTATCGTGTGATGATGAATCAAATTGGTGGTCAATGATTGCAACAATATTGGGATGATGTAATTGGGAAGCAGCTTCCGCTTCGCGTTGGAAGCGCTGCTTCAATTCATCGTGGGATTCATCAAAAGCAATATTTCTCTTAAATAATTTAAGCGCATAATGATTGTCATTTTGATCGTTTAAACGCTTGACCTTATAGACAATACCCATACTTCCTTCACCTAGAATTTTTAAGATTTCAAAACGGCCGATAGTGCCATTGCTACGGTGAGCTAGAAGAGTTTTTTCAGCATTGTGGGTTTTTAATTCAACCGCTCTTAAAGCTTCAGAAACGGTTTCTTCGATTTTAGCGATATTAAATGGTTTGGATATATAATCGATTGCTCCGATCTTCATGCATTCCACTGCTGCATCGACACTCGCTTTGCCGGTGATAATGATGACCGGTAAACGATTGGATTTCTGATTCAACTCACTTAATAATTCTATCCCAGATACTATCGGCATATCTACATCACTAATGACCAAATCAACATGAGTTGTTTCGATTATTTCCAAACCAATGGCGCCGTTTTCAGCTTCATGAACATTATAATGATGCAAATGCAGGATTTTTTTCAACACCTTGCGTATTCTTGGGTCATCATCGATGATTAGAATCGTTTTGGATGATTTATTGAGATTTTTTTCCATGTTTTTTTCGTGTGTATTGGTATTGCTCAAATCAGAATTCAGATTTCTATGATTAATATTCTATTTTCCATCTTGACTGAATGTAATCAAAGGATCTCATTGACCAGGGGGTTAACTTGTTGCGATTCATACCATCACACCAAGTCCATATTGATTATCACATTTTGAGAAAATAAATTGCATATATTTTAATACAACCAAATTGTCGTCAAAGTTGCTCAACAATAATATATGAATTAGTCGGTCGTAGATACCAAGCATAGAGACAAGTGAATTATAAAAGTTAAACGATCATTCATAACGATGAATTAAGGAGGAATTCCCTAATGAATATTAACACTAAAGATTATTATAGAGTCTGTAATGATCTGCGATTGATAATCAGCCTATTCATTTTATTAATTGGAGACCTTGGATCGGCAACAGAGCAATGGGTCATAGAGCTAGAAGAGATGAGTTTGGAGGAATTAACCTCCATTCAGGTGACCTCAGTTTCAAAAAAATCAGAGAAATTAAAATCTGCTGACGCAGCAATATATGTAATTACCAGTGAGGATATACGGCGTTCAGGAGCAATAACATTGCCGGAGGTGTTTCGTATGGTTCCTGGGATAGATGTTGCGCGCATAAATGGAAACTATTGGGCGATTTCAGCACATGGGTTTAACAATCAATTAGCCAACAAGTTATTAGTCCTTATCGATGGCAGGGCAATCTATACTCCGTTGTTTTCCGGTGTGTATTGGGAAATTCAGGATTATCCATTGGAGGATATCGAGAGAATAGAAGTGATTCGGGGGCCGGGCGGTAGTCTCTGGGGTGCTAATGCCATGGATGGCATCATTAATATCATCACCAAGCACAGCAGGGAAACTACCGGCGGTCTGATAACCGGGGTAGTATCTAATGATAATTATGGCGCGCAGAATATTCGCTTGGGCAACGAAATCAATGAAAATTTGCATATTCGGACTTATGGGAAGTTGTTGGGAAAAAATACCAGTTATGCGCAAAGTGATACCCATGATGACGGCCGGTTTGAACGTGTCGGCATGCGTCTTGATTGGAATCCGGTTTCTGACAGTTCATTATTCATGGATATGGGGTATCACAATAGTGAAATCGGCGATAACGTTTCTGGCATAACTTTCACACCCCCTTTTATCAAGGCGATTGTTGATGACCGCCGCTATACAGGGGCGCATTTTCTGACCCGTTGGTCAAAAACAGTTTCCCCCCGCAATGATTATTCGTTGCAACTGTTTTATGATTTTCAAAATTACGATTTGAGCATTCTCGATGAGAAACGTCATACATTTGATCTTGATTTTCAGCAACATCTGGTGCTTGGCCAGCGTCATGATTTGATATGGGGCATGGGGTATCGCTATACCGAAGATAAAACCCGTCCTTCAGATTCACAAAACATCCGGTTTATTCCATCCGCAGAAGGAGTGGATCTGTTTAGTTCATTCATACAGGATGATATTAGTATTTACGAGGATAAATTAACCCTGACTTTGGGATCGAAATTCGAATATAATGATTATACTCATTTTGAGTTTCAACCTAATGTCCGGATCACCCTTAACCCAAATGGCCAGCATACGTTGTGGGCCGCGGTATCACGGGCGGTACGTACCCCGTCGCGAGCAGAAAATGATGTTGATATTTCCTTATTGGTATTTAGCCCAACCACCGGTCCGACTCCAATCAGGGTTGTCGGAGCAGGGGATGTTCAATCAGAGGAATTAATCGCTTATGAAGCGGGATATCGGATAAAACCTAGATCCAATCTCTCATTCGATTTTGTGCTGTTTTTCAATGACTATGATAAATTGGTAACCACTGATTTTATAAATCCAACCACTTTGGAATTCAATAACTTCACTACTGGTGAAACTTATGGAGGTGAAATTCTCAATCAATGGAAACCATGGCAATGGTGGTTGCTCGAAAGTTCATATTCCTATCTCAATATTCAATTGCATGGCGGTACCGAAACCGCTGAGGGTGATAGTCCAAATCATAAAGTAACAATACGTTCGTTGATTGATTTACCACATAATTGGGAAATTGACACAGCCGTCAGGTATGTTGACACCCTTGCCAGCCAAAATAATCCCAGTTACATCGTTATGGATCTAAGATTAGGATGGCGGCCATCAAAATCATTCGATATTTCCGTGGGAGCTCAAAACTTGCTGGATAACCATCATCCTGAATTTGGAGAAGGACAATTTCTCAGTCAAATCACTGAAGTCAGAACCAATTATTACGCCAAAGTGTCCTATCGCTTTTAATGACAGTCAACAGTTTTGAAGGATGGTAATTGTTATATGAATCGATATGGTTCAAAATGTATTAGCTGCCAAACACTAAGCGTATTTTTTCTGGTTTTATTTGGTTTTGTGAATCGCGTTTTACCGCAATCCGATGAAGAACACTTTATTTGGGCAATGCGGATCAAGGCAACGATGATTTATAAGTTTATTTATTACATTGAATGGCCGGAAAATTTGAACTCTGATTCGAATAACAAGATCATTGTAGGAGTTATTGGTGATGCGACTCATTATGAACTGCTCAACCAGTATCATGGACGTATGATCAATGATCAGGAATTAGTCATCAAGCCCATCAATGATGTAGATCAACTAACTAACTGTAACGTGCTGTTCATTGGCAAGGAGGCAGATATGAATCTCGAAAAAGTGAAGGAACTCATTGACCATCAGCCAATACTTATCATCGGTGAAGAAGAGCAATTTACCCAGCGTGGCGGGATAATTAATTTTTTTCTCGATAAGCAGGATCGGGTACAATTTGAAGTTAATATTGATGCCGCCAAGCTCTCAGGGCTCAAAATCAGTTCAAAATTATTGAAACTGGCTAAATTTGTCTATGGCAAGGGATAAAAGGTTAGTTAATGATTTTAATTCCGGCTAGCGGTTCGATACAGAAAAAAGTTACGCGTTTGATGATGATAACCAGCGGGATATCATTGTTTATAGCATGCTTTGCCTTCATAATCTATGATGCGATCAATGTATATCATGATCTTCCCCGACAAATTGGCACTGTAGCTAATATTCTCAGTCTCGAGTTAATTTCTGCGGTGGATTTTCGTGATGAGCAAACTATTCGTGAATCTGTGAATTCCTTAAAAGGTGAACATAGTATTATCGCTGCTGGAGTGTATAACAATGAGGGTAGTCCCACAGTCACCTACAATCGTGATAAACTTTCGGATCAGATTGATCTTCCATTGCACATGAAGAATGCCATCAATCAGCATTATTTTAAAAATAAACATCTTTATGTGGTTCGCCGCATTCAACTGCAGGAACGCTATATCGGAGCCATTGTCATTCAAGCGGACATCAGTGAGGCGACCACCCGAATAACCAAAAGTTTGATAATCATTTTGTTTGTCTTTATGATTGCGATTGTTCTCACCATGGCATTTTCCCGGAAATTTCAAAAGGTAATTACCATTCCCATTCTCCAACTCTCCGAAAAGGCTCAGGAAGTGTCCCTGCATAAGGATTACTCGCTAAGAGTGAAAAAATTAACCGATGATGAGTTAGGTTTGTTGGTGGATAATTTTAATGATATGCTAAGTCAAATTCAAAATCGTGACAATTCCCTGCGTAAGCTCAATGAAGAACTTGAAGAGCGAGTGCGACGTCGTACTGAAGATTTAATCAAGGAGATACAGGAGCGTAAAATCGCAGAGGAAGAAGTTCGTAAACTCAATGTCGAATTAGAAGCCAGAGTGGTAAAACGCACTGAGCAACTTGAAGCGGCGTACAAGGAGCTTGAATCTTTTGCCTATACCGTTTCTCATGATCTCCGTGCGCCACTGAGACATGTGAATGGATTTGCCCAATTGCTTGAAGGTTGTTATGCGCAAAACGCTGCCGAATCAACTGAATATCTTGGGTATATCAATGAATCGATTCATAAAATGGATTGCTTGATAAATGATTTATTGTCATTTTCAAGAATGGGGCGGCAGGGAATGAATTTTGTCACGGTTGCAATGGGACCACTCGTGCAGGATGTGATCAAGGAATTTGCTCCCGAGGTTCGGGAACGGAATATTGTATGGAAAATTGCCACTTTGCCGGAAGTAACCGGCGATCCAGCGATGCTCAAGGTGGTTATGGTTAATCTTATTGGTAATGCCCTAAAATATTCCCGGAATCGGGAGGTGACTGAAATAAACATTAACTTCCATCTCTCCAATGATCAAAAGGAATATATCTTTTGTGTTAAAGACAATGGCGTTGGTTTTAATATGAAATATATTGACAAATTATACGGTGTTTTTCACCGTTTGCACAGTGAAAATGAATTTGAAGGAACTGGTATTGGTTTGGCAACCATTCGTCGAATTATTGAACGACATATGGGAAGAACATGGGCTGAAGGCGAGGTTAATCGAGGGGCAACATTTTATTTTTCATTACCCAATCAAAGTAGCATGATATCATGAATGAGTTAAAACGAATATTATTAGTTGATGATGACGAAAAGGATGTCAAGTTGGCACTCAAGGCATTAAATGGCAATAAGTTGGCTAATTATGTCGATGTGGCGCGAGATGGAGAGGAAGCTCTCGATTATCTCTATAAACGAGGCAAATATTCTCAACGTGATAGTGACAATCCCGTGGTAATATTGTTGGATCTCAAAATGCCCAAGATCGATGGTATTGATGTATTGCGTGAAATTAGACATGACAATAATCTAAAATGCATACCGGTAGTGATGTTAACCTCATCAAGAGAAGAAAAAGATTTGTTGAAGAGCTACAATCTGGGTGTCAATGCTTATGTTGTAAAACCGGTGAACTTCAGTGATTTTATTGAAGTGGTCAAACAGATTAATATCTTTTGGGCACTGATCAATGAGCCGCCCCCATAACTCACACTTGAGCCACACAACACAGCTCTTCGATTTAGATCCCTGATCATTGTATGCGAAGAGAACTATAATCGTTGCATGAGTTGTGAAAGTTGTATAAGTTTGATGTTCCTATATGAATCAAAAAGAGCTGATCATCTTGCATTTGGAAGACAGCGATATGGATGCCAGGTTGCTACGCCTGACGCTTAACGCCGAAGGAATCGCATGTCGATTGCTTCGAGCGCAAAACGAATCGGAATATCTCTCTCTATTAACAACGAATGATCTCGATCTGATCCTTGCCGATTATTCACTGCCATCATTTAATGGATTATCCGCATTACATCTTGCCATCAAGGAAAAGCCCGAAGTCCCATTTCTCTTTGTCTCTGGGGCCATTGGTGAGGTGCAAGCCATAGAGAGCTTAAAATCAGGCGCCACAGATTATATTCTGAAAGACAACTTAAAGCGATTGGGGCCATCAATACAGCGGGCGTTACGGGAACGGGATGAAAGAAGAATGAGGCAACAATCTGAAGCTTACCGTAATAAATTAGCAACTGCAATTGAGCAGAGTGGTGAAGCCGTCGTAATTACCGATACCAATGCAGTTATTCAATTTGTTAATCCTGCATTCGAAAACATTTCAGGATATTGCCAGCGGGAAGTGATTGGTAAAACTCCAGCCATCTTGAAAAGTGAGAAGCATGATCCCGAATTTTATCGTCATTTGTGGGAAATGATTGGACAGGGGAAAAATTGGAGCGGACGGTTTATCAACAGGCGAAAAAATGGTGAAATTTATCATGAGGATTCAGTCATTTCACCGGTAAAGAATGACGCGGGTGATATTGTGAATTATGTAGCCGTCAAACGTGACATTACCCATGAAGTTGTGTTACAAGAAAAACTTCGTCATGGACAGAAAATGGAGGCGATGGGGGTGTTGGCACGTGGTTTGGCACACGATTTCAATAATCTGCTTGCGATCATTTTGGCTAACAGTGAATTAATTGCGCGAGATTTGGAAGACGATGTAGAAAAGTATGATTGCATCAAAGAAATATATGATGCAGTCGAACATGGAAGATCATTGATCAATCAGTTGATGACATTCAGTCGCAGGCAAACGGTCAAATTAGAATTCATTGATCTCAATCAAGTAGTTGGAGACACAATCAAAATCCTCAAACGTTTGTTGGGTGAAGACATTTCCATTCATGTCGAACTTAATGCGGTACCGGGAGTAGTTGAAGCCGATATCGGTCAACTTGAGCAGATTATCATTAATTTAACCATTAATAGTCGTGATGCTATGCCTGATGGTGGTCGATTGACATTACTAACGTCAAATCGTGAAATTAGTGACGAACAGTCATTACATTATCGCGATCTCAAGGCCGGCAGGTATGTGGTTATAGAAATCAAGGATACCGGCAAGGGAATCCCCGAAGAACATTTACCTCGAATCTATGAACCGTTTTTTACCACTAAAGAGCCGGGGAAGGGAACAGGTTTAGGTTTGTCGACGGTATATGGTATTGTAAAAAATTTCAATGGTTATATCCATGTGGAGAGCATTGTTGATCAGGGCACTTCATTTTTTATTTTTTTACCTCATATTGATATGCCAGTTTCAACCAATATCAAAAAGCTTGCAAGAGAAGAATCATCAGTCAGAAAAGGCCACAATTCCATTTTATTAGTAGAAGATGATATACAGCTACGAAATGTTCTTGCCGATCAATTGCGCAAAAATGGTTATAATGTTCATACCGCGGATAGTGCAATCGATGCGATCGAACTGACTTCTTCATTGCCTGATAATATCGATCTTTTACTTACCGATGTTATTCTACCAGATATCAATGGCAAGGAATTATACTCAAAATTAGTGGTGAAAAATGAAAAATTAAAGGTTATCTACATCTCAGGAAATATGGATGGCCCACTAATAGATGAGCTGGCATTCAGGAGTGACACGGTTTTGATGGAAAAACCGTTTTCCATCCATAGTTTGATTATCGCAATTAAACAAATTCTTAATTGTTCATAAAGCGATGAATTGTGTAGCCAAAATTTTACCGATGGTATGTATCATGATAGTCTAAATCTGACGATTTAGACTACCTTTATGGCGAAGTTGAAAAAATCAGAAATGTTTGATAAGTAATCAGGGATGCGGTATAAGCGAGTACAGTCATGTAAAGCAATTGAAATGCCGCCCACTTCCAGCTATTGGTTTCTCTATGGGTAATTACCTGAGTCGGGAGACATTGCATCGCCAGCACATAAAATACCAGCAGGCTGATACTGGTAGCCATGGTGAATACTGGTGTTCCATCACTGCGATGCGCCGCTTGTAGGGTACGATACAAGCCCGGGGGATTGTCGATAGATGCATCATCGCCGACGCCATATACGATAGCCAATGTAGAAACAATCACTTCCCTGGCAGCAAATGAACTGATAATCCCGATACCGATTTGCCAATCAAAACCCAGTGGGCGGACAATGGGTTCGATCAATTTTCCCAAGCGGCCGGCATATGAATTGGATAATGATTCCTGGCTGATTCTTTTTTCCGCCTCAGCTGCCATGCGTTCTCCTTTCTCCACATCACCTTGAGCAATAGCGGATTGAGCTTGGGTTAACAAAATCAGTGCTTCCTGTGGTGGCGTGGAGCTAGGAAAAGTAGACAATGTCCATAAAATGATTGAAATCAATAATATGATAGTGCCAGCTTGTTGAACAAATACCATACCACGATCACAAGTATAGATTATAGCTGATTTCAAGCTCGGGACGCGATATTCCGGCAATTCCAATACCAAAGGTTTACTTTCACCTGGTAAAATTGTTTTCTTTAATAAAAAGGCCACAAGTAAAGCGGCGATAATTCCCAATGAATATGCGCCGGTGAATACGAGCGCGGCATGAATGGGGTTATCCGGAAATAAAAGCGCGGTTATCATGGCATAAACCGGGATCCGGGCAGAACATGACATTAATGGCAACACCAAAATTGTAACCAGTCGATCTCTAAAATCACGTATGATACGCGTTGACATGATGGCGGGTATGGCGCAGGCATGGGCAGATAACAATGGAACAAATGCGGTGCCAGGCAAGCCAATCCGCCGCATCAGTCGATCCATCACGAATGCTGCCCGGGCCAGATAACCGCTATCCTCGAGTAGTGCCAAGAAAAAAAATAAAATGCATATCTGAGGAAGAAAGACCAGCATTCCGCCGACGCCACCTATAATTCCATGGGAGACTAAACTTTGCCATTTTCCTTCGGGAAGCAGTTGGGCGACCCAGGCGCCAAAGCGACCAAACATTGTATCGATCATATCCATGGGAACATTGGCCAGGCTGAAAATTAGATAGAATACCACCAACATCACAGAGAAGAATACTGCCAATCCCAAAATCGGATGGGTTAAATATCGATCAATGATCTCTGTATGCCTACCCCAGGCTGTGGCTGGTGTGGTTATGCAATGCGAAGCAATTTTTTCCGACCATAAATAGCGGGATTGAAACGGACAATGACCGCATTGGGTACACCCGGAAGCTGCGGATACTGGGGGCGGATTATTTTTTTGCTCCAGTTCGGAATTTTTTTCAACAATTATTTTTTTTAATTGCTCAGTGCCTTCTCCCGTTCTGGCAATCATGGGTATTACCGGACAGCCCAGTTCCATACTTAATCGTTCGACATTGATGTTAATGCTGTATCGATGTGCCAGGTCCATCATGTTTAAAGCGACTATTACTGGCACCTGATGCTCCAAAACCTGACTGATGAGAAACAGACTTCGTTCAATTTTTACTGCATCAGCGATGACAATGAAAACCGTTGGTTGATTTATGCCTTTGATTTTATTATCAATGACATCACGGACGATTCGTTCTTCCGGTGTTGCAGCACTTAAGCTGTAGATTCCGGGTAAATCGACAACCTCGACATCATGATTCTCCATCTGGAAACGGCCAATTTTTTGCTCAACCGTGGTTCCGGGAAAATTAGCGGTACGGGCTCGCAATCCGGTTAACGCGTTGAATAATGATGTTTTGCCCACATTGGGGCTGCCAATCAATGCAATAGTCAATGACCGCGATTGTGGGGAAGGCGGGTCTTTTACCTGACTTTGTGCATCTAATTGGCAATCATAACAAGGCATGAATTGGATTCCTGGTGACAAGACTTTATAGATAACATGAGCTCTGAGAACAGGGATGAACATTGATGCGCGTGGCTAAACGTGCGGAAACACCAATGCGAATACCATACACCTTCAAAATCAATGGATCACCGCGTTGTACAAGTTCGACAATCCGTCCGGTGCAGACCCCCATCGCCATAAGACGTTCCAAATCATCATCAGGGGCTTCAATTCGATGAACTATTCCACACTGTTGTGGTTTCAATTCATTCAATGTAATTTCCGTAGCTGGGTTCATATAATGCAGAAATGGTGACAGGGAAAAGCATGTATTAAGGATTTTGATTAAGTCAGGTAAAAAATTAGGATATTCTTAATGAATCAATAATCAAGAATAAGGATAAACTATTTAGCTTGGGTTCGCAATGATCCCATGATTGGGCCTAAAATTCAAGCGACAAGAAGTCTGGGAATATTTTATTAAATTCATATTGTGGTATTACCAATAAATAAGCATAATTTGATCATGGAATCGCGACTCCCATTCTTTTCAATAATCGTACCCACTTATAATCGCCCTGATCAATTAACGCAATGCTTGCATTCGCTGGCAATTCTGGATTATCCCCGGGATCGATTCGAAGTCATCATTGTCGATGATGGCAGTGAGATGTCGCTCACAGACATAGTGAAACCGTTTAAGCAAAACCTTGATATCGATTTAATTCATCAGTCAAATGCCGGTCCTGCAGCTGCGCGAAATCGCGGAGCCATCAACGCAAAAGGAAATTTTTTGGCGTTTACCGATGATGATTGTGAGCCCCAAGCGCAATGGCTGAAAGTGTTAGCAGATTACGTACACAAATTTCCTCATACCATGATTGGTGGTAAAACAATCAATAAACTAACTCATAATATTTATAGCAAGACCAGTCAATTAATTGTTGACATAGTATATCATCACTATAATCACAATCCGATAAATGCGGGTTTTTTTGCTTCCAACAATATGGTCATACCATTATCCGCATACCGAGAAATAAATGGATTCAACGAGAGTTTTAAAGCTTCTGAAGATCGTGAATTATGCGATCGCTGGAGATTTGATGGACGCCGACTTGTTTATGCCGAATCGGCGGTTATCCGTCATGCCCATGAATTGACATTGCGAAGTTTCTGTCGGCAGCATTTTGCCTATGGTCGTGGCGCGTATCTTTATCACCGTATTCGGCGGGAACGCCGATCCGGTTCAATCTTGGTGGAAATGCGATTTCATGCCAATTTGAAAAATTGGTTGTTAAATCCATTCAGACGAGTTGGAGTATGTGAAGCATTACCACTCGCCATATTATTAATATTATGGCAGATCGTGAATGCGGCGGGTTACTTTTATGAAAAATTAAATGACAGAAAAAGTAATAATTCGCGAGCTTAAAGCATAGAAATCGCCAACATGGAGATTCATTACAAGAGAAATAATTCTATGAGTGTTTAACGAGAAGGCAGGCCAATTATAATTGGGGAGAACGAGTAACCAAGGGTAATGAATCCGAAGGCCAGCTGTGAATCAGGCCATGCTGATTTTTAACTAAGCAGCCGCAACCCCATGATGGATATTTATCTCATTATTATTGTCACCATGAAGTTTCAATGAATCCTCCAATGAACAATATCATATAACGTGTTAGCATAACCGTAAAGAACAGAACTGAAAGGTTAATATGTGGTATCCATCTCGTCGATTTCCAAATCAATTGGAAATTTAATCGTGAATATCGTTCCATCCCCGACTTTGCTTTCACATTGAATTGTTCCCTTAAGTCTTTCGGTAATTAATTTTTGGACAATATACAGACCAATCCCACTATGGGTGGCGCTTTTCTTGGTGGTGAAAAACAGGCCAAAGATATCGTCCAGGTTTTTGGGATTGATCCCCTTGCCATTATCCTTGAAATCGATGATCAATTCTGGGATCAAATATTCGACCTTAATTCGTATTTTACCTTTTGCCTGGCCATCAAAAGCGTGGATTAAACTATTGTTGACCAGATTGATAATAATCTGTGAAATAGCCCCAGGGTATGATTTAATAATTAAATTTCTGGGACAATCGATATGGAGATCGTGATCTGTTTTTTTCAATCTGGTACCCAGGCTGAGAATGATCTCGCCGAGATATTTTTTGACATTAAAGATACGTTCCTCATCACTGGTCTGATCGATCGCAACCTGCTTGAAGCTATGAATTAGATCGGACGCCAGATTCAAATTTGATGAAATCATATTGGTGTTTTGAATGATCATGCGAATAAACTCATCTAGTTCCTGGCGCTTGATGGGATTGCTCTCACAAAGCTTGCGAAACGTTTGAGCTTCGTGAAACAAATGGGACACTGCGGTTACACTGATTCCAATTGGAACATTGATTTCCTGAGCGACATCGGCGGCGAGCGTCCCCAGGGAAGAATTTTTCTCAGATTCAATTAATTGTAATTGAGTGAGGTTCAACATTTCGTCTCTTCCAGATAAAACCTTGGATTTTTCTTTGATGGAATCCTCAAGGGTTTTGATATAGTCGGTTATCTTTTTGGTCATATCTATAAAAGTCTCGGTTAGAACCCCAATTTCATTTTTAGATTTGACCTTTAATGCGTAGATTGCATCAAAGTTGCCTTGAGCTAATTGTTGAGCTGTTTCCGTTAGTTGGACAAGTGGAATTGAAATCGTATTTGAAATATATATGAGAAAAGCTGTACTCACGATAATGGATATGACGGCGAATATTGTCGTGTATATAATCATTTTCCTGATTTGATATGCGTTATCTTGCTGGTTTGCCATAATTTCATTATTCAGTGATTTTAACGAAAAACCCAAGCGGAGTCTGCCCCAAATACTTTTTCCTAAATGAATCGGACAGATAAGTTCAGCGATTTGATCTCCCTGCATGTCATATTGTTTGATACTGAAATTGGTTTCGCCGGCAGCTAAAATATCCTCGGGATCTGATAACGTTTCCCCCTGCAATGAGGGAAACCGAGTATTTACCAGAGCAATGCGATCGCTATCCATGATAATGGCATATTTGAGTTCAGGAGAGAGTTTCTCGAGATCACTTGTTAGTGCATTGAGTGTGGAAAAACTCTTTGAGGAGATCTCATTTTCAACCTTGCGCGCGTAGTTGATCGTTAGTGCCTTCCAGCGTTGGAAAAACAGTTCACGGGCTATTGTGCTGTGCTGTTTCTGATTCGTCTCAAGCTGATTCTTTAATACAGTAATCTGAGACGTGGACAGGATGGCTAAAACAGTAATCAAGAGCCCCATCAAAACGATTAAAAGCCTGGCACGTATACCGTATTTAGCTAATACTGTTGGGATCATATGGGGGAGATAATGTAAAAACTGCCTTTGTATTTTGCTGACATTATTATTTTCATAGGCAACTAACTGGCATTATCATACAGGGATGTAAAGAGGTGTTATATCCGAGCTAAAATGCGATGTAATCGAAAAAAATAAATCTGTTATTAGAGACAGGGTTAACGTGAGAATAACTGTGTTCAAAACGAGATGAATATATGATCACCAAGGTAGAGACAATAAGGGACGATTTCAATTCAAGCGAGACCCCTTAAATCCCTTTTTATCTATAGTCTCTTGAAATTTCAATCACGGAAAGAGGATAGTTTTTCCATCATTCGATTGGCATCCATGAATTGCGCCCAAGTCTCATTCAAGCAGCTGCGGCGAATCAGATACAATGGAACCAGGAAATAAGTCATAGCCAGGAGAATAAAGATTATCATTGCAACTTTTTTACTAAACAGTATAAAAATGCTTAATATAATTAGGATATTAAGCATCATAAAGCCAATAGTCATTACAATTAAGCTGCATATAACGACTATAACTACAACATATAGATAATGTAAGGAACGAACACTGTTAGTATATAAGGCTTCAGCTTTGATTTTCAATAATTTGATTGCTGATTCCCGATATAATTTTAATACCGGAATCAATAACAGAGTCGCCAGCGCCTTAACATATTTACTCAATGTGCTATTCCTTTCATTCTTTATCCAATCATTCGTGTTCGGATTTGGGTCATGATTTAGTCGCGTCTTCTACCGAGTAATAATCCCATGAACAATCCCAAGATGGCCGCGGCACCGATATATGGCCAAGGATTGTTGTGAACATTTTGATCTACCTGAGTCGCAATTTCTTTGACTTTCTCTTCGCCAGCTTCCTTGGCACGAATAGCGGCACTTGAAGCGTTCTTTTTGATCCTTTCCACTGATTGACGAAAATCAGAGCCCATGAATACTTCCTTTATATTTAGATATTTGTTGCTGACAAGATGAATGAAATCATCTTTTTTCTCTTTGGCTGCTTGGTTGAGCAATTCCAACGCTTCGGTAATTTTCTCATTACTGGTTGAGTGGGTTGTATTTTCAGCTGCCATCGCTGCAATCCTCCTTAGTTATCTGTCATAAATTAATGGGTTTAGATGTAAGCTATAATGAGACAGTTAGTTTGATGTATAAAAATGATCAATCAATAGTAGGTTACAATATTTTAGTCGGGGATTCAACTTGAAGTCAAAAATTATCTCGTTTCACTGTGTGGCGAAACACATGTCAGGTGGTACTTTACGCTTTTCATTTGTTTGACATCTGCTCGATTTTATGAAAATTAATTGAATTGGGGGGGCGAAATATGAAAAGTTTGATTTCTAAGTTTATGAATGATATGATGAAATTATTCACGCGAACTGCCTTAGTCGGCGCCTTATCTATTGCGATCCAATCACCCGTGCAATCCCAAACTAATCAAAAAGGAATCGATACCATGCCCGATGGAATTTATGCTGAAATTGAAACGACTAAAGGGAATATCTCCCTGGAATTATACTATCAAAAGACGCCATTGACGGTTACCAATTTTATTGGATTGTCAGAAGGTACAATAAAATCGAACAAACCGGCAGGAACAAAATTTTACGATGGGTTGAAATTTCATCGCGTTATCCCCGATTTCATGATTCAAGGCGGGTGTCCGCTTGGTAATGGAACAGGTGGTCCGGGATATAAATTTCCGGATGAGTTCGATCCCAGCTTGCGACATAACGGGCCTGGAATTCTTTCCATGGCCAATTCTGGTCCCAGTACCAATGGCAGTCAATTTTTTATAACCCACAAGGAAACACCGTGGTTAGATAACAAACATTCTGTATTTGGCAAAGTTATTGAGGGTCAGGATGTGGTCAATAAGATTTCCCAAGGAGATATAATTAAATCAATTCGAATTCATCGCAATGGAGCTGCCGCGAATTCATTCAAGTGTGATCAGGTTAGTTTCGATAGTCGGCTGCAGGATGTTAAAGCCGGCCGTAAACCCTTGTCCACCCAGGCATCTAGCTCAACAGATATCGTTACACAAAAATGGCCCAACGCCAAACAAACGCCTTCCGGGTTAAAGTATGTCGTAACGGCATCCGGTTCGGGAGACAAACCATCCAGAGGCGATATGGTCAAAGCCCATTATCGAGGAGTGTTATTGAATGGCAATAAATTTGACAGCTCCTATGATCGGAATGAACCATTTAGTTTCGCGGTTGGCAAAGGGATGGTCATCAAGGGGTGGGATGAAGCGTTTTTGGATATGCAGAAAGGAGAAAAACGCACATTGATAATACCTCCAAATCTTGGGTATGGTGAACGGGGATATCCCCCGGTGATTCCAGCTAATTCGACCTTGGTATTTGATGTTGAACTGATCGATTTCAGTAAGCCATGATCGTTTTGTGGAGCTGAGCACAGGTGCAAGGAATTCGTGCCAGTGGTAATAATTTACGTTGTCGGCTGAATCGTAAGCCGGCAATAAAGGCTTCAACATCTAAAGAGACCAATAGAAAAATAATTCAGTCGTTTGCACCATTTAACCCTGTATGCGCCAGTTTGTTACGCCCCTTTCGCTTATGGTTTGAGCAAACCGTAAAGGATCATCCACGCGAGTATGGTATCTATCGTAAAATCTTCATCGGTGACCTGACTGGCAAGCCCTCATTTTTTCTCTCGCGTTGGCTTTTTTTACGAATGTTGGGATTTATTTACCTGATCGCATTCTGGTCATTATGGCAGCAAGTTGATGGACTGATTGGCAGTAATGGTATTCTACCGGCCGAAACGTACATAAAAGCAATTTGGGATAAACTGGGGGTGGTGGGGATCTGGACTTATCCCACCTTATGTTGGATTAAAGCCGATACTGTTTTTCTCCACTTTCTATGTGTTGCCGGGATCTTTCTCTCAGGATTATTAATCCTTGGCGTTTTACCAGTTTTCTCTTTAGCTGGTTTATGGGTTTTGTATCTTTCCTTGTCGACAGTAAGTCAGGTATTTCTAGGGTATCAGTGGGATACCTGTATTCTGGAGGCCGGATTTCTCGCAATTTTTCTGGCGCCCGGTCAATTTCTCCCACGATTTTCACGTGAGCATCGCCCATCGGGTCTGATGATATGGATGTTTTATTGGTTTATTTTTCGCTTGATGATATCAGCTGGATTGGTCAAATTGACCAGTGGCGATATAACTTGGCGCTTGTTGACCGCGTTGGATTACCATTATTATACCCAACCAATTCCCAATCCCCTCGCATGGTATGCCCATCAATTTCCGGATTGGTTTCAAAAGATTTCGGTTGCTGTCACCTTGATTCTTGAGCTGGTCATTCCATTATTTATTTTAGGCCCCCGGCGCATGCGAATGATCGCGTTTTGCGGCACGAATTTTTTAATGATCTGTATCATCTTGACTGGCAATTATTGTTTTTTTAACTTATTGGTCATTGCCTTATGTTTTTTGCTGCTTGACGATCATACTCTCAAACGGTTTGTTCCCGGCATGCTATTCAAGATTCCAATCCTACCCAAGTCCCCCTCGATAATCTCTCGCTTTGTGGTGATCGTGTTAGCGATTATTGTGGTTCCATTGAGCATAATCCAAATGAAACCGCGGGTATTTCGATTGGATTTGACCCCAGCTGAGATGCGTGTTTACCAATGGACTGCTCCCTATCGGTCGGTAAACAGTTATGGATTATTCGCGACCATGACGACATCCCGACCTGAAATAATTATCGAGGGGAGTAATGATCGCAAGGAATGGTTGCCCTACGAGTTTAAATGGAAACCTGGTGATCTTAAACGTCAGCCTCCCCAAGTTGCACCTCATCAACCGCGGATTGATTGGCAAATGTGGTTTGAAGCATTGAACTATTTGCGGGGTCAACAACCTACTGATTGGTTCAAGCGATTTTTGATCGGTTTATTGGAAGGAAAAACTGATATAGTCTCATTGCTGGGTAGCAATCCGTTTCCCAATGCGCCCCCCCGATATATTCGTGCTATGGTTTACGATTATAAATTTACTGATCGGATAAGCTGGGAAGAAAAGCATGAATGGTGGCAACGCGAATTCAAGGGAATTTATTTACAGCCTAGTGAACTTCCCCGGAAGTAGGGAGGTAATTGATGGGATGTTACGCTTTCTGCTGAAGTTTTATCACTCATAAAATCAAGAAATTGATGGTTATTTTTATGGTCAGCGAATTCACCTATTTGGAGCTAGAATTTCTCTTGGTATCAGGAAGAGTTTTATCGTGTAGTTTAACCGTTATTCTATCCTTAATTTTTTGATACGATCAAATTTAATTCTGAACAATTCATGATGGGCGATGAAGTAAGCTTGCGCCTTTTATCAAAGTAAAGTAATGAAGCTGATTCAACAATCATCCTCCAGGTCAAAGAGGCTTATACGATGACCTGTTTACGAGGTTTTCAATGCGTTCACTGATCCCACGGTTACAATAAGGATTCTTGTTCACGATGAGAAGTGGACCGGTTAACGAGACCAGTGTGTTCAGTGGGAGTGGGAGATTTAGGGCGTATCATCAAAGTCAATAAGAAATCAAGGGTGTAGCTGATTTTCGATAATATCAAGATTGATCACTCTCATGCTTGGTATCTGTGGCCGTAATCGCTCTTGAAAAAATTTCCGATAACTTATTGGTAGATTCTTTACGGTTAAGCAGACGCATCAATGTCGGTGAATTCGTTTCCCGCAATAATTTAGATTGCCACTGATCGAATAAGAGCGTTAATGCCTTCTCAATGCCGGCAATATCCCGTGGAGAAACTACGATTCCCAAATCATATTGACGAATCATCTCCGCGGCAATGCCATCCGGTGCCAAAGCCAACATGGGTTTTCCCGCCGCGAGGTATTCGCCGAATTTTCCGGTTAATATACCGTTGTCACCAAAGGTTTGCTCCATGTTGATCAGGAGTAAAAGGACATCCGACAACCGCATGTACTCAACTGCTTGTTTATGGGGGACGCACCCGATAATATGACACATAGATTGCAGCCCATGGTGCTCGATCATCTCGTTCAATGGCACGTTAAATACCAGACCGACAAATTCTATTTGGCAAAATTCGCGGAACCGCGGATTTTTATCCGCTATCGATTTTACCGCTTGTAAAAACAATTCCGGGCTCCGCGGTGGATTGCTTGATAATGATCCGACGTATGCAACCTTAAATTTTGAGGAATCCGATCTTGAAGGAAGGCGAGAAGAAAAATCGTCTGGATCAAAACCGTTATACACCGTATGAGACCTGGTGGTTATGCGCGGGTAATCTTGACAAAAATCCGCTACAATCGGGGGGGTGGCGCACACTAGTTGATTGGCATTGTTTATAATCAAATGTTCACACATGCGATCAAATTTTTTCCTTATGAATGATTGTGCGACAAACATTTCATTCCTCATCCAACCATCGCGGAAATCGGCGACCCAGGGTAGTCGCGTAATCTTCTGCAATGCCAGCCCAAGTAAATGAACATTGTGCGGCGGAGATGTCGTAAATATTAATTCTATTGATTCATTGGGAATAATATTCAAGGCGGCTGCATACGCATGGGGCAGCCAAAAAAATCCATAGTCCTGAATGACCCGCATGTGTTGAGGAATCAGACGCGTCAACAGGGACCTCACCCAGCTTTCATAAGTAAGAGATTTAATCCTGACTGATGAAGATACAGGGACATTTATCCGATACGGACTGATAGAAGTTCTGGTGCGGTAGATGGTGACTGAATTGGGAATTTCCCGCATCAGTAAATTATCTCTAGTGGAGGGAGGATAATAATCATTTTTGACCGTTAAAACCACGGGACGCCATCCAAATTCGGGAAGATATTTAACGAACTTTAGGGTACGCAATACCCATCCGCCACCAAGCGGGGGAAAATCATGGACGATAATTAGTACAGTTTTCATTTTTTCCACGAATTAGCTGGATTCTATTACTTTAAATATTGTCGAATAGGAGTTTATACATGATTCTCAAGCTGAAATACTTCTCAAGAAAAAAGTTTATAGATTCAAATTGATTGCCTGTACAATGGCACAAAATATAATTGCAGGGAAAATTGAATATTATGCATCCCATATCGTCGCGAATCGTCGGCGCATATACTGATTGAAATCTCCAGATGAAATTACTAGTCATTACCAATTTATTCCCCAATCAACAAGAACCCGGCCGGGGTGTATTCAATAAACAGCAATTCGCACATCTTGCGAAACATTGCGAGTTACGGGTTGTGGCTCCGATTCCCTGCAAACAACTTGCCGTATCTTCACGGGAAGTGATTGCTGGGATTAGAACATATCATCCTCGTTATTTTTCAATTCCCAATATCAGCCGGCGATGGCTCTGGCAATTTTATTATCTGGGAATTAGAAAAACCATTATGCTGATCCATAAAGACTTTCCCTTTGATATTATCCTCGCTACCTGGGCTTATCCAGACTGTTACGCGGCAAGCATTATTGCGCGGAAAATGAATAAACCCTTGATTTGTAAAATCCATGGATCGGATATCAATGTTTACCTGAAAGCATCTTGGTGTAGAACTCTGGTAACTCAAGCCTTTCAAGCCGCTAAAAAAGTTATTGCGGTGAGTCGCAGTTTACATGACAAGATAGCATCATTGGGCATCAATCCCAATAAAATTCATGTCATTCAGAACGGCATTGATTCACGTTTTTTCAGGAAGCTTGACCGCAATGAATGTCGTCAAAAACTTGATTTTCAAAGGGATAAACTCCATGGGTTATTTGTTGGTAATCTGGTTGCGATTAAAGGGGTCGACGTTCTCATTGAAGCCTTCAAATATTTATCGGAAAACACCCATTTGAATATTCTTGGTGAAGGAGAACTAAAAAAGCGCTTGCTTCACCAAGTCAACGCATTGGGAATATCCCACAGGGTTAAATTTCATGGACGTGTAGCTCACCATGAATTACCTATTTGGAATAATGCCTCTGATGTGTTGTGCCTGCCCAGTCTGAATGAAGGTTGTCCCAATGTAATATTGGAATCCCTGGCCTGTGGCATACCTGTGGTGGGCAGCGACGTCGGCGGTATTCCTGAATTAATCAATCGCCAGGAAAAAGGAATTGTTGTCCCAGCCCAAAATCCGATGGCTTTGGCCGATGCGTTGGAGAAAGTTTTAATGAATCCAGAAAAATTCACCCCTCAGGCCGATATGGTCATGAGCTGGGAAGAATCCGCCCTGAATTTATTCACCGTCATTGATCAGGGATTCCGGGAATTTAGCACCCATCCATAATTCTCATCCCAGAATATTGACAGTGATGATTTATTTTTAGGTTTTACGTATCCAGATAGAGGATGATTCATTTGACTTTGCCATATATGACTTTGTGATTGGTCTGATAATGGTACGAATTTCCAAGTTAAGACTTGTAAGATAGCTAATAATTTCCATGGATTAAAAATGTAGTTTTATCCCCCTCTCTTGCTTTTGAATGAGCAATTTGCTTTTTAAATAATCCGCCAATTTCTGCTGCTTGAGATGCCTCGAAATGTGGATTTTCAAGTCTACCGTCAATGGCATCAAGCCCTTTTGAATGCGATCCGTGGCTTTAAAGAGATGATACCCATGAGGTGATGATACGATTGCGCTGATGTCGCCAACTGCCAGATTCAAAACCTGATCAGGCAAGGTAGCTCCAAATGAAGAAACTGGTGTATCGCGAGTAATATATCCCAGATCAGTATACGTTAATGAGGCCTGTTCTCCGGAATCTTTGGTCACAGTTTCCAGGTTCATTTTTGTATCAATTACACGATTTCGCGCGGTTGTTATATGCTCCAGAGCTTTTTCTTGTTCAATTTGATTCCCTTTGGAGTATGAAGCGATAATCTGTTCGTAGCGAATTTGTTCAGGTTGTTCAAACTGGTCCCGATTGGTTTGGTAATAGGAATTGATATCCTGGTCAGTTAAAGACAAAGTGGGCATGATTTTATCTTCAATCCAATGATCGATTATCTGCTTTTTCGTTAGCCGGTTGCGGATGCGCTGAATATCAATTCCCTGCATGGAAAGTTGGGCGTTAAAAGCTTCTTCACCTAGTTGGGATTTCATCGCGGTCAATTCATTATTTATTTCATTAGTATCCGGTGTGATGCCATCGGCATTGGCAAGCTCTAGCATAATTTCAAGATTGATCATGGCATCAACAAGTTGACGGATCACTTCAACGATTTCCGATTCAGAGAAATGACGACCTTGTTGCGCCGCCATTTCCAGTCCCATTCCCATCTCATTCATGATTACATCCTTGGTCAGGGAGTAGTTGTTATTTCCGGTGGCTAATACTTCAGGGAGAAATGCCAATAAATCTTTAATGGTCACAACTTGTTCTGTGGGTTTATCTGGATCGGCAAATGGCGCCAAAGCAGGGGGTGTAGGTGAATTATCTGATGCATGCGAAAGATGAGAAGCAATTACCGTTACCATGCTATAACGCAAAAAATATTTTTGCCATGATTTCATACTGATTTCAATTTCCTTTAGTTACATATTAAAATGGTTATTCAGCTTAGTCAATTTCAAATCATAAACACGGTGAATGATCTGCTTATGACGCTGGTCGAATTCGATATAGTTGGGTAAATATACTTCCTAGATTGGGAACTGGTGAGGCAATCATTGCAGGGAAAAATTTGATTTCAAAATGATGAATAATACGTGCTCCATACACATGCGGTGATTCTTCCAATAAACGATGAAACTGAAAGAGAAAGCTAATTATCTTATCCCTGCGTAATTCCCTGTCAATATGCAATAATTTTCCACAAGCCGTAGACTGAGTCAGATATGATATAAGTCTGTCCCATTCTTGATCAGTTTCCAATTTTGAGGAACTCTGCCAAAAATTAAATAAAGCCATTTCCATTAATTGGGGTTTGATCGTATCAAGTTGACAGTTATTAAGCGTATCTGCGGAATTATTTTGAATTGGTTCTGTGATGGCAATCAGCTCTTTTAAGATAATATCGCGGGTAAAATACCGGGATAATTTTTTGCCACATTCCTCCTGAGTCAGAAGAGTACTTAGGTGCTTCAAAAGTAGTGGGGTTTTAGTCGAAGCCGAAATCAAGGCACGATCAAGGTCAAGGGTTAACCGAGTGAGTTCATTGAAATATTCCTTTCTATCAAGTTCCTTAAGTCGCTGTTGCTGTTCGATATACCAATCAAGATAGAGTTGATTATGGGGGCCGAATACTTTGGGATCAGGCAATTGTTTCATCGCGGCTAATGCGTCGCCGCTCGTGGTAAAATGAGTATGTGCTGGATAGTTTTTAAGTTGAACAAACCCAGCGATTTTACTGCGTTCCCGGCTTAATCGTTCGCTGTTGCCCTCAATTAGAATAGAATGGTCGATGGAATCCAAGGCGGCCTGATACTGCTGCAATTCCAATTCGGTATTCACGTTGGCAATGATATCGTTATCCTTCAAATAGCGTATCAACCGATAGCTAGCAACCGGCGTATTGTTCAATTCATTGATACGCTCCAGCTTCCGAATTGCCACGTGATAGTTTTGTGATTCGATGGCATTAAAATATTCCTTAAGGATCCCGAGTTTGGTTTGATCGTAATGGGGAGCTGAGTCTCGTCCGCATCCGGAAAGCAGAATACAGAATACCATAAAATGGTGTATAATTCTTCTGATAGTACGGGGGGATGTCATGGTTAATCAATTATATTCCAAAGTTATCCAATTTTATCATATTTAATTATATGAGGAGATTACCCTTCGCTATCACATGAATTGTATAAGGGGTATCAATAAATATTACGGCTGTGATCGTATCAATGATAGTAATTTATCACTATAACTTTTCCTGTATATAGTCATGAACGATATTGAAATTTCAGTTGTAATTGCATCCTATAATTCCCAATGTACGATTGCGGATACCTTAAGCTCTCTTTTGCGGCAGAAAACAAATCATTCTTATGAAATCATTGTGGTGGATAGTTCCTCTGATGAAACCGCGATAATGATTCGAAAAAATTTTCCAAATATCAAACTCTTGACCTGCAATGAACGTAAATTTGCCGGTGATGCACGAAATCGGGGTATTAAGGTTTCTTTGGGAAATATCATTGCTTTCACTGACGCGGATTGCCTTATTCCTGAAAACTGGATTGATGAAATTGCCCGAGCGCACTTGGAAGATCTTCCTATAATTGGTGGTGCTGTGGATAATGCCAATCCACAATACCTAATTGGTTGGGCGTATTATTTCACGGAATTCAGCCATTGGCTACCAAAGGTTCCGGCTGGATATATGTTTGAAATTCCAGGATGTTGTTTTACCATGAAACGATCGACATTTGATAAATATGGGCCATTCATTGTTAACACTTATTGTTCAGATTCGGCATTTCAATGGCGAATTATGCAAGCCGGGCATAAACCTTACTTCAACCCCTCGATTAAAGTGTATCATCGTAATCCCAGTAAACTCCATGATTTATTAGGTCATGTCCCGTTTCATGGACGATGTTTCGCCAATGTCAGGGTAACGGAACAACGATTACGGACTGGATGGATATTAATTTATATAATTGGTTGTCTAGTGTTGCCATTCCTGCTTTTTGTACGGATTTTTTACAAAATTGTCAAATACCAATCATATCTGGTCGAATTTCTCAAAGCAACACCGTTGGTTTTTTGTGGAACGGCAGCATGGTCATTAGGAGAATTCAAAGGATACTGCGATCAACTGCGAAAGAAAATTTTCAAAAACAGAGTGTTCAAATGCGAATAAACCATTTTGGTGCGACTGACCTGGTCAAGTTGGGGATCGATTTTATGACCTCGGCGGTTCATGCTTATCGTCATAAATACCTTTTCGATAGAATCGAATCCAAATGTTTATTTCTCAGTTGCCCTAAAAGTGGCCACAGTTTGATCGGATCGCTGTTAGATGCTCACCCGAATATGATCATTGCCCATGAAGTAGGAATTCTTCGTTATATCATGTGCCATTTCAGTCAAAATCAGATTTACAGTGTAATTCTTCGGAACTCGGAATTTTACCATCAACATGGAAGGCGGGAAAATTTATACAATTATAACGTTCCCGGGCAATGGCAGGGGCAATTCAGAGAAATCAAGGTTATTGGGGACAAACACGGCGAAGGATTACTCTTGAGTTTGCAGGTCAGACCCTGGTTATTTGACGAATTACGTAAACGATGGGGGAGGGTGAAATACATTCACATAATTCGAAATCCTTTCGATGTTATCACCAGCTTGACCTTACCCGCCCGACGAAAAATGGATATTCCAGATGCGATCAACTATTTTTTCGAACTGAGCGCGGTGATCATGAAATTCAAAGCAATGATACCGTCTGATGATTTGATTGAAATGCGTCATGAACATTTTATTGAAGAACCGGAAAAAGGTTTGCGATGTTTGTGTGATTTTTTGGGGTTGTCAGCACCGGCAGATTACCTGAGTGATTGTGCCGGCATTGTATTTAAAACGCCTAATCGAACCAGGGATAAAAAAAAATGGGATGAACAACAAATTCATAAAGTCACTCAAAGACTAAAAAATTTTCCATTTTATGCAGGGTATATCATGTAAAAATCATAGCTGCCAATGCCCCAGGTTTCTACCCATGAACGTTTCCAGGCACGCGATATCATTTTGGAATAAAGAGTGCAATTTCACTCTGGTTTCATCGGTGATTTGAGGGCGAATGATTTTCGTCGATATAGGGGTATAAAATATTTTTTTAAACCAATACCTTTGGGAATCCTTTAATTTGTTGAAAATTTGATTGGCAATTTTATTCTGAATGAATAATCCCAATGCGTTGTTTCTCCGTTTTGCTCTGGAGGGATGCCGGATTATGTCAAATTCTGCCGACCAATAATCTGGATTCACCTGTAAAAAATCGAATATCACCCGCAATGATTCCCGGCGTTTATTCAGGAAATCATCGTGAAGGACAAGTAGAAATCGATTAGTCTCATAGTATTTGAAGTATCTTTGCAATTGCATGTAGTATTGACTTTGGGGTATATATTCAGGATCATTCCAATCCAATAATGCCGTATCAATGGGGCGATTCTCGATACCATTTGAATATAAGTGGATGTACCGTGAAATCATGCGATCGATGGGGTTGCGCACTATATAAATGAATCTGGCGTGTGGCAAGACCGAAAATATTCGTTCCGGTATATTGGGTTCACTCGGATAAGCAGTGTATGAGCCGCCATGCGATTCGATCAGAGTAGTTTTGTTGGGGGGGAATTGTTGGCTATACCAATGTAAGCCTTTGTGCCAGGTGCCTGAGTCGGCGAAGAACCGCATTTCTTTTACCTTTTGAACCCCTACATCGGGATGGGCTTTTAAGTAATAATGCAAACTGGTTGAACCGCACTTTACGCCACCTAATCCAATAACATCTGGAAGACGGTAATGAGTATGAATAACAGATAAATTTGGATTTTGATGGGTATTCATAATGTTTTCAATCTAAATGCAATGCTGGACGGAGGTTATGACATTATAGTAATTGTCTCTTTTTGTATTTCCATTACCTCTCGACAAAATGTTACCGCATCAAATTTTATCTATAAACTCATAAAATTCTTTAACAAATGAAAGCTAATCCGTTGCAAACCACAATTCCTTCTCTTTCGGTAATTGTTGCCACTCCGGATAATTATGCCACGGTTCATCAGTTGATACTCTATCTGGCTCAACAGACAATTTGTGATCGGATTGAAATCGTATTCGTTGTGGTTTCTCAAAGGGAATTACATCTCAATGAATCCGAGATGGGTGACTTTTGGGGGTATCAAATCGTGGAGATTGGACCTTTCCGATCACTGAATCATGCCCGTGTTTCAGGTATCGTAAAGGCATGTGCCCCCATCGTTGTGCTTACAGAAGATCATTGTTTTCCCATGTCAAAATGGGCGGAGTCCCTGGTTAAAACTCATCAGGAATCATGGGTTGGAGTTGGACCCGCAGTAGGACTCGCGAATCTCCATTGTGCCCGCAGTTGGGCAAATTATCTTATTCAATATGAACCATGGATTATGCCACAACCAAGTGGGGAAATAATGGATATCCCCGGGCATAACAGCAGTTATAAAAAGAAGATTTTGATTGAATATGGAGAGCGCCTGGAAAATATGATGGATTTTGAATTTGTGTTGCATGAAGATCTTCGAAAAAAAGGGTACCGTCTGTATATGGATACGGAGGCAAAAATTTATCATGTATTTATGACTAAATTTGTCCCATTTATACATGAAAATTTCAATGTTGGGAGACTACTTGCGGCGAGTCGCGCCCGTGAATTCTCGCCGATAAAACACGCTTTTTATTTGATTACCGCTCCGGTAATTCCATTTATACGATTCTATAGAGTAATGAAGACAATTTTTCGATTGGGATGGCAGCGAGCTTTGATTCCTCGCATCATCCCATGGCTGGCAATCGGATATTGTGTCGGCGCTGCCGGAGAATTTATTGGATATCTATTTGGCAAGGGTAACGTCCAATTGAAAACAATGGATTTGGATTTTCATCGGCATCGATTTGTCTCTCCCGCTGAAAAACAGCGGATCTGGTCAGAACATTTGATTGACTTTACTACATTGCCGACCTCACCTCAATTTGATTAACGTTGAAAGCTAATTTAAGACATGTGTGGTTTATGTGGATTAATTAACGCTGACATTAATCAACCTGTTGGTGCAAAAACATTATCAGAAATGACGCGATCGTTAAGTCATCGTGGTCCCGATGATTATCGAACATTCATACAACACAATGCCGGGTTGGGGCACTGCCGTTTAGCAATTATCGATACCTCTCCGAATGGTGCCCAGCCAATGAGCAATGAAAATAATTCGATCTGGCTTGTCTGTAATGGAGAAATCTACAACCATCTCGAACAGCGAGATTGGCTGTTAAAAAAAGGACATCAATTCAAGTCGCACAGCGACTCGGAAGTCATCCTTCATTTATATGAAGAACTGGGAGAAGAATGTCTATCCCGTTTACATGGGATGTTTGCTTTTGCTTTATGGGATGCAAATAACCAAAAATTATTTCTGGCACGGGACAGAATCGGTAAAAAACCTTTGTTTTATGCACCAACTCTAACCCGTATACTTTTCGGCTCAGAAATCAAGTCCCTGCTTCGATTCCCGGAACTCATTAAGGAACCGGATTCTCATGCTATCGATCATTTCATCACTTTAAGTTATATTCCCGCTCCGCAAACAGGATTCAAGGGTATTTATAAATTGCCTCCGGCACATAAATTGATATGGCAAAACAACCAAATTCGTATTGAATGTTATTGGCAATTGCTCTTTCAGTATCAACCTGCGCCCTTTACTGCCACTGTCGCTCAAATTCAGACGGAATTGATCGATCGACTGCGCGAAGCTGTGCGCATTCGCTTAATGAGTGATGTTGAATTGGGGGTATTCTTAAGTGGCGGTATTGATTCAAGCGCGATTGTTGGCTTAATGAGTCAATTGGTTGACCATCCTGTCAAAACCTTTTCTATCTCATTTAATGAAAAGAGCCATGATGAATCTTCATTTGCGCGACTCATTGCCCGGCACTTCAAAACTGATCACCATGAATTTATTTATACACCAGAATTAGCAAACGAATTACCCGCGATAGTTGATCACCTTGATGAACCCTTCGGAGATGCTTCAATTTTGCCAACCTGGTTTCTGGCCAAAATGACTAAACCCTATGTCTCCGTTGCTCTGAACGGTGATGGCGGAGATGAAAACTTCGCTGGATATGATCGCTATTTACATCAAAAAATTGCGCAAATGTTTTGGCGAATTCCAACCCCTTTGCGAAATCTGAATCGCTGTTTCTTCAATGCTGTTACTCCTGGTAATCTCCCCAATGATCATCTTCTCAAACGCGTACAAAATTTTTTCATGTGTGAAAAAATCCCCGGCAATTCATTGTACTGTCGGTGGATCTCTATTATTAACCGACAAGAGAGAGAAGGGTTATATTCAGCCGATTTTCTTAATGTTGTTAAAGAAGATTCAGCAGAAACATTGATCATCAATTTGATGCAACAATTTACTGGAATTGATGGAGAAAGCGCTCCCCTGTATACCGATATTATGTCTTATTTGCCTGATGATCTGCTCGTAAAAATGGATCGTGCCACCATGGCACATGGAGTTGAAGCACGTTCCCCCTTTCTCGATCATACCTTCATGGAGTTTGCGGCTCGATTACCCATTTCCTTGAAAATAAAGGGATTAAATCGAAAATGGATATTGAAAAAAGCACTTTCAAATTTGCTGCCCAAAGCAATAGTAACCCGATCTAAACGAGGTTTTGCAATACCGGTAGATGTGTGGCTCAGGAAAGAACTCAATTCCATGCTCCGGGAGGTGTTATTAAGCAAAGCTGCCGGTGATCGTGGATATTTTAATCAGGAACGTGTCAAGGTCATGTTAGACCAACATCTTAAGGGGCAGAAAAATTGGCAATATCAATTGTGGAATTTATTGATTCTTGAGTTGTGGTTTCTTCAGAAGTTTGATAATTGATTTAGGTTTTGAAAATAAACAAACAGGCTGACTTATTGTCGTTTCAACTTTCTGAGAAAAAGTTCAATTCTAATCATTAATTTGATTTTCCATGGTAAAGAATTTCTAATTTTATATGATCGGTTAACCGTAGTGCCAATGCGATTATGGTCAAAGTCGGATTGGCATGGCCGCCAGTGGGGAATACGGAACTACCTGCTATATAGAGATTGTCGAAACCAAATACCCGGCAATTGGAATCGACCACTCCGGTTTTTGGACTATTGCTCATCCGCGTACCACCGGTTGGATGTGAAGCATCCGTGTAATTGGGGACATAAATGTTGTCGTCAATCAATTGACTTTGAAATCTGCCGATGCCAAGTTTGCTGAAGTGTTGAGACAGAAATTGATGAAAACATCTCAGGGTGTCGGTTGATTTTTGGGTTATCTTCCAATTCAACTGTAGCCTGTTTTTCCCGAATCGATCCCTGATATCGCACAATGTTATGCGACTTTCACGGGTCGGAACTTGCTCAACCTGATCGACCACCGCCAGATGATCGATCATAAATGGTTCGCCGCACATTCGATAAAGTGCAGCCACTGAGAGAATGGGGACATGTGAAAAAAGCAACTTGATTGAAGCCATATCAAGTGGAGGTGAGAGCTTTGCAATACTCTCATTCATTATCTTGGATTTTAACAAAAGATAGGGATCTGCGAGTCGCGGCTCGAAGACTGCGTATAGGAAGGAAGCCATATTGAGTAATTCATTCGTTTGTTGAAAATTTTCTGAAGGGTTGAGGAATAATTGATAGTTATCTCTCCCAATCCCCGGGCGATAACTCTCCGTAAAATGCCTGACAAATTGAGTATATAATCGATGTTTCTTATTCAGGTATAATCGCCCAACCCCATCCGTTCGTGGATGATTGATGTAATAGCGCCCCACATTATCAAATTCATTGCCGATACCCACATTATGGTTTTTTGAGGAAATGAGTAATAACCGCACGTTTTCCAAGCCACCGCTGGCTAATATGTAAAATCTGGCATTTGCTGTAAATGTATTTCCCTGAAAACCTGAAATTGCGATTGACTCAATCTTGCCATTGCCAGAATCTGCTATGAGTTCCGTAACGTTAGCGTTCAAATAGGTCATGATATTAGATGATTGATGAAGTTGTTTTCGATAGTATTCTCCCAGGCGTAATCGATCGGACCATAAATAAGCACCTATAGTTAGTTCCGTGGAAGCCAAGGCATTGAATACCTGATTATTCATCCAATAATCTTTATGCCAACGCTCGAGCTTGGGGATACCAAGCCATTTCGATGCCCTTAAATAATAATCGGATAAAGTTGATGGGCTTAGCGGCCAGTCGCTATCTGGAAGCCAGTCACGTCTTTTAAAATCGATTTCGTCTAGTGCGATGCATCGTCCGTTCCATGAGTTAGTTGATCCACCAAACATGCGCAGATGAACAGGTTGGTTGACATTCAATGGATGACCAATGTTTTCAAAGTCATTTTGTTCCTGAATTTTGGGATCGTACTTCAAATTGCCTGCTTCGATAAGGGTAATATTTATGGCGGAGTGATCAAAAGCACAGGCGATAGCTATTCCGGCTGCTCCAGCGCCAATAATACACACATCAGATTCAATGACAAATCCTGAGGGAATCGTATTGGCGTTTATGAATTTCATTCTGGACATTCACCCTAATCTAATTTGCTTTAAGCCCTAATTGATTTTTTCTATGGCTTCTTCCTCTGTCATTCTTTCATCCAGTTCCAATACCATTGCACCCGGGTGCTGATGCCTAAACCAGGTTCGTTGTCTTTTCGCGTATTGGCAAGTGGCGTGTACGATCCGATCGTTTAGTTCATGCATATTTGGAATGTCACCGGCAAGATACGCGGCAATGAGGCGGTATCCTAAAGCCTTGCTTGCGGTAGGGGTTAGCAGTAACCCTTGTTCCAGGAGCTTTTTCGTCTCATCAATCCAGCCACCTTGAAGCATTCGATCAACCCGCTGTTCAATCCGCTTCCGCAGATCGCCGGATTCCCGCATGATAATCCATGTTGATCCAGTTATTTCTGAATGTGGATGTGTTCCTGCGGAGGAGATGGGTTTTCCGGTAACGCGAATAATTTCTAATGCCCTGATGAGTCGTTGCGGGTTCGTACTAACTTTAGCTGCAGACTGGGGATCAATCGATTTCAGTTCCGCAATCAGCTCAGCTTTTCTACCCTGGATATATTCCTTACGCAACGTGTGGGCAATACTTTTATTGCCAGGCAGATACTGGTAGCCGGTGAGTAATGCTCTGGCGTATAAACCCGATCCGCCACAAAGGATTGGTATTTTTTGACGACTGGAGATCTCCATGATACAGGCCATGGCATGGTCACAAAAGAGTTTAACATTGTATGGTTCGTGGATGTCAAGGATATCAATGAGATGATGTGGAATCGCTGTGCGATCTTTGATTGTGGGTTTGGCGGTCCCAATATCCATGCCGCGATATACCAGCATGGAATCACAGGAAATGATTTCCCCATTTATTTTTCTTGCAACTTCCATCGCTACCGCGCTTTTTCCCACCCCTGTCGGTCCCAGGATCGCGATAAGTTTCTTCTGTTCAGCCATAGGTTTGGAACTCTATAAATTATTTACAGCCTCATGGTATTGAAAGTGAGGTTAGGTTTGGTAACCGCTCTAATATGCCAACCTGCTCTCTAACATGTGTTTTACATTGCTTGATTACATTGAACACACTTTTCTGATCATAATAGATTATAAGTGATCAGATTTATGGCTTCTTAAATAAAGATCAACCTTAGGATGACATTGTATTTGCTGCTAACCGAGTTATAAAACACACATTATTAAACTATTTGCACTATCATCAATGCGGAACAATTTTAATGCCAATACATGATGGAAAGCAGTACGATAAAGAATTTCAGTCGGAATTCGTTGCTGACTTTCATTAATCAAACAAATTAATTTCTGTTTGATGATGGTTATAGGATGAGAAAATGAATAAATCTGAATCCGAAAAACAAGCCGATATAGTAAAACCACCATCGTATATTGTAATTGCAACTTTGTTTTTTTCAGTTGCGTGGATAACATGTGTAATTTCATCCCATGTAGCCATGAAGGGGGCACAATATGGAGTAATATTACTGGCTGATACCCCAATACCCAGACTGACGGTATTATGGCTGAAGCTAACCGAAAGCATATATGGCAGCTCAAGTCTGACATTAATCATATCGCTCATCCCCTTGGTCATATTCTCAACCATCTATCTACAACTTTATCGTCAAACCGTGGTACGGAATGCACATCTTTGGCTTCTTATGGTGATTCTGTTATCGACTACAATTATAACTTGCATCGGATCCCTATCAGCGGCGTTGCCGGTAATGAAATGGAACGATGGGTTACAAACTAATTCAACCAAATCCCACGATCAACTGTAGCGGGTTTACATCCGGCTTCCAATTTCCGATAGCTGCGGGCTTTTAGTTGGTTCAGGCGATATGTTATTTTTGACTTAACTTATTGTTTGTGCTAATTCCACTTTGAAAGCTGTAGCGGTAGTAAATAGCGTGGGATGAGGATAGGTAATCAGCAAAATAGATGGCGACTTTAATTTTTCCGGGACACTTGCTATTGAGAGAGGAAATTCACTGGGGTTTCAAAATTTCAAGCTCAAACCCGATTTGTATACTGATATAGAATCCAATTAAATTGCCTCTTTGAGATTGAGCTGATATAACGGTATTGGGTTGTATAACAGACACTGGTTAACCCGCCGCTCATTTCTATTACAGGTGAATCGGTCTCTTGAAACGTCAACCGGGAATTCTATATTGATCAGCAATTAAAAGGAACCCATACTTATGAAACGTGTTAAGTCCTGGCTGACGAATCGAATGCGGTATTTCACACTGATCGAAGTCATAGCGGTAGCAGCAATCGTGGCTTCAGTGCCCATGAATTCTTATCAACGCGCGAAGGAAAAAGCCCACGAAACCAATTGTCGCAATAATTTGATTCAGGTAGGTCAACTTCTGCGGATGTATGTATTGGAGAACGGCACTTTTCCAAAGGCGGCTTTTTATCCTCAGGACGCGGAAAAAAGCGATGACAGCATTCGAAAAATTATCGGTGGTCCAATGGAGATGTGGGGGTGTCCATCCTTACCAGACGTGCTTGGTCAAAAAGGGTTAACCTATATCTACAATGATACCCTGGGGGGCAAATCCTCATTTAACAATCCCGAGAAAAAATGGGTACTCATTGAAATGACTTGTACCGATAAAAATGCCCCGCATCCCCATCCTGGCGGATATAATGTCCTATTTGCCGATGGTCATGTGATCGCGACAAAAACTCTGCCAACAAAAATTACCGATGCACATAAATGATGTGGATCATGGCAGATTTATAAAAAAATCACAACCAGTCCCGCACCTGCCTTGAGCTGAAAGCGATAAACCGTTTTGATCTGCAGATCTCCCGCGCACTGGTCAATCCGCCAAGCCGTGCATTATGAATGACCACCCTCGATTATGCTCACATTCGCCGCTCATGTCGTTATTTATGTTCATCCCGTGGTCAGCAAGGAAATAAATTGCGCATGGCTCAACGATATGATGCGTTGCGTTGAGTGTGATGGTGAACTGGGTATTGGGCTGACATAACCCCACTTTGCCCAATATAAATTCCATTGGTTCAAATCGTTCATCTCTATTAATGACATCAGAGTATCAAGGCGATCATCGATAAAATGAAACTCCATATTCCGCGTCGATACTAAAGCACTTAGACGTAGAAGAACAGCACTTTTCTTGCCCTCTTTCAACCCAAATATCATGTTTTCGGCTAATGGTATTCCATTGGCTTTCAGGAGTGTGAGAATAAATTGCTTTTCCTTGGTGCTGACAATTGCAAGCAAGTTTGGTGTTGTCATGACATATTGCAGTGCCGGGATAATGCCGGGATAAAAAGGTTGCATTGCGATCCAGCCTTGGGGGTCGTTTTGGAAAAATTTTGAGCGCTGTATACTGAATAAATTTATGCAATCTTCTGAATTCAAATGATAGGATTGCATCAGGTTGAAAACGGACTGTTTGAATTCATTCAATAAGACTGATTTATGGGAATTATTTAAGATTAATAACGCCAAAAAAATGCTTTCATAACCGGTTTCAATCAGGTAGCGAAATTGTATGAAATTCTGGTGAAATTGATCAGATGGGATAGGGGGAATTGATTCATTTATCAATTCCATGGCGACTTGATAAGCTATAGTTGAAGTTTCGCGGGCACTATCACAAATGACACCATCGAAATCCAAAGCAAATACTTTGCGATACATAAATCTTTCTCATTTTTTTGATTGACGGTCGAACATTGTTACCTTAGCTTTACCCACTTTATAAACTGTCCAGATTGCAATTGGCATCCCGATGCTTCATTACGTTACTATATTATTAGGAAGATATCATCCTTGCTCACTCGTCTGCAATGTTATTTTCAATTAACCAAACCATCAATCATGTTGCTGGTTTTACTGACGGGATCCTCGGCCCTGGTAATGCATGGGGGATTACTCGCCCGTCCCGGTGAATTCATCCTGGTCCTATTGGGATTGTTTTTAACCGGCGGTTCGGCAAACGCGCTGAATCAATATTTCGAGCGGGATATCGATGCGATCATGTCGCGTACCCGGAAGCGGCGTCCATTACCTTTACATAAGATCGGTGAAAAGGAAGCTCTGGGTTTCGCGATTGCCATCGGCATCGCCGGGGTGATGATATTTTTCTTCCTGTTCAACACCCTGAGCGCGGCTCTCGCATTTGCCACCATCCTCTTTTACGGCTTGTTTTACACCCTCTGGCTGAAGCCCAATACCTGTCAAAACATAGTTATTGGAGGCGCTGCCGGCGCCATGGCCCCGATAATCAGTTGGGCGGCTGCGGATGGATCATTGGCATTAACACCCTGGTTGTTATTCCTGATCATATTCTTATGGACGCCGCCGCATTTCTGGGCATTAGCATTATATCTCAAGGAAGATTATAAAAAAGTCAATCTTCCCATGATGCCGGTGGTTAAAGGTGATGACGTCACCTTAAAGCTGATGCTTTATTATACCTTTGCCTTGGTATTTATCAGTTTGATGATGGCGGTTGCTGATACCGGGCTTCTCTATCTGTCGATCGCCGGGGTTTTGGGGTATCTATTTATCGCCAAGGCAATCAAGGTAAAAAAAACCCGCAGTATTGAGTTAGAGCGGGGGTTGTTTCGATATTCTATAGTTTATTTATTGGTTTTATT
>CAZTTH010000004.1:0-32128 GCA_964615975.1 uncultured Lentisphaerales bacterium | reverse complement strand
GCACAATAAAAATATAGATCGTTTCTTGCAGGGAAATTTGTGGTGACTTAAGTTATGACCGCTTTACAGTTTTACGGGTCAAGGATTCATAAACAAAGATAGAGGTAAAAATTTGGCGCAGTTCTTTCCAAAATGGTCGAATTATCTAGCTCCGGTTATAATCATTGTGTTTATTGGATCGACACTTGGGGCGGTTGGATTCATATGGTATTACGGATCACCGAAATTTACTGATGTGGGTTATCGTCCGGTGCAACCAGTCCCATTCAGTCATCGTTTGCATGCTGGTGAATTGGGAATGGACTGTCGATATTGCCATGCTTCTGTAGAACTCTCGCATGAAGCCAACATCCCGCCAACACAAACCTGCATGAATTGTCATAAAATGGTTCGCCCCGACAGTGAAAATTTAAAATTGGTACGAGACAGCTATGAAAAAAATATACCGATCCCATGGGTGCGTGTCCATAAAATTGCCGAATACGCCTATTTTAATCATGGTGTTCATTTGCGTGCCGGTGTCGGATGCGCCAGTTGTCATGGCAATGTTGCAAAAATGGAAATAGTCGAGCAAAAACAGCCAATGAGCATGGGATGGTGTTTAACCTGCCATCGCGATCCGGCGATGCATCTTCGCGACCTCAATCATGTCTCACTGACCAATATGGAGTGGCAACCAAGTCCTGATCATAAGCAAATAGCTAATCGAATCATTAAAGAAAAAAACCTTAACCCTCCAGAAGATTGCTCTGCCTGTCATCAATAAATATGAAGCAAGAAAGCTCGACAAAACACTATTGGAAAAGTTTGGACGAATTGTCTAATACACCTGAATATCAGGAATATGTCAAACGCGTCGATCCAGAAATAATCCATGATCAGAACCCCACCGTTTCGCGGCGGGAGTTTCTGCAATTCATGGGGGCTTCGTTAGCCTTGGCAGGAGCGACGAGTTGTCGACGTCCTGTACAAAACATTGTCCCCTATGTAAAACAACCTGAAGAAATCATTCCCGGAATTCCCCTTTATTACGCGACCACCATGCCCTTGGGGGAGGAGGCAATCGGTTTGCTGGTCGAAAGCCATGAAGGCAGACCAACGAAAATTGAAGGCAATGAGCTTCATCCCGCCAGTTTAGGCAAAGCCAATACCTATGCGCAAGCAGCCATCTTGAACCTCTATGATCCGGATCGAATGAAGATACCGCTTAATGGTTGGCAGAAATTTTCTGTGCGGTGGAGCAATCTATATCCGGAGTTGATTAAAAGCGGGGGAGCCGAGATGGCGGTAATCAGCGAGGCATTTGTATCGCCCACCTTGAGTCGTTTGAAGAATGAATTCTCCCAGAAATTCCCGCACGCGCAGTGGGCGACGTATGAACCGGTAAACAACGAGACCATATACGACGGTATCATGCAAGCGACCGGCAATGCTTATCGACCAGTACATCATTTTGACAAGGCGGACATCGTCGTTTCCCTGGATGCGGATTTTCTCTTAACCGATTCGAACAGCATAGTCAATGCGTATCAGTTTTCACAAAAGCGGCGGGTCCAAAAACGTCATGATCGGATGAACCGACTTTATGCCGTGGAAAGTTATCTGAGTGTAACCGGCGCGATGGCTGATCATCGATTGCGATTGCGAAGCACACAAATAGCTGATTTCACCAAAGCACTGGCCATCGAACTCAATCTTTTGGGTATGAACGCGGTATTTACCAATCCTGAGACGATTTATCTAAGAGATGAACAAAAACAATGGCTGAAAGTTATCGCCGCGGAATTATGGGAAAATCGAGGCCGGTCAATACTGATTGCCGGTCGTCGTCAGCCTGACCTGGTTCATGCCATCGTTTATGCGGTAAACGCGGCATTGGGAAATCATGGCAAAACGATTACCTACTACGAGCCGAAGGATGCGTCATTATCCCATCTCACAAGTTTAACCAAAGTGATTGATCAGATTGAAACTGGGAAAATCAAAACTGTGATCGTTATTGGCGGTAATCCTGTCTATAATGCTCCTGCTGATCTGCAATTGGACAAGGTCTTTGAAAAGGTAAAAAACATCGTGCATTTAGGCGCTGACTATAATGAAACTTCTGAAAAGTCACAGTATTTTATTCTCCAATCCCATTTTCTCGAATCCTGGGGAGACGCGCGGGCAATGGATGGGACATTAAGTATAATCCAACCCCTGATTGCGCCGCTTCATGATTCCAAAAGTAATGCTGAATTCATCCATTTCTTAACCACCGGCAATTTGAAGTCTGATTTTGAATTGCTCCATGATACCTGGATCGGATTACTGCCAAGTGCCGCTTTCGCATCGGAGTGGCGGAAAATTATTCATGATGGAGTGTATTCAGGGAGCAATCTGCCGCCACTGTCTCCTGAGGTTGATGCTCAAAAATTATCACAATTTATTACTACTTATAAATCCTCATTGCCGGCAAGCCAGAATCCCATGGAGATTGTCTTTGTTGCTTCCGCTGCACTTTTTGACGGACGATTTGCCAATAATGGCTGGCTTCAGGAATTGCCTGATCCGATGACCAAGATTGTTTGGGATAATGCGGCATGTATCAGTCCAAAAACCGCGACGGAATTGGGGCTGGATTTGAGTTTTTATGAAAAACTTGGACGCAAAAAACATGCCATGTTGAGCATTACTTACGAGGAAAGAAATATCAAAATTCCGGTGTATATCTTGCCGGGGCATGCGGATGATTCTATTACCATGGCATTGGGATATGGCAGAAAAATATCGGGTATGATCGCGCGTGATCGAGGATTCAACAGTTATTCCATTCGCACTGCTAAGAACCCGAATTTCACGGTTGGAGTGACCGTGGCATTAAACCGGAAAAACTATGAGTTAGCAACGACTCAGGATCACGCGAACATGGAGGGGCGGCCGCTCATCCGGGAAGCTACCTTGGAAGGATATAATAATAACGAGGATTTAACGCCACGATTGACCCAGGGGCCACCCTTGATTTCCCTATGGAAAGACCAGGATTATAGTCAGGGACATCAATGGGGGATGGTAATCGATCTCAATGTTTGTACCGGTTGCAATGCCTGTGTGACTGCCTGTCAAAGTGAAAATAATATCCCTGTTGTCGGGAAAAAGGAAGCGGGATATGGACGTGAAATGCATTGGATTCGTATCGATCGTTATTATTCCGGGAGTAGTGATGACCCGCAAGTTGCTTTACAGCCAGTACCGTGCATGCAATGTGAAAATGCCCCCTGTGAGCAGGTTTGTCCCGTACAGGCCACCAATCATGATCGAGAAGGATTGAATGTCATGGTTTATAATCGCTGTGTCGGGACCCGCTATTGTTCGAATAACTGTCCCTATAAGGTGCGACATTTCAATTACTTCAATTATACCAAACATGGACCTGAAACACGCATCCGCGGAGAGACGCATACTGAAATTCAGTTTATGTCGCAAAATCCCGATGTCACCGTTCGATCCCGTGGGGTTATGGAAAAATGCACCTATTGCACCCAACGGATAAATGAAGCAAAGATTCGTGCCAAACTCGGCAACAAAACCTTGCAGGATGGAGATATAGTGCCCGCTTGTGAGCAAACCTGTCCGGTTAATGCCATTGTCTTTGGTGATATACGTGATCAAAACAGCCGTGTATCCCGCTTAAAAATGGACGATAAAAATTATGTGTTATTAGGTGAGTTGAATACGCGTCCGCGTACTTCGTATTTGGGGAAATTGCGTAATCCGAACCCCGCATTATTATCGTGATCAGATCTAATCAGTTATAAATTATGGTCAAACATTAATGAGTGCTACAACGGTCCAAGATATAGAAGACTCAGCATCAGGTAAAGTACCCTTGATTACTGGTAATCCGACTTTTTCATCGATCACCAGCAAGATTTGTGAAGTGGTTGAATTGGAAGTTAAAAAAACCCCCAAGGCCTGGTATATCGCCTTTGGAATTTCCGCTTCACTGGCTGCGATGATGGGATTGATGATCCTCTATTTATTCTGGGAGGGGATTGGCATTTGGGGGGTTCAAAGACCTATCGGATGGGGCTGGGCGATTGTGAATTTCGTGTTTTGGGTGGGCATTGGTCATGCCGGCACTTTGATTTCAGCCATTTTATTTCTCTTTAGGCAAAAATGGCGCACATCGATCAATCGATTCGCTGAAGCCATGACCATATTTGCGGTTATCTGCGCCGGGGTTTTTCCCGGGATTCACGTCGGGCGTCCCTGGGTGGCTTACTGGTTGTTTCCCCTGCCCAATCAAATGTCAATATGGCCGAATTTTCGCAGCCCCTTATTGTGGGACGTATTTGCAGTCAGCACCTATTTTACCGTTTCCTGTTTGTTCTGGTATGTTGGTTTAATTCCCGATCTGGCGACCTTGAGAGATCGAGCGACACAACCCATTCGAAAATTCCTCTATGGATTTTTTGCGCTGGGCTGGCGCGGGAGTAACCGGCAATGGAAACATTATGAAAAAGCCTATTTGATACTGGCAGGCATTGCTACTCCCTTGGTATTATCCGTGCATACTGTGGTCAGTATGGATTTTGCTGTGGGAATTGTGCCGGGCTGGCATACCACCATATTTCCGCCCTATTTCGTGGCAGGCGCCATCTTTTCGGGATTTGCCATGGTGATGACCTTGGCGGTTGTTGCCCGCTGGGTATATGGCATGGAGGATTTCATTACCATGAAGCATTTGGAAACCATGAATAAAATCATGCTTCTGACTGGAATGCTGGTAGGGTATGCCTATGGCTGTGAATTTTTCATTGCATGGTATAGTGGCAATGAGTATGAACGCTCTATCTTTATTAATCGTGCGACCGGGCCCTATGCCTGGGCTTACTGGACGATGGTTACCTGCAATGTCATTGTTCCGCAGCTCTTTTGGTTTAAGAAATGGCGGACGAATTTGGTTTGGATGTTCATTGCCTCGATTCTAATCAATGTCGGCATGTGGTTTGAACGTTTTGTCATTACCGTCACCTCATTATCACAGGACTATATGCCGGCAAATTGGGGGTATTATACCCCGACGGTTTTTGACATTGGCACCTTCATCGGGTCATTTGGTCTTTTCATGACTTTATTTCTCTTGTTTCTCCGATTTCTCCCGATGATTGCGATTTCAGAGGTCAAGGGGGTGATTCCACAAGCCGATCCACATCATTATCAGGACCACAAGCATTAATTAAATCAGTTAATTGATAAATATGAATGATCAAGGAAAAATTGCAGGGATATTAGCTGAATATAATAATCCAGCGGATTTACTGAAAGCTGCCGCGGAAGTACGTGATGCCGGTTATAAACGTTTTGATTGTTTTTCTCCTTTTCCGGTTCATGGCATGGATCAGGCAATGGGCTTAAAACCTTCGCTTCTGGGGTGGTTGGTTTTCCTAGGGGGATTGACCGGCACAGGTACTGCGGTGCTGATGCAATGGTGGATGAGCGCGGTGGATTATCCGGTGGTTATTTCTGGCAAACCATTATTCAGTTTTCAGGCTTTTGTACCCATAATCTTTGAGTTAACGATCTTGTTTTCAGCTTTCACTGTGGTATTCGGTATGTTCGCCTTTAACTGCATACCACGGTTGCACCATTCACTGTTCAATTCCGTCAGTTTTCGTAAGGTAACTGATGATGGTTTTATGTTGGGATTGGAAGCCGCTGATCCTAAATTTGATCCCGACAAGAGTCGTAAATTCCTAATCTCGATCGGCGCAAAAAATGTGGAATTTTATTATGAGTAACGAACATAAGGCTTGGGTTAATTCACCTCCTGGAATTGTTTTAGTCATGATCTTGATGTTACTTGTTAGTGGATGTTTTCAGGGTAGACCTTCCACAAAACCTCCGATCCATGTAGTTCCCAACATGGATAAACAAGAGAAATATACGGTACAATCCTCGAGCAATTATTTTGTGGATAAATCTGCCATGAGGCATCCCGTGGATGGGACAATCAGTCGCGGTAATTTAAGGGAGGATACCAGTTATTATCAGGGAAAAAATGATCAGGGTGAATATATTAAACATATTCCAACTGCTGTTGATATGGCCTTGCTATTACGTGGTCAGGAGCGTTTTAATATCTATTGTTCGGTGTGTCATGGCCAGACTGGAGTCGGTAATGGGATAATTACCCAACGCGGATTATTGCCGCCGCCAAGCTTTCATGAACAACGCTTGCGCGATAAGGAGGATGGATATTTTTTTGAGGTCATATCCAATGGCAAAGGAAACATGTCTTCGTATCGACATCAGGTAAACGTCCATGATCGTTGGGCTATCGTCAGCTATATTCGCGCTTTACAACGTAGTCAGAATGCTTCACTCGCCGATATCCCCGAAGCAGAACGCTCCAAGTTACAATAATCTCAACCCCCTGATGAGCGATAAGTGGTTTTTTCTAATGCCACGGCAACTTCGATATGAGAGGTATGGGGAAACATGTCCACAGGATATAACGATGAGACATGATAATCATCAGCTTCACACAACCTGGATAAATCCCTGGCCAGGCTAGCCGGATTACAACTCACATAAACAATTCGTGGCGGTGCAACAGCCTGCAGCCAGGAAAGTGTTTTCGGGTGTAACCCCGCTCGAGGAGGATCTACGATGATCACTTGTGGTTGGTTGTACTTTGCCAATTCCATTTCCAGAATATCAGGATGATTTAAGTCGGCATGAACAAAGTTACAATTGTTGGCATGGTTAATTTGAGCATTCAAACGTGCATCAGCAATGGCGGTGGGAATGGTCTCAATCCCAATTACCTGTCGACAGCGATCTGCAAGTGCGATCCCAAACATTCCGGTGCCACAGTATAAATCATAAAGCGTATTGGAGGGGGTCAGCTGACACATTTGGGCAACTAATCCCAATAGTTTTTCGGCCTGCCGGGTGTTAGTTTGGAAAAAGGAGTTGGCTGAAATGCGGAACCTTTTCCCATCTATCATTTCAAGGATGTGACCGGGTCCATGAATAATGTATTCTTTTTCCCCAAAGGCAACCTCCGATTTACGCGTGGTGACATTATTGACGAAAGTAGTCATCTTGCCACCCAGCAACTGGAGGAATAATTCCAGCCAATCAGTCATCAATCCCTCCTGATACTCCGACGTCACCAGATTGATCATTAATTCATTGGTATTATGGGATTGACGAATCATGAGATGACGCATCAGTCCAGAATTGGTCTTGGCAGAGTAGGGGGTTAAGCGCAGCTTTAAGCAATGTGATTTTACCTGCTTCAATATCAGATTCATTTCAGTGGTAGCCAGATAGCAGCGCTCAATATCCACGACCTTGGAATAGACATGTGGCGCATGAAATCCCAAGGCAAAATCATTTGAATCAGACATGGTTGGGATTTGCAATGTCAATTCATCCGGAGAAAGAAATCGCTTGTCGCTGAATGAAAATTCGATTTTATTGCGATAGTGAAATTGTTGATCTGCAGGAATGAGTGGAGCGATGGGGATGTGCTTTACCCCCCCCAGATGAGCTAATACAGACTCGACTCGCAGTTGTTTGAGGCGGACTTGTTCATCATACCTCATATGTTGCCATTTACATCCGCCGCATATACCAAAATGTGAACATGCCGGATCAATGCGATGACACGATGGTTTAATTACCTCCACTAATTTTGCTTGTAAAAAGGTTGGCTTGACTTTGAGAATCCTGGCAGATACCATATCCCCTATCGCCGCAGCGCCTTGCACGAATACTGCCATGCCATCCGGTAATCGACCAAACCATTGTTGATCCTCCCCGGCATCCGAGATGGTGAGTGAAATCATTTCGTTTTTCGAGTACATAATTCTTTGATAATGTTATAAAATGATATGATGAATGATACTACCCATTAAACTAAAGTGAGCTTGTGATTGATGTATTAATGGTTATAACGATTATTGTGTATGGAATCAATTTTGGTTACGAACTAATTCTTAAAAATTACCCGAGATTATTGAATCTGATCAAGAACTAAAAAGGGACGAAATATTATGGCTGATAATCAAATTATTTTATATGAGGTTGATGAGGATCACAGCAAACGTGAAAAAGCGAGAGCCAGGGAACTGCGTCGAAGTCAATGGTGGAAAAACATCCTGGGCAGGGGGAAATGTCATTATTGCAGTCAGAATGTTCATCCCCATGATCTTACCATGGATCATGTGGTGCCGATCAGCCGCGGTGGTAAATCCACGCGGTATAATGTAGTTCCTTGCTGTCTCGAGTGTAACCGTAATAAAAAGTATCTGGTACCGGTCGAATGGGGAAATAAATTATAGAAAATTCAACCATCTGATTCTTGGATAAGCATAAATTATTCACGGTCATTTACCATCTCCCAGAAGCGCCGCCTCCGGAAAAGCCGCCACCCCCACCACGAAATCCGCCGCTGTAAGATCCGCCCCCGCCACCCAACCAGCCACGATTTTTTGGGTATCTTCGCCTGCCGCTGTAAATCATTGGACGTCGTCGGCCAAGGTGAAAAATATTAGTGATTACTATCAAAGCGAAAAGTAAAGTCAGGAGGAGTAAAATTTTTTTTTGATTGATGACGACCGGGGGATTGCGGTTTGAACTCATTGGTGCATGGGTGATAGTTGCTAACGGGTGACCAGTTATAGTTTCTGATATCATATTTATCGCCTGCAGAATGCCATCAGCGAACATTCCCGCTTGAAAGTAGGGCGTCATCGCCCGCAGGATTTCACCCGCGCGACCATCAGTGATCTGTCCTTCAAACCCCTGCCCGACTTCCAGACGTGTCTGTCGTTCCTTCACCGAGATGAGTAACAACAGGCCGTCATCTCGTTCCTTGTCACCTAATTTCCAGCTATCGGTGACGCGAATACTGTAAGATTCGATTGTTTCTGTACTCGCCAATTCGGAAATGATCAAGACTGCCATCTGGCCTTTAGTCAGCTGATTAAACTGCACTAAAACAGAAGTCAATCGTTCCTGCTCTGATTGAGACAGCAACTCGGCTTTATCAACAACCGGACCGGTTAATTGCGGCACCTTAGCCTGTGACCAGCCAGAAAAAACCAGCGTTAAAAAAAGGGGAATGGTATAAGCAATAAATGCCACTTTAATTTTCATTTAAAGAATCGTATCTGGAATTTCATTCACATTATCTGGTTGCAATGGAAAATAATGCTGCAGCTGGCGGGCGATTTCCGCTATGCCCGCTTCCAAACCTCCTATGATATCGCCGGTGCTAAATTGAGATATGATAACATTTATTACCTGTTCCCAAAAATTCCTGGGAACCTTGGTGTGGATACCGATATCACCGATCACCGCCAATTCCTGTTCATGCCACGCCATCATGATCAGCACCGCATTGTGTTCTCGGGTACAATTTAGCTTGTTTTTGAGAAAAAAATCTTCGGCTGCCTGATAGATGTCCTGAGGGATTGAATCCTGGATACTGACGACAATTTCTCCGGATGTTTTCGCTTCCGCCACTTTGATTGCTGCGATCAGGCGTTCCTCATCCTGGGGAGGCAATGAGCGTTTCATTCAAAAGAAACCTTGGGAACATCGCGGACTTTTTCATCCTTGATTTCGAAATAAGGTCGCTTTTCCAGTCCCATGAATCCGGCAAATAAAACGCCGGGGATTTTCTTGATTTTGGCGTTGAATACCTGCACTGCTTCATGGTAGCGAGTGCGCGTGACGGCGATTCGATTTTCCGTCCCGGCGAGTTCATCCTGAAGTTTCAGGAAGGTGGTGTCCGCTTTCAATTGCGGATAGTTTTCCGCTATCGCTAATAACCGTGACAAGGCGCTGTTGAGTTCGCCGGCGGCTTCCGCTTTATCGGAAACGCTTCTCGCGCCAATCAAGCGGGAACGGGCGTCAGCCACAGCGATAAACACCTCTTTCTCATGGGTGGCATAACCTTTGACCGTCTCCACCAGATTGGGAATCAAATCGGCTCGCCGCTGGAGCATATTATCGATTTCCGCCCATTCTTTATTCACCCGTTCATCGGCCTTGATTAATCCATTATAAATACCCGCGCTGATGATTAGCAATACCAGAGCTGAAATTGCCAACCCAATCAATCCGATGACGACATATTTTCCCATGGCTTTATCAATAATGATTAAAAGTAAAAATTTGTTGGTTCGCTACTTGTTTTGGTTTACTTCCAACTCATTATGAGTCGGGTGTAATAGGTCGTATTCATATATTCATTTCCGGGAACTGGTTCGCTATTATATTCGTTCAATATTCCCATCCTGAGTTTCCATAAATCGCTGCCGATCAATGGCACCTCATAGGCAGTATCGTGGAAGACGCGATAGTCAGAAAAGTTTTCGAAACTTGGGGTATAGGTAATATCGGTTGTGAGTTTGCCGTTTTTATTGTTTTTTATCATGTGAAACAGGCCAAGGTCTAAGCCAGGCGAGTCGTTGGTGACCCCATTGATAAAAGATTCATGGCGGTATTGTAACCCGGTTCTGCCGCGGAATTCGTGTTTTTCTTTCTTGATAAAATATCGACCATACCCTGTTGCTACAGTGGTTCGCAGATCAAGATTCTCAATGTCGTCCGCTTCCAGCTCTGTTCTTGCATACCACGAATTGAGTTCGGTAAAATTGTTTTCATAATCCATTCCGCCAATATACTCTTCGACAGTTTTAACCCCATTTTCAGTGGCCTTGGCGCCCCGGCCATAGATGATGAAACGATCCACATCACTACGCAGTGTTGCTTTGACACTTTCCGCGGTACTGAACTTTTCCGTGTCGCCGGTTTTTCCGCCAATATCAATTCCGAGATCCAATTGCCATTTGCGTGGTTGCGGTTTGGATATCAGGGGATTATCCTGGCCTTCCGGCCAAATTGCCAACACCTTGTCATTACTGATATCGATATTGCCGACCATGCTTTGAATCTGGGTAGAACCGCCCGCAGAATTCAACTTGCCCTTGAACTGATTGCCACTTTTCAAGGCAAAATTCAGTGGATTATCAGTGCTGATTGAGGTTACCATGGAAAAATCGATATTTAAAGTGCCGGCAAAATCGGTTGCGAACAGATATTGATTATCTTTGCTGCCGATAAGTTTTCCGATGATTTTTGAGCCATTTTTTAATTCTATCTGATCTGCGTTCAGGGGAAGGTGAATAATGCTGAAGATGATCAGTGTTAATACGAAATTGCGGATCATTAAACTCATCATAGTTATGCTCTCAATAAGTAAAAATAAATTATGGTTTATAGTTTGGGATAGAACATTAAAGGCTAAATCGCCACAGATTAATTAATTACTAGTAGGTTTATCTCTGCACGGTAAAATCCTGTTCCGCGATCTGTAAAATTCAAGCTGTTATTATGCTTATTCCGCAACCCAATGCAAACGATTTTCCTTGAAGTTCAGATTTTTTCTCACGAGGTGTTTTTGATAGACAGGTTCAAGGGTGCGAATCAATGCGGAACGGTCAATGTTCATCTTGGCAGCATATTGTTGAATAAAGGGGATCATGATTTCCACTGCCTGGCCGACTTCTACCGCCCCAGCCAGTAAGCGTCCCAGATCCGTGGCAGCAAGGTGATTCAATTCACCGCGATCATGATACTTACTGGCATCAAGATCGATAAACCAGAAATTCCCGGTGTCTTTGTCAATAAGAATATTGGGCCATTTCAAATCGTTATGGGTGAGCCTATTTTGGTGTATTATCGTGATTGCATCTGCAAAACGCAACCAAAAATCTGACTTATTCAATCGCGCGAATCCCAGGGGATCAAACAAGGCAATCTCCGCTAGATTACAGCTATTGCTTATCGCTTCACAGCAATACCAATTGATGCCAAATTTCCGGCCTATCCCGGAAATAAAAAAACCCAGTGGCAATGGTACCGGAATGCCGAGTTTTATAAATTTCCATGCCATATCCCACACATGTCTGGCTTTAGTGTATCCCAGACTAGATTTAATCAGGCGGCTGAGTCTTCTGTCCTTATATTGCTTGACATAAATCAGGCCGGGGAAATGGGCATGATTTATTGCTGGCGATAAATTTACGAGCGCGGAATGTCCATATGTGGCTGCCTGGAGCAGTTTAGATTGAAAATGGAGTAATTCATTGGGTTGATGACCGGAAGCCAACCAGGCATGGAGTATGGAGTCATGCACCATAAGACCGTATGATCGTGGATCTTCATAAGGAGTGAATGGTGGCAACTGCTCAAGCATGTCATTTTGGTGCGTTGTATTTTTAAGAGGATTCATTTCGTATCAGGAGTTATGTTGTTTATATAAGATTTTGGCTTTGGCTTCAATCTTTGACCAGAATTCAAGATCGGTTTGCTTTAATTGACGAAATGGTATTCCCAGGTAATGAGTGACAAATCTCCGCTTATCATTGGTGGTTAAGCCAATGTGCATACTCGAAAAGAGCAGCCCGGCCAAATCCTTGATGATCCAGCGTTGACCAGTATGCGAACGAAGTTGGGCACGATGCAGATCGATCAGATGAATGTTGATATTAGCGATCGATTTTGACTCCTCATGCGGAGAGGGTTGTGGGATGAGAAAATGACATAAATAAAAATCGCGATGATTGAGGCCATGGGTATGGATTGTTTGAGCAATCATTGCCACTTGTTGGATTAATTTGCGTTTATATGCTGGGGATGGAGGCGAGGCGTTCCATTGCCTGGTCAAGGTCTCCAAACTGACCGCTGGTCCCAGATCTTCAGTGATAATGAATGAGCGTTGGCGTGCGGGATTCAATCCCTCTTTTCCAAAACCTACCGCAGTCATGGTCGGGATATTGAGTTGTTGTAAACGATGGAGCGCTCGCCATTCGTTTTCTGCGCCTAATACCGGTAGTTGTCCACGCAGCAGATTTTTCATGATTTCACCCCAGCCACATCCTTCATGGCATTTGATGTAAAAGGATTGACCATCGCGTTCGAAGCGAACCGTGGTTCGGTTGGCAATCTTTTTGCCGATCTTGCCGGTTATGGCGAAAAAGTCATCCACCGTCTTTTCGTCGCGAAACCATTTTTGCCAATTTTTCTTGATGAAAATCATGACCGTTTTATTAATTGTTACGGAGGAAATTTTGCTCAGCCCTGGCAACAATAATGTCTGCCGCTTTATCAATCAGGCTGTATAAATCCTGAAGTTCACAATATTTCCTGCCATTCCCTTGCCATTCATTCAGGCGCGTCGATTGCAGCATTGCCATCAGAGCTTCATTAAAGCGTTTTTGATCAAAAGGTTCCAGACAAACCATCCCGGCATTCGCCGCCATGACGTGATGGGCAAATCCACAATTGCCGGTGACCAAAACCGGCAACCCACAAGCCATTGCTTCCAGGATGACTGTACCGGTATTTTCAGTGCGGGCGGGATGGATCAGACAATTGGCGCAGTAATAAAATTGTACAGCGTCGTCGCGAGCGCCGAGAAAGGATATCTGGTTGTTCACATGGAGGTCTCGGGCCAATTTCAGATAGGGGTGTGCCTTGCCTTCTCCGATCACAATTAAGCGACAGTTTTGACGCACATTCTCAGGCAGGGAGGCTAACGCGATTATGGCACGATCAATCCCCTTGGTGCGGAAGTTTGAACCGACCATCAGCAGCATCTGATCCGCGCTGGCGATATGGAATTTTGCCCGCAAGGAATGGCACGCTATTTGGTCAGGGATTTTTTCAACTAATCGCCGACGATCAATGCCTGGTGGCAATAAATGGAATAGTTCCGACGGGGTTTGATAATGGCGCATGAATTCCTCTCTCTGATGATGGGCAATCAACAAGATTTCGGTATTATTAGCTGAATTAAAAACCGCATTTTCCTGTGCCAGCAAAACGCGATATCGCGGCAGAATTTTAACCAAGCGCGATTTATTGTGATGACAACGAGAGGCTAAACAAGGATCGCCGGCATAATAAATGTCTAACCCGCCAATCTTGGTAAATCCCACAACACAGGTGTATTCATCTGTGGCGCGCAAGCGCTTGACTTCTTTCTCAAGTCGGGCATTGCGTCCATGATTGGTCAGAGATCGCAAAGGGAACGTTTGAACCTCAATATTGAGCGGTTTTCTGCCTTCCCATTGGCCCGTGATGATAACGATGTCGTACCCGCGCCGCTGGCATTCGCCGGCGATTCGCAGCATGCTACGCTGCATGCCACCATATGGAAAATATTTATTGACAACAAAGAGGATTTTTTTAGCTTTCATTATCATGAATCTAATGTGAGGTTATAACTTATCATGGTTATGGTAAAATAAAGTCAACTTCAATAGTTTGGTTTGAGTAAATTCGATCAAGAAAAATAAAAATTGCAAGCTCTGGCATAGGTGAAGATTTGATGACCTAAATCTATTATTACAGTTTCCTGAATCATGCCAATATCCTCTCCTCACGGCAACCCGGTATACTTTTCATTCAATCATTTCGATTATAAAACTTATGATACTCCCCTGCCAAAATCCTTGTCCCGGCGCGCTTAAACTGTCATATCAGGGCGAGGTGATGGAAATTTCCTTGACGATGACTAACTCTACCAGGGGAACGGCCTGGTTGCGCACCAATTTGGGACAGGCGAAAGTGCGGTATAGTGAGATCATCAATAAAACCGAGCAACATTTGCCGCCCATCGGCAGGGATTGGCTTGATCTGCCCATGAAAATGGTCAATTCAACCACATATGCCATTCGACTTCCTTTACTCGAGGTGGGGGTTTTTCAAGCCAAAGCGTATTTTCTGCCAGCGCATCAGCGTCAACCTGTCTGGCCTGCGGGAGACGATATGATCATCAAGGTGGATCCCGCCGATTACATCTGTGCCAATGTGATCTATAATTCTTTTGTCCGCCAATTCGGTCCCAATAAATTCATCAGAAGTGAACAAACACCTCAGTTGACTCGCTGTATTGAAAGCCTCGATGACAAGGGTTACACGGTTATCCCCCCATCGGGCGTTTTCCGCGGGCTGATCGCTGAACTGGATTTTATCATTGGGAAATTGGGATGTCGGATTATTCAGCTCTTGCCGATTCATCCTACCCCCACGGTTTATGGGCGGATGGGAAGATTTGGCAGCGCTTTCGCATCTTTAGACTTTATGGATGTTGATCCGGCATTGGCTGAATTTGATAAACACCACACCCCGATGGATCAATTTATTGAGTTGGTTGATGGCATTCATGCCCATCATGCCAAACTATTTCTTGACCTTGCGATTAATCATACCGGTTGGGGCTCAAAGTTGCATATTGAACATCCGGAATGGTTTGCCCGCAATGATGATGGGGCATTCCGTTCTCCAGGAGCATGGGGGGTAGTTTGGGAAGATTTGATTGAACTCGATTATGATCATTATGAACTCTGGGAGTACATGGCAGAAGTCTTTCTCTACTGGTGCAGACGTGGTGTGGATGGATTCCGCTGTGATGCCGGTTATAAGGTCCCGGTGCCGGTATGGGAATATATCGTAGCCAAAGTTCGCAATCTGTTTCCTGATACGGTCTTCATCCTGGAGGGGTTGGGAGGGAAAATATCAGTCACTCGTGAGTTGTTGATCAAGGCCAATCTCAATTGGGCATACTCCGAATTATTTCAGAATTATGACCGTCAGCAAGTGAGTCAGTATTTGTTGTTTGCCGCTGAGATCTCAAAGCATGAAGGCCTACTGATACATTTTGCTGAAACCCATGATAATAATCGGTTGGCAGGAACTTCTTCAATTCATGCCCGGGTGCGCACCGCATTGTCGGCATTATGTTCCCATGCGGGAGGATTCGCCTTTGCCAATGGAGTAGAGTGGTATGCCTCTGAGAAGATCAGTGTTCATGACGCGTGTTCATTAAATTGGAACGCTGCTGAGAATCAGGTCGACTTCATCGCCCGTCTCAATCTCTTGTTACGACATCATCCCAATTTTTATCCGGGCGCTCAATTAACCATGGTCCAGGAATCCGACAGTAACGTCATCGCGGTTTATCGGGACAATCGCACTACTCAAACCCAACTACTCATCTTGATCAATCTCGATCATCACCAAGCCAATGAGATCAGTTGGCAACGACAAAATGTGAACATGGACCATGAGACCCTCGTGGATTTGATCACAGATCGGGCGGTGGCGGTAAAATGCAAAGGTAAAATGGCACGCTGTCAATTGGCTGCTGGCGAATCGTTATGTCTGACCCAATCAACCGATCCTTACCGAATCAGAAAAAATTTCAAGGATACAGGAATGCCGGATTGGAAACGCAATGTGCGGCAGCGATTACAGTCGGAGATGTTGACGATCTATACCGCCATAAAAGGTAGCGAAAATCTGCCTGAATCATCTGAATTTCCCCGTCTTATCGCAACCTTAGAGCGTGATCCACCCCAATTTTGTCGGGATTTAATCGGAACATCATGTGATTCCCGGATAGTATTCTGGCAGTGGCCCCGGGATTTACGGCGGGAGGTCATGATTCCCCCCGGTCATTGGCTCTACATTCATGCGGACAATCATTTTCGGGTGCAACTATACCGGGATAAGAGTTTACTGCTGTCAAAGAGCAGTTTGCCGGAGAGAAAGAACCGTTATTTTGTGTTATTGCCTGCCCAACCCGTTCCTGATACCATGGTCACTCTGGAGATGGCATTTACTGTTTACACCTCCGGGGTAACGGCAAAGGAGATTGGATACCTCATTTTATTGCCCTCCATTGCCACGGTCAAGGTGAATAATACTTATAGCCATCGCGATAAAACTCTTCGCGATATTTCGGTCTTAGCCACCAATAATCGGGGAGCAATGATGTTGGTTAATGGGTCATGGGGGCGATTGATTAATCGCTATCAATGCCTGCTGGCAGCCAATCTTAATTCTCTCTACCCGGATGATCGGCATGTGATGTTGACTCGATATCGGATCTGGGTCGTTTTCCAAGGGTATTCCATACCGATTAACGATACCGGTTTTGAAACGGTGCAATTGCTCAATAATGGCAGCTGGCAGGCCGCCTGGCACTTCCGGATTCCCGTTGGCAATGGCCGGATGATCATTCTCCATATTCATCTGGGATTGGTGGCGGGAAAGAATGTCGCCCGGATGCGGGTTCGGCGAATGCAGGGCGCGGATGGCGAACAAGATTTACCGAATGGAACTCCAGTTGAAATCATTATACGTCCTGATATCGAGGATCGTAATTTTCATCAGGTCACGAAAGCGTATTCAGGCCCAGAGCACGACTGGCCGCAGGTCATTGTTTCATCGCCATTAGGATTCACTTTTGTCCCGGCGGAAAATAGACAATTAAAACTGCAGAGCTCTGGCGGTAAATTTCATCTGGCTCCAGAATGGCAGTACATGATTGATTATCCGGTTGATCGAGAAAGGGGATTGGATCCCAATGGGGATTTATACAGTCCTGGTTATTTTTCGCTAGATATATCCGGCGGAGAGGAGATCAATTTTTGGGCTGAAGTAATCACGTCCAATTCCAAGTCGGAAAAGGAGAACAGTAAACACATCATTCCATCCGAAACCGGTATCTCTTCCGACGATAATGTTTTTGATTCACCGATTCCATTGGCGGCGGCGCTGAAAAACGCCATGTGCCATTATCTGGTGGTGCGTGGTTCTTATCGCTCCGTGATCGCCGGATATCCCTGGTTTTTGGATTGGGGGCGGGATACCCTGATTTGTGCTCGTGGTATGATCGCCGCCGGATTACATGATGATGTAAAACTGATCTTGCAACAGTTTGCCGAGTTCGAAGATCACGGCACATTGCCGAATATGATTCGTGGCCAGGATACTGGTAATCGTGATACCTCGGATGCGCCACTGTGGTTGATTGTTGCCACCGCGGATTGGTGTGAATGCGATGATGGCAGGGATATCCTTGCAACCCGGTGCGGTAAACGTACTCTCGCACAGGTGATCGCTTCGATTATTGCTCATTACATTGAGGGAACACCAAATGGCATACGTATGGATCCGGCTTCGGGATTGATATACAGTCCTTCACATTTTACCTGGATGGATACGAATCATCCCGCGGGCTCACCACGTCAGGGATATCCGATTGAAATCCAGGCACTGTGGTATGCCAGCCTCATGTTTGCCGGCAAGGTTTGGCAAAATCGTGACTGGATCAAACTAAGTCGTCGCGTTCAGTCATCACTTCACAAGTATTATTTTGTGAAAGGGCAGGGCTATCTATCCGATTGTTTGCATGCCCAATCGGGCAAAGTATCAGCAGCCAAAGCGATCCCTGATGATGCGTTGCGTCCCAATCAATTATTGGCAATTACCTTGAAAGCCATCAAGGATTCGCATATAAGAGAACAATGTGTGTCAGCTTGTGCGGAACTGCTTGTTCCTGGAGGAATACGCAGCCTTGCGGATCGTCGGGTATCCATCTCAATGCCGGTGTATCGGAATGAGCAATTGTTAAATGATCCCTTCAATCCCTATTGGGGAAATTATTTGGGGGATGAAGATACTCGTCGCAAGCCGGCATATCATAATGGCACGGCTTGGACCTGGCAGTTTCCCAGCTATTGTGAAGCCTGGCATTTGGTATATGGAGAAAGGGGGCGGGAAACTGCCATGGCATTATTGGGCAGTGTGGTGCGTGAGATGAATCGGGGATGCCTGGGGCAGATTCCCGAAATTCTTGATGGTAATTATCCCCATACTGCGCGGGGATGCCCGGCGCAAGCCTGGGGAGTCACAGAAAGTTATCGGGTGTTGAAAAAAATCTCTGAGGTTTAATCCTGACAGTTATATTGACTGGCGCTTGGATTCGGTTGTGAAGCTGTGATTTCATTCAACTAGATTGCAATACCTGTGCGATGGTATTCATTAATTCATGGATGGTAAACGGTTTAGTCACTATGCCGGATATTCCATGAGATTTAAAGTCGGCCATGATCGGATCATTTGAGTAACCACTGGCAACAATGGTTTTCACCTTGGGATTAAATTCAATCAAGCGATCATGGGTTTCCTTCCCTCCCATTCTTCCGGGGATAGTCAAATCCAAAATCACCACATCATAGGGATGGCAATTTTCCCAGGCTGATTTATAGAGGATAATTGCTTCTTCCCCATGGGATGCGAAATCGACAGAAAGACCGATCATTGTAAACATGGTTCGCGCCAGTTTTCTAATATTTTCTTCATCATCCATAAAGAGTATTTTCCCCTTGATACTGGGTAATGAAGGGGTATCGATGTCACCCTTAAATAGTTTCGGCTTTTCACCCATTGGCAGGAACACGTGAAAGGTAGCGCCTTTTCCTGCTTCCGAGGCGACGGTGATCAATCCGTTATGATTTTTTATAATTGTATAAGCTATCGAAAGTCCAAGACCATGTCCTTTTTCCTTGGTGGTGAAAAATGGATCGAAGACCTTGCCAAGATATTCATTGGCAATCCCGATTCCCTGATCCTGAATACTGATGTCAACATAATCGCGTTGGTCGATTAACGGGATGTCTGCTTTATTGGCAGTATATTCAGTTACAGATATGTTTATGGTTCCGCCACTGGGCATGGCTTGGTCCGCGTTGAACAGCAGATTTTGTATGACTTGATTGATTTGTCCTTCGTCACATTCAACCCAACTATCAGGAATTGAATTGGTATAGTGGTGATTGGATTTTGAACCCCGCAGGGTAAATCCAATCACGGTATTTAAGAGTTGGTCTACGGAAGTCAATTTCTTAACTGGTTTTCCGCCCTTTGAAAAGATCAGTAATTGTTGAGTCAGGTCTTTGGCGCGAAAACACCCATTTTCAGCATCAAGGAGAATTTTATATTGATCATCGCTGGATTTGAGCATGATTTTGAGTATGGACAAATTGGCGACAATAACCGTCAAAAGATTGTTGAAATCATGAGCGATTCCGCCCGCTAATACACCAATTGATTCAAGTTTTTGCATCTTGTGTAGTTGTTCTTCCATTTTTTTCCGGATCGAGATGTCACGAGCCAGGGCTAATATGAACATCTTATCATGTTGAATGAGTCCAACATTGACTTCAACTGGATACGTCGATCCATCCCGGCGTCGATGTTCGCCTTCAATCGAAACGGTTATATTCGGTTTGAGTTCGGCCCATTTTTCCTTGAGTACATCCAGAGCGTACCCGGTTTCGATATCAGTGATATTGAGGCGTAATAACGCATCCCGGTCATATCCCAAATTGTTGCAGGCTTTCTGGTTGACATCCATGATGTTGCCGGAAAAATCATGAACAATAATGGCGTCTCCGGCTTGTTCGATTAAAGTGCGATAACGTAATTCATTGGCATGGATTAACTCTTCACTTTTGCTTCTTGAGATGGCAATACCGCTTAAGTTCGCACACGAATTGAGTCGATCCAACTCCTCGGAACCGGGACAATGCGGATTGCGATAATAAACCGCGATGGTACCCAATATCTTGTCATCAGGATCATGTATGGGTTTGGACCAACACGCACGGAGACCATGTTTAAGGGCGATTTCACGATACCTCTGCCATAATGGGTCGGTGGCGATATCACTCACCTCGACGATGCGGTCAGTGAAAGCAGCCGTACCACAGGATCCGGCTTCAGGTCCAATCTCCAAACCATCAATCGCCTGAGTATATTCATCGGGCAGGTTGGGAGCGGATCCGACAATCAATTTTTTTCCGGTCGCGTCCAACAGCATGATTGATCCGGTTAATCCTGGAGAGTGGCATTCCATGAAGCGTACTATCGCATTGAGAATCTCAGGCAAAGAAAGTCCTTCGGCTATAGTGGTCAGCACCTGGTTATAACCCGTTAACCATTCTTCCATTTTTTGTCGTTCTCGGAGTTCATTGTACATTTCGGCTGTACGTTCCTTGACCTTGTCTTCCAGCAACAGATTAAGCTTTTGTAATTCCGCGGTTTTTTCTGATACCTTGGACTTTAACAAATAGGAAACAATCAACAAAAATGAAACGATTAGCGTGGTAAAAAATATGACGTAACGCAATATCCTGGCGATGGTTTTGGATTTTTGTGCCAAGAGTTTTTCCGGATCGTAAATCATGGCATCGATGTTGAGGGCGGATTTAACAAAACCTGCTTGTTGAAAATATTCCAGGATTTTTTGCCATCGATCGCGACTGGTGTGCCCCAGGCTTACAGTGGGGTATTGAGTCAGTTTAAGAACATCATTGGCTTCATGAGTATTGTAGGCGATTAAATCAGAGTAGAAGTTGAATTGACGCGGGAGCTCGCGCGCGATTTTCCTTGCGATGATATCCGGGTTCTCCAAGGCATATTTCCATCCTCTCAAGCTGGCCCGGGTAAATCGATCCGCTAACTCCGGACTCGTATCAATCATGCGCTGGTGTGTGACCAGCGTATCGCCATAAAGATACACTCCATAATCACTGGCGCTCCAGATATCAAATTCCTGTCCCAGCTCCTTCATCTGCCAGGTTGCGGAGGTTAAATAAGTGGCAATAACATCAGCTTTGTGTTCTAATAACAGGTTGAGATTAGGCGGTTCGGTTGAAATGATGAATTTGTTAGGGTTGCCGCCATTCGCACGGACAACCGCATTCAACTCGACGGGGCCCCAACTTGGTTCAGTTTGATTGATTCTTTTACCGGCAAATTCGGCGGGACTTTGAAATCGGTCCTTGAGGGTAATAAAGGCATACGGGCTGTTCTGGAAGATTGCGGCGAGAATGACGACCGGTATCCCTTGATCGCGATAAATCAATAAATCTGGACCAGCAACTGCGAAGTCAACCCGGGCGGTGGCCAATTCTTCTCCGATATCGAGTAGCGTATTATCGGGCTTTACCCGACTGCGGATTTCCACATCCAGGCTGGCATCTTCATAGTATCCCATCCATAAGGCCGCGTAATATCCGGCAAATTGGAACTCATGATCCCATTTCAATTGCAGCACAACGTGATCTTTTCCTTGAGCTATCCAGGGAAATAAATAATACGCAAGCAATAAAATTATTGTGGTGAGAAAATTATTGAACTTTATGAAGGGCATGGATACACGGTTGATTGGGTGGTTTATCGCTGACAATTTTTCGCTCTGGGTAAATTACTTTATATTGTGTATTTGGCAATGGTTTTATACAACGGGCCATTGGCGGTAAGGGTAGAGGAATTCAAATGGAATTCCTTCACCTCAAACGGGCAGGGACAAAGGGTGATTTTGTTTAGGGTTTGCAATAAACGGGATGGTAATGAAACCTGTTTGATGCGGGCAATGGTCAGATGACTCATGAACCGATGTTCCGGCGGATAAATGTTTTTAAGAGCGTCGTCAATTTTTCGTTGAATTTCAATGACTCCACTGCCCCCCACATGAATCCAGAGTATACGAATCTGTTGCGGTGAAAACACCCCCAATTCTGCAAGCGAAGCGGTGAACGGGTAAAAGCGAATACTCGCCAATGACTGATGGATGTCATCCACTTTTTCCGTTGCGACTTCCCCAAGAAATTTCAAGGTTAAATGCAGATTGGCTGCCGGGGTCCATTTTCCCTTGAATAAATTCAAGCGATCCAATTCACTTTGAACATCAGTGGTTACCTCGATCACCTCAGGAGGCAGATCAAGAGCGACAAACAAGCGCAGGGATTTATCGACCGTATTGGGTATGTTCATAACTGTTCCTAATGTTTAATTTTGTTATTGCTGTAAGAATTTGGTTGTTAGTGACGTAAGGAACACAATTAATCATACGGAAATTTCCTGACAGATAATCTGGCACAATAAGTCAAGAATTAGGAAAAAAATATTCACGATTAGTAAAGTGGGTTTGGTGAACGAAAATTCAGATGCTAAATTCAACATTATTTTTATGTCCTTTCTGGAAAGCAGATCATAAATGGGAAGAATTGCCGCTTCAGTAACGATCGGAAATGTTATCACTCCAGAAAAAAGTATCCGGTGTGATGCGCTTGTTGATACCGGAGCATCACATCTGGTTCTGCCTTCGGCCTGGAGGGAAAGATTGGGAGACTTGACAGAGTTGGCAAAAGTGGTGATGGAAACCGCCACTCAGGACGAAGTGGAAGCTATTGTGTGTGTCCCGTGCAAAACCAGATCGAGGGCTTCCGTCAAATTTTCAGTGAAGTTGTGTAGATGGAAATGAAACCGAAGGAAGGTCGATATGAACCATTGATTGGCGATATCGTTTTGGAGCAGTCCCAGGCAGCTGTCGACATGCTGGGACATCGGTTGATTCCGGTGAAGAGAATGGATCTTAAGTAGTGATAATAAGTATCAAGTGAATTATGTTCTCATGGAGATATTGCATTTACGATGTTGTCTGAACCGGTGGTCGCGAGCCTGAGATCATAAGTGGTTTAATCGAGATCAGGCGCAAAACTTAACCCAATATCGGAAGATGTTAAAAGTGCACGAGATATCGCACTGATGAATAAGAAAGTTTTATCTTTAACGCTAAGGATATTGAGTAAGTTAATCAACCAAGATCATTTAATGATAATGCTAATTCTACAATAACATAAAAAAACAAGATGGAGAAAAAACATGTCCCACTTAAATCCCTTTTGGATAGGAAGGTTTCAGGCTTTTTGCCAAATGATTGTGCGATTGATCACAATAAACTATGTAACTCGAAAGAAGAATAACATGATGATCCAATCCCATCAAATTCGACACAGCGGTTTCAATATGTTTTGTGTATTAGGGCTTTGGATTTATATGCTAACGGGAATGTTTCAAGTTGTTCATGCATCTCGAGAAGGTGGTGAAATTCAAAATAGCGTCGTCACATACGAAATCGATCCGGATCGAGCGCCACCGGGAGGCCCGTATAATGTTGTCGTAGGTGTGTTTATCAGTGAAAATTTGCAATTCACTGCAGTTGATAGTGCTGGCAACACCAACACAATGTTGTCTACTCCATTAATGAATTTCAGTGACAGCAATTCAGTTGCAACCCTTCCATATTTTTTCCCAACATCCCCCTCCAGTGTTATAAAAAATGGCGATTATTTTTTGGGAGCATTCATTGATTCAGAAGGTACTCCGAATGGACGCTGGGACAAAGGAGAACCGCGCAGCCAGATCATCTTCTTTACTGTCAGTGACACCGATGGTGATACCTCAACACATGATCTGAAAACCGCCCAAAATCTAACCATTGTCGAAGATACAGACGGTGATGGTTTACCCGATTGGTGGGAAATCAAGTATTTCGAAGATCTGGATGAAACGGCAAATGGTGATCCCGACAATGATGGATTGACGAATATTGAAGAATTTAATATCAGTATCGATCCGGTAAAAAAATATGCTGTAGACCCGAGTAAGTGGGATACAGATGGTGACTTCATCGATGATGGATTTGAGTATGAACATTCCGCGGTTGGTTTCGGTTTGGATCCAATGGTGATCGACGCCGATGACGATGTTGACAATGACGGTTTGACCAATCTTCAGGAGTACCAGGGTGTGGATGGTAAACCCCCGAAACAGTTTAGCAGTACATCCAATAGTATTACCAGAGCCAGTGACACCGGCAGCACGGATGCCCTCAATCCTCTCGATATCGATACCGACAATGACACCCTGATTGATAGTTTCGAAGTCGCATGGTGGGATACAGCCAACGGCATTGATCCTTTGGTGGCTGGCGATCCTGCCGCTGATCCCGATCAAGATGGATTGTCCAATTATCGTGAACAATCCCTGTTATTAGAGTTTCGTGAAGAGGGGGGCTTGGATATATGGAGTCTGGGGGCTGAGATTCAATTTCCTCTTATTGACGATAACGGTATTCGTGCCTTCTTAAAATCCGGTTCAGGTGGAGCAGATTTGTTAGATTTGATTCAGTTATCACCTTATGCATCAATTCCATCATCCTTGGATGCATTAAGATATACAGGTAATAATTCGACTACGTTTAATGAATGGACCGATCCTACGGATGGAACTTCTTACCCTGAAATTTTACGGCAAGGTCATGATACAGATGGTGACGAGCTCCCTGACGGCTGGGAGGTGCAGTTCAATCTGGATCCCAAAAGCAAAAGCGGTGTTAATGGTCAGTTTGGCGATATGGATGTCGATACAATCACCAATTATCAGGAATATCTTGGCGAGGATGGCGAACGAAACACTATACTTCCATTAGTCAATGGAACCGGTGATGAAACCAATCCCAATTCATATAATGTCAGACCAGATTCCACAACTGCCGGTACCGGTATCGAGCGTGACTTAACCCTGGGGAGTGCGTTACCTACCAAGGGATTGGGAACTCCTCAGAGCGGAACAGATACCGATGATGATGGTATTGATGATGAGGATGAAATCCAGGTCAATGAAAACGTCGGGATAGGGACCAGCCCGGTGCATTCAATGGATCCGTTTATTAAGCGGGGTGCAAAAATTATTTCCGACAATGGTATTGTTATCCTGGATCCTGAACCCTTTTTGGTAGAACATCGGGGAGATTTGATTGCTCGGGACTGGACCATAGAATTATGGATCAATATCAATGAAAATACCTCTCTTACTGGGACATTGATCGGGTTTACCGCAGCAACGACTGCTTTGGTCGGCCAGAATTTAATTGCCTATGAATTGCGATTGGATAACAATATTCCCACGGTTCGATTCGAGACACTTGGGAAGAAACTTTATAAAGTTTCCGGTAAACAATTAATTGATAATACCTGGATACATCTGGCTGGGGCTTGGAACCATTCGAATAATCAATTGGCATTGTATGTGAATGGGTTTCTCGCCCAGGAATTGCGCGTCTTCGAAGAGTCGGTATCGGCTGCCGGAATCGGCGCGGTGTCTGATTCTCCGGTAATCGCCAGGAATGGTGGCAGCGGGGATGGTTTCATGGATAATCTGTATGTTGACGAGGTGCGGATCTGGACCAAGGCCAGAACCCAGGCGGAAATATTCAATAACAAGAATAAGCTGGTTGCGCAAACTTCATCCGGATTAGCCGCGTATTTCCGTTTCGATGATGGCGGTATAACCGCGGAAGACTTCACCCGCAAGGCAAAAAACGGTCTTTTGGGCGCCCTTGATGTGAATTATTATTATGGTGACTTTGGCTATGGAATAACTGAGGGAACAGATTTTGAGTTTGATACAAATAATTTCGCTCCGGTTCGCGGGGTTGATCCGCAAGGCGCCGATGATACAGACGGCGATAAAATTCCGGATGGCTGGGAGTTGGTAAATAACCTGGATTTGAATTCAGCATCTGGGGATGATGGCGCTGACGGCGATCCCGACGGTGATGGACTGACAAATCTGTATGAATACCGATCAAATACCAATCCCCATGCAGTCGATACCGATCAGGATGGAATATTGGATACCGAAGAAGATTTCGATGGTGACGGAGTTAGTAATCTGGCGGAGCAAAATGCCGGCAGCCGTCCGGATTTAGTTGATACCGATGATGACGGGAAAAATGATGGAGAAGAATTGGCAGCCGGGACCAGTTTAATTGATGCCACCGATCCCATTAAAGCATATAGTATTCAATTGGATGGCGGCGCAACAGATTATCTGGTGGTCCCGAATTCCAGTGAGCATTTTCTCACCAGTTGGACTCTGGAAGCGTGGGTAAATCTTGAAGAGCTTCCAGCCGCGGATACCCCGTTGATCCGACGAGTTGTGCAAGCAACATCATCATTGCCTTTAACAACTTTTGAGTTGGGGGTGGCGGTAAGCGGTGGCAATGCTGTTCCCTATGCTCGCTATGTCATCCCGCCTGATTCCAATCCAATCGAACGCCGTGTTCAAGGGACTGCATTCCTCAGCTTTTCCCCCGGATCCGCATCGACTGATTGGCATCATCTGGCCGCCAGTTATGATAATGCCTCCGGGGTCATGACTTTATATGTTAATGGGATCCAAGTCAGCTCATTGGCAACCTCGCAAACACCGCCCACCAATGGCAAGGGCGGCGAGGTTTTTCTCCGCATCGGTGAAGGGCTGAATGGCTTTATTGATGATGTGCGAATATGGAGTACAGTGCGCTCCGCCAGCCAAATTTTCGATAACCGCAACTCGGTTCTGGATGGCAGTGAAACGGGATTGGTTAATTATTTCAGCTTTGATGATAATCAGTTTGGGGATCGGACTTTATCCACATCCGACGAATCCGCAGATTGGGCGAGATTAAGCTATATTGATGCGGTTCAAGACACCGGAGATTTCGATAAAACGGTTGATACCATTTTTGACGATGTTGATGGAAGTAATTCGTATACATTTAAAGCAGATGGGCCGGTACTGGCCGGAGTGCAACCATTCGAAAACACTCCCGTAACCGGAATTGGTGCAAAATCTTCAGATTGGATTTCGATTCATACATTTGACGCCATTGACGGCAATCCTTATAACAAGAATAGCGATGCGATTATTTTCTCATCGGATCATAGATTGGATATTGATGATATTTTATTAAGTGGGACGATTCCAGGTAATGGCGCCCAGGATTTTACTGTTTTCCAGGATTGGGAGAATGAATGGACATCGGCGGCAATTCTTATTGGAACAGCGACGTTTAATCCCAATGTGCCGGCATTGAACGTTTCGACATCCGCGGACTCAGATAACGATGGGATTTCCGATGCCTGGGAATTATCGAATTTCGGCAATCTAACTACCGCCGGACCAGGAAGTGTGGATGGTTATACCGATATCGATAAAGACGGGTTGAACGATTTTTATGAATTCCTCGCCAATACTAATCCCAATATTCCCGCGACTACGGATGTAAGCAGTGATCCTGATGCCGATGGGTTGTCAAACCTTCAGGAGCAACAACTGGGTTCACATCCTCTGGATAACGATACCGATGATGATTCCATTCAAGATGGGGCAGAACTCACCAGAGGCAGCGATCCGGTGGATAGCCTCAGCCCCCTGGTAAACCGAGCGTTAAATATCAGCGCAGCCAATCAATTTGCTAAAACGCAGAAATCTGTTGCGGCTTTCTCTGGCCAGATCATCGTTGAATTCTGGGTCAACCCCGCAACGGCTAATACCCCGGTGACTGGAACGATTTTGCGTAGTGTCGCCAGCGATAACAGCGTTACCAATTTCGAAGCATTTATAACTGATGGCGGATTCTTTGGATTTAAGTATCAAACTGCAAATGGGAATCCTGCCGGACAGGTGACCAAAACCATGAAAATCGGTAAAATCAATCCGGATCAGTGGTCACATTGTATCGCTCAAATTGACCCCAATGGAAAGCTTCGCTTGCATGTGTTTACCAATGGAGAAGAATTCCTCCAGGAATTCGACAATGCCGGAAATATTCGTGTTAAAGAGGGCGCGCTCTATATCGGTGACGCATCGGCACCTGCCGGGATGGGGGTATCCTTCACCGGAAAAATTGATGAGATTCGGGTCAAAAACATCACCGGATTAACGGTTTCTGACAGTACGCTCCATACGGCTCGTTTCCTGCCATTATCCCTGCCGACTTCCAGTGAAGTGTTTGCCTATTACAGTTTTGATGATTCCTATAGCGCGACTCTGACGAATCACGCATCCCCGATAGGCGCAGAAGACATGGCTCATCGGATTACTCCAATCATTCAGGCGAAAGCCAATCGGGATTATGTCGCTGTTCTTAGCGGTTCTACTGATATTTCAATCGGAAATATTGCTCAGGATGGAGACGGAGATGAAACCTACTCCTATTTATCCGGTGATCAGGATAACGATTTGATTGCTGATTTCTGGGAACTCATCCACTTTGGTGATCTCACAACCGCAAATAATAATGGTACAGTTGACGGATATACTGATAACGATGGCGATGGGTTGAACGATTTATATGAATTCCTCACCGGCAATAATCCCAGACAAACCGATAGTGATGGCAATGGTATAACTGATGCCAATGAAAACTCTGACAATGATTCTTTTACTAATTTACAAGAACAACAGAATGGTACAGATCCGAAAGATGCAAATCTATCTCAGTTCACCTTGAATCCATCTTCGTTAACTGGTACGTCTGGGTTAGTGTTGGGTGATGACTTGGCTCAGATTGTCATTACTCGCGGAGGAGTAATAAATCGATCGTTAACTGTGGCTTTATCAAGCAGCAGTTCTGCCGTATTTGTTCCTGCAAGTGTAGTAATTCCAGCGGGGCAGCGAACGACAAATTTTTCAGTATTCGCATTAAGTTTTGCTACTGGTGTGACTGTGACGGCTAGTGCACCCGATTTCGTAAATAGTACTTTGTTAGTTGATGTAAACTCACCGAATTTGACGTACAATCCGGGATCATCGCAATTGACGATCAAGATCGGGGATAGCAAGACAGTAGTTATGAGTCGGGAAGTGGCGGATGCCGGGGGGAGTTTGACGGTGGGGTTGGAGTCGACTTCTCCGGAAGTTTTTTCGGTAAATCCATCGAATTTGACGTTTGGAGTGGGTGAGACTTCAGTGAGTTTTACCGTGACGGCGTTGAGCACAGGGGGATTGGAAGGCAGCCGAAAAGGAGACATTGAGGTATCATTGAACGGGGCGGTGATCGCTGAAAGGTATAAGGTGACGGTTTCGGCGCAGGATGTGTTGATGTTATCGATGAGTCAAAGTCATGGAAGTACTCTGGGGTTTGTGTATGCCGGTGACACAGCGACGATGCGGGTGAGCCGGAACGGATCGGATGACACGACCTCGCGGAGCGCGGTGACAGTGAGTTTGTCAGCGAGTGATCCGGGGTTACTCTCGGTCCCAGGTAGTGTGACGATTCCGTCAGGTAGCGAGACAGTGACCTTTACAGTGAGAGGATTGAGCAGTTCTGCCACGCCTGCGACGGTGAGTGCAAGTGCGGTGGGTTATCAGGATGAGGGGCTGTTGTCTGTTGCAGTAGATCCGGTGGCTTTGACGATGACCTTTACAAAGGCGAACGGCACTACATCAACGATGGCGACAGTTGCCTTAGGGGGGACAGCGCCAGTGAAATTGGTGCGTCCTGCGGACAAGATGGGGGCATCGTTGAGTGTCGCATTGTCAGTGGGAGATGAGGCGGTGGCGAGTGTGCCGGCGGGAGTGGTGTTTCCAGCCAATGTGAATACGGTGACGTATCTGGTGACGGGGTTATCGGCGGGAGCGACAACGGCGGTGACGGCGGCTAACGGGATCGGAGCGGCGAATCCCTTCACGGTGGAAGTGGCGATAGCTTCGTTATCGTTGAGTAATGCGACCACGGTGGCGGCGGGCGGTTCAGGGCTTTTGACGGTGACTCGCAGCGGCGACAATACTGCGGTGCCGTTGACAGTGGAATTGGTGAGTTCCAGTGAGTCATTGAGTGTTCCTGCCAGTGTGGTGATAGCCGCGGGTGCGACGACAGTAGACTTTGAGGTTTTCGGATTGAGTAAGTCTGGGGGAGTGACGGTGAGTGCCAGTGCGTCTGGGGTCGAGGTGGCGACCACGGTAGTGACTGTGAGCGAGCCGGTACTGACCTACAATCCAGAATCGCCATTGATGGTCAAGATCGGGGACAGCAAGACGGTGGTGGTGACTCGTGATGCGGCGGATGCCGGCGGCAGTTTGACGGTGGGGTTGGAGTCGAGTTCGCCGGGAGTGTTTTTGGTAAGTCCGTCGAGTTTGACATTTGAGGTGGGGGAGGTTGAGAAGACATTTGTTGTGACGGCGTTGAGTCTTGGAGGATTGGAGGGGAGCCGGAGCGGCGAGATACAGGTTTCATTGAATGGGGCGGTGATCGCTGAAAGGTATAAGGTGACGGTTTCGGCGCAGGATGTGTTGATGTTATCGATGAGTCAAAGTCATGGAAGTACTCTGGGGTTTGTGTATGCCGGTGACACGGCGACGATGCGGGTGAGCCGGAACGGATCGGATGAGACGACCTCGCGGAGCGCGGTGACGGTGAGTTTGTCGGCGAGTGATCCGGGGTTATTGAGTGTTCCGGGGAGCGTGACGATCCCGGCGGAGAGTGATGAGGTGCGCTTTGAGGTGACGGGTTTGGTGAGTTCGACAGCGGTGGTGATGGTGACGGGGAGCGCGGTGGGTTACCAGGATGAAGCGTTGCTGCCGGTGAAAGTGGAAAAAGTGGGTTTGGTGATGACCTATACCAGGGCGGACGGGTCGACGTCGACCGCGGCGACGGTGGCGTTGGGCGGGGAGGTGCCGTTGAAGTTGAAGCGGCCCGCGGACAGGATGGGGGCGTCATTGAATGTGGGGTTGGCGGTACTGGACGGGACGGTGGCGAGTGCGCCTGCGAGCGTGGTGTTTCCCGCGAATGTGGATACGGTGACCTTTTTGGTGACCGGATTAACGGCGGGCAAGAGCACGGCGGTGACGGCGGCCAACGGGATTGGGGTATCGAATTCATTTACGGTGTCGGTGACGGATGCGAGTTTGGAATTTGTTAATGCGGGTGATGTTCTGGTAGGCGGGTCTGAAGTGTGGACATTGAAGCGTAGTGGTGACCATGTGGGAACGTCTTTGACGGTAGATTTGGCCAGTGCCGGCGATTCTCTGACGGTTCCTGACAGTGTGGTGTTTGCCGCGGGTGCGGAGAGTGTGGACTTTGAAGTTTTTGGCTTGAGCAAGTCCTCCGGGGTGACGGTATCGGCGAGCGCGGCGGGATTTGCGGATGTGTCGGCGGTAGTGGCGGTGACTGAACCGACCCTGACCTATGCTCCTGCGTCTTCCCAATTGACGATCAAGATCGGGGACAGCAAGACGGTGAAGGTGAGCCGGGATGCCGCGGCATCTGGCGGCAGTTTGACCGTAGGCTTGGTGTCGAGTTCACCGGGGGTGTTTTCGGTGAATCCTGCGAGTGTGACATTTGGGGTGGGGGAGGTTGAGAAGACATTTGTGGTGACGGCGTTGAGTCTTGGCGGATTGGAGGGGAGCCGGAGCGGCGAGATACAGGTATCATTGAATGGGGCGGTGATTACTGAGAAGTACAAATTGATGGTATCGGCGCAGGATGTATTGACGCTGTCGATGAGTCAGCAGGCCAATGGCGGGCAGGCGTTTGTCTACGCGGGCGACACGGCGACGATGCGGGTGAGCCGGAACGGATCGGATGACACGA
>CAZTTH010000003.1:84223-116869 GCA_964615975.1 uncultured Lentisphaerales bacterium | reverse complement strand
TTATAGATAGCAATACCAAATCCAAACCCCACTTGAATTATTTAACATATTGATAACGAGTTTGTTATAAATGTTTAATATCTTCTTTGCGGTTTCGTGGCCATATTTCAATGACATGGAAACGGCATTAATATGAATCTTTAGTGTATTCTTATGAGGCCATCACGGCTATAAATTGAAGCTATTGCCGGTCAATTATAAATTGTAGTTGCCAAAGGACAGTAAAACGTATGTATTGGTGCGACCATATCTTAAAAGAGATTGATTCTCCGCAAATAATTAATGACTCCAAAACTCCTTCTGGTCGGGTCCATGTGGGCTCCCTGCGGGGTGTAATCATCCATGACGTCGTGTATCGGATACTCCTGGAGCGCGGCATACCAGTGCGTTTTCTCTATGGAGTTGATGATTATGATCCTCTCGATGAGATTCCGGAAGGGAACAAGGAATTTTTCGCGCCTTACCTGGGCATGCCACTCTGCAACGTCCCGCCCCCGCCGGAATCCTCCGCTGCGGATCTGGCGCGGCATTATATTGAAGAATTCTTCTCGGTTTTTGGCGAATTGGGAGTGGAACCGGAGTTTTATTACATGCGCAATCATTACCGCTCCGGACGTCTCAATGAAGCCATCGATGTGATACTCCGCCACCAGCCCCAGGTGCGTAAAATCTATCGTGAAGTCAGCAAGTCCGACCGTCCGGAAAACTGGTATCCCTTTCAGGTGATTTGTGAACAATGCGGCAAAATTGGCGTCACCGAAGTGACAGCTTATGACGGTAATCAGGTTGAATACACCTGCCGTCCTGATCTGGTGATATGGGCGCGCGGATGTGGTTATCAGGGGAAGATGTCGCCCTTTGACGGTCGCGGCAAGTTGCCCTGGAAGTTGGAATGGGTGGCAAAATGGAAAGTGTTCGGCATTACCATCGAAGGCGCGGGAAAAGATCACTCCACCAAAGGCGGCGCCCGCGATGTCTCTTCCCGATGCCTGCGCGAGATCTTCAACCAGGATCCGCCCTTGAATATTCCCTATGAATTTTTTCTCGTCGGCGGCGCGAAGATGAGTTCATCGCGCGGGTTGGGCGCCATGGCACGCGACATGGCGGATTTTCTGCCACCGGAAATCATGCGCTTTCTCATGCTCAAAACGCCGGCACAACGTCCCGTCGATTTCTCCCCGGATGAACAAAGCATCATCAAGCTTTTCAATGAATTCGACCGTTATCAACGCATCGCCTGGGAAGGTCCGGAGACTCAGGAAGAACTCGGACGCATCTATCATCTCGCGGAAGTCGGGAAACAACCGGAACCGCCGGGTTTCAGCGCCAATTTTCAACTGCTCGTCACACTGATCCAGATGCCGCATCTTGATGCGGTTGAAGAAATTAAAAAGCGTCATCCCCAGCCCTTGAATGATTTTGAATTGAAACGTTTGCGGCAACGCCTGAAAGCCGCCCGGCATTGGGTAGACAATTATGCTGCCGAAGAAGAAAAGACGCGATTGCAGGCAGTCCTGCCTGAGCGGGCGCGGGAGTTGGATGCGGCACAGCGGGCCTTCCTCAAACACTTGGCGGATTATTTGCCGCGGGTTGCGTGGCATGAAGATGAATTGCAATCAGCGATATTTCGTGTCGCACGTTTGACCCCGCTGAATCAACCGCATGCCTTTAAGGCCATCTACCGCGTCTTGCTGGATCGGGAATCCGGTCCTAAGGCGGGCAATCTGATCGCTTTTCTCGAACCTGAATTTGTCATCGAACGCTTTTCTCAATTGGATTACCGGGAAGAGGAATTGTGGTGCGGGACCGGTATTTCAGAATCCGATTTTCTCATCTGGTTGGATCAGGAACACAGAAAGGTGGTCGCGGGCAGCATCTCGGCGCCGGCCGCGCCATTGTCTGCGCCGCCTGGCGCGCTGGCTGCCACTTCTCAGTCCATGCCGATCTGGGTGATCGAATTTACCTATCAACTGAAGGACGAAAAGGAATATCGCAAGCGCATCCTTTACCAGGGGAAGGCGGGAGAACCGTTTGCCGTTAACGGCCAGGCGTGTGCCGATTATCTTGCCGCATTGGTGAAAAAACTGCAAGTCGATTATCACTTGGAGATCAAACGTTAGTTTGGTCAGGTTAAAAAGACATTGTTGAGCGCAAAAGATCATCAACACGACTGGGTTTTCGCTGAAGAGGTTAAGGATTCTTGTCGCATCAGAGTGTTAGCGTTCAATAATTCGATTGCTTGCAGTTCAGATGTTGAACTTCGGAATCACTGAAACTCGAATTTGACGCAACACATGTACCGTCTTCCTTGTTGAATGGCTGCGGGCGCAACCATTCCCTCTCCCACAGTGAGAATCCGATTCACGGTATCACTAATATATTCAGGGTGTCAAGCCAGATACTTTATGTGTAGTAATCAAGATCGATCTTCTTTATCTGATAACTTGCCTGTGAAGTCACACCGACATCGAAATCGATCATGAGTTCAGCCAGGTGTTTGCCATCGATCAGAATTATCTTGCTATCGATAGATGAAACATAGTCGAAACAATTCCTGGAGAATTCTGATGTCGTGATGAAAATACCTTTCTTGGCCCTCCTTCCCTGCAGGGCTCCTGCAAACTTTTGGATTTCGGGGCGGGACACGGTTCCTTCCCATCGCTTTGCCTGAATGTAAATGATATCCAGTCCAAGCCGATCTTCATTTATAATCCCGTCAATTCCTTCATCGCCAGACTGGCCAATGGCTTGTCCGGCATCGCGTCGCGATCCGCCATAGCCCATATTGACGAGTACTTCAACTACAATCTTCTCGAAGAATAGAGGCGTACAAGATTTTAATTGTACGAGAATTTCGCTTATCAAATCATCCCGCAATAATTGGTATGCGGTTTCCAATTGCTCTTCGGGAGTCTCGGTGAAATCAGGTGCCGGATTAGCTTCCAAATCCGTGGATATATTCGCGGGCAATTTTTTCTTGCGCGAGCGGAATTCGTGAAATTCGGGAAATTGGGAGAGATAGTGTGTATCGATCTTATCTGGTCTCTTGGCAAGACAATCATAACCACGTTTTGTAATGTTAAAGAAGCCTCGGCGTTTGCTCTCAATCAATCCAGCCATTTTCAGGTATGTTCGCGCCCAGTTAATGCGGTTTTGAAATATTTCCTGTTGTCCACTCGGGAGACGTTCTTTTCTTTCCGCAGCTGAAAGATGAAATTTTTCTGCCAGCGGTTCATAAGATTGACGAAGTGAATGTTCTTTCCCATCTTCCGCAAAACTTAAAAGCGGTAACATGATGGATTGATAATCCGGTATCGCCATAAAGATTTTGATTTATATAAAAATTAGTAAATTTAACATCAGTCTTCCGATATTATCGGGAAGGTGATTCAAGTTTTATCAGCCGTCAAACTCCGGTAAAAATTTCATGATATTTACCGCGGCAAAATTTTCACTTTCTTGATCGCCCAGGGAATCAGCAAGAGCAGGGGCATGACGAATTGCAGCAGATGCACCGCCAGCCCGACACTGACACTGACCGTGGCCGGCGCCCCAACCTTGCCAAAGAAATACACCAGTGTTGTTTCCCGCACCCCCAGGCCACCCACCGAAATCGGCAGTTGCACAACAATAAACATGAGCGGAATGAAGAGAAGAAAATAACTAAACGAGAGGTTCATGGCAAACGCCTGATACATACAATAAAAGATGTAACAGCGAATGAATTGAATCAGCGTCGAAAAAGTCAGGATGGCGGGTAATAAGGTTTTATTATGGGGGGTGTGAATTAATGACGACAGGGTATGGATAATAGTGTTTTTCACCTGTGCCATCCTGCCCCTGAATGATGTCGTGGGGGCGTTCGGCGCTTGCGGCGGCGCGACCGGATTAACCTTAGTCGCCAGCCAGAATCCCGCGATGACGGCGCCATTAAGGATCAAAAGCGCCGGGGTTACCCCCATCGGTTTACCCAGATAATCACACCATAATGACGCGAACAGAGCGACAACAATAAGCGTGTAGATCCCGGCAACGCGATCATACACCAGGGTTGCTGAAATCTGTCCACTGCTGCCATGGTTCTTGATCAAATGCGCGCCTTTCATAATATCCGAGCTTACCGGACCCGGGACGACATGGCCCATAAAGATACCGATAAAAATCGCCTCCAGGACATCGAGAAATGGCACCTTGATTCCCGCGGCGGTCAACACCCATTGCCAGCGCCATGCCATGACCAGGCGTACCAGTGCCATTAACAGGATCGCCAGCAACAGCCAGAATATATCCATCTCCTCGATCAGCTTGAGAAAGTCATATTTATCGACAATGGTATAAAGAAAGACCGCCAATGACAGGGAAATGACAATCCGAATAATCGCTCCCCAATGATATCTGCCATGGGTATGACTGCCGGCCGGTGTGGAAGCAGAGTGGGATGTGGCGGCATGATCGGTATCGGATGCTGTCATGGTGCTGTTGTTTTAATGTTATAATTAGCGATGATTCCAATGCTTTTTTACAAGCGGGCACAGAGAGAACAGAGTATATATTGTTAATGGTTTTTCCTCTTTCTGTTCCCTCGGCGACCTCCAGTTCCAATCTTTTAGACCTGAACCGTGACGCCATATAGTAACTCTTATGATTAATTTTCAAGTCCTAGTTTATCAATGCGGCGCACCGGAATCGGTCGTGCGCCTGGAGTCGCGACCGCTGGAGTCCTTGCGTCCGGATCAGGTTATGATCGCCATGGAAGCCGCGCCGATCAATCCGGCGGATTTCAATGTTATAGCAGGAAATTATGGCAGCAAAACTCCCCTGCCGTTCATCCCGGGGAACGAAGGGGTTGGCAGTATCATCACGATCGGCGATCAGGTCACCGATTTGAAGGTTGGCCAGCGGGTAATATTCATCGCGTATCCGGGGACTTGGTGCCGGTATCGGATTTGCGCACCCCGCCATCTTTATCCGGTTCCGCCAGATATGGCAATCACGCAGGCTGCCATGATCGCGGTGAATCCCGCCACGGCCTGGCGGCTGCTCCATGATTTTGCCAAATTAAAACCCGGCGACTGGGTGATACAAAACGCTGCGAACTCAGCGGTCGGACGGCTGGTGATCCGGATCGCCAGAGAGATCGGACTGAAAACCATTAATTTGGTGCGCCGTCAAGACCTGGCGGCGGAACTGCAAGAGATTGGAGCTGATGTCGTATTCGTTCAGGATGAACCCGGCGTGAAAGAATTCATCAAGACGGAAATTGGCGAAATTGAAATCAAACTTGGCTTGAACGCGGTTGGCGGCAGTCATGCGGGAGCAATCGCGGCGATGTTGGCGCCCGGCGCCTCTTTGATCACCTATGGCGCCATGAGCCGTGAACCCATGGTGATACCCAATGGCCAATTGATCTTCCGCGATATTCGTTTTCAGGGATTCTGGCTGACCCGCTGGTATCAGCACGCCTCGCCCCAAACAATATCGTCGATGTTCGATCGACTCCTTCCGCTGTTTTCCTCAAAAAGCCCGATAATCCCAATCGAAAAAATCTATCCGCTGGCGGAAATCAAGGCTGCCCTTCACCACGCCCAACAACCCGCCCGTTCCGGTAAAATCCTGCTGGATCTCAAAGAGGTAAGGTAATATCCCGTGCTGTATGACCGGATAGATTGTTATTGCAACCTTCGTAAACAGTGATTCAATATTCAACAATTTCATATTCAATATGTTATTCCATATTGTGTGGTCTTAGTATTGCAACTTATAAACCAGCTTTTATGAATAATGATTATCATTTCGGCATGCCCTGGAGCTGCTGGTAAAATTTTTGGAACTCCTTTTGATGCGGATACCACTTCAGGGCATTGCGCATGCTGTCCCGCGCGGCGGCGATATCGCCGGACGCGAAAAAAGATTGCGCCAGATAAGCATGATAGGGAGCGCGATGAGGCGCGCGCGCGATGGCTTCCCGATAGGCCTGAGCGGCCAGGAGATCATCATTGTGTCGCAACGCGGCCTTGCCCAACAAATCCCAGGGATAAGGAGATAGGGGCATGAGGCGGGCGGTGGTCACGGCAGCGTTTTTTAACTGATTCAAATCGACCGGTTTTTGCGCCAGGAGGTAGAGCTGTTGATAAGCGCGTTCTCCCGCCAAACGTGTCACGGGCATAAAGCCCAGAAGGATCAAACCTGAAAGGAGAATGTAAATACCGGCGGGAGTGGTGTTATTTGTCGCGGATTCCGGTAGTTTCCATTTGATCATCAGCAACGGCAGGGTGGTCAGGACCAACATGGTGCCGGGAATTTGCTCGTTAAAATCAGTCAGCGCGTGCAGATTCCACGCCACTACTCCCAACAACGCGGCATTGAACAGAGGCAGCGAAATCGGAGTGATGATCTTTTTCACCGCCAGGTGAAAAAGAATAAAGGGTTGCGCCAGAAAATAAATCGCCGCGCTCCCGCCCACCAGACCGGATTGGGAGAGAAAATGGAATAAAATATTGTGCGCCAACCGCGTTTCCTCCGCGTCCGGCGGCTTGAAGCGCAGGTAATAGGGGAAAAATTCCCCCATGCCAACTCCCATGATTGGCTGCTGCAAGAATATTTCGCAGGCAGTGGTGTAATAATCCATGCGCGCAAACAAGGACAACAAGGTTCTTCCCTGACTGACCGCATGGAGCATCACTCCGCCGAGAACCAGAGTCAGACCCCCCACCATCACCACACGGCTTCTCTGATGTTGCCACGCTCCCTTTATCGGCTGCCACCGCAGGATGGCCACAATGATTCCCGCCAGGATGATGGCGATGACAGCGCCACGGCTGCCGGTCGCCGACAAGACCGTGAGCGATAAAATCGCCCCCGCGCCGGTAAACACCAGTTGCGATAGAAATGGCGGAGATACCGCGGCGCTGACACTCCACACGCACATCAGGGTAATAGGCAGAGTCAGGATCAGATGCGCGGCGTAGATGTTGGGATAGGTAAAAGAGGCGAATGCCCGGGTTTGATTCAAGCGGCTCAGCATTTGTGGTGACAATGCCTGCTGTTGCTGGCGCGCCAGTTCATAGGCGGCATCCTTGGTTTCATTAAACCCATACATTATCTGATAAAGTCCGGAGCCGGTGGATAAGATGGTCCCTAGGACTATGGCGGCTAATAAAATTCGCTGACTCGCGGGGAAATAAAATAAATGAATCGCGATGGCCAGGCTGAAATTAACGATCGCCAGCAAATGCCAGAGAAAGCGCAACGCGTACTCTTTTTCCGTTGTCATTACACTGGCTATACCCGCCGCGATCAACAAGCCCATGGAGGGTAAAATCAGATGTTTATAGCGCGCCAATGCCGCGCTGGGAAGACGTCCACGCGCCGCCAGCACCGCGAGTCCCAACGCGATGGATGACAAAGGGGCAGTCAACAAGGGCGGCCAGGACATGAAAACCCATTCCAGCAGAGAAAGGGGATAGAATCCGATTCCGGCCGCATCGATCACCGCGCCAAATTTCAGGGGGGCAACCAATAAAATGAGAGCAATGAAGAGAGTGGTAATTCGTGAGCTGATGGTTGGCATAATGATTTCCGCGGGCAGGTAATTTATAGGAAAAACGACGACCGTGAAACTTAATTGGTTTTACGCCAGGGTTGGTTCATGCAAAGCTGTAGAATGATCATAATGTCAATTGAACAGTCGTGAGTCATCTCACTTACATAACCAGTTCCGAAACCGGCACTGTCACCACTTTGGCGCCATCATCCAGGGATACTTTAACCGTTTGTGTCAGTGGATTTACATCGATTACCGCGCCCTCACATCCCTGGCATAAACAGCGGGAACCCGGCTTGGGCATGTTCTTCATTAATTCTTTATATCCGTCATATTCATAGGACAAACAGCATTTCAATCGGCCGCAGGCGCCGATGATATTGGAGGGATTGAGCGACAATCCCTGCTCCTTGGCCATTTTCATATTGATGGTGACGAAATTCGTCAGAAACGAGGAGCAGCACAACACTCTCCCGCAGGTGTCCACGCCGCCGACCAGCGCGGCATAATCGCGCGGACCGATCTGGCGAAATTCCACGCGACAATTCAGGCATTGCGTCAGCTCCTTTACCAAATCACGAAAATCAACCCGGTCAGGAGCGGTAAAGCTGAAGATGATCAAACTTCGATCCAGGGTGAAATGAGTGGCAATCAAGCGCATCGGGGATTTTGAATTTTTAATCTTTTCCAACGCCTGACGATGAAAAGATTTGCAGCGCACCAAATTTTCATGGGCTTTGCCCTGATCCACCAGGGTCGCCCGCCGTTTGATGGTCGGCAGATTGCTGGCATCATAATCGGGCATATGCTTATTGACTTGAATCACCCGGCCATAGTCTTCATAGTTGGGGTAATGAATGATACACCAATCGTTTTTTTTCAGTCCCAGATTGTCAGTGCTGAAGCATTCCGCATGAATTACTTCATTGACTTCAATGCTATAAAATTCATTCATGATAAATTTATTGTCATAGCTTTTTATCGCCGGTAAAGACGATATTATTTGAAACAAGGGTAGCTATTAATAAAACAGTATGGTAGTCTACTCTTTAATTAGATGTTAGTCGAAAAGGATGTTGTTTGTAGAGATTTTGCCGATAGGGTAGGATGGTTGGTCTTTTATACTCAGGCGAGCACACTACACACGGCGTCACTCAAGATTCGGAATTATCCGGTCATCCTTTTCGACCAACACCTAATTATAGGTGATCTGACAATGATGTCAAGGTAAACCCATTGCCCATTTGGAATTCAGGATCGCTCATCATGTTCGAAACCACAAAACGCGCCAAGCTACGCACCGAATCCGGTACCTGGTATAATGAGCTTACCATTCAATTCGAGGATGGCAAGGAAGAATCATTCTATATAGAATTAACCAAAACCGGCACGTTCGTTGTCCCCGGGAAAGAGACCAATTCAGATTGGACCAGGCTTGACCATCACAAATGTTCATGTTGTCCGCTAAACAGCGCCAAAGTGCCGTATTGTCCGGCCGCCGAATCACTTGAATCCACCCTTCTGCGGCTGAAAGGGCATTTTTCATTTGAAAAGGTTGTCGCCCGGATTACCGACAGCGCGAAACGCACCACCATTGTCAATTGGCAATTACAGGAGGTGGGCTCCACCTTTGTGCAACTAGCGGTGTTTTCAAGCAGTTGCCCCATTGGTCGATTGTTCAAGCCTTTGTTGCGCGACATGCGGCCGTTTGCCACCAATGAAGAATTGACCAAACATTTGATCAGCAAGTTTCTCCTCAAGCATCGCGGCGAATTCGATCAGTGCAAAATGGATATCATGGCCAAATTAGAGCCGTTGCGCATTGTTTTTTCCTGTCTGGCGAAACGCTTGAGCGGCAACAGCACCGGGGACGCGATCGCCAATTCCATTGTCCGTCTCGACGCGTTTGTTCTCAATGTCTCGCTTTATCTGGAAGAAATATTCAAACAATTGACCAAGGACATGGGGTGGGTGCTTGATAAAAATGGCGCGGTCAAACTCTCGAGTGATGACACATTTCCTGACAAGGAGCCGGGCAGTCGAACGGTAAAAATGATGAACAAACTTAAAAAAATGATCTACGATTAGGAATTGCGCGAAAATAAATTTGCAGTTCCTGATTCATCATTATCCATCAACCAATTCCGCCAATTCCCGATAGGTCACCCGCTCATCATATAATGCTTTGCCCACAATCACGCCCGCGAGATTGTGCTTCGACAATTTGACCAGCGCCTTGATATGATCGCCATTGCCAATCCCGCCGGACGCAATGATCCCGGCTTGTGGCGCGTGATCACACACCGCGGAGATGAGCGCGAGATTCGGGCCGGTCAACATCCCATCAGTGGCGATATCAGTGACAATAAAATGCCGCACTCCATGGCGCTCGAGTTCAATGACCATTTCGACGATTGATTTTTCTCCCGCCATTTGCCAGCCGTGGGTTGCCACCTTGCCCTGTCGTCCATCAATCCCGGCGACTATTTTTTCCGCGCCAAACTGCGCGATCAATGTCCCGCCCCAGGCGGGATCCTGGATCAATCCGGTACCAATAACCACGCGGTGGACTCCCAGCGACAATGCCCGTTCGATATCACTCATGGTGCGCAATCCGCCGCCCAATTCTATCAGGCAGGAAGTCGATTGGCAAATCGCTTCAATGACCGACGGATTCGCCGAACTCCCCTCCTTGGCGCCATCCAGATCAACAACATGGATGAGGCTCGCGCCTTGATTTTGCCAGTGTCGCGCCATCGCCACAGGATTGTTGTCATAAGTTATTTGTCGGGTGAAATCGCCCTGGATCAGGCGCACACACTGTCCCTGCCGCAAATCAATGGCTGGAATGATCCGCATATAAATTGGTCGTCCTGATGAGTGACTGCACGCAGTCGAATTTTCGAATATTGCCGTTCCTATCAGACGGGTAATCGTGCAGGCTTTTACCCAAATCTGATGGTGTTTAGTTGAATGTAAATTAACCCGGGCAGTAGGAGTTATTTGCCCCCGACACCGCCGGGTACGTACTGGGTAACTCCTTCCCCGTCATCCGATGTATTGAGTTCCAGACAACGGTAATCAGATATGCTAAACGAAGAACATTACTCCGGTACCGCCCGCAAAAATCTTTTGCCGGGTAAGTCTAGATCCATTATTACCCATATAATAAATCTTAAAATCATGTGTCCTGTCCGTCCTCGATTGCAAAATCGATCAATACCGATTTGAACGCCACACGACACAGGCGCCCGGTTGCGGTCGCTTTTCCGATCGCGCTGGTATCAGACCAGTATGCCTTTGGTGGAAGGAATGGATTTTTCGCGCGGCTCAATCTGGGTCGCCATGTCCAGCGCCTTGGCAAACCCTTTGAATACGGCTTCGAGGATATGATGGATTTCCTCTCCGCGTACCAGGTCGATATGCAGGTTCAACGCCAGGTTATTAGTTAATGCTTGGAAAAATTCATGAAACAAACGCGCCCCGATTCCTCCGACATGATCGACGGGAGTCGTTACATTATAACTCAAATAAGGTCGTCCGGACAAATCGAGCGCGACATTGACCAGGGTTTCATCCATGGTCAGAGAGAAACATCCATAACGCCGGATGCCGACTTTGTCTGCCAGTGCCTGGTTGATAACTTTGCCCAGGACTATCCCCAGATCTTCCATGGTGTGGTGGGCATCCACTTCCAGATCGCCTTCGGCCTTGATATCGATATCGAAATAACCATGGCGCGCGAACAAGGTAAGCATGTGATCCATGAAAGGCATACCGGTATTGACTTTCGCGTTGCCACTGCCGTCGATCGCAAATGACATGGCTATTTTTGTCTCCCGGGTATTTCGTTCCAATTGGGCTGTTCGCATAGGGGTTTATCTCTCTAATAAAATATTTTCATGATCATGCAAGGCATAACCTCACGATTGTACCACGCGTTTCTCCCTGCCATAAATGACATGGTGAATGGCCTGCCAATTATTGTCTTCATCGCGATAGTATAACCGGTTATCATTGTCCCTGCCAAATTTCCCCAGTGAGAAATCTTCGACGACGCGGGGAAACACGATCCAATCTCCCAGTTCCTTCAAGCGATTTTGATTGGCCCTGGCGAGCTGTTCCAGGACATCGCCATGGCCGTTAACCGGACGCGCTGACGGGCGGCTGGCCGCTGCCGCGGTCAATTCCGTCACGGAATGTCCCTGCCAATCGATCTCCACCTTATCGGAAATCCCCAAAATCAAGCCGCTGTCCATGTGAGCTGGATTCTGGCCATAGGGTTCGGCAAGAATCACCGTGGAGCGCAAATGATCAAGCCCTTCAAGAAGCGCCCGTTCAATCGGAATGGTATGCAGCCCAATCAGATGGCGCTGCCCGTTTTTGAGGTAGGTGAGATCACCGGGATGGATGTTCAGACAGGGGAAATCGGCGGTCAAATTGGTCAGCGGAACAAAGCCGGCGAAAATGGCGAAATCGATTGCCAGCGGCGCGAGCTGTTCGCGCAGTGTCGCGGTCCAAAGTTCACGAACCCGGCATCCCTCCACGGTGGCCAGGGAAACCCGGGTCAGGCCATAGTCGTGATAAAAGGCGGCGATATCGCTGGCAATCACTGGGAGGTGATAGGTTTTTGCCAGATCATTTGCCCGGCTGGTTTGCGGTCGATCGGTCACCAGGGCAACGACAGCAAATGGCGGATGAGGAATTTTCTCCCGATAAGCAAGAATTTTTTCAGCATTCGTTCCCGTCCCGCTTAAAAATATGGCGACGCGACTGGCAGTAGTGTTTTGAGAATTAAAAAATGAATTTATTTGTTGGGTAGATTTCATTTATTGGCATATGCATGTTATTATTTTTCCTGCCATATGTGGATTATGGCGGGATAAGTTTACCGAATCAGCCGAATTCGCAACCGCACATTATCGTTTTTTCATTACCAAACGACCATTGAAGGAGTCATATCATGCCTGCATTCATCGCCTTTCCAAAATTATCCCGCGCAATTATGATCGTGGGATTGTCAATTATTTGTGTCAACGCCGCGCAAGCGAGTTGGTGGAATCCCTTCTCCTGGTTTTCAGGAAAAAAAATTAAACGCATCGACACCCTGCTGATCACAGGTAATTATGTAAAGTCCCGGGTTCTGGTTGAATTGATCCAGATGGAATTGAAACAACCGATTCTGCTGCTGCCAACCGGGGAAGAGGGAGACTCATTTTTTTTCCTCGCTCACAATCGTGAAACATTCCAGGTTAAACGGGAGGATTATCCGCGCTTCATCAATTTTCTTCAACCTAAAAAAGTAATGTTTATCGGCAATCAAGATTATTGCCCGCACGAGTATATGGATATCATCAAAGAGCAGGTGCCGGTATGGTCAATTCCCAATGACAACTGGGAAATGATCGCTTTCTCGGTCGGCGATGTCTTGAAGGTAAAAAAATTGGGATTTGACTATATGGTGCTGCAGAATCAACTGGATGCGGGGGGCAAAATCAAACCACCCGCGACCACGGATGTTTTTGGCGGTTATATGACCAACCGGAAATATTGGACTCCGCCGGCGCAATAGCTCCATTCCGCGTACTGCCCCTTGTCCACTACCCGTATTATTTTCCGGCCTTTGCTTGCCATTGTCCTTATCTCCTTCAAGCAATGCGTTCGCCAACCGTTATACCTGGTTTTAACTCTGAGCGCCCTCCTTCTCATCGGCATCCACCCGCTGATTGCGGTGTTTACATTTGAGGATCACCTGAAGCTTGTAATCGATGGCGGGTTGGCGACCCTGATGGGATTTGGCTGGCTGCTGGGAGTCTTCTCCGCTCATCATAGCGTGAATCAGGATTTCGCGACGAATGCCATTACCCTGATAATGGCTAAACCAGTAAATAAATCAATATATTTTATTGCCAAACAACTGGGCTTGCTGGCTGCGCTTTCGCTCTATTTTCTCTTTGCCGCCGTTGGTGTTTTGGCGTCGGCTCGGATCGCCCGGGATCAATTTGATCTAGACCGGGGTCTGGCAACAGGTTATTTCGGCGGCCTGATCCTTGCAGGAATCGTGGGCGGATTAATTCATTATTTCAAGCGCAAATCGTTTTCCGCTTCCGTGTTATCGATTCTGGCCATTTTTTGGGTCGGAATGAGCGGTCATCTGCTCCTGCATCCCCATGGCAATGTCAGCGATATCGCATCGATACCTGCTTGGGAGACGATGCTAAAGAGCATGATCCTGATCCACATGGCGATACTGGTTATGGGGGTAATCGCCGCGGTATGTTCGCTGCGCTGCAATCTGGTAATGAATCTGGGGATTTGCGGCCTGATTTTCATGGTCGGATTGGTTTCGGATTATTTCCTGAATGTCAATGGATATCACATCGAAATGATATTCCATGCCGTTATTCCGAACTGGCAATTATTCTGGTTAACCGATGCGTTGACCCTCAACCAATCCATACCCCAATCCTATTGCCTTTGGGCTCTCGGATATGGTTTGTTTCTCATGCTCGAATTCAATCTCATTGGGTGGTTATTGTTGGCTGATATGGAAGCCGGCGCCCCTGGCAGAGATTGATTTTCGACAGGTTTTCATCGGCATGGCGGGAGTGAGACTGCAAGCAGTCAATTTTTCGCACACCACCAATCCAATCAGGCTGGTAAGCGTGCGATATTTTTTCTAAAACCTGATCGTGTTCAGTATATATTCATGAGAGCGTATCATGGCCGGCACTGTGGCACGGCCATTTCTTCCGGGCAGGTTTGAGGTTGCCAGCGGAGGATTGCCGCGAGTCATTGGGATATTACATTAATACGCATCGAAATTAACCATAACCAAGAGGATATGGCAGATTTTATTATCCTCAATAAAGATCGGATCTTTACTCTGATTTTGACATCAGAAACCGCTTGATTAGCAAACCCGAAGGACGCAGGGGAATTTAAGGAGACTCTGAATTGTGGAAAGGATTATATGGACTATTGTTGTTTTGATCTCTTGCCGCAATTTCAGCAGTAGGAGTATTCATCACCATGGACGATACTGATTTGATATATGAGTTGATCCGCAATCGTTTTCAGAAGAATGATATCAATCGCTTCCTGGAAAGCCTGAAATGCGAAAATCACCAGGATTCAATTCGCAAGATCAGCGAACTGCTTGTCCACATCTCAGCGATAATGGATATCAGCACTCAACTGAACGAAACACTTTCGCTCGATCTCTTGCTGCAAAAGACCATGGACTTGTCGAAAACCGCTGTCGGCGCCGAGCGCGGCACCGTTTTTGTCTATGATCGCAACCGGGGCGAACTTTTTAGTAAAATTCAGGAACGAGGATACTTTGGCGAAATCCGCATCCCCTATAACACCGGTATTGCCGGGACAGTCTTTACCACCGGCCAACCGGTGATCATTCCCGATGCCTATGCCGATCCCCGGTTCAATCAGGAAGTGGATCGGGAAACCGGTTTTACCACCCGCAATATCCTCTGTGCTCCGATCAAATCCCGCCACAACGATATCATTGGGGTTACGCAACTGCTTAATAAAACCAACGGACCGTTCGATCAGAATGATCTCGACTTTCTCCAGGCGATCAGCGCACAAACCGCCGCCGCCCTGCAAAATGCTCAAATCTTTGAAGAAGTGCGCAAGGTTGGGGAAGATGAATCCATGCTTTTGGAAATCACCGCCGCGATTTCTTCCGAATTGCAGCTCAAGCCGCTCCTGCAAAAAATCATGGAGACCGTGACATCAATTCTGAATGCCGACCGCAGCACCTTATTCATTTATGATGATAAAAACAACGAACTCTGGTCTCATGTCGCCCAGGGTTTGGAAAGTAAGGAAATTCGCATTCCAACCAACAAGGGTATTGCCGGTCATGCCTTCACTCATAACGAAACAATCAACATCCTCGATGCTCACACCGACCCCCGATTTAATCCGGAAATCGATCGCAAAACCGGTTATCATACCAAATCCATTCTCTGTATGCCGGTGACCAACAAAAGGGGTCAGGTGATCGGAGTGGTGCAGGTGTTGAACAAGCGCGGTGGGCCTTTTAGTGATTCCGATGTCAGACGGCTGCGGGCATTTTCCTCACAGGCATCGGTCGCGATTGAAAATGCCAAACTCTTCGATGAAGTCCTTAATATTAAAAATTACAATGAGAGCATCCTGCAAAGTCTGAACAGCGGCGTCATCACCCTCGATGCCAATCATCGTATCGAAAAATGTAATGATTCGCTGTTGCGTATCCTGAATGTATCCCTGGAGGACTTTATCGGGCGCAATGCGCATGAAACCTTTGCGGGCAATAATGATTGGATTCTCGCCAGCATCAAGAAAGTTGTCGGGACCGGAAAAACCGAACAAATCGTCGACAGCGAATATGTCATGCCCGACAATAAGTCCGTGATATCGGTGAATATTTCCGTGGTCCCGCTGATCAATATTAACAAGGAATTGATCGGCTCGATGCTTATCTTTGATGACATTTCGCACGAGAAGCGACTGCGCGGCACATTGTCGCGTTACATGCCCAAGGAGGTAGCGGATCAGTTGCTCAAGACCGACGCGGTATTGGGCGGCAAGATACAGGAAGTATCGGTGCTGTTTTCAGATATCAGAAACTTTACCACCATGTCTGAGAAACTGGGCGCTCAAACCACCGTGTCGATATTGAATGAGTATTTTTCAACCATGGTGGATATCATCTTTGCCCAAGGCGGCACGCTGGATAAATATATTGGTGATGCCATTCTCGCGGTTTTCGGAATCCCATTCGCCAATCTCGGCGACGCCGACCATTCAGTCCAGGCGGCCATCCAGATGTATCGTGCCTTGAAACTATTCAATCAATCCCAACGCAAAATTAACCGCGAGCCCCTGGCAATTGGCATTGGCATCAATACCGGCAAGGTCCTGGTCGGTAATATCGGCTCGATCAAGCGGATGGATTATACTTGTATCGGCAAGGGGGTCAACCTGGCGAGCCGCCTCGAAAGCATAAACAAGTACTTCGGCACTCAATTGTTGATCAGCCACCACACCTATAACAAGTTGCAGCACAGCTACATAACCAGGGTGGTGGATTTGATCCGCGTCATGGGCGCCATCAAACCGGTGACTGTATATGAGATTCTCGACTATCATGATGAAACCAGTTTCCCCAAGATGTCCGAAGCGCTGGCTAAACACGCGGCCGGATTGGAGCATTACCGCCAGCGGGAATGGCAGTCCGCCAACAAAGCTTTTCAAGATGTGTTACGACTCCATCCCCATGATGGTCTGGCTAAAATGTATTGCGAACGCTGCTGTCACTTCGCCCAACATCCGCCGCCGCAGGAATGGGACGGCGTCTGGGTCATGGAGCATAAGTGATCCGATCGCTCGTGAAGCAGGATCAGCTGACTTCGGACTCGGCTGCATTGCTGTGTATTCGCGTTTGATCCACTTTAAGCGAGGTTGCTTTATTCATGTCAACTCCAATCGTGTAGTATTTTCTTAAACTCAAAGCAAACATTCAAACCAGGGCAACCGAATTCAGTTGTCAAAGTGGTTTTACTTGATGACAATCGAATTTATATTCTCCCTCGCCTGGCAACTGATTCAGGTTTTACTCCGTGGCACAATTAAAATCCAATCAATTCAAGTTATCGAAACATGACCGCTAAAATGAAAGTTCCATTGCTCGACCTGGGATTGCAGCATCAGACTTTGAAGGCAAAATTTACTGACGCCTTCGATCGGATTTGTGAATCCCATCAATTCATTCTTGGTCCTGAAGTGGCTCAGCTGGAAGAACGGGTGGCGGGTTATTGCCAGTGCGCGCATGGCATTGGGGTGTCTTCGGGCACGGACGCGCTGCTGCTGGCTTTGATGGCAATGAATGTGGGCGCTAATGATGAAGTCATCACGAGTGCGTACTCTTTTTTTGCCACTGCCGGCGCCATTGCCCGGGTCGGCGCCAAGCCGGTTTTTATCGATATCGAGCCACACACGTTTAATCTCGATCCTGAAAAATTGGAAGCGCAGATTACCGCCAACACCCAGGCCATCATCCCCGTCCATCTTTTTGGGCAATGCGCCGACATGGATTCGGTTATTGACATTGCCAATAACTATGGGATACCGGTAATCGAAGACACCGCCCAGGCAATCGGCAGTGAATACTTGTATCGCCGCCGGGCGGGATCGATGGGGTTGGTGGGATGCCTGAGTTTTTTCCCCAGCAAAAATCTGGGGGCGCTCGGCGATGCCGGCATGTTGATTACCAATGTTGAACTGCTGGCGGAAAAGCTCCGCATTCTCCGCGTTCATGGCAGTCAACCCAAGTATTATCATCAATTTATCGGCGGCAATTTCCGCATCGATACTCTGCAGGCTGCCTGGCTCAATATAAAGTTCGATTATCTCGATGGCTGGAGCCTCAAACGCCAGGAAAATGCCGGGCGTTACAACCGCTGGTTTGCGGATGTGGGGTTGGCCGGAAATGAAATAATTTTACCCCAGGCGGTCTATCAGGGCTTCGACTGGGATCATTATCATATCTACAATCAATATGTCATCCGCGCCCGGAAGCGGGATGAATTACGCGCTTATCTGACCCAACACGGGGTCGGCAACGAAGTCTATTATCCGGTTCCCCTGCATTTACAACCCTGTTTCGCCTACCTTGGATATAAGGCCGGCGACTTTCCTGAAGCTGAAAAAGCGGCACTGGAATCCCTTGCCATTCCCATATTTCCAGAACTGACCGAGGCGCAACAGCATTATGTGGTCGATACCATCAACGCCTTTTATAAGGAGTAAAAGGTCAAATTTACTTCCCCGATATTGAAGATTGTGACCACGCAAAATATCTCCCTCCGCAAGCCGTTGTACCCACTAGGGAAGAGCGCGCTGCATTCTCAATCTTCATTGGTCAAATAACCAATCTGCCAATTCAGCATGCGCCGCAGTCGGATAATCAACCACATACCATAAAGGAGCGGAAAAAAATAGACCGCGAGCATCCAGGCGGGGATGATTTTAACCAGGGTCAGGATATCGACAAAGTCATAAGATGAATAAATATACGAATCCATGAAGATCATCAAACTTAAACTGAGAAATGGAACTATGGTGACATAAAAGAGCAACCATTTCAGAATTCGGATTTGCCGTTCCAGGCTTCGATAACCATTATAGATCGCCAACTCCAACATGCAGTCATAAAGTTGATAGAACCAGCCAAAACCCGCCAGTGCCGCGGCGACCAGATTGACAAACAGATACGCATTATTGGGAATCGCCGCCCACCATATCGGAAAAGGGGACAACCCCATCAACGCATACGTGAAGCGCCGGCATTGCAATATTTTGACCCGCCATTTTCCCAGTGTGTCGAGATCCGCCGGCAACCGCAGGGAAAACCAGCACAACGCAATGATCGGCGCCAGCAATATCATGCGCGGATTATTAAACTCGTTATATCCGACATGATTATAAGGAAGGAGCAACAGGAGAACGATGCCCGCATACAGAATACCATCCAGGTTGCGAAGAATTGCCACTACTTCTCGGAGGTTCATAAGCGCCGGCCACCGAGATGAAAGTTATAATAATTTATTGGTTTTGCATGAATCATCGCTATTCAATTTCCGCTGGTGTTAATGGTCGTCTTAGACATGACATGGACGTTCTCCCATGCTGAACTTAATTCAAGTTAAAGATATGATTTTCAAAATATATTCAATTTTCTCAAGATATTGGATATATAGTAACGTAAATTCAGCAGTTAATGATTGGGGTGGAATAACAATCACCTGTTCCCCCTGGTCAAGAAAATGTGACTCTTCCAGAAAAGAGACGCAGGACATTTTAACCGTCACCTGTCAGCCAGATACCAAGGAGGTAAATCATGAGCGCAAGCATGAAATATATTTTACGTACTCCAGAAGGCAATGAGTATGGTCCAATCGACCAGGAAACAATGGTAAATTGGGCGGAAGCCGGACGCATTTCCCATGATTGTGAAGTCCGAAACACCCTGATGAAGAAATGGACCAAAGCAGAAAAAGTCGCCTTTTTAACCGGGATTATTGATAAACAAAAAACCCCCCATGAATCAGGCGCTTCGGTGGGGGCGAAACTCAACCAGTTGATCAATCCCAAAATGGATGACAAATCGATGCGATCGCTGAATAAATCAGGTCAATTCGTATATGCGCCCGGCACCACGACCATGCGCTTTGGCGCCTGGGTTATCGATACCTGCATCCTCGGCCTGGTCGCTCTCGGGCTGATGTTTTTCGCCAATGGATTGATCGAGCAACATACCAGCAAAGAACTGGTATATATATTGTTTACCCTGGGAACCCTGGGGAGCGTATTAATCTATTATACCGTGGCGATCGGTTTAATGGCTCAAACTCCCGGACAATGGTTTTTTGGCTTGATGATCGTGGGCAAGGATGGAGGACCGGTATTGCTGGGACGGGCATTCATCTTTACCATCGGTTATCTCCTGTTTTCATGGAGCACTCTGGTTCTGACCTTCTGTCTGCCCTCGAAACGGTCATTACAAGATTTCATCAGTGGCACACGGGTGGTAAAAATTACCACCAAATAACCGGAACTTTATGAGGGTTTACCGGTTACACCTCCCCATGAGTTGCGCGAGCGCGCCAAGACCATCGTCAATAGGGTGAATCGCCCGGTTAATTTCAGAGGTTGCTGGTGAATTCAATCACGCACAAGATCAGTTACGCCAGCTCTCCGCGGCGCGTCATCTCCTTTCATATTTTCACTGCCATTCTACGCCGCTTCTTGATTATCTTCGCTTTGTGTCTGGCGGCATTCCTGGCCTTGTTTTTGATTGCCGCCATGATTGATGACCTCCCCGACTTCATCACTCATGGCGCCGGGTATCGGGACATGGGTAATTATTTCATGCTGCTCCAACCTGAACAGCTTACTCATGTCATCCCGATCGCCTTGCTCTTGTCGGCAATGTATTTATTCTCCGATTTATCCCGCAATCAGGAATTAACCGCATTGCGCGCCGCTGGCCTGTCGCTCTGGCAAATCAGTTCCCCCTTATGGGCAGCTGGAATGGTGATATCAATCTTATACTTTATCAACAGTGAATTTGCCGCGCCCACCTGTCATGGCATGGCGGTCAATTTATTGCAGGCAATCAAGGATCCCTATAAAATCAGGACCAAATCATTCAAACCTTATCTGGCCTATCGCAATAAGGCGGGACGACGCGATTGGTATTTTGAGAAATTCAACCCTTCCGGGATCTCATCGGGGATCAATATCACCCAATTTCGTCCCAATCGCACCGTGGCATGGGAATTGGTGGCGGCGGCGGCGAGTTATACAGAATCAGGATGGCAGTTTACTCAGGCGGTGATGCGCCGATTCGATGATGATGGTTATCTGATGATCGATGAACCGATCAGACAAGCGACATTAACCTTGCCGGATTTAAACGAATATCCCCGCAGTTTTTCCTACATGTATTCTCTCAAGCCGATGGAGGATTTATCTGCCTTGAGAATTCAGCAATTGCTCACCGAAGAAGACATGGTTCTTCCTGAAAAGACCCGGATAAACCTGACGACTTACTGGTATTATTACCTGCTGCGACCATTGAGTTGTCTGCTGGCCTTGGTTCTGGGGATCCCGCTGGCGGTTGTCACTGCCCGCGGTAACGCCTTGGTCAATTTTCTCCTGGCTCTGGCCCTTTTCAGCTCATATTATCTGGTCACCCAGTTTTTTTTGGTGGCCGGCAAGAGTCAGTGGCTGTCCGCGCTGATCGCCAACGTGATTCCCCTCGCCGGATACGGACTTTGGGGGCTGCGGCGGATGTGGGCATTAAGATAGGATATTATCCTTGTGGATAAGTAATAAGCCCAGTGAATTCGCTCAATTGAGCGCGGCTTTGGCCTTCGCGATCAGGGATGAAAATCCTTGCGGATCCTTGACCGCCATGTCAGCCAGCACTTTCCGGTTCAACGCGATGTCCAGCCGTTTCAGCCCATTGATAAACTTGCTATAAGTAAAATCCTGAGACCGGCAGGCGGCATTGATACGAATGGTCCATAAGCGGCGGTATTGCCGTTTCTTTTGCTTGCGACCGATATACGCATTGGTATAGGCCCGCGCCACCGCATTGTAAGCGGTACGAATTAATTTACTGCGATTCCCATAAAATCCCTTGGCGGCCTTCAGCACACGCTTGCGACGCTGCCGGGATGAGGGTGAATTTGTTGCTTTAACCATTTTGTCTCTGCTCCTCTCTCATAACATTCGTTTATTTCAAGCCATAAGGCAAGGCGGCTTTCAAGCGTTTGACATCCGTGGATTTAGTTACCACGCCATGACGCAGACGGCGCCGGCGTTTGGCGGATTTGCCTGTCATTAAGTGCCGGCGGCCCGCGCGATAATGAATAAATTTGCCGGTACCGGTTTTTTTAAACCGTTTGGCGGCACTTTTTCTGGTTTTCATTTTAGGCATAGTTCGATCTCCAAGCTGTTAAAAAAAAACTAATTTCTCCATCTCTATATTCAAGAAAATCACCGCGCGATTATCCGGATCGAGTGAACTCATCAACACCGCAACGCCGAAACTTAACACGCCAAAAATCGGGGAAGCTCTTGCGCGTCAAAAACCGCAGGTTATTTCTGCTGCAGGGGGCCCATGAACATCGTGATATTGCGTCCGAATCGCTTGGGCTGCACCTCGACAACGCCAATATCGGAAAGATCCGCCACGATTTTATTCATCAGCGTGACGCCCAGCTCGGAATTGTTCATCTCCCGGCCGCGAAATACCATGGCGATTTTAACCTTAAAACTTTTCTCTAAAAACCCACGAATATGCTTGAGCTTGATTTGGTAATCATGAGGATCAATGGTGGGATGGAATTTTATTTCCTTGTTTTTCTGGCTGAATTGTTTTTTCTTCTGATCCTTGTCCCGTTTGTTTTTGCGATAAAGATATTTGCCGAAATTCATGATCCGGCAAACCGGGGGATCCGATTCATCCGCTACCAATACCAAATCCAATCCTTCTTCTGCGGCCATTTCCAGTGCCGTTGTTGCGGGGACAATGCCGATTTGTTCATTATCAGAATTAATCAGGCGCACATCACGCCCACGCAAAAAACGATCATTTTTATCTACAATGCGGGAAATAAGTCTTGCCTCCTTCGTTTATGTTAACAATATCACCGATTAAAAAAACCACTATTCTAATTCTCATGCGCGGTTATACAAATCTGGAATTGTAAATTTTAATGGCGGGCAGCCACTTCTTCAAGAAGGTTATGAATAAACTTGTCCACGCTCATGGCGGTGGCGTCATTCGCGCCGCGTTTACGAACCGCGATTTCCTGATTTTCGACTTCGTGATCGCCAACGACCAGCAGATAAGGAATCCGTTCATTGCGGGCCTTCCTGATTTTGGCGCCCAGGCTTTCACTGGCAAGATCGCTGTGCACGCGCAGGTTTTTCTGCCGGAGAATCTCCTCCACCTGGCAGGCATAGGAGTGATGACGTTCGGTAATCGGCAGGATCCGGGCCTGTACCGGCGCCAGCCAGGCGGGAAGCGCGCCGGCATAATGTTCGATCAGGATCCCAAAAAAGCGTTCCAACGATCCCAGCAAGGCGCGATGAACCATGTAAGGGCGATGCTTTTTTCCGTCTTCGCCAATGTAATAGAGATCAAAACGTTCAGGCAAATTGAAATCAAATTGGATGGTGGATGTCTGCCATTCACGTCCGATGGCGTCTTTGATTTTAAGATCGATCTTGGGGCCATAAAAGGCGCCGCCTCCGGGATCAACTTCACAATCGAGTTTGGCATTTTTGACCGCTTTTTCCAGAGATGAGATGGCCTTGTCCCAATAGGCCGGGTCGCCAACAGCTTTGGGCGGGCGAGTTGCCAAATAGGCTTTGACATCCGCAAATCCGAAGGCTTTCCAGATGTAGAGGCAAAACTGCAGAACCTGGGAGATTTCATTTTCGACCTGATCGGGAGTGCAGAATATATGCGCATCATCCTGAGTGAAACCACGCACCCTCAAAAGGCCATGGAGTACGCCGCTTTTTTCATACCGATACACCGTGCCAAGTTCAGCCCAGCGCAAAGGCAGTTCACGATAAGAGCGATTGCGGGTTTGATAAATCTTGATATGAAAAGGGCAGTTCATTGGTTTGATGTAATAATTGCGCTCATCGATTTCCAGTGGGGCGTACATGGACTCCTTATAAAAATCGAGATGACCACTGGTTTCCCAAAGGTTGGCAAGGCCAAGATGAGGAGAATTGACTAAATGATAGCCGTTTTGATAGTGCATATCCCGCCAGAAGGTTTCAATCACATGCCGGGTAAGCGCGCCATTGGGATGCCAGAGGATCAAACCGGAACCAATATCTTCGCTGACGCTGAAGAGCTCGAGTTCCGTTCCCAGCTTGCGATGATCGCGTTTTTTGGCTTCCTCAAGCCGCTGCAAATACTCTTTTAATTCCTTGGGGTGAGAAAAAGCGGTGCCATAAATCCGCTGCAGCATGGGATTGGTTTCCTTGCCGCGATAATACGATCCCGCGATGGAGAGGAGCTTAAAGCTGCCGATCTTGCTGGTATCGCTCACATGCGGGCCACGGCACAGATCAACAAAATCGCCGCAGGTATAAAAGGTGATCTTATCGGTTGCAGGGATATCCGCCAAACGTTCAAGTTTATAGGATTGCTTTTTACTGGTTAGTAAACTTTGGGCGCGTTCACTCGTGTATTCTTCGCAGATGAATGGATCTGCCATGGTCATGAGGCGACGCATCTCCTCTTCGATGCGGGGCAGATCATCGGGAGTGAGTCGATGCTCCATGTCAAAATCATAATAGAAGCCCTCTTCGGTAGCCGGTCCGATGTCGAATTTAACATTGGCATACAAATTTTGCACTGCGGCTGCCATGACGTGGGCGGCGCTATGTCGTTTTTTCATTAATTCATCGGTGGGCATGGTGATGACACAATTTATAAGATTTTTAGGATTAGAGGGTTCACCAGGGAACGCGGATCTCCTGCCCGGCATTTCGGGAACTGCAATGGGTGATATGGTCACGATTCCGCGCTGGTATGTTAATAATGTAAAAGTGGGTTAAACAGTACTCAGAAGATGAGAATAAAGCAAGCCGACAGGGGATCATTTTCGCGGGTGAAAGGTTTGGTGAACCTTGACCAATTGACCGCGATCAACATGGGTATAAAGCTGCGTGGTGCTGATGTCGGCATGACCAAGCATTTCCTGAATGGTACGCAAATCGGCGCCATTGGCCAATAAGTGACTGGCAAAAGAATGCCGCAGGGTATGCGGATGGATGTTTTTGTTTATCCCCGCCTTTTTTGCTATTTGCTTGACCACCACCCAAATGCGATCCCGCTTTAACGGGCGCCCGCTTTTGGATAAAAATACCTGTCCGGGATTTTCGTGTTTCACCAATAACGGACGGACCTGTTTGAGATAATGATCCAACTTCGCCCTTGCCGGCGCGCCAAAAGGAACGATCCTGGTCTTGTTGCCCTTGCCGGTGATCCTTAGCATATTGACATCGAATTTAATCTGATCAATTTTCAGATTTGCCAATTCACTGACCCTCAACCCGCTGGCATACAACAATTCGAGCAGAGCCTGATTCCGCTGATGAAGGATATTCTTGCTGCGCGCGTCGATTGCCAAAAGCCGGCTTACTTCTGCTTCGCTGAGATAATTGGGCAGCAGCCGCCATAACCGGGGACTGTCCATGACATCGGTGACATTGGTTTTCACCATTCCTTCATGGTAAAGATAGCGGAAAAACACTTTCATGGCCACCAGCTTGCGGGCAATGGTCGCGGTCGCGTACTGTTGTTTTTGCCCCTGATCGAGAAAGTCAAGGATTCGGTCGCGGGTGACCTGATCCCAGGATTCAACCTGATGCTGCTGTAAAAACACCGCGAACTGCGTGAGATCACATTCATAAGCCAGCAAAGAATTATCCGCCAGCGCTTTTTCCACTTTGGAGTAGGTGATGAAATTCTGTATGTCTTTTTGCATCAAGCGATCATTAATTCGAAAACTGTCCGCCACTTTCTGCTTTTTTCGTGCTCTTCGTGGTGGTTAATTGACTTTAATTCACCACGAAACAGAAGGAAGCAGCGGGAAGAGGAAAAGAGATAATAAAGAATGCGATTTTAACCCAATCGTATTCCCTTAAAGCAATTTTTCCTTCATCATTTTTAACTCATCTTTCGCCTCTTTCATGGTCATTTTCCGGCGCCGACAAAGAAAGAGAATCGCGTCCATGTCCCGTCCGCCCGCGATGAGTCCCCTGAGATTATCCATTTCGCTATCAGAGGTCGACAGTCCCAGCCAATCGCGCAGACGGGCAGCCAGTTTTCCGCATGCATCGTGGCCGTCGGGATGGTATGAGATTGAGAGCGGCGTTATTCCCCGGTCGGTGATTAATGCCACCCGCTGGCTTGGTATTCGCTTGGAGCCAGGAGCAATTTGCGCGACAATATTTTTCACATTCGCGAATGAGAGCATCTCTTCCCGAAAGGAAAACACACGACGACGCGTCCAATGAATCGTGCGCGAACGACGGTCAAAGACAAAGATACTTTTTTCATAAATCATCAGATAGCAAAATCCCAGGATCGCGACCGCGGCAATTCCTCCCATGACCTTCTCCCTGTCAACCGAATGCCGGCTTAAATTAACGCAGGTGATCACGACGATAATCAGGGCCAGGAACAAAAACCATTTCGGCCACCGGGAGTCATCATGGATGACGGTCATTCGGTCTTCGGTTTCCTCCTCAATCTGGTAACTCATGGGATGGGGTTATTTTACCGCAAATGCTCCCAATCCAGGCTCCCACAGGTAATAAAATCCAGGTCGCTGGGCGGGCAGGAGCGAATCCAAATCGATATTGATCAGGTTGATTGTCGGCGATCGGGGGATGGCTGACAATGAATAAATATTGCTATCGGCTTTTCTTTCTGAACTGTAGGTAATGACGTGGGCATCATACACTCGTCCAGCTTGTTTGGCGATGGCAATGACATCGCCAAAGTAGGCAATGCCATCGATTAATTTGTTCTCCACCGCCTGTGGCGCGGTATAGATACGACCATCCGCCAGAGGTTTGATGAGTCCCGGCTCAGGATAGGAAGGACGTCCAGAGGCAATAACCTGCAAAAAACGGTCGTAAAGTGAATCGATCCCGGTTTGGATGATTTCCCGCTCCCCTGCGGAGATCTCCCGCAGGGGATGCCCCATGGCCTTGAAGTCACCGGTGGTAAAAATTTCTTCCCGGTATCCCACCTTATCCGCCAATCCCGCGAGATTGGGAAAACGGGCAATGATCCCGATGCTGCCGGTAATCGAGGTGGGGTGCGCATAGATTTTATCCGCGGCACAGGCGATGTAATATCCGCCGGAACATGCCATGCCCATGATCTCGGCGACCATTGGCAATCGGGTTCGCTTTTTGAATGCCAACAGTTCATGGTGGATCATGTCGGTGGCAGTAACCTCTCCTCCCGGGGTGTCGATGCGAAGGATAACCGCGCGAATATTAGGGTTCATGACCGCTTTGTTCAAAATCGCCTTGATCCGGTCGGGAGTGCAGTTATCCGAGAAAAACAGTGAATTACCGTTATCGGCGGCGATCATCCCGCTGATATCAATAACCAGTATTTTAGCAAAAGTCCAGGTGGAAGCTTTTTCTATAATCCGCTCTTCCAATTCGGGATTCAACAAGCGGTTAATATCGACCGAAACACAGCCACTAATCATGAGGAGCGGGATGATCATCAACCCTTTCAAGAGCATACACCTGCCATAATCGCGCATAAAATTACTCCATCCCTTTTGTGAAGATCATTCTCATCGAGTTTGCGAAATTTCCCGATTAAAACGTTGCATCGGAAAACCAGGAATTTTTCTCCGCGGCTGCCCGCGCCGGTTAAAAGCCAAAGGTTATTGCGCCATCTTTCAGGTCAATCGTCACCTTGCCGCCCTGCTCCAATGCGCCAAAGAGTATTTGGTCGACAATCTTTTCATGGATTTCATTTTGAATCAGCCGGGCGATGGGACGCGCGCCATACTTGGGATCATAGCCGTTTTGAGCCAACCAGGCACGCGCGGCGGGCTTGAGGGCAATGGTCACCTTCTTTTTTTCCAGCAACACCGCCAGTTCATTGATAAACTTATCGACCACGCGCTCGATTAACTCGGGCGCCAGTGATTTGAAATGAATGGTGGCATCAAGGCGATTGCGGAACTCCGGAGTAAAAAACTTTTCGACCGCGCGGTGACTGTCAGCGACGGCCGCCCGTTCGCTGAATCCGATGGCAACCGCCGCCAGATCACGGGCGCCGACATTCGACGTCATAATCAGGATGGCATTGCGAAAATCGGCCTTGCGGCCATTGGTGTCGGTCAGCGTCCCATGATCCATGATCTGCAATAAAATATTAAAGATTTCCGGATTCGCCTTTTCGATTTCATCAAGCAATACCACCGCGTGAGGAGTCTTGATTATCGCTTCTGTCAGCAGGCCGCCGTGCTCATAACCAATGTATCCCGGCGGCGCTCCGATGAGACGTGAAATGGTATGTTTTTCATTGTATTCACTCATATCAAAGCGGAGAAATTCAATCCCCAAGGCTTTTGCCAATTGCTTGCTGAGTTCGGTTTTCCCGACTCCGGTCGGTCCGGTAAAAAGATAGGACCCAATGGTTTTTTCCTGGCTGCGCAACCCGGCGCGCGACAACTTGATGGCTTTGGTTAATTTTTGAATGGCTTCGTCCTGGCCGAAGACCTCGGCCTTGAGCTCAGACTCCAGGTTCCTGAGTTTTTCCTTGTCGTTCGAACTGACTTTCGCGGGGGGGATCTGAGCCATCAAGGCAATGACTTCCTCGACGTTGTGCGCGCTGATGGTTTTGCGCCGTTGATTCGGCGTTACCAATGCCTGGACCGCGCCGGCTTCATCGATGACATCGATCGCCTTGTCCGGAAGAAATCGGTCATTGAGATACCGCGCCGATAAATGCGCCGCGGTATCCAGGGCGGAATCGAGATAACGCAGCCCATAATGCGATTCATAATTGTCGCGCAATCCTTTGAGAATGGCAATCGTGTCCGCGATCGAGGGCTCAATGACATCGATCTTGTGAAAACGCCGCGCCAGTGCCCGGTCTTTCTGGATGCAGTTTTTGTATTCCTGGTAAGTGGACGACCCGATGCAGCGAATCCGCCCCGAGGTCAGCGCGGGTTTGAACATATTGGCGGCATCCATCGCGCCTCCCTGAACCGCGCCGGCGCCGATGATGGTATGGAATTCATCGATAAACAAGATGGCGTTGGGCTCATGTTCCAACGCGCTTAATACTGCCTTGATGCGTTCTTCAAATTCACCGCGAAATTTGGAACCGGCCAGCAATGCGCCCACATCCAGAGCATAGATCCGGCATTCCTTCAACTTGTCCGGCACTTTATCCGCGACAATATTGAGGGCCAGCCCTTCCACAATCGCGGTCTTGCCAACCCCGGGTTCGCCGATCAACAGCGGATTGTTTTTGCGCCGCCGACACAGGGTTTGCATCACCCGCCGCAACTCTATTTTTCGACCGATGATGGGGTCGATCTTGCCGGCTTGAGCCAAAGCCGTCAATTCAACGGTAAATTGCGCCAGCGCCTTGTTCCCGGTGGCGGATGATTGGGGAACGGCGGCAGCCGCGGCGTCTTCAGTGCCTGATACATGAGGCACGGCAAACATCCCCGCATCAGTTTCTCCGCCCTTGCCGATCCCGTGGGAGATATAATTCAATACTGCCAGGCGGTCGATGCCTATCGTCCGCAGGAAATACACCGCGAATGATTCTTCCTCGTGAAACAACGCCGCCAACAAGTCGCCACAATTGATGCTGCCTTTTTCACAACTTACCGAATGAGTAACCGCCATGTGAATGACCCGTTGCAAAGAAATGGTTTCTTCGGGATTGTAGTCGCCATCATAGTTGACCCGTTCCAGACGTTCATCAAAATGGGTCTGCAGCCTGGCCTTCAGTTCTTCTATATCACCGCCGCATTGCTGAATGATCCTCTGGATATAGGGATCGAACAACATCGCGTAAAAGAGATGTTCGGTCGTGACATACTCATGCCGGTGTTTCCTGGCGATATCGACCGCCAGTGAATAACATACTTTCACTTCAGCACTGAGAATGGGACGTTCTTTGTTGGCACTCATGGATCACAGCCCTCAACTGGTTGGAGATTCCGAAATGGAGAAATAACACGCAGATTAAAATATGTCCCAATCCGAGTTAATGACAAGAGGAAGCTGGAGACTAATAAATTGACGCAATTATTTTTTGGCTCTTTTAAAAATGCCGATCAACTTAATTAACCAGAGCTCCAATCACCTCAACATGGTGCATTAAATCGGGGTTTTAATAGTATGGTTAGTTTTGTGGTCTGGTCCAGCCCTTAATTGGACCCAATTTGTGGTTTTGATTTTTTAAATGCATTAGACCCTTATTCATGAACTTCTGCTTTTAAAAACAAGAAAATTTAACCACAGATAGCTCGGATGGACACGGATAATGAATGAATTCGAGGCGTTTTTCGATTCATTCATGAACGAATCATTTAGAAATACAAAATTTATATAATACTTATCCGCGATTATCTGCGAAATCCGCGGTTAGGTATTGATTTGGTTGAGTCTATGCTGCGTTGGTGTATAATATCACTATGAAAACCATAGAAGTTCAATTAGAAGAGAGCCTCATTGCAGGCGAAGATATTAATCGACTTGCCACCCAACTTCGAGAAGATCACATACTGCGCAAATACCTGACTGCCAATATATCAATCGGTGAGCTTGGCAACTACTTGAATTTGAACACCATGCAAGCCATCGAATGGCTATACGACCAAGGTCTTTCCACCATGCGCAAAATGAGTCCAGAAATCGAATCGCAACTAAATGCAAACCGAAACGATTTATTGAATAGATTACAGCCTTCCCAAAAGGTGACTCCAGTCACTGCCTGAATAAACTTCATTTCCCAAATCTTACTGGGTAAAACCTCAAGTAAACTGCCAAATAAATTGATTTTATCTCGTTTGTGCTTTTTCGGTAACAATTTTTTGGGATTAATATCCGCGTTAATCAGTAAACCTGTTCTTACCGAATGGTAGAATCCGTGGTAAAATATCTTGGCTGGCATCCTTCCTTAATTGATGTCAGCATTCAAATAGCGTATAATACCATAACTATAAATAATACCTGTTGCGGGGTTTAATTGGAACCATCATATGTCCTCAATTACCATAGATGAACCGGATATTCTGGAAAACAAAGGTGTTGACCAGCAAACCATTAAAGAAGCTTTGGCTGCCGTATTCTACTATAATGGAACGCTTTCCGAAAAGGAGGCGTGTGCCCTTACAAAAACAACCCGGAGACAATTCGAAGAGACCATTCTTCCAAAATTCGGATTGTCAGTTATGGGTGGAATGCAAGAAGACATTGATTTTGAAGTTGAAGGGCTATGACTCGCGAAATCGTGAGCAATACCAGCCCGATCATTTCTCTCGAAAAACTTTCGGACGGCTTCACCTTTATTCGATTACTCTACGACAAGATTCTTGTTCCCCCTGCCGTTCTCGATGAGCTTACAGATAACAATGAAACCCACGCCGACTACCTCCAACGCTATCAAATTGAAGATCTGATCGAAGTTCAATCTCCCCGCATTCTCCTCGCTATCCGCAGCAATCCCCAGCTTCACGAAGGTGAGATTCAGGCCATTTCTCTTGCTCACAATAGAAATCTTCCAAAACTTCTTGAGGAGCGGGAAGGTCGCAATGTTGCCAAATCTCTTGGCATGCGGTTTTCCGGCATTGTCCGTCAGATTGCCGATGCCTTCAATCAGGGACTGATTGGACACATCGAAGCGCGGAATAAATTAGCCACTTTATTGAATACCAATCGGATCAATAAGGCAGTTTGTGATGCCATCCTGAGCAGAATTGGGTAATAATCACGTGTTTGTGCATTCCCGGTTGCAATTTTTGTATTAATATCCGGGTTAATCAGTGAGATCCGTGGTTAAATTCCCTTGTTATCATTACTCCATGCTCAGCATCATTCCGGGCTGCACTGCCGGGATTTCCGTTCCCTTCCAGAACGACATCCCTCTGCTTACCCGGAATCATGCAATTAAATTTGATATAGTGCTTCCTCTCCACACTCCCACCAGCGAGACAAAAACAGCAGCTTCCGTTCGATCACTCCAGCACCTGTTTCCCTCTCGCTTGGCTCCCGTCTTTTAAGTCGTTAACTTCATCTTGTTTTACCGGTCAGAGTGCGAAATGCTCGAAAGTAATTTTAATTGACGGTCAGAGACTCGATAGTTGAGATTTATGTCAGTACCATGTTTGAATTGCTATTTTCATGACATTTTGATGGGATTGTATGTTTAAATGTTATGATTGTTTGGTTGCCATTCTTGAGTTAAGTTTTATGTGATTAGTAATGCACGTTTGTCCTAAATTGTAATGTTTATTAAAATGATCATGGTGTTATTATGAAAGTTACCTTAGATATACCTGAAAACGCTTTTTCTGTGTTGCGCTTGCCACCTCAGGAATTTGCCCGCGAAATGAGGATGGCAGCAACGGCTAAATGGTATGAATTGCGTAAGATTTCACAATCGAAAGGCGCTGAAATATGTGGGGTCAGTAGACTGGAATTTTTACACATCTTGGGAGTGCATCATGTATCTGTACTCCAATATGACGATGAATTGTTACAAGCCGAGTTGGCGCCATGACGAAAGTGGTAATTAATGCTTCTCCTTGGATATAGTTAAATTTTGTGTTTTCCTCTTTGCACCACTCCGCCAGCGAGACAAAAACAGCGGCTGCCGCTCGATCTCTCCAGCAGCTGTTTCTCTCTCGCTTAGCTTATCGATCTCAACCGAACTGTATGATCTCTCAAAGCCTTCGTGTGAAATCCATTGATTCATGGAGAACACGCACGAT
>CAZTTH010000003.1:0-84123 GCA_964615975.1 uncultured Lentisphaerales bacterium | reverse complement strand
TGATCTCTCAAAGCCTTCGTGTGAAATCCATTGATTCATGGAGAACACGCACGATGGCAGAGTGGGCTTCCGGCGAAACAATTAACGACCATTCAGGACTGTCTTGGTTTGACTTCATCACGGATCGGAATTCCCGCTTTATGGTTTTCTATGGCGCGTTCCATCGCGTTTTTCATGAAATCGTCCGTATAGGGAATGCCTTCGCCATTGGCAATTTGTGCTTCTCCAATGGCAACTAATGCATGGATATGTTCAATTCGTCGTCTTTCCTTATTTTCCTTCATCCGACGAAGGGCATCACGAATGACTTCCGTCGCATTGCTATATAATCCAGCCTTTATTTCATCCTGAATAAAATTTTCATACGGTTGGCCTAAATTGAGGTGCATGACTAATTCTCCTTGATAACACTGAATGTAATTTTTACTGACATAGAATCTACATTATTTTGACATAATCGTCAATATGCCAAGAAGTAGAACACGCATCCCATTCGATAAATTCCTGTGGGTGTCAGTCCGCAATCGGTTTGTCAAGCGGTTGACTGGGTAGTGGAATACATCGTTTGGGGTGGCGGAGCGACAGGATTGATGGCGGGGATTAGGGCAGGGGGGGATAAGGTTTTTGCGAATAAAAATTTTGGCGCAAAATAATTGACCTGACCGGCCATAAGTAAATCTTGTTGCGGCAGGATTTTGGTGTAAGGTTTATCTCTTTTTCATACACAGGGAAAAACCTTTGGGCTGATACAACCATGTTTGAATTTCAATATATCGAACTCATGAACTGGGCCTTCTGGCCGGCGATGAAGCTGCCGATCGATCAGAAAACCATCATGATCACCGGGCCGAACGGGAGCGGCAAAACCACCTTTCTGGATGCCATGCGCACGCTCCTGCGCGTGCCGCGCCTGAGTTCGAATCGCCGGTTTACCGACTATCTCAATAACAACGTCGAAATTGCCGCCATCAAGGCGGTGGTCGGCAACACTGTCAATGGCAGCCGAAAACGCGCCTTTGAAACTCTCGGTCTGGACAGCGAGGTTGTGACTCTGGCGGTCATCCTGAAGAACAAATCAGGACGGTGGGAGCGGCGTTTCGCGGTGCTGCCAGGTGATTGTTCGATGGAGCACCTGCGAAAATTAAAAATCTCCGAACTGGTCCAGCCCAATAACTATTCGCGCATCATGCATGAAGCCGGCTGTTCCGATTCACTCCTGCGTGTTCTGGCGCTGGAACAGGGGCAAACTGACAAACTCTGCGAGAAATCCCCCCGGGATCTGCTCGAACTGCTGCTCGATGTTCATGGCGACAAGGAGATTATCAATCGCTATAAACAGGCGCGCGACAACTATCGCCAAGCACGGGTTCAGTTCAATCAAATCGGGGTTCGTCTGGCACAGGAGGAGGCCAAGCTGATGATTTCGCAGCAGCGCGCCGATGAGTATAAGCGCTATCATCAACTGCGAACCGAATTGCAGGACTATGAAAACAAACTCATTCCCCAGTCAGAGTACAAGGCTGCCCAGGAAAACATTCAAATCGCCAACCTTTCAATCGATGACCTTAAGCATCGCCTGAGTCCGCTGGAGCGGGAGATCCTGCGGGTGCAGAATGAAGTGGATAATGGTGAACTGGAAATTCAACGCCGCAAGGATGCCATTGTCCGCGCGCGCGAACAAAAATACCAGCTTGAAAAAGAAGAACGCGATCTCGATATCAATCTCAATCGCTTTCTTGATGAACGCCGCGTCTTGGAAAAGCTGATGGCTGCCAACAAGGAAACGCAACTCAAGCCGCTCGAGCCCTTAAAGGCGGAATTGGACAAACTCCGCCGCGAAGTCCTCCGGATGGAATTGCAATTGGAGGAAGAAAACAAAAAGGTGCGGGAAATCTCCGCCCTGGCCAATATCGAAGCGGCTGAAAAACCGCGTAAAATTTATCCTGATTTTGTCGCCCAATTCATCGATACTTTAAGTGACCAGGGTATCACCCACGAACTGCTTTGTGATGTCATCGAAATCGTCGACAAACAATGGCAGCTGGCCATCGAATCGATCCTTGGCCGCGACCGTTTCACCTTTCTGGTGGAAGAACGCGATCAATTGCGGGCGCGCAAGCTTGGGGAACGCTTGCGCTATCGCGGCTATATTGTTGGTTACGAAAAATCGACCGCCTCCGCGAAAAAGCATAAAGACGTCAAAAGCGTGGCCAATCCAGCCATCAATGCTGTGTCCTTTACCGAGTCTGGTGTCCCGACATGGATCATCCAGAATCTCAGCCGCACCGCGTTGGTGGAAACCGTGGAAGATGGGATATCCCTGGGCAAAGGGATTACCAGTGTCACCAAAAACGGCTACAAACAGGACAGCCGCGGCGGTATTTCCATCGCGGTTGACCGCTTCTACTGCGGCAGCCTGGGGCAATCGACGCAAAAACAATATCTGCAACAGCAGATACAAACCTTGCAGAACTCGATTCGGCAAGTGTCCGCCAACATTGAATCCGCCCGCCATCGCGAACAACATCTGAGCAATGAAATCGCGCAACAGGAATTACTGCGCGAAGGGCACTCCGCGGCCCAGCGCATCGATCAACTTGATCTCCTGATCATTGAGGAAAACCGCAAACACAAGGTGGCTTTGGAAGTCAAGCGCCAGGCGGAGGTAAAGCTCATGGAAACCCTCGATGATCTCAATCGTTTCGAACGCAATTTTGAAGAGCAGCAGCGCTGGCTGGCGGCCAAAAGAGAAGACCAGTTTGACTACCTCAATGACATCAAGGATTATCAGGACAATATCAACAAGATGAACGAACAACTGGCGGCGCTGCACGCCAGCCTGCCGGCGGAACTGATCAGCGCTGCCGCGTTGCGCGATGTGCCCAACATCGATGAACTGACACCGAAATATTATGGGATAAAAAACTTATTGGATTCGTATCAGACCATCCCGGACGAAACCACCGTCCATGTCTATCAACAACACAAATCCGAATTCGAAAAGCAACAGCAGTTGTTTCTTGACTATCAATCCGGATTAAAGAATTGGGAAGGTGAATTCCATCAGGCCCGCGACAAATATGTCTCCGTGGTTGAATATACCATTCGCGCGTATCGTCAGAATATCGCTTCATTGGCGACCTTGGCTGGAGTCACAGCGGATGTCATACTGCCCAACCTCAAGGAGACCGTCGACAGTCTCGAAGAAGCGGAATTACGCGTGCGCTTTGGCTTTGACGGCAAACGGCCGATCGATATTTCCGGCAGTACCCTGTCGGGCGGACAACGCGTTGTCGTCAGTTTGATTTTACTTATGGCCATGACCACTTCCGGCGGCGGAAATCGCGGGGGATTCTTTATCATCGATGAACCCTTCGCCCACCTCAGCATCGAGCGTATCGACGACGTCTCTCAGTTTCTCGAAAAAAGCCAGTGCCAGTTTATCCTGACATCGCCCACGACCCACAATGTCAACATCTTTAATGCCGCCCGTCTGCAGATCAATTTCCGCATCAAAAAGCCAGATCAGCCATTCGCCCCTCTGCCCACCATCATCCGGCGCTGAGTAATGGCCAATGGACACGAGGAGAATGGGGAATAAGATAAAATGGTACACCCGCTCGGACTCGAACCGAGGACCCAGTGATTAAGAGTCACTTGCTCTACCGACTGAGCTACGGGTGTACAAAATCGGCCAATGGCGAAAATCAGATCAGATTGCCGCGAATGCCATAAAACCAAGTTGATACGTTGTTACATCACGGTTAAAATTCAACTGCCAGAGCTGGAATATCCACGAGTCGCAAATACGCTCTAGGCAAAATTCAGGATTGCGCTATCCTGGCGATTGATTGGGACCGCAATCCGTCGCGTTTTAGCGCGCCAACGCATCAAACAGACAGGGAATCATGCAATCATTTTCGTGTGCCTGGATATAATCGGGATACCATAATCTATTTTTCATATCATACATGCGCGTTACCAAAAAACAGAACAAGGCAATCCGCCAGTTGGCAGGGCAGAAAACGGCAGCAGAAATCGCACGGGAACTGGATCTGCCGGAGGATGAGGTCGTCAGGGTGATCAAGCAATCTTCTCCCGTTTTGCACGATAATAAGCCAACCCTGAATGCCAAAGGCGGCAATATGACTGGATGTTGCTGGTCAATCTTTGTCACACTTGCGCCGTTGATTCCCCTGCTTTGCAAAACGGAAAGTTACGATCCGACTCACCTGCCCCAATCGCTATATCTCCAATGCGGGACATTATTGTTTTTGTCACTCTGGTGGTTCCAGCATATCGGCAAAGACACGTTGATCATAAGGCGAACCGCCCTGGATTATCCCCTGATGGGATTTCTCCTCTGGTCATTGGCGAGTGTAAGCTGGGCGCAAAATCACTATGATGGTCTGCTGATCTGGGGACAATGGCTGAGCGCCGGCCTGGGATTTTTCCTGACCGTTCAATGGATTAAATCCGAAGCGGACTGCCAATTTTTAGTCAAGTCACTGTTGTTGAGCGGGATCGTGGTCGCGGTGATAGGCATGGGGCAATATCTCTGGGGGTGGAACCTCATCCAGCAAACCATCGCCCCGGCAGCTACTTTCAGCAATAAAAACATGGCGGCGGAATATCAAGTTTTGATTCTGCCGTTGGCAATCGGTTATTGGCTGTGGGGGAAAACCACTCCGGGATATATCCTGCTGACGACTGGCTCGTCGATCATCGGGGCATTTATTTTTGTCGCCTTCGCCAAGGGGCCCTGGCTTGGGGTTATGAGCCAGATGCTGGTATGGGCCGGGTTATGGTTTTATTATCACCGGCACTCGCGGGACAAAATTAAACCAGCGATTTCTCGTCCCAGGATCTATGTGGGCGGGGCAGCGCTCCTGCTCCTTTTCCTGCTCGCCAATACCACCCCGACCGGATGGCGCTGGGAGTTTGGTCGGGCAGTGAATCTGGCGCAAAAAACGCTTTCAGATTTTAACCAGGCGCAATCGCGAAACAATCTTTCCCACAGCCAATCGGAAGATAACCTGCCCTCGCTTAACAGTCTGTCGGTGCGTATTGGTTACTGGTTGAACACCAGTGAAATGATCAAGGATCATCCCTTGCGAGGTGTCGGCATTGGAAATTTCCAAGTTTTTTATCCCCTCTATGCCAACAAGGTGGTGCGGGATCAGGCCTTTTCGATGGCCAGCGCGGCCGAACACGCGCACAACGACTATATCAATATCGTCGCCGAAACGGGCATCATCGGCGGACTGTTATGGGTATGGATTGTGGCTGTTTTTGGGCGCCATATGCGCATCGCGTTTGGTCGGTTACCCTCGTCATCTTCGTACCTCCTGGCGGTCAGTTTTCTTGCCGGTATTATCGGCCTGGGGGTAACCGCCTGTTTCAGCTTTCCATTGTATAAGAGCGTGCCCGCCTATCTGCTGGCGGTTTATTTCGCGGGTTTAATGGCTTTGAGTAAATTGCCGCAAGCTGAATCGCCGTCAAAAACCAATCCCGCCGACCACACGGCGCGATTGCCGAGGGGGGCGGCATCACTGGCGGCTTTAGTCGCCGGTTGCTTCTTTCTCGGTTCACTTAAATTAGCTTATGCCGCGCGTCAGGCCGATATTCATTATGGTCAAATGTCGAGTTGGGATATCCAAGGGAATCCGCAACAAACCATGGAAGAGGCCAAAAAGGTAATGCGCTACAATCCCTATCGGAATCGCACGCTTTTCTATCTTGGAAAAGGATTGATCGATACCGGAAATCCGGTGGAAGGGTTGAAGGTTCTTGAACGCTACAAAAATTATTATCCCAACAGCCTTCCCTTTCTGCTTAACCTGGCGATGGCATATTTCGTTCAGGGTGAATATGATAAATCATCAGCCATCTGCGCCGACACCTTGCGTTATCATCCTGAAAGTGAACATTTCCTGGCATTGCGGGCGATGATCGCCACCGCCGCTGATCAACATCAGATGGCTTATCAGTATTACAAACGGGCGCTAGCCCTGGGAATAAAACAAGGTGAAGTCTTTGTAAATTTTGCCATCGTAGCAATGAATCTGGGCCATTACCAGGAAGCGAAATCGGCGTTTCTCCGTTCTCTCGAACTCAATCCCATGGCGTACACCTATCAGGCTTTGGGGATGCTGGAAATAAATTATCTCAATGATTTCGCGGCGGGAAAGGACCATCTGATCAAGGCGATGGAAATGGCGCCGACCAGCGCCATGCGATCCGCTATCAAAGCGCAATTACAGGCCTTGGGATGGGATGATTAATCCGATTAATAATCGGCATTCCGCATCATTTGTCTTTGCCAGTTCCCTTGGGGACAAGTTTTTTAAAATCATCCACCTCGATGATGTGATCGGTTATTTTATCGCCCAGGTACATGATTTTGCCTTTGAAAACGATACTGTCTCCGATTGTGAGGGATGAAATTTTCCCGGCTTTGGCCTTGGGGATACGCAGCCTGAGATCGGCGAGAATACCCTCCGAAGGTTCCATTTTTACGCGCAACACATCTGGCGCCCATGTCTCATGATCCTTAAATGCGGGATCCTGATCGGTTTTGGTGAAGGTCCCCTTCCAAAGAATGATTTTTCCTTTGACTTCTTCGAAATTCAAATTCCGCTCAGGGATACTGTTGCCGCATAACTTCAAATATTCTTCCCAGGTGAATGCAGGTTTTTTTGCCGATTTTTTGCGGGATTTCTGTTGCGCTGAACTGGTAAAGGCAAAACTAAAAAGTGATAAGGCTAAGAATAAATTGAATAATTTGCGCATGAGTCACCTCGATTATTTATTTGATGGATATGGACTAACTGGACGACGCTAGATTCAGCTTCGGACTGATAATTGAGTAAAATTATAACCGCAATCAGATTTGAATTCCAAGTATTAATCAAGAGTTTAAATGATTCACTAGATATTGCAATCCAAATTAACTTGAATTGAAACCAGTCAGACTGCAAGCAGTCGAATTCCGAGCGCCGCTCTGATCAGAGAATGAATCGCGTAATTACATCTAAAACCTAAAACCTGACTCTCTTTAACCTCTATGAGGATTCAATGACCATATCAATCGATAAAATTGCCATACAGTTTGGCAGTATTTCCATATATTGGTATGGAATATTTGTTACCCTGGGGATTCTGGCTTCCTGGTTTTATCTGCAGGGGCAGGCTTCGGGATTCGGATTTCATAAACAGTATGTATCAGATCTGTGTTTCACCGCGATTTTAGGGGGCATAATTGGCGCCCGGATATTTTACGTCCTCCTCAATCTCGATGAATTCCGGGATCAATGGCTGGAGATCATCCGCATTGATCATGGCGGTCTGGTGATATTCGGCGGGATCTTGGGAGGCGCTCTGGGGGTTGCCTGGAAATCCCGACAAGAACATCAAAGTATCCTGAAGACCTTTGATTTTATCGCGCTCGCCCTGCCGCTGGGGGAAGCGATTGGGCGTTTTGGATGCCTGATCAATGGGTGCTGTTTCGGCCGCCCCACCTCATCATGGTTTGCCCTTCATTACCCACTCGAGAGCTCGGTCTGGCATACTCAGGTCTATGGCGGCCTGATTGATTTCACCTCAACGCAGTGTCTGCCGGTTATTCCCGCGCAATTACTGCAGAGCGGCTTGAACCTGGCAATCGTCATAGCCTTATACCTCCTGTCACGCAAAAAACATGCCCATGGATTCCTGACCGCGATTTACCTTGTTATCTATGCCTGCGGGCGGTTCGGGGTCGAATTTTGGCGCGGCGATTATTATCATCTCTATGCCGGCCTGACCCAGTCTCAGATTATTTGTCTCCTGCTCCTGCCGCTTGGCATTGGGTTACTGATCAGATCCGTTAAAGGCCTGCCGGACCACTCCGCAAGTGTTTCATCGTGATCCCATAATCAGTATGAATACCTGTCCCCACTCAACATTAACCATCACCCCCAAGATGGCCGGGGAGCGCCTGGATTTACTCCTGGCCGCCGCTTATCCAGAAAAATCCCGTTCCTATATGCAGAAATTGATCGCGGCAGGGACGGTTCTGATCAACGGGATTCAACCCCGGAAACGAGAAATCGTCAAGGCTGGCGATCTGATTCAGGTGAATTGGCCGGCGCCAGAGATCGATCTCATAACCGCCGATAGCGATAGTCAGCTCATGGTGATCCATGAAGATGATGATATCCTGGTCATCAATAAACCGGCGGGATTAACGGTGCATCCCGGCGCCGGGACAAAACAGAAAACTCTGATCCATGTCCTGCTGAATCATAATCCCGCGTGTTTCACCGCGATGATGGATGCCGAGCGCCGCCCGGGCATTGTACATCGTTTGGACAAGGAGACCTCGGGAGTGTTGCTGATCGCGAAAAATCTAAAAGCACAACAGCAACTTAAAGCGGACTTTAAGAACCGGTCGGTGGGCAAAACCTATCTCGCATTGGTGCATGGCATTCCTCCCAATGACCAGGGAATCATCGAGGCCGCGATTGGTCGGCATCCGGTGCGGCGACAGAAAATGACGGTCGTGACTAATGGCCACGGGCGGTATGCGGCGACTCATTACCAATGCCGGGCGGTTGGGATTGGCGCCACCTTGTTAGAGATCACTATCGCCACCGGGCGCACTCATCAGATCCGGGTTCACCTGGCGACGATCGGACATCCGGTGATTGGCGATCGGGTATATGGCAGCAGGAAAATACGTAATCGGATTACCGCCTCGCGCCAGATGCTGCATGCGTGGAAGCTGTTATTCTCTCACCCTGGCACCTTACAGCCGTGCCAGTTTACTGCCGCTTTACCGCATGATTTTATTAAATGTGCCCGGGCGTTGTCCATTGATATACCAGATGGATGGGAATGTTCGCCTGAATAATGTTCAATCCATTCAGTGGCATGGAGCTGAAATTCAAGATTAATTAAATCACAGATTGACGATCTTATAATCTGATTATATGATCTGTTATTATGAAAAAAACTATTACAGTCACTGATGCGGCAAGAAATTTTGCTGATATCATCAATCGTACATATTATTCGCAAGTAACGACAACACTTTTAAAGTCTGGAGTTCCGGTGGCGAGAATTATTCCCGTCGCACCGTCTAAGTGTCTGGCACATGATTTGTCTCATTATTTGGCGGACATTCCACATTTGACAGAGAACGAAGCTTCTGATTTTGAGCGTGATTTGATTTCATCAAGAGCCAACCTAATCACAACGAGGAGTAAATGGGATTAGTTTTAGACACTTCGGTTATTATTGGCGCGGAGAAGAAAAAAATAGATTTAAGACACCTACTCATTGAGCAACCCATAACAGAAACCGTCGTGATTTCAGTTATCACAGCTTCGGAATTATTGCTTGGTTGTGAGCGCGCTTCCAATAAGAGTATTAGAGAGAAGCGCGTCGCTTTTGTAGAAGCGATCTTAGATCAGCTTCCCATTGTCGATTTCAAAATAGGCGAAGCTCGCAGACATGCGGAATTATGGGCAAATTTGGAGGGCAAAGGTATTCGAATTGGGGCGTACGATATGATAATTGCTGCTACATGTTTGAATATCAAAGCGCGATTGGCGACGTTAAATCATTCAGAATTTTCTCGAGTGGATGGACTTGATCTCATCGAGATGGATACTTACCTTCTGTAATCCAATCACTCAACATAGTGTATCGTAAAACTGTAACTTAAGTGTGGTTAAATCAGTAGTGCAGGGATGGCATCAATGGTTGATCATGATAATCTTCAGGTTGAAGGTCGGTAAAAAATGCCAGAACCACATCACATTCAGAATGCCGCTGCACCTAAACGTCAGCGGGGAATGCAAGGCATTTCCCAACTCCTGCAATTTTTCAGTGATAAGTAAAAACTGAATATCATAACAATTTTTTGTATTCACCATATTGCAGTCATGATCATTGTTTAGAATGGAATAGATTTCCGATTATATATCTTGATATTTCAGTCGTGAGAGAATTAGGTATTCCTGGGAACGAATATCCACCACGATTTATCCATGAATCAGTGTTAGAAATGTTGGTTGTATCGAGAGCAATTTTAAGAAGTGGGTCGTGTGGATAAAGATACCAAATGTTTTCCCTTCGAAAAGCGACCCAAATATCCTTTTCCTGATACTTCTTTGAGAATGTTAATCGTCCCTTGAGTTGAATTTTTAAAAATAGATCACATTCAATGTGCTGGGCGATCATATCAGCGCCATTCCAGTCATCCGAAAGGCGATGCGTAATGAAGCCAAAATCAGCTAATACAGAAGATAGCTTTTGATAATTATAATTTTCCTTTTGGCGAGCGTTTAGTTCGCAATAATCTATCTGTTTAAGTAAAGGGTGTAATTGTCTATCAATTTCCGGCAGTATAACAATTCCCCCAAATCGTGCTTCCTGAGCAAAGCATTTCACTCCATCAATCATGCAAACATGATCTGAATATGGCTTATCAGACTCCACATAATGTCCCTGAACACCACCTCCGAAATCGATATTTGAGAATACTACTTTTTGTCCTTTTATGTCCGCGGCACGTTTGACGCAATTTGAACATACGTAGCGCGGATATCGTTTACTACCGGAAACTGAACGCCCACATATCGGACACACTTGATATTCTGTAAGAAAATTTGAGTCGGCATTGAGATGATTCATACCTGGCGCTATCCATTTGACGGGTTTTACTGCCCATTGCTAAGGATAAGTCACGTCATATGTAAACCAACAGTAAGTATATGACGTTGATCTTAACTCAGATTGTTAGAATTCAATTACTCTAAATTTATCCATGTACCGAATATATAAAGTCCGGTGATCCCACGCGATTTCATTAATCAAATTTATAAACAGTTATATTATACACATATGTTGTTTGCTTTACTCTCGTTTATACTTCCCACTTCCCCATCACCGACCTGCCTCATGTAGTTCTCGTATAATTACATCACCTATAACCGCAGTTTGCCTAAAAAAACGGAATCCTAAGGGAAGATTTCATTCCCATGAAAGAGACATTGAGTTAGCATTACTTATTGCAAGTTTCAATATACTGCTGAAACAGGGCCATGGCCTCCGCGGTGACGGGACCAATGGCGCCGTTGCCGACGGGGTCATGATCAAGTCTGGTTACCGGCAGAATCTCCTTGCTGCTGGAAGTAAGAAAAATCTCGCTGGCACGGCGCAATTGTGCGAGGGAAAAATCTTCCCTGATCGCGGGTTCATTAATGCTCAGGAGTTGCAGCAATACTTTCCTGGTTATGCCCGGCAAAACATTGGTGGCGGGAGTATATATCCGGTTATCGATCACCGCGAATAGATTCGCGGTGATCGCTTCATACACCTGCTGCGGATCAAAATATATGACTTCACGAATTCCTTGTTCGCGATGCAGAGTCAGATGCCGGATGCCGGCGATATAATCGAGGGTTTTGGCGGTGGGCAGATAGCGTTTGTGTTCCACGGTAATCGCTTTGACGCCCTGCTCGTAATACGCCGCCGGATATACTGGTCTGGGGTCGATCATGATCACCACCCCGGGCATTTCCGGATCGGCGGTTATGCTATCACACCCCACTCCTCCGGTAACGATAATCGTGATCGCTTTTTCTCCTGGCCAGGTATTTGCCGCCAATGCGGCGAACAGCCATTCACTGAATTGTTCTTTGGGCCAGGGAATGGACAACGAAATCTGGGCGGCGGAGCGGTAGAGGCGATCGAGGTGATCCGGCCAATGAAACGGCTGGGCGCCATGATAGGTCAAAAGATAGTCGAAGACTCCATAGGCTCTCCTGAAACCAATGTCCCGGGGTGAAATTTTCAATTCGGATTCAGGAACAAGCCTGCCATTGACGATATGGTAATGTTCATTCATGCGAAATATCGGGAGCTAGATTGAGAAAAGTTATTCACGCCATTAGTTTTACTTTATAGCAAGATAAAAGCCAGACCCATACCATGACATACATTCTTTATATTTTCGTGTTTCTATCAAGCAATTTTTTACTTTGCGCCGGTGATCTCAATGGAATACTGACCATTTTTGAAAAAGATGGTAAGACACTGTTGTCGGATAGCTCCAATGGAGTCATTTATCTTACTGGTATTGAGACCCTGCCACCGCAGACCCCAGGTATCATCGAACAAATCAACAAATCCTTTGCGCCGCGGGTTTTAGCGATTGTCAAAGGGCAAAGCGTTGAGTTTTGGAATCGTGATACGATTCAGCATAATGTCTTTTGCAAACATGAGATGATGAGTTTCGATTTGGCGCGATTTCCCAAGGATGACTTTCGCGCGGTAAAATTCGAACACAGTGGTTTTTTCACCATCTATTGTAATATCCATCAGCAAATGATGGCGGATATCCTGGTTCTCGAAAACCGATATTTTGCCATCACCGGCAGTGATGGGTCATATGTCATCAAAGACATCCCCCCGGGCACCTACACGCTCAATGCCTGGCACCTGTTTGGCGGCGCCACAAAACAGGAAATCGTGGTGAATGAGACGCCCCAGACCGTTCCCTTGACGGTGATCAGCAAACTCGTGCTTAAACAGATGATCAAACATAAAAATAAAGACGGCAATTCCTATAACCGGAGCCGGGATCGTTATTGATCGGTGAATATGACTGGGTTTGTCGGCGGTAAAATCAACCTGAAGATCGCCAATGATCCGACCTCTGTTATAGGTCATGTCATCCTGGAAATTATCTGAGCTCACGGGCGGGTGAGTCCAGGTAACACCCGGCACCGGCCCAATCAAATCTTATGTCAATATTGAATCCCCGAGAGACGGAATAATGACCATGAAAACGAGCCGTTGGTTTCTTCCTTTCAAATTCAAGTTGACTCTGGTTATTTCCACCATCGTGCTGCTGGTTCTGCTCGCGTCCTATCATTTTGTCAAGAGCATTCTTGAATCCCGTTTTAATGCCCGGATTCAGGCTGATTTTACCGCCACCCAATTGATGGTGCAAAAGCTATTTGACGAAAGCTTCATACAATTAACCACCTCCTTTCAATCGCTGTTGGGACATGGGTTGATCAAGGAATTATTTACCGATCCGGATTTTGATCAAGTGACCCGTGATGATTTGGTCCAGGATGAAATTTATCGCTACTACCAGGGCACCATCGATGTGATCGTGCTTGCCGATACCACCGGCAAGGTGATTGCCGGCAATCAATTGGGAAACGACTTGCGCGCTGGCATCACCCGAACCGGAATATTTCTCGACTGCGTCAATACCGGCAAAAGCGGGATTTTGTTTTTCTTCGCCAATCACCGGTATTATCAATTGTTGATCGAACCCTATTTTCTCAATGAACTGATGGTCGGGATCATGGTCCTGGGTAATGAGATTACCGTGGAAGAAATGAATCGCATCCAGGAAATCAGCGCGGTGGATTTGGGATTTCTCAAGGAAGGACAGGTCTTTTTAAGCACGCGCTGGAGTCCCCAGCCGCAACACCATCAACGACTATTGACCGCATTCGCCGCGACCATGCAGAACGCGGATATTGTGCATGATCTTCAGGCTCATGCCATGGGGATTGTTTACCGGAAAAAATTATTAAATGAGCGGTTCCTTTTTGCCATCTCTCCATATGAATGGCAATCACCCGCGCTATTCAACACCCCCAGCGGGCGGCGCATTCAATTCATCCCCACCTATTTGATGGAGGAAGATAAGGCTGTCGCCACCATGTATGTTACCTTAAAATCCCTGGATCGAGAGCTGGCATTTCTCAAGGAAATCCTGGAAAAGTTGATTTTGATCGGTGTTTTTGGTATCGGAATCGCGGTCTTGACCGGGTTCCTGCTTTCTCTTAAAATCACCAAGCCGATTGCCTGTCTGCAACAGGCCACGGGGGAAGTCGCAAAAGGCAACCTGAAGTACCGTCTGCAAATCGATTCTCACGATGAATTCCATCACCTGGGAACCGCATTCAACAGCATGATCACCGGACTGGCGGAAAAAGAACGGGTAAGAGCGATCATGAACAAAGTGGTGTCGGAAGAAATCGCCACCGAAATGTTGACTGGAGAATGCCTGCTCGGCGGTGAGGAAAAACACGCCACCATACTCTTTTCGGATATTCGCGATTTTACATCTCTTACCGAAGGCATGCAGCCCACGGAATTGTTGGAATTGCTGAATCGTTATTTTACCCAAATGAGCGCCTGCATCGATCGTCATCATGGAGTCATCGACAAATACATCGGCGATGCGATTATGGCGCTTTTTGGCGTTCCCCGAAATCATGCGAACGATGCTCTTGATGCCGTTCTGGCTGCTCAGGAAATGATGTTTTCATTGCAAAATTTCAATCGTGCCCTCGGCGCGCGCAATCAGAAGCACATCCAGATCGGTATTGGAATTAATTCCGGAATTCTGGTGGCGGGGAATATGGGCGCTGAAAATCGCCTCAATTATACGGTATTGGGCGATGCGGTAAATTTGGCGTCACGGCTGGAAGGATTGTGTAAATATTATGGCGTGTCAATCATCATCAGTGAGGCCACCTGGCATGCCGCTCAGGTTTCCGCTGCCTGGCAGTCTGCCGCGATATTGATACGCGAGCTCGATTCAGTTCAGGTCAAAGGTAAAACCACGGCGATCAAAGTGTATCAGGTCTTCGAGAAAAACCCTGGTGACGAGGATAATATCAAACAATTGATAAAGCGCTTTGACGAAGGGCGGCAATTGTTTCTTGATCATAAATTCGAGGCGTGTTACTTAATCATGAAGGAGTTACAAAAGCAATGGCCAAGCGATGGCCCAATACAGGTATTCAGCAAGCGTTGCGTACAATATCGCGAACATCCCGAAATCATGAATACGGAATTTTCTGATAACATTTTCATTGCCCTGGGAAAATAAGCGCTCCATGCCCCGGGTTTGATTCAGAACCCGACAATTGAGACTGAGTTCATACAAATTCCATAGATGTCCCCGAACTCTGAATTTAGTCATTACCATTGGGATAATTATCCGTGCCGCGCGCAGGGTGATTTCAGGTTCATGAAGTATAATGACTGGACTTTGTATTTCTCTTTATCTTTGCGTATGTTAGACTTCTGTTATAATAGAAAGCTCTCTGTCAAAATTGGCTGTAAGCGGAAGATTTTGTCATTTTCCCAAGTTAAAGCAGGAATTTTTTAATAATGAAATGCAATGCGGTTTTGCCCCTCTCGGAATTTAAATACCACCTCTTACTTTGAGTCGTTATTGACAAACTAGAATATGGAACCATGCTCAGTCATTTGTGTTGACGACGACGAGATGTCATGTCGTGTGTATACCCTGTTGTTGCAGTCTCGTGGGTATACGGTGAATACCTATTCCGACAGTGTGCAATTTTCACAGGAATTTCCGCAACACCCCGTTCAGCTTTATATACTGGATATTGACATGCCGGGGAAGACGGGATTGCAGTTGTGCGGTGAATTGCGCAAGCATCCGATTACCTTCAACACCCCAATCATAATTGTCTCCGCGGATGAGTCCGAGGAAGTGATTGTCAGCGCGATAACCGCGGGCGCGGATGATTACATTATCAAACCAGTCAAGACGCCGGAATTATTGGCCAAGATCACCACCGCGCTACGCAAGCGGCAATCGACAGCACACCGGGAATTGGGCTTATCTCCAGGGGATTTATTCGCCGGTAGATATCAGATTCTCGAACGGGTTGGCAGCGGCGGCTTCAGCCGGGTATTTCGTGCCTTGGACACCTCGAAGGAGCCCCACCTTATCGTGGCATTGAAAGTCTTTGATACCCGGTCTCATGCGGAAAAATTTGCCGATTACCTGCCCATGTTTTTGCGGGAAGCCTATGGATTGTCGAAATTGAATCATCCTCATATCATCCGTTTTTACAATTTCGGGCAGGTAATGTCACAAAATTATCTGGCGATGGAATTCGCGGAGGGCAAATCGCTGCAAATGCTGATCGATGATTCCGGCCCCTTGTCCGAAATCAACACCGCCACCATTGGCTATCAGATTTTGCAAGCCTTGAGGTATTTGGCCAGCCACCGGATTGTGCATCGCGATATTACCCCCAATAACGTCATGATCGTTCAATCGGGTGATGTCAAATTGATCGATTTCGGTCTGGCTAAAATAGTCAATGACGGAACTTTAACTCCGGAAGGGTTGTTTGCCGGCAGTCCCCAGTACGCCGCGCCCGAGCTGATCATGAATAAAGATCTGGATACCCGCGCGGATATCTTTTCGCTCGGCGCCACACTCTATTCGACTGCGACCAATCTCTCCCCATTTTCCGGTCAAAACCCGATGGAAATATTCCAAAGCCGGTTTGTCGCTGAACCGAATCCGCTGTTGGAAATCAATCCCAATTTCAGCGTCAAATTTGCTGATCTCATTGAAAACATGATGAAGCTTGAGCCGGAAGAGCGCCCGCACTTTGATGAGATCGAGACGCAATTATTGGAAATCATGGACAAGTAAATCGAGGTTCCCACACTCAGTCATCGATTGCTGCTGAGTATCATCCCCCGCGACAGAGCCGCCTGTCTACCGTGCTCCGCACAGGCAGATAACCGAATATTTTTAACCACGGATGACACGGATAAACGCGGATAATAGCATGCAAATTGTGATGGCAATATTCTCCGGTGAGTAGTACATGTTTTGCGCCCACCTCGAGGTCAAATGAATTTGAAGCGTAAAATTTATGTTAGTTTTTATGCAGTGGTTATGGGTGAATGACATTATCATAAGGTTGTTGCAGGTTAATGGAAGAAAGATTAGTCGAGGGTATTGTAGGGCTAACGGCCCGGTTCATACCAGACTGGGACAACGTCCCTGTATCTTGCAACATACAATCCTCAAAGCGCCAACGGTGCGATTCATCCAGCGGTTGTTAATTCGAATATGGTAACATGTTTGTCAGCACCTGGTACCGGGTGAATTGATGAATCGGGCTTTCAGCCCTTGTCGTATTACCCGATTTATTTCCTGGGACGTTGCCCCAGTCTGGTATGATGACGCACCCTTGGCGCTCAATTCGTGGGTTTTTGCTTCCTGGACGACCCACATAGGATGAACTCCATACTATCTAAACAGGTACGATGTGGATATTTAACCTCATTACGTTCTATTATATTACTCAGAAAAATATTTACCTTCATAACCTTAGGAATCACTATGAAATTATCGCAATTAGTTGGCAGACGGCTCAAGGAGTCGCCCAAGGACGCGCAGCTCATCAGCCATCAATATCTGGTGCGCGGTGGATATATACGCCAGGTTTCGGCGGGAATCTATTCTCTGTTGCCGGTCGGCAAAAGGATTGTCGCGAAAATTGAAGCCATTATCCGTGAAGAAATGAATCGAATCGAAGGACAGGAAGTCACCATGCCGGTTATTCTTCCCGCTGAATTGTGGGCCGAAAGCGGGCGCTTGCAGGATGTGGGGCCGGAATTGCTACGCTTCAAGGATCGCAATCAAAAGGATATGCTCCTGGGAATGACCCATGAAGAAGCGGTAGTGCACTTGACCCGCAGTGAGGTTGATTCATATCGTCAACTACCGGTGATGCTCTACCAATTGCAAACCAAATACCGCGATGAAGCTCGCCCGCGTGGTGGATTGATCCGCGTCCGCGAATTTACCATGAAGGATGCCTATTCCTTTCATGCTGACGATGCCTGCCTGAAACGGTATTATGAGCGCGCTCACAATGCCTATGTCCGCATCTTTCGCCGCCTGGGATTCAAGCAGGTGATCTCGATCCTGTCTGATCCCGGCATGATGGGCGGTTCAATTTCACATGAGTTCATGGCGCTTGCGGATTGTGGTGAAGATACCATTTTTATGTCACCAAACGGCGAATACATGGCCAACAAGGATATCGCTCGTGCTGATTATGCCTGTCCCGATGAAGCGATGTTGCCGCTTGAAAAAGTCCATACCCCCGGCAAAAAATCCATACTGGAGGTCGCTGAGTTTCTTGGAGTGACTCCCGACCGGACCGGCAAAGCGGTATTCTACTCCGATGGCGCCGGCAACCTGATCTTCGCGGTCATCCGCGGTGATTTGGAGGTCAATGAGGTGAAATTAAAAAATCACCTCCGGGTAAAGGAATTACGCGCCGCCACCGATGCGGAGATACTGGCAGTCGGTTCAGTTCCCGGATATGCTTCCCCCATGAATATTACTCATCCCAAGATCAGGATCATCTTCGATCTGACCGCGAAACAAACTCCCAATCTGGTCGTCGGCGCCAATGAAGTCGATTATCATTATCGCAATTTTAACTATGATCGGGAGATGGCAGGTGCTGCGGCGGCAATGGAAATAATTGATATCGCCACCGTCCGTGAAGGCGATACCTGTCCGGTAACTGGTGAACCCTTGTTGATGAAACGAGGAATCGAAGTGGGCAATATTTTTCAATTGGGCACGAAATACAGCCAGGCAATGAATTGTGCCTACCTCGATCAGCATGGTCATTCCCAGGTGATGGTCATGGGGTGTTATGGCATCGGAGTTGGACGTGCCATGGCGGCGGTGATCGAGCAAAGCCACGATAAATATGGCCCGATATGGCCATTCGCGATTGCTCCCTATCAGGTGCATATCTGCGCCTTGGATCTCAACAAGCCGGGAGTGCGTGAGACGGCGGAATCATTGTATCGGGATTTACTTGATGCCGGGATCGAAACCATCTATGACGACCGCGGTGAAAAGGCGGGATATATGTTCAATGATGCCGACCTGCTTGGAGTTCCTTACCGCCTCATCATCTCGCCGAAGAACATTGCTCAGCAGCAGATCGAATTCAAAACTCGTGATGGCTCCGAGACGAAAATGATCGCATTGGCCGACATCCGAGCGTACATGGTCGAATTGGTGCGCAGCGAGCAGGCGAAAGGTCAATAGTGTTAAGGAGTTCTATGGTCGTATGAATGACGAACCGGAATGAATTCCTCTCCTCCGTTTTCATGATCTCCAGCAAACCTCAAAACGTTTGGCGCTGAGATTTTGCTCTGCTTAATATTTTCGGCACATGAATTGACAATTCTAAGGTGTCGAAATAAACTTCACGCAGATTGCGGGAAATTACTGTTTGCCGGTGGCTACAGTTTGCCGATGGTTTAACCATGATTCTAATGAAATTAGGGAAACTATCCCATGTTTTGCACTGTGCTTAATTGTTCCCATTCCCCTGTGGTTGCCGACGAAGTTGAACCCCTCACCGTTGCGTTGCCACATAAGAGTCCCGCCCCGAGAGTTCCGATCAGCTTGCAATCGAGAACCTGAAATGAAACAAGACCCCTCCATACTTCGTCAACGTGCCGATAAGATTTTCAAGGACAGGCCGTATGTCAACAATGAACAGTTGCTTGATAACGTCAGTCTGCTGGTTGAAGAGTATCATATCTGCATGATAGAGTTAGAGCTGCAAAACGAGGAACTGCGCGCCGCGCACTTGCGCGTGGAGGAGACGCTGAAGAAATACACGGATCTATACGACTTCGCGCCAATCGGATATCTGACCATCGACAAACATGGATTCATCATTAATGCGAATCTGAACGTTGCAAAAATGCTGACAACCGCGAGAGAAAATGTGATCGGCACAAAAATAACCAAATTCATAGACTATGATCATCAGGACATCTTTTATCGGCATAAAATTGAGTTGATTAGAACGGGGAAGAAAATAGAATGTGAATTAATCATGCAGACCGCGGCAGGCCAGCGATTTTATGCCATGTTGAACAGTGAAATCGAGGTGCAGTCTGCCAACGACTCGTATCAGATCCGCATCGCGATCACAGATTCATCCGAGTCTCATCATCTGACGCAGCAATTACTTGAAGCCAAGTCGAAGGCGGAAAAGATGGTGGATGAACGAACTGCGGATTTGCATATCAGCAATACCAGACTCACCCGGGAGAGCGGCGACCATGAGCAGACCATCCAACGCCTCAAGTTATTTCGCAACCTGATCGATCACAGTAACGATGCAATTATCGCCATTGATCCGGCGACTGGACGATTCATCGACTTCAATCTACGCGCCAATCAATTGCTGGGATATTCGCAGCAGGAGTTGGCGGCGTTGACCATACAGGATATTCAGGCTGAAATCATCGATGAACTAGCCTGGAATCGCTTTGCCGAAGATGTCAAGGTGAATGGTTCCATGGTGTTTGAATCCATGCACAAGCATAAAGATGGCGCCCTAACCCCTGTAGAAGTGAGTATCCGATTCATTGCCGGGGCCACTGGCGATTATTTTATAGAAGTCGTGCGCGACATGACTGAGATACACGGGTTGCGCGAACAGAAATACCGGACGAAACGAATGGCTGTTTTAGGCGAGTTTTCGGCATCCGTCGCGCACGAAATCCGCAATCCATTGGCGGCGCTCGAATTGCGCTTGGACAGTCTTGCCAGGGAACTGGCGATAACATCGAAGAACAATAGTAATTACGCCCACATACTGGCCGCAATGGAGTGTATGAAGCAGATCGTCGATAAAATTCTGAATTTTGCCAAACCGTTACGTCCCGAATTCCGCAACGTGAATATTCATGCGATCATTGACAACAGTTTGGCGCTGCTGCCGGCGAAGGTCGCGCAGGCCGAATTTTCCATCGTCAAAGCATATTGTCGGGAAACACTGAATGTTTTTATCGATCATTCACACTTTCATCAGATCTTCGTGAATCTCATTGCCAATGCTCTTGAAGCAATGGCGGACGGCGGCAAACTGATCATAACAACCCGAGAGGAGCGCTTATGCGCTATTGTCGAAATCGCGGATACCGGCAACGGTATTCCCCCAGACCAAATCGACCATATCTTTGAGGCATTTTTCACCACGAGACATGATGGTACCGGCCTTGGATTGGCGATTGTGGCCAGATTGATAGAATCGAACCATGCGAAAATACAGGTCGCAAGCACAGTCGGTAAGGGGACGATATTTACCCTCTCCATACCCCGGACGGAGGATAGCGAAAGTTGAGGGGGTAGTCGGCCGGTAATGGGCTCTTATATTTTGGATTGTAGTCAGCCACGACTAGTGGCGTGAAATTGAAGGTCACCAAGTTCGGCGCTCAAAGGAGGGCGGGTTTTCTTACCCGCCTTCTGGCGTTCAGGAATGTCGTACCTGGTTGGCGTCGTATGGAGTTCATCCTATGTGGGTTGTTCAGGAAGAAAATCCCCGCGAATTGAGCGCCAAGGGTGCGTAATCATACCAGACTGGGGCAACGTCCCAGGATGTAAATTGAGTAATACGACAAGGGCTGAAAGCCCGATTCATCAATTCACCCGGGACCATGTGTTGACAAACGTGTCACCATATTTGAATTAACAACCGCGGGATGAATCGCACCGTTGGCACTTTGAGGATTGTATGTTGCAAGATACTGGGACGTTGCCCCAGGCTGGTATGACCCGGGCCGATAGCCCTCCATTACCCTCGACTATTCTTGCTTCCATTAAACTGCAACAACCTTACGTTAATGACATGAAAAAGAAACAAAAAACAATACTGATTGTGGAAGACAATCCGTTGTACCGGGAGGCGGTCGCGGATACGATTGCAGATTTATACCGGGTCATGACTGCGGAAACTCTGAAAATGGGGCGGCAGATGCTGAAATCGGAACGACCCGATCTCACCCTTCTCGACCTCCGTCTGCCCGATGGTGACGGCTTGGACCTGGTGAAAACCATCCGCTCCTCTGCAGACACCTCAGCCATTGTTATCTTAACCGCCGTCGAAGATATTTCCACGGTCGTTGAAGCAATGAGATACGGCGCTTCTGATTATCTGGTGAAACCCGTCAGGGTCGACGAGTTGAAAATTGTCGTTAAGAAAACCCTGGAGAATATAGACATCAGACGCGAACTGGATCAGCGCCGTCAGGTCGATGAAGCGGCCGACAGAATCCATGAAAATATCGGCGGCAGTGCCGAGATGCGCAAACTTGAACAACAGATAAACGTGGTCGGCCCATCAGACTCCACCGTCTTAATCGAAGGAGAAACCGGGACCGGCAAGGAGTTAGCCGCCCGCTTGATTCACCGGCAGAGTTTGCGGGTGAACAAACCGTTTGTGGCGCTCAATTGTGCCGCCATTCCCAAAGAACTGATCGAAGCCGAGTTATTTGGTTATCGGTCAGGCGCTTTTACCGGCGCCAGAACCAAAGGCATTGGGAAATTTGAACTTGCTGACAATGGCACCTTGCTGCTGGATGAAATCGCCGAGCTCTCTCTGGATGCACAGGCAAAGTTATTGCGCTTTCTCGAGATTCAGGAGTTCTATCCCGTCGGCAGTAATCGTCTGTGCCGAGTCGATGTCCGAATTATCGCTTCGACAAATAAAAATCTTAAATCAATGATCGGCAAACAATTATTCCGGGAAGATCTCTATTTTCGCTTAAATGTTTGTGCCATCACGATCCCGCCGCTCCGCGAGAGAGCGGCGGATATCATGCCGTTAGCCGAGTATTTCATCAGACAATTCAATCTCAAATTCGGCAAACATGTGGTCGGACTTCATCCTCAGGCTCGCGACATTCTGCTCGGTCAAAGCTGGCCGGGTAATGTCCGGGAATTGCGGAATGTGCTGGAACGGGTCATGCTCTTTTGTGACGATGCTGAAATTGGTCCGGAGAAATTAGCATTTATTACGATGGATGCCCAGAGTCAATCGCCGGACGAACCAGCCATAGAATCGGGACGCAATTGCGGACTGGACGAGCGGTTGGCGGACTTGGAAAAAAAATTGATTAGCGATGCCTTGAAGCAGACCCGGGGAAACAAGACCAAAGCCGCAAAGCTGTTAAAGTTATCGACACCGACATTTCATTACCGGTTGGAGAAGTATGGCATCCACCCCTAATCGGATTCATGCCTCATGGGGGGAGAGGTTTTCTCTTAAAATATTTCTGAAAAACATTTACTACTTCATCACCATATTCGGCATGAAAATGAGGTGGTGGATGCTCATCGAAATACATCTTGATAATGACACCAAAAAATCTACTAATCTCAGGCATTAACACTGGTTCCGATTAAAGTTGAAAAGACTGCCTCGGGAGATTTTCTGGTAAGCCTGAAATAAATTGAATCCGGACATAAGTCTATTTGATCATTCCATTTTATTTCTCCGCTACTTCCTACCGAAACATTCTCAAATATCCTGGTATCCTCCCAAGCATGAAATACTCCCTTTCCAGCCAAATGAGATAGATCTACTTCGCCTTTAACTCCATTGGCATATTCTACATAAATTCGATATTTGGGTAGGGCCTTGACTTTTATTGCCTTAAACATCGTTCAATTCTCTATTGAGTTTTTTTGTGTACCTAAAGAAAAGCTCCGATACCGTGATAAACGCCAATGTATCCCTGTTAATTAATGATGCAGATATACCTTTTATCATCACGTTTTCGAAAATTGATGGCTGTTATGCTTGAGGAGCGGGTGTTCGTAGTCAGCCACGAAAAGTGGCGTTCTTATTCGTGCATGCCATGTCGCTCACGGCACTGGTCGTGCCATACTACCAACTACTGTTCAATGTCGAATTTTCGAAAACTCGATGACGATGAGTATACCAACGGTCTTGTTTTATAATGAAGGAACAACCCTGGGCGCTAAACACATCCAATCCCAACGGGATTGTGGCATCCAGCCCAACGTTGCCCCTGCCAAAAGCAGGGCTACGTTGGGTAAAAGAGAAGATGAAAATCACCAACCCTGCAAAGGGTTGCGGCGGATTGCTCAATCGAGATAATGCAAATCTCCTGAGCTACCTGCCCTAATAAAACATGATGCCTATATATGCCGCAACCCCGGTTGGGGTGCGTGGCGACCCGTTAACCCAAAACCCAGGGTAGTCCTCCTTTTCAGTCGGAACCACCCTGGGCTTTAGGCTGATACCCCGGTGGGGTATGAAACCATTCAATCGTCGCCGCAACAACCAACGGTCTTGTCTTATTATGATACCCTTTCATCGCAGTAAATTTTCCTGACAAAATTAGCAAAATACTAATAATTACAGCTTCCAGGAACGCTTATATAAGTATAATTAAAATCATAATGCATTTTAATTATGCATGTTAGGCAATTCTGGTGCCTCTTGGCCCGGATAATTCTAGTAATAATCATTACAACCCTGCGTTTGGTCACTTTTCATGCCCAAATTGTTCGCCTTAGAGATAAAAGAAGATTTAGAGGATTTTAATATGATTATCACACGCTCATTGCCGGTTCAACGTTCACTGAAATTCATGAACCATACTTGGTGGCGCTCCCGGCGGGCGACCTTTAACCTGATTCTGCTGCTTGTCGGAATAATCGCGAATCTCGGCGCCGCTGATTTGGACATTGACATCACCGGCACTTCGCTTGACCAGCTGATGGCGATGACCGTGACCTCGGTGTCGAAAAAGGATCAACCGGTGCAGCAGACGGCGGCTGCTGTCTATGTGTTAACCAACGAAGATATTCGCCGTGCCGGAGTAACCAGCATCCCGGATGCTCTGCGCCTGGTTCCGGGTGTCCAGGTGGCGCAGGTCAATGCCGGAGAATGGGCGGTGGGCATCCGTGGATTCGGCACCCGATCGACAAACAATTTGCTGGTGCTCATCGACGGGCGGGCGGTTTACAATCCCCTGTTTGCCGGGGTTTTTTGGGAAGTTCAGGATGTCCTGCTCGAAGATATCGAGCGCATTGAGGTGATCCGTGGACCCGGCGGCGCGGTGTGGGGCGCCAACGCCGTCAATGGCGTCATCAATATCATTACCAAAAGCGCGCGGGATACCACGGGCGGGTTGATCACAACGGGCATGGGAACGGAAGAACGCGGATTTGTCGGCGCCCGTTATGGGATGCAATTGGACGACAATCGCTTTCTCCGCATCTACAGTAAATATTTCGATCGCGATGAAGGCTATCGTCCAGGCGGCAGTCATGACGATGCCCAGGTCGGGCGGCTTGGCTTTCGACTTGACGATCAATTGAATGATCAGGACGATCTCACCCTTTGGGGAAATATGTATCAGGGCGGTATCGGCGAAGATCAACTGACAGCGCCCGGCGGCTTCGACGATATCGGTCATAGCGGCGTCAACCTGCAGGCGAGCTGGCAGCGGCAATTGAATGACAATTCCCGGCTGACCCTGCAGAGCTATTTAGCGCATACCGAGTTTATCAGCCGGGCTCTCGATGAAATCCGGGATACCGTTGACCTCGAACTGGAACACCACTTCCAGCCGGTTCCGGAACAGGACATTGTCTGGGGGCTCGGATATCGATTTACCACCGACACTATTGATGAAGGTGTCGGCCTGGACCTCGACCCTGACAAGCGGGGCGACCATCTCTTCAGTGCCTTTATCCAGGATGCATTCAGTTTCCTGGATAAAGCGATCACGTTGACCTTGGGGTCAAAAATCGAACACAATGATTACACCGGCATCGAAGTGCAGCCTGCCGTCAGCATCGCCTGGTCACCCAATGACCGTATGACCTGGTGGAGTTCCGTGGCGCGGGCGGTGCGTACCCCGTCACGGCTGGAAGCGGACTTCGTGATTCCCAACCGCTTCAATCCTGTGATCCGCGGCTCCCGTGATATGGACTCCGAAGAACTGGTCGCCTGGGAGGTCGGTTACCGGGTTAGACCGCACCGCAATGTCATGCTCGATCTGGCAACCTATTTCAATGACTATGACAAGCTGATCACCCTTGACAATGGCACCATTATGAATAAAATGCAGGGGTCGGTCTATGGCATCGACGGAACCGCCCGCTGGCAGATCGTGCCGGCCTGGCGGTTAGAAACCTCATATGCCCTTTTACAAATGGACCTCGACGTCGACGCCACCAGCAACGATGCCGGGCGGGCGGCAAATCTTGAAGGCGGCAGTCCCAGCAAACAACTATCGTTCCGCTCGGTCAGCAGTCTCTCCCGGACGGTTGAATTCGACTGGGGGCTGCGTTACTCCGATGACTTGCCGGCGCTTAACGTTCCCGCCTATCTTGTCGCCGACATCCGTCTGGGCTGGAAGATTCGCGAGCATCTCGAATTCTCCGTTGTCGCCCGGAATTTGTTGGACAACCACCATCCGGAACAGGGATCCGCCACGACCACAGAGGTGCAGGAAAGTGTTTATGGAAAAATAACCTGGAGATTTTAATGCACACTAACCACCACCATCAGAAACCGTTTCTCTGCTGCCTGGCCATCATTCTTTGTCTGATGACGCCAACCGCCATGGCGGCGGATACCCCCGCGCTGGAATACCAGATCAAAGCATCGTACCTGTACAACATTCTGATGTTCGTGACCTCGACCTCGGACAACAACCCGAACCCCACCAACCCAATACCCACCAACCCGAACCCAACCAGCCCGAACACCAAGAGCTCAAACACCACCAGCGAGACACTCACACTCGGCATTCTGGGCAGCGATCGCTTTGGCGCTGCCATCGACAAAATCGCGGGACAAAAGGTGCAAGGAAAAACTATCACTGTCCGGCGATTCCGGAATATCACAGAAGCAGAACCGTGCCAGGTACTCTTTATCAGTGCTTCGGAGAACAACACTATTGATGAAATCCTGCAATGGGTTGATGGCCGAAAGATATTGACCGTATCCGAAGTTAACCATACCGGAAGACTTGGGACCGTGATAAATTTTATCAAAGTTGACAATACAATCCGTTTTGAAATCAATCGCGCCGCAGCTCAAGAAGCGAGTCTGATTATCAGTTCAGAACTGCTCCGGGTGGCCGCCACCGTGTATGAATAAACCATTATTTCACAATCTTGATGTATCATGAAAAGAGAGAATTCTAGCATCCATAAATCAGCCGTCAGTTCAATTCGCTCCCGGCTCATTTTGATTATCTTTGCGACGACGGCATTGGGTCTCTTTCTATCTGCGATTGGATTGGTATACATTGAACGAAAATTGACCCGGCAATCCATGGTCAGTAACCTGCAGGTACTGGCCGGCGTGATCGGCTGGCACAGTCGTGCGGCCTTGACATTCAACGATCCGAAAGCGGCCCTCGACGCCTTGGAAGCGCTGCGCGCCAACCGCCATATCGAAGTGGCGTATATCATTGATGCCGGCGGCCGCATTTTTGCCAGTTACAACCGGAGCGATACCAAAGTTCCGGCCGCGCCCGAGACTTCCGATGACGACGGGTATTGGTTTGCTGACGGCCGCTTGTCGCTGTATCAGAGTATCTCGTTGAACGAAAAAAAAATTGGCCGGATTTATATTCAGTCCGATACCCGGGAGTTGTCAACCCGGCTGACAAATCAGCTCCGGGACACTGCCGTGTCGGTCGTCGCGGCGTTGGTGATCACCTTTTTACTTTCCACCCGCCTGCAGTCGGCGATTACCGGGCCGATTTCCCAACTGGCAAAGGTGACCAGCGAGATTTCCCATAACAAAAACTATTCCTTGCGGGCGAAAAAAGTTCGCAATGACGAACTGGGAACGCTGGTCGACAGCTTCAATGCCATGCTGGCCGAAATTCAACTCCGTGACAGCGACCTGGAACTGGCGCGCCGCGAACTTGAAGGACGGGTGGCCGCGCTCAATCGGGAGATGGCCGAGCGGGAACAGGCGGAAAAAGCGCTCGCAATGCAGACTCGTGAGCTGGAACGGTCCAACGCCGAACTCGAGCAGTTTGCTTATGTTGCTTCCCATGATTTACAGGAACCGTTGCGCGCCATCGCCGGCTGCATTCAAATCCTCAAAACGGAATACGCCAACCAGCTTGATGCCGATGCCGAGGAATTGATCAGCCATACCGTCGCCGGCGCGCATCGAATGAAAACGTTAATCAATGATCTCTTAAGCTACTCGCGCGTCGGCACCAGAGGAAAAGAATTTGAACGGGTCGAAACCCAAACCATCATCACCAATGTATTGCAAAATCTGGCGGTGGTCATCAAGGAAAAAAATGCCGATATTCAAGTCCGGGAGCTGCCATTGGTTATGGCGGATTCGACCCAGCTTATCCAACTCTTTCAGAATTTGATTGCCAATGCCCTTAAGTTCTGTTGCAACCAAACACCGCATGTGACGATTTCGGCAACTCGGATCAGCGAAAACGGCGCCGTATTGTCAAAATCCGAGTCCATGGAAGAAAGGGAATTTTGGCAATTTTCATTCCGTGATAACGGCATCGGTATCGAGCATCAGTACGCCGAACGGATCTTTATCATTTTTCAGCGTCTCCATGGCCGGGAGGAATATGAGGGCACGGGCATTGGCTTATCGGTCTGCAAGAAGATTGTCGAACGTCATGGCGGCAGAATCTGGATGGAATCGGAGCTGGGAAAAGGCTCGACATTCCATTTTACCATGCCGGTGGTGGAACATACTTTGTAGTATGTAAATGTTTAGCGTGCAAGTCGAGGTTAACTAATTTGAATTTCAGTACTTATCTTGATTATAAGTAACGACTAATGATTGCGATTTGAGGTTAACGGAGGGCGGGTTTTCTTACCCGCCGTCTACTCGGCCTGGTTATGCCAGGTTAAGCGTCGGGAACCTTTACTTCGTGACATTGAGTCACTGTGGCAGACAATTAAATCAGCATAGAACAATAAGGAACCTATAAAAGATGAGCACACCCGATACCGTTCAAACCATTGATATTCTGCTGGCGGAGGACAACGCCACCGATGTGATGTTGACCCGCCGGGCATTGAAAGCAGCCAAGATAGCCAATCGACTTCATGTCGTCAGAGACGGAATTGAAGCCATGGCCTTTTTGCGCCGGGAAGGAAAATATCGCGAGGTCCCGACGCCGGACCTCATCCTTCTCGACTTGAATATGCCCAAGAAAGATGGCCGCGCGGTTCTTGCTGAGATCAAGGAAGACCCCCAGCTCAGACTCATCCCAGTTGTCGTCCTCACCACCTCGAGCCATGAACAAGATGTCTTGCAGGCGTATGGATTACACGCCAATTGTTACATCCTCAAACCCGTGGATTTCGAACAGTTTGCCGAGGTGATTAAAAGCATTGACAATTTCTGGTTCAAAGTCGTTATCTTGCCGGAGGCGCCCTCCCCATGAATATCGAATCCATAAACATCATGGTTATCGAAGACAACCCGACTGACATTCTTCTTATCCGCCGGAGGTTAAAAAAGATCTTCCCGCACAGTAAGGATCCGGTCTTTTGCGTTTCGCTGCACGAGGGGGTGGAACGCCTCCATCAGGAACCAGTGGATATCCTGCTGCTGGACTTATCACTCCCGGACAGCCACGGCATGGAAACGTTGCAAAAAGTGCGCTCGCAGGCGGTTAATTTGGCGATTGTTGTCATGACTGGCCTTAATGACGAATCGATGGCGCTGACAGCTTTGCAGGAAGGGGCTCAGGATTACCTGGTCAAAGGAGAATTTGACGAACATCAACTCTATCGCACCATTTTACATGCGATCGAGCGGCACCGGCTCACAATACAAGTTGATCGCCAGACGGAAGAGTTAAGAATTCGGGAAACCAACTTGCGCAACGTGATCTTCTGCAACTTTGACGGCATTGTTATCCTGGACCTCAGCGGCATCGTTCGCTTCGCGAATCCAGCGGCGGAAGCGCTGCTTGGCCAAACCTCCGAACAACTAGTAGGCCACCCATTTCCTGCTGAAGTCCCATCCGGAACGGTGAGTGAATTGAAGATTGCCAGGCGGCAGGGAGATCATATTATCGTTGATATGCGTATCGCGGATATCCAGTGGGAAGGAACGGCCGGAGTGGTCGTTTCTCTGCGCGACCTGACCGCACGAGTCACCATGGAAAACGCACTGAAAAGCGAGCGCCGCATGCTTGCCCAACGCGTCGAAGAACGTACCGCCGAATTATCCGCGGTGAACACAGAATTGACAAAGGCAATGCGCCGGAAAGATGAATTTTTAGCGACCATGAGTCATGAACTGCGGACACCAATGAATGCCATTATCGGATACTCCGAGATTCTGGCTGATAATATTCCGGGAGAATTAAATGCCAAGCAGTCCAGGTACGTTAATCACATTTTGGGAAGCGGCCGCCATCTGCTGAATTTGATCAATGATATTCTCGATCTGTCTAAAATCGAAGCCGGCCAAATGCAGATTTCGCGGAGCAATTTCTCTATAGCTGACCTCCTGCAGGAAGTAACGGCATTTATAAGACCAATGGCAGAGCAAAAACGGATTGTCGCAGAATTAAATATGCGCGGCGACCTTGGCACCATTTACGCTGATCCGCAGCGGCTGCAGCAGGTCCTGTACAATCTCCTGAGCAATGCTGTCAAATTCACGCCGGATGGGGGATCGATCCACATCAGCGCCAGACGCGCGGAGGTGGAACTGTCAAAGGTTAGCAGTGCGGTTGGAAATGGCGGTGAGATCAGGATACCTGATGGTCAGTTAGCCACGGCGACGATAAATCCCGACAAGCAAAATCCGGATCCCGATGACCCATCACATGGTTTAACCGCTCAAGTCATGCCGGCACAGATGGTCAATTATCCAGTCTCCCATGTTATTATCTCCGTAACCGATTCCGGTATTGGCATCAAACATGAAGATATCGACCGGGTTTTCGCCAAGTTCGAGCAGATCGATTCCACCTATGCACGCCAACAGCAGGGGACCGGGTTGGGGTTAACTATTAGCAAAAGTTTTGTCGAACTGCATGGCGGGAAAATTTCGGTAACAAGCGAAGGGGAAGGGAAAGGATCCACCTTTACCGTTGAACTTCCGATAGTGCTGCCTGCTTCTATCACCCCGCTGGAATCTGACCAGTCCGGCGAATCAGACGTGAGTTTTCCTGAACTGCCTCATGCCGGCACCGGCGACAAAACCATCATAGTGATCGAGGATGACCGGCGGATGTGGGAACTCATCGCCGGCACTCTGGTGCGGCAGGGATATAAGGTGGTATTTGCCGCGGACGGAGAAGCGGGTTTGCGGAAGGTGCGGGAGTGCCAGCCCGTCGCCGTGTTACTGGATATGTTTTTGCCGATCAAGGATGGTTGGCAGGTTCTATCAGAGCTAAAATCCTCTCCCGACACCCAGGACATTCCGGTCATTGTCATCTCAATGGCAAACGAAGATAAAATGGGATATTCGGCAGGGGTCGTCGACTGGATTGTAAAACCGATTGATCGTTCCCATTTACTGAACACCCTGCGAAAATGTGAAAAGGTAGCCAGAAAAACGGTGATGAATATTCTGATTATAGACGATGAGCCGAATAGCATAGAAATTATCGCGGAACAACTGATCAATAACGGCTACCGGGTCTTGAAGGCACGCAATGGCGAGGAAGGACTGGAAATCGCCGAGCAGAGCCTGCCGGACATGATCATCCTCGACCTGATGATGCCGGGAATGACCGGATTTGAAGTGGTTGATCGGCTGAAGGCCAATATTGCCACCAGCGCTATTCCGATTGTCATCAACAGCGCCAAGGAGTTGACCAATGATGAGCGTAAATCAATGAACGGTAAGACACATGATATCTTCTCGAAATCAAACAACATGGACTTGCTGGATTTTCTCAGGATTCAGCTTGGCAGTGAATAGGCTTTATGGGTTGAAAAATGGCGCGACTCAGCTAACGATTTTAGGTAAAATAGCGGTTTAATATTGTGGTGTTGGTTGGGTTAACCCCATAAGAAATTGGCGGGGAATCGAAACCCGGGGATTAAGCGCCGGGCTGTTATCACGCTGTCCCTTCCGGGAATAATGGACAGCCACTAAAAATTTTACTCGTACAGATCGTCATTAAGCCCGGGCAGCTAATCACAACTATGAAAATTTTCAGGAGGCATGGAATGAGCAAGAAAAAAATATTGGTGATTGAAGACAATGCGGTGAACATGGAGCTGGTCTGTGATTTGCTGGAGATGGCAGGATATGACATCATTCAGGCGGCGGACGCTGAAAGCGGTATCAAGGTGGCTGACAAAGAACAACCGGACCTCATCCTCATGGATATCAGCCTGCCGGGAATGGACGGTCTGCAGGCAACCAGGGTACTTAAACAACGGCAGTCCGCCCGGCAAATACCGGTCGTTGCCTTGACGGCGCACGCGATGAAAGGAGACGAGGATAAGGTGCTGGAAGCGGGGTGCAACGGGTATATAACAAAACCAATAAATACTCGGGAATTTTCACGCCAGATCGAAAAATTCCTGGGATCAAGCACCGGAGGATAATTATGAAAATATTGCTAGTTGAAGATTTTGAGGGCGTCAGAAATGTCGTCAAAAATTCCCTTACTTTCAGTGGCTATGATGTCGCAACCTGCGGCGACGCGGAATCCGCTCTGGCATTGTTGCAGAACGATAACTTCTCGTTGATTATTTTAGATTTGAACCTGCCAGGAATGGACGGTTTTGAATTTTGCCGCCGCATCAAAGCCGATAAATCACACGGTGACACCTACATTTTGGTGATGACCGGAAGAGCCGAGCTTGCCGACATAAATGAGGCGATAGATGCAGGCGCCGACGATTACATGATCAAGCCATTTGATTTCGACAGCATGACCCTGCATCTGACGATTGCCAAGCAGAAGATGCGGTTGTTTGCGGAACGGAAAAAAATGCAAGAGTCATTAAATGAGTCTAACGATCGATTCAATCAACTGACCAATGCGATTCACGAGGTGTTCTGGTTGCATGATGTTATCCAGAATAAAGTTATCTATGTGAGTCCGGCATATGAATCGATAATGGGCAGGAAAATCGAAACCTGTTACAGTGATCCATGGGATTGGACGAACGCGATTCATCCGGAAGACAGACCGAAGGTAATTGAGGAGTATAAAAAGACGCTAGCCGGCGCCAATTTTGAACAGGAATTCCGGATCATCATACCCGACGGCACGATCCGCTGGATTTATGACCGAGGATATCCGATTATCGACGCTGATAAGCGCTGTTGCCGAATTGCCGGAATTGCTGAGGACATCACCAAATTTAGGGAAATTGTTAATCAACTTAAAGATGCCAAGAATGCCGCAAAGAGCGCTGACCGGGCCAAGAGCCAGTTTTTTGCCGGTATGAGCCATGAACTGCGAACCCCGCTGAATGGTATTATTGGCTACGGTGAGATCCTGCAAAATCAGCTCTCCGAGGCAGGGAATGCAAAACAACAAAAATATATCGATAACATCGTCACCAGCGGCCATCGGTTACTGAACTTGATTAATGATCTATTGGATCTGGTCGCCCTCGACGCCGATCAAGTATCCTGTCAATTCTCACATTTCGATGTTGCCCGATTGCTTGCAACCAAAGTGAAATCTCAGCTTGAATCGATGGCGGTTGCGAAAAAAATTCATACCACCGTCACCGCGGATGCGGATGTCGGTGAATTCTTCTGTGACGAGGCTAAACTGGAACAGATTCTCTATCATTTGATTAGCAATGCCGTGAAATTTACACCGCCGGAAGGCACGATTAAAATTCATGCGAAAATGATAAAAAACATACTTCAGTACCCCCAGTCAAACGATCGTATTCCAGTCCCGATTCTGGAAGCGATACAATCCATTTCAGCCGCAAAAAACAGTCAGTCCGCGATCCTTATTTCGGTTTCTGATACCGGCGCCGGTGTGGCGGCGGAGAGACAGGAGCAGATATTTTCGGGATTTGTATTTACCGAGTCCTCTTATGCCAGAAAACATTTCAGTGCTGGAATCGGACTCCCCATTACCAAACGACTGGTTGAAATGCATGGCGGCCGCTTGTGGGTCGAAAGCGCGGGCGAGGGGCAAGGAAGCGTCTTCCGTTTTCTCATCCCCAATCATCGGGCGAGTAAGCTGAAATCAGGAATTTTCCCGATTCAACGCCATAAAGAAGTAAACAGTAATGATGAATTGATAGGTGACGATGGTGAGTGAGCTGATGGGGCGAAGCCAATGCCGACAGCAATAAAAAGGAGCATGTTATGAATATGGAAATGAAGCTAAGCCTGAACAATATCACCGGTCATGTCCTGGTCGTCGACGATGAAATCTTTAATCGTGAACTGCTTGAGGATTTGCTCGATAACGAAGGGCACAAGGTCTCGCTGGCGGGTGATGGCGCCGCGGCATTGAAACAGTGTGATCGTACCTCATTTGATGTCATCCTTCTTGATGTGATGATGCCAAAAATCGATGGCTTTGATGTTTGTCGGAGACTCAAGTCAAACCGCCACACGGCCTTTATTCCGGTATTGTTGGTGACGGCCCTCAACAACCGCCAGGATCGCCTCAAGGGGATTCAGGCCGGCGCCAATGATTTCATCACCAAGCCGATCGACGGCCAGGATGTCAAATTGCGAGTCCGCAACGCCATTTACACCAAAAAGATGTACGACCAACTTCATGAGGAACATCTACGCTTACTCGAATCTGAGAGCCTCCGCGAGGATTTATCCAATATGATTGTTCATGATATGCGGACGCCGCTCTCGGTGATATCATTGAGCATTCAATTGATTACCCGGCAGGAATTAAAAAGTACCGATCCCGCTTTTGTGACGATTATCGATCGGATCAACTCCTCTTGTCGCAACTTGACTGATATGGCAAACCTGATTCTGGATTCAAGACGATTGGAAGAAGATAAAATGCCGTTAAACAAGGAGAAGCACAACCTCGATATTATACTCAATGAAGTCACCGCGATGCTTGAACCCATGGCGGCTAACATCGGTTCACTGACCGCCAGCCTGGAGGGAAACGAGAATATTGTCGTTGACTGTGACGCCGACCTGATTCGCCGCGTCATCATTAATCTGGCGGTTAATGCGATAAAAGTGGTGGCCAAAAAAAGTGGGACGGTAGCGATCAAAGCCCGGTTGGACGGCGCCGAAGTAAGAATTTTCATTGTCGATAATGGTCCTGGCATCCCACCGGAATTCCAGGAAAAAATATTTACCAAATTTGGTCAGGTTGAAGCAAAACGACAGAGCGAATTTCATTCATCCGGCCTGGGCCTGACCTTTTGCAAACTGGTTGTCGAAGCTCATGGAGGACGGATTGGTGTAGAGAGTGCGGTAGGCCAGGGCAGTACCTTCTGGTTCACCTTAAGACCATGATAGCGGGAGTTGGTATAGTATTTATCCTAACCAGCAAGAAAACGAAGAAAATCGCCACCCTTGAGATTACCGGAAAGGCATATTGGCACCCCGTTTCCCCGTGAATCATTTATTTCCCCAACTTGCATTTATTACGTTGCGATTTAGTTTGTGGGCTTTCTATACTTATTTTCCCGCCCAACCCAATCAACGTTTGATTGGGTTGGGCGGGAAAATAATGGTAGGGTACCCGAGTGGCCAAAGGGAGCAGACTGTAAATCTGCCGGCATCGCCTACGGAGGTTCGAATCCTCCCCCTACCACCATTTTCACTCAACATGCAGTTGAGAGATTACATCGCTGACTCTAACTTTGATTACAACTTGATTGCCACGCCGTCGCCCTACGCTGTATCAGCCACCCCAATGGTTTCTCCTACCCGCACCAGGGTTTCGTAGCCATTCCCGGTATTTACAAGCAAATCTTCAGTGAAATTCAGTTTTTGTTTTTTGAACACCATCACAATGGTAGAGCCGCCGAATTTGAAATATCCTTTCTCCTGCATCTTTTCGACCTTTGTGCCATTGAATGTCTGCACGATTCTCCCTACCCCGAAGGCGCCGACCTCGATCAAGGCGATAACGCCAAAGCGATTGCTCTCCAACCGGGTTACCTGGCGATAATTGTGGCAGAAGACATTGATATTGCGCGCCAATGCGATGGGATTGACGGAATGCAGTTGGCCGTGAATCTCGTAGTGTTCCAGGACGGTCCCAGCACATGGAAAATGAAAGCGATGATAATCGGCTGGACATAAGCGAATCACTGCCAGGGCGCCATTATGATAGTGAGCCCCATACCGAGGCAGCAAATCATCGATGGAATAATCCATCCCTTTAATTGGAATCATTTGTTGTTGATGGAGTTCGGGATAAACCGTGACCCGGCCATCACCGGGACAAACCAGAATATCAGGATGATCATCGTAGGGGCGGCTCTCCGGTTTCAGTTCGCGAATAAAAAAATCGTTGAACGACGGAAAAGAATCGGTCGGCTGCAGAAACTCGGATTCATCGATTTTGAGCTGGGTAATTGCGGCTCGGATTTTGCGCTGTGACCAGCGGGAATCCATGTACTTGCCATAAACCCGACTGACAAAGGGACAATTGAACAACAGAAATGACCACAAAGGCAACAGGCGTGAATTGTAAATCCAATTGATGAAAGCACCGCCATAGATAGTTTCCTGAATTAATTGTCCGGTTTGACGATCATAAAACCAGATTTCATTGTTTGAATTTTGTTGGCTCATAACAGTTCTTCATGTGTTGTGTAGGCTTCGGCATATTCGTGACGACGTCGACTTTCATTGATGGGGGCAACAGTATAAAATCGAATTTTCGAAAACTGCCGCTCCAATCAGGAATGATATCGTGCTATCTTTCTGGAAAACCTATATGGTTTCAAGATATCCCAATGAGAGGGTGGCTTTATCCTGGTAGATTTTTATCAATAAAAGTGTATGAATATGGCAAGGACTTCTCCTTAATAAAAACGAGGATAGTCCATCTCGCTCGCAAGTAACAATTTCAATGCGATCATTTAAATATTTTTCAGGAGATTGGTTATGGTTCAAACCGCTTCGACAATGATTCCGCTCGGAACCCGGGCGCCAGATTTTAATTTGCCCAATGTAGTTTCAGGCAAACATTTAAGCCTGAATCTCGGGAAGGGAGAACGGGGAACGGTGATCATGTTCATTTGTAATCACTGTCCCTATGTCAAGCATATCCTCCCGCAATTGGTAATCATCGCCAACGCCTATAGGGAGAAGGGGATTGCTTTCATTGCGATCAATGCCAATGATATTAAAAATTATCCCGAAGACGCGCCGGAAAAAATGAAACAACTGGCGGAGTCCCTGGGAAATCCATTTCCCTACCTTTTCGATGAAACCCAGAACATTGCCCGCTCCTACAAAGCGGTATGTACCCCCGATTTCTTCGTCTTTGATCGCCATCTTGCCTGCGTGTATCGCGGACAATTTGATGATTCTCGTCCCGGCGGGTTGATTCCACCCACAGGAAAAGATCTCCGTGTCGCTCTCGACTGTGTCGGCGCCGGACAAGAAGTGAATATCGACCAAAAACCAAGCCTGGGCTGCAATATAAAATGGAAGTCCAAATAAATCCGCTCTTGGGTTGCGCGGTGATTCGATCTCAGTCCAGGGAATTTTTATGTTTACGAACCCGGCGCATCACAAGCCACACCGATTGACTTGTTCCGCGTGCTTGAAGTTCATCATGTTTTGACGCTCCTGATCATTGATTGGCTTTGATATTTTCGACACGTTTCAATGCCTGATTAACCCATTCATGATGCGGGTATTTTTGGGCAAATAACAAATATGAGGCAATCGCATGATGTGGTTCACCGCTTTTTTCATAACAAAGCCCAATTTGAAACATGGCTTCATCACTCCACTCTTCCTGAGGGTAAGTAATGATTGCTCGTTGCAATAGATCACGGCCGGTCTTATAACGCCACATCCGCATGTTTATCACCCCTGATCGATAGGCGATCGCTGGCGCCCAGGATTTTTTCTGGTTTTCCTTGCGCAACGCCTGCCTGGCGGCAATCACGGTGATTTCAGGGAGAAAAACTATGCCTGTAATCATTATTACCATCATGGTAATGAGCAGCTTTTTGGGCATAATAGCTTCCCTGAGGTTGCGGGCGCAATTACTTGTTGATGGTCTTGTTTATTTCTTTTTGGAGTTTATTGCCTTGATCCATTATTGAATCTCGAGTCTTTTCAAATGCGCCGCGATTCTTCGACCAATACCAGTACGCGCCGGCGGCGATGGCAAGGAATAAGATTATAAAGATGATTTTTTTCATGCGTTCCCGTGCTTTTCGCGCTTTCTCACGTGCTTGAAATTCGATTAAATGTTGATTGGTGGCGGCGTGTTTGTCCGCACAGGTTTGGCTGCAAAAATCCTGACCGCCTAGCGTGACAACACAGCGATTACAGAGCGGTTTAAAGCAGGTAAGACAACGTGATGTTGCCGGAGTATCGGTATGATTGAGACAAACTTTTCCTTCCATATTCGGCATGACTATATCCTCCTAGTATGATGATACGAACAGGGGTGAATGCACATTTAGACTGCAAGCTGTCGAATTTTCGAACGCCGCGATTCCAATCAGGCTGGCAATCGTGCAATCTTTGCTAAAACCTGATTGTGTTCAGTACAATTAATTATGGTATAAACTATGCAATTGTCGATGATGTGCAATACACTATTGGGAGAATGACCGCTGTTTAACCGTTGAAAGCGGGTGATAAAATCAAGTCCCGGCATGAATTTAACCTCAAGGAATGTTGATAATCAATCCATCGTACGCCAAAGCAATATTTGCTGGCAGAGTGAGTTCGGTTTCCTGATGTAACCCCATATGATGAGTGATATGCGAGAGGTAGATTTGTTTGCTTTCAAGCCGCTGCGAAAGTTCGATGGCCTCGTCGAGATTAAGATGGGAGGGGTGTTGATTCTTTTTTTTCCATAATGCGCTGAGGATAACCACATCGGAGTTTTTTACTAATGCAATGGTTTCATCGGGAAGAGATTTACAATCAATCAAATAGGCAATTTGGACGGTGGGACTGGAGAAGACATATCCTTTGATTGTTTCCAGGCCGTGATAGACATCGACAGGAATAATGCTAAGATTTTCCCATTGGATCGGTTCGTTGCGAATGATATTTTGTTGAAAATGAGGCCGGGTTAATCCGGGTTTCGGCGCTTCCAGCGTGTAGTCAAAACAGAGCGCAAAACGGGCGGCCATAAAGTCGGGGACATAGATCGGAATTTTTTCTTTTTGGATGACGTTGTACAATCGTGCGTCATCCAGTCCAAACACATGATCCGCATGAAAATGGGTGAACAATATCGCGTCAATGCGGGGTATGCCGCTGCGCAGGCATTGAATTCTGAAATCAGGTCCGGTATCAATAATGATGTTTTTACCTGCGGCCCGGATCCATACACTGCAACGGGTGCGTTGGTCTCTGATATCTGAAGAATGACAAACCGCACAGTCACAACCGATTTGTGGAACTCCTGTGGAAGTCCCGGTGCCAAGAAATTCGAGTCGCATGAGAAAGTCGTAAATTAGAATGTCCAATAATGGCGGACATGAAGATCAAGATTTTCCGGATGGAATGCAAAACTATTATGAATAAAGCATGGCTGATAAATATTGGCAACACGCATTCAGATTTTGCGCTGTTTGAGAACGACCATTTGTCGTTATCCAGCCGCATTCGCACCGAATCACTGCTAATGGATTCTCCTGCTGCCTTATCCTCCATGCAAACCCTTCCATACCCCTGTGTCATCGCGTGTGTGGTTCCCGATATCAAGACCCACATTGGCCTCCATCTGTCCCCTGACCGACTTATTTGGGTCGATGCTCGCCTTGAATTGGGAATAGATTTATCCGCGATCGATTCCAGCACCATCGGCGCTGATCGAGTGGCAAACATGGTGGCAGCGGTCAACGAGTATCCACTGCCGATCATGATCATCGACTGTGGCACGGCGATTACAACCACGGTGATAGATTCCCAAAGGCGGTGTTGGGGGGGCGCAATATTGCCCGGAAGAATGCTATCACGATGGGTGTTGAAGCAAAAAACAGGACAATTGCCGGAGGTCGAATTGACTGCCAATCTCCCTGAAGCATTAGGAACCACCACGCGAAAGGCAATATTCGCCGGTGTCGACTTGGGAATACTGGGGGCGCTTGAAAAATTAATTGCGGAGAGTCAAAAACAGCTTGGTCTTGCCAATTTAAATATCCTGATTATTGGTGGCGATAAGGAGTTTATTGCTTCTCACCTTGATCATGTCATCAGCGGCCCCACCCATTTTACCCTTTCGGGTTTATCCTGGATTGCCCGGCTACTGCCGGTACGTGTTTAGCGTGAGCATTGAGGTCAATAAAGTTGGGAGTTCTCCTGCCGAATGTGCCTGTTTAGCGTAATCATTAAGGGGAATCAGTGTTGGAGTCCAGTCCCGCTCTGCGGGACTGCAGTTTGGATGTTAATTGCTTTACGGCAGGCTAAAGCCTGTACTCCAACCGACGTTAAACACGTACTCTGCCGGGGAATTGATTGCTTTCAGTCGCGGAGATCTCACAGGCATTCCCTGGCGCCTGAGAAGTACCGCAAGGGTGATATGAGGTCTGGAGATCGGGCGGTTACGATGATTTAAGCAAGCGGCGACAAATCACGGACAACTCATCAAGATCGAATGGCTTTTTCAGAACCGCGTCAACATTGCCTTTTAATGGGGCAATGCCATTCGGATAATAATAATCAATGAAACCACTGGTCACGATAATGGAGACGTTGCTCCGCAATTCGCGGATTTTCTCGAGGGTTTCAATGCCGTTGATTCCGGGCATGAGCAGATCCAATATAATCAATTTTACATTGTAATTTTTCATGAGAAAATCGAGGGCTTTGAACCCATTGTCGGCACTCAGAACGCTGTACCCCATCAGGGAGAAAAACTCACTCAGCATGCTCCGGATATCGGCATCATCATCGATCAGCAATATCTGAATATTGCTGGCTTCTTTATGCGCGGCTGTCACCGGTTCAAGAGACGATTTGGGAGAAATCGCTTCCGAGAGTTTTTTCCGTTTTTCGGGAGCAATAAATATCCCCCCGGCATTAGCTTGTTCCAGCAAACTATCGATGTTTATGCGATAACGTCCGCCCAATGTCGTTTCAGCTTTTAATCCCCCGGCCTGTATCCACCGCACCACGGTTGCTCGATTTACACCACACACCTCGGCGACTTCAGTGGAGGTCAGGAAACTGCGGTCAAGATAGTTTGATTTTCTCAATTTCATGCGGATTCAATTGGTCGTGGTTTTTAATGTGATTAATCGCAAGTACTTAAAAGAAGCTACCCTTAATGTATAGCGATAATTGACCAGACGCAATTTAATTAAGAGCAGATACCACTTGGCTGGTTCAGAACTCGGGGAATATGCCCGTGCCATGGGACGCAATTTTGGCAATAACCGCGCCATGTTCAGAATGAAATTCCAGCTCTGATTGGCACTGAATCGTGATAAATTCGCGGGAGCAGAAAAGATAATCCAGACGCAGCCAGGGTCGATCACAAACAAACTCAAATTGAAGATCCCCGGGAAAGGTATAACCATAACCATGGCCAGCCGCTTCGAAAGCATCTGCGCCCAGATCAGCTAAGATGCGGTAGAAATGCCCCTGATCGGGAACGTTGCAATCACCGGCGATGATGTAGGGGGTTTGTTCTTGTCTGATCTTGTCCTGGAGATACGTGATGGCAGCAAAGCGCATTCTCAGAGTGTGACGATAATAACTTGCAACCGCCCGCCAGCCTGAGTGGAGGTTGGCCGACTGGACCATTTGCTTGAAACATTCGCTCAGCTCGGCGCGTGGAGTGGGAAGATGAATATTGTAGAGCACAACGACATGATCGCCAATCATTAGCTCATATCTGACGCCGATCGGATGGCGTATATTTTCTGGTCCGGAGTGGAAAAGATATTGCGCTTGCTGAATCGGGAACTTGCTGATCAGGGTGAATTCGCCCACGCTTAAATAATGACGTTCAGGAAATTTACGGGCATATACTGGTCCATGGTGGGTGGCATCCTGAAGCACAATCAGATCGGGATTTTGAGCTTTCAATAATGGCATGGCGCTATACCGTTTTAGCTCGCCAAGATTCTTCGTCAGAATTTTTATTGTCGGGATGTCGGCCGGGATGCGCGCGGGCCATTGAAAATCCATCCCGACAAAAATCACCAATGACAGACAACCTAATTGCAGACCGCATAATCGCCGTTGAAATAACCAACAGACAGCCAATAATGCCAGTGCTGGAGTTGCCAAATACAATGTGGGAAAATAAAGGAGAAGACCGGTCAACCAGAATTTTTCCCCGATGAATTCCATTCCCATTATCAATGCCAGATATGCGCATCCGAACAAAAGAGATATGCCGGCCAGCCCTTCATTTGTAATCCACTTTGAACCCTGACATAACCATGCGTATAACAATATTAAGGCTTTTTGTGGACGTATAATCATTGAATAAGTATAATATTAGGAAAATGTTTGGGTATCATAAATTTGTAATTCCCGATCACCTCAATGTACAGCCTGCCAATCGGCGTCTGGTTGGTAGTTCCAGCGCCTGAATCCGCATCCGTTTGGCAAAAGAAAGATTTTCATCAAATGACGAAAAAAAATCGCACAAAAACCGAAATTATTTATAAATCTCATTTGGGTTTGCTTTGTGATATAGGCGAATTGAATGCCTTGTTTGCCGGCAGCGCTAATATCGAAGCCTTTCTACAACAAATTGTAGATTTAATGGCAAAACATATTAAGGCGGATGTGTGTTCCATTTATTTGTATAACCGGGAAAATGAGGAATTGGAATTAAAGGCGACTCGTGGACTTAACCCCAAATCAGTCAATACAACCCGGCTAAAGCTCGGAGAAGGTTTGGTAGGTTGGGCGATCCAGGAAAGAATCATTATTTGTGAAAAAAATGCTTCCCACAATCCTCACTTCAAACTTATTCCCAACATTCAGGAAGAAGGATTTGAGGCGTTTTTAGTCGTTCCCATATTGCGTGGCATGGAGCGGATTGGCGCATTGGTGGTACAGCGACAATCTGAACATGAGTTTACCGAGGGCGATGAAATGGCGCTCAAGGCAATCACCGCCCAGTTGGCAGGTGTCATCGAAAACTCCCGCCTGTTAATAGAACTTCACGCGCGTCATAAGGAGAAGGAAAAACCTGAATTGGATACCGCACATGATTACAGGATCTTGAAGGTCGAGGTCGCATCAGAAGGGTTGGCTCATACCCAGGCAACCGTCATCGATGAAGGCAAGCCCTATCGTTTTTTGACTGATTACGAATATAAAAATCAATATACACTTGAGGATTTTATTCAAGCCGTCAAAACCACCGAAAAGCAATTGGAGGATTTGCAAACCCAACTCGAAACCAAGGTCACCGGCGTGGCATCCCTGATATTCGGGGCGCATATTCTGATGCTTAAGGATACCGCCTTCACCGGCGCCATGATGAAGCTAATTAATGAGGGTGAAAACCCGCCCATTGCCATCATCTCGGTCGCCAATAGATTTATCAAGAAGCTGGCACTCAGTCCCAATCCCTATACCAGGGAAAAAGCGCGTGATGTCGAGGATCTTACCCGTCGGCTGGTCAACATCCTTGTCACCGATGAAGAATCATGTCATGTGGCGGTGGACTGGCATAACAAGATTGTCATAGCCCGCGATTTATATCCTTCCGATATCATGAAGCTATCTGCTGAAAACATCAGTGGCATCATCCTGGTATCCGGCGGCATCACCTCTCACTTATCGATTCTGGCGCGTTCTCTGCAAATTCCCATGGTGATAGCCGATGACAATGAGTTGCTCAATCTTCCTGAGTACACGTCGGTAATTCTGGACGCAGAAATGGGAAATCTCCATATCAATCCCCTCCCTGCCATTGTGAAAAAATTTCTTGAACGGAAGCGGACACGGGCGAAACGCAAGATTTTGAAGCGATTGATTAAATCAGAGACGTACACCAAGGACGGGGTCCGCATCCATTTGCTGGCGAATGTCAATCTGATGATGGATTTGAAAATAGCCGAAGACATGAACGCTGAGGGCATTGGATTGTATCGCACTGAATTTCCTTTTATGGTGAAACCGGATTTCCCCAACGAAGAAGAACAAGTGGTCGTCTACAACACCATCGTCAATCATATGCGGGATAAGCCCATGTACATTCGCACTCTGGATATCGGCGGTGATAAAGTATTGGCATATTACAATCAGCATCAGGAAAATAATCCCGCCCTGGGCATGCGCTCGATTCGCTTTTCCTTGAGTCATTTGCCGATCTTTGAAGAGCAATTGCGGGCCATCCTGCGCGCCGGTACTCATGCCACCAATCTGCGTATAATTTTTCCGATGATCTCATCAGTGGACGAGTTCCTGGAAGCCAAAAAGTGCGTTGTCAACTGCATTGCCAAACTCGAGGAAGAGAACCTGCCCCATAATCGTTCACCCAAAATCGGCGCCATGATCGAGACCCCGTCGGTCATCGAGATTATCGACCATCTGGCGAAAGAAGCTGATTTCTTTTGTATCGGGACCAATGATTTTATACAGTTCATGCTGGCGGTCGATCGCACGAACTCACTGGTTTCATCTTATTTCCTTCCCCATCATCCCGCCATATTGCGCGGCCTGGCAAAAATCGCCAGGGCTGCCCGCGCTCAAGGCATCGATGTTTCCATATGCGGCGAGATTGCCAGTCAAAAATTATATGTTCCATTCCTGCTTGGAATCGGCATTCATACCTTGAGCATTGATCCCCGATCCATTCCCCGGGTGCAGAAGATTATTTCCAGCCTATCGCTTACTGAATCCGAGGCAATCGCCAAAGCTCTGCTCAAGCAATCAACGATAGCAGGGGTAGTCGAGATTTTACAGCAAAAATAACCCCCGTCACCCTTCACCAAACAGGAAGAATTCAATCCCCGGGAATAAACTCACCCGGCCTCATCGGACCAGTATGGATTTGATTTTTTTCAGGGCTGCCAGCAAATCCTCAGGGCGATGCGCCGCGGAAAGCGACAACCGCAACCGTGCGGAACCTTTGGGGACTGTGGGAGGGCGTATCGCAATGGCAGCGATACCAGACTCCCATAAAAACTGACTGATCCTTGCCGTCTCACCATCATCTCCGATCACCAGCGGAAATATCGGGGTGTCATCTCGGGGATTGACCCCCGGCCAGGCGGACATTTCCTGGTGGGTTAAGCGGATGTTCGCGAAAAGTTTTTCGCGGCGCCAGGGTTCTTTTTTAACCCGATTGATTGCTTCCAGATTGGCGGCAATCAATAATGGCGGCAGCCCGGTGGTGTAAATAACACTGCGCGCGTGGTTGATGAGATAATCAATCAAAACCCGCCGTCCGGCAACATAAGCGCCATAACCGCCGTAGGCCTTGCTGAACGTGCCCATCTGCACATCGATCGCGGCGCTTACCTGCAGCGCGCCCGCCAACCCCGCGCCATCCGGTCCGTAGAGTCCGCCGCTGTGAGCTTCATCGATCATTAACATCGCTCCATAACGCTCTTTCAATGACGCTAATTGAGCTAATGGCGCCATGTCGCCATCCATGCTGAAGACACTTTCCGAAATGATCAGTTTGCGGCGATAATTTCCGCCCTTTTGCAGCAGCGTCTCCAAATGATCCATATCCACGTGGCGATAACGGATGTGTTGGGCGCGACTCAGCCTGATTCCATCAATGATACTGGCATGATTCAGGCGGTCGCTATAAATAGCATCACCAGCTTTCATTAACGCGGGGATCACTCCGATATTGGCCATATAGCCGCTGCTGAATATCAAAGCGGCTTCAGTGCCTTTCAGGTTGGCGACCGCAGCTTCCAATTGTGCAAAGACCGGATGGTTTCCGGTTACCAGTCGGGAAGCGCCGCCGCCCCAAGTGGTATGAAGGTGATGGTTGTGAATAAAATTACTTAATACTTCGGCCAGACCGAGATAATTATTAGCGGATAAATTTAACAGTTCCCGCCCATGGCTGCGCACCAGTCCATGAGCCAGGGGTTCAGCAGCTTTCAGGGTTCGCAAACAATTCCTCTCCGCCAGCGAATTGAGCTCTTCAGTCAACCATTTTATCGTAGGCTTATCATGGGATTTATTGCTCATTTATACTATGATAAATAATTATTTATATGATCTAGTTCGTCATGAATATGGACGTTCGCGATACTAACATTATCCATAAACCAATTCGCAATCAGACCGAAGAGATATCAGTATGGACAGCTTACAGCCGAATTTTGAACGCCGCCATTCCAATCAGGCCGGCAATCGTGCAATCTTTTTATTAAACCTGATCGAGTACCGAATACAATACTTTACGCGGTCACAATCGTCATTTTAAAGCCATGATTAACTTTACATCCTGGTCATGGTTTTTCAGTTGTCACAATGGGACAATCAACAAAGAATGATTCGCTTGTTCCCAACGCTAAATCGCTGGGCTGCTTGCTTTTGTCCCGGATGGGACGCTTGTAAATTGCCCGCTAATTAATTGGCGGGTTTGAAACGATCAGGTCTAAATCAAGTCTTGGAGGGACGTCTGAAAAGAGAAGATTATGACGGCGTGCAGAATATATGGTAACGCCATATATTCTGATAACCATCTTGATACCAACTTTGCGAAGCATCCAATAACTATCCCAGATTTCAGAGAGAAGAATTCGTGAAAAAACACTCTAAACCGGCAAGAACATCCAAGCCCTTGACGCGGGCTCAAATCAGCGCATTCTTTAAACTGTTGGCAGCCAATATTACCCCAAAAACCGAATTAATCTGGCATCGTCCTCTCGACTTGGTCGTCGCAGTGGTCTTATCCGCGCAGGCGACCGATAAAGCCGTAAATCGCGTAACCAGCGAGCTCTGGAAACATTGCCACAGTCCCGAAAATTACCTGGCGCTTGGAGAACAAGGCCTGTGTGCGATGATCCGATCGATCGGTTTGTATCGCCAGAAGGCGCGTTCGATTATTGGCATCTGCCAAATCCTAAAGGATAAACATAACGGTCGGATCCCGGATACTTTCTCTGCGTTAACTGCCATGCCCGGAATTGGACGGAAAACTGCCAATGTAATCTTGAATGTGTTATATCAACAGCCCACATTGCCAGTCGACACCCATGTCTTTCGGGTGGCCAATCGCACCGGCCTGGCAGTGGCAAAGACCCCGGAGGCAGTAGAAAAAGCCTTACTCCCAAAAATTCCATCGGAGTATCGTCACGGGGCACATCATTATCTTATTCTCCATGGTCGATATACGTGTAAGGCACGGACGCCGGATTGCCACTGCTGCAAAGTATTTCACTATTGTAATTATTCTGCCAAAGATGAGTGATGCCTCTCAGTTACCCAATCCGCGCGTATGGGTTGAAATCGATCTGAATAAGATCAAATCCAATTACGCGAAGATTGCTGCCGCCGTGAAACCCCTCAAGGTCATGGCAATTCTCAAGGCCAATGCCTATGGGCTCGGATTGATTCCCGTCGCTCGGGCATTGGTATCAGCGGGCGTCACGGCAATTGGAGTAGCGGAATTGCGCGAAGCCTTGGCCATTATCTCTTTGGGAGTGCCGGTCCAAATTATCGGCGGTGTGATTGGCGATGAAATCCACTTTATTGTCGAACATGGCATAATCGCTCCCATAACGGATTATGAAGTTGCCTGCGCGTTAAGCCGGGAGGCTGTACGGCAGGGCAAGACCGTTGAATGTTGCTTTATCATCGATACCGGCATGGGGCGCCTGGGCATTCTGGCGGCGCAGGCGGAGAGTGTGATCCGGGAAACGGTTAAGCTGCCCGGATTACGCTGTTCCGGGATCAGTTCTCATTTTCCTATTGCTTATGGGGATATAGAGTTTTCCCGCGCTCAAATCAAGCGCTTATCCATGCTGATTTCCCGCTTGGAAAAACAAGGCATATCATTTTCCGCAATACACATTGCCAATAGTGATGGGATTAATAATGTCCCGGAATCATACTTCCCGAATTTCACCATGGTGAGAACCGGAATCAATCTCTATGGCGTGTTCGATCTGGAAGGGAAGCAATCATTGACCCTTGAGCCGGTTCTCACCCTGAAAACCCGGTTGGTTGCCAAACGATTATTGCCTTCTGGTATGTCGATTGGTTATGGTCGTTCCTATATAACCACACGCCCAACCCTGGTGGGAACCATATCAATTGGGTATGCCGATGGCCTGCCGTTGGCAATGTCGAATCGGGGTGATGTGTTGGTGCATGGCAAGCGGTGTAATATTCTCGGCCGGGTTTCAATGGATTATACCTGTATCTCCCTCGAACCGGTGCCCCATGTAAAAATCGGCGATGAAATCATATGTCTGGGAGCAGGAATTGGAATCCACGAATGGACTGAAGCCAAAAAGAGTATTTCTTATGAAATCATCTGTTCTTTGGGCAATCGCGTGGAACGACGATATATCTAAACTTGAATTGGCTTCCAATTCTTCGACCATTTTGCCTTGGCTAAATACCTCGGGCGCTTCCTTCATTCATCCGATATAACCAATCTTTATCCATCCAATTATTCTCATGAAATAGCGAATCCCGGTATATCTCATCTATTTTAACCTATCCCATCAATGGGCGCGTTTGCCGATCAAGAATCATGCCTTCGGCTCGGAGCTGAAATTTCGTGTAAAATATTAATGTAACTAATTTAATGATCGAACGTCAAGGATGACTCACCGGAATGGAGCCGCGATGAGCGGCTTAATGTAGGTTGAGTCCATCCCCTGGTTCGATCTTCCATTTTAGCGGATAGGCGTGGGGAGTGTCTAAACATTTCAATTCAAGATCCACATCCAACTGTGGCCAATAGAGATGAAATCCATGAAGCAATTGAACATCAAATATCTGCTTGACAGTCGCCCTCTCAAACCAAGGGTATTGATCATACGGTAAAAAATACTCCTTTTCTGTTACATATAACCAAATCCCGTTGGGGGAAAAATTTGTGACCTCAACTACCGAAATGCTTTTTCCAAGCGTTGGTGATTTCATGATGACGATCCTTAATGATCTTTCGTAATTCGTTAATTTGTTTTCTGCTTAAACCATGATTTTCCGCCAAGGCAATCTCCGGCGTTAACCAAAACTTCGCTTCACCATCGGCACAATACACATGAACATGAATCCGTTTTTCTTAGCGTGAAAAGAAAAAGAACCGATATCCTTCATGTCTGAAAACTGTTGGACTCATTTAATAATGGTACCCTCAAGGAATTATTATGCAATCTGAGATCGATCGAACTCAAAGATGAGGCACGGCGAACCGATGAACCTTGACTGCAAAAAATGGACTGTTGAGCCGATGCCCTTGATCGCTTGGTTCGGGTTTTAACTTTCGTTGATAGGTTTTGCCTATTATAGGATAAATTGCTATCGCATTCTCTTGCTATAAAACTCAGATGGAAAAGATCGAATCCCACCCAATCCCATCTATTTCATCATCAACGGTTATAACGGCCCAGTACCTTAATTACTAAGAGTAGGTGTGACCCCCCATTACCCGCTTATCCATCTGGTTCGGCCTTTGTCTATTGTGAGGGAGCCTAACTCTGCTGCCCGATATCTTGAGCAAGTCCAATAAGAATTCCTTCAGGGCCTCGGATGTAGCATAGGCGATACGTCTCTTCATACTGAACCACTCGATCGACGACCTCCGCGCCGTATTTGCGCAGGCGTGCGAGCGTGTCGTCAAGGTCATCTACGTTAAACATTACCCGTAGATAGCCGAGAGCGTTCACCGGGGCAGTGCGATGATCGGCGACTACAGGCGGAGCGAGGAATCGAGACAGTTCAAGCCGACTGTGACCGTCTGGTGTTCGCATCATGGCGATTTCGACGCGCATATCACGTAATCCTGTGACGTTATCAGCCCAGGCACCTTCAATTGGGGCGCGTCCCTCAAGTTCGAGGCCAAGCTCTGTGAAGAACTCAATGGCGGCATCAAGGTCTTGTACGACGATACCCACATTGTGCATTGTCAGCGATTTGGTTTTGCTCATGAGACGTGGTTATTCTTGCGGGTCGAATGTTTGAATTAAGCCGACCCGCCAAGCGGGTTCGGCTTGAATGATATGTTAGACCGCACTTTCAGAGCCCTCTGTGCCGCCATCAGGACTGTGGATCGAACAGGAAGACGCGGAGCTCCTGATCACAACGGCAGGCCTTAGCAATGCGAGCGGCCCACGCGACAGCCTCGTCGCGCGAGCGCAGTTCTAACACGGTAAAACCGCCGTTAAGCGAGGGCGCCCAAGGATAGCCGCCCTCGGCAACGGCCCCGTTGCCCGAGACAAGCGCGGGTGGCACGTCTTCGTCGATGCCACCGCCAAAAACGTAGACGCCGGCAGCCTTAGCTTCTTCGATCACAACATGCGAGTCGCGATCTACCGCCTCCAACTCGCTGTCGGGCACGATCATCGCCGCGCTGGGAAAGGAGATCAGGTACTTAGCCATAGCGTTCATTCTCTAAAGATTAACGACGGTTGCAATGCGTGTATGCGGCCTAACTAGTGATTAGATCTAAAAATTCAAATCTATCACCGGTAATGCGGTGTTAGGCTTAAATATAACGATTCGATATTTTACTAAACAATGGTGATCCTAAACTCGGATTTCAAATAAATCAAATGACCGGAAAACAAAGAATTTATGAGCCCTCAATTCAACAAATCACATTCTGAGCAAAACCGATTGATCTCTGAAATTCGTCGCATCATTCGGTTGAAGCATTATTCTCTCCGTACCGAAAAATCTTATCTTGGCTGGATCGCTCGTTACATCTATTTTTCATGGAAAAAGCCATCCCAGTGAAATGAATAAATCGCATATCGAAGCCTTTCTCAGTCATCTTGCAGTTCATGGCGAGGTGGCTGCGGCAACACAAAATCAGGCATTTAACGCCATTTTATTCTTATATCGGAAAGTTCTCGACTTGCCGCTCGAGGAGAATATCCATGCCATTCCCTTCCCGCCAAACGATCGCAATGACTCTCCACTGTTCTGAGCAAAGAGGAAATCAAATTGTTATTCACCGAAATCAAAGGGACGAATCTGAACATCGCCAAATTGAAGTATGCCGGGGGATTGAGGCTGATGGAATCTCTGCGACTGCGGGTGCAGGACTTGGATTTTGCGAATCAACTATTGACGATTCATGATGGAAAGGTAAGTAAAGATCGATATACGCTTTGTCAGCAAACTCTTCATGGCAGGCTGCGCGATTATTTGGAGAAGGTTAAACGACTCCACGAGGATGATTTTCGCTCTGGATATGGACATGTTTATCTGTCGCATGCACTCGCTGATAAATATCCGAAAGCTAACCTGAAATGGGAATGGCAATTTGTTTTTCCGGCGGAAGGATTGTCCACGGATCCGCTCGACGGTCAAACATGTCGCCATCATTGGAATCCTGGCATCATCCAGATGGCGGTTTCGGTGGCCGGGAATAAGGCTGATTTGAACAAACCGGACACATGCCACATGTTTCGACACAGTTTTGCCTCGCATTTACTCCAAAACGGTTATGATATTCGGACGGTGCAGGAATTGTTGGGTCAAGCCGATGTGAGCACAACCATGATTTACACGCATGTTTTGAATCGGGGCGGGGTCATCAGACCGCTGGACGGATTGTGAGGCGGCGCCTCTTTGTTTCTGAGTAGCTTCTCAATAAATCGGTGAGACGGCAAGCTCTGAGGTATGGAGTTTATTTTTCAGGATGCTGCAATGATCTCCGCGGGACAGGCTCAAGCATGAACTCCATACGGAGATTTCTCGAGTTATTCGACTCTTGAATGGGCAGTGTCTCTCCTTTTATGCCGCTAAGACAGAGTGCTGAACTGTCGAAACTCCATATCAAAAGACCTATCCCCACTTCCCCGAGCGGCTTCATTCAACCAGAGGGGTTACATGTCGGTTTCACTGCGCGTAGCCCTTATTTGTTAAATGGGCATGGTCAAGCCTTCGCGGGCCCAAAAAATATGCATTGGGGGAGTAGCCGTATGGTATTGCGGACTGAATTCATTCCATAGATCGTTAAGGAATTTATCCGAATGTTGAGGATCATGGTGGAAGAACGCGAGTTGTTTGACTTTTGCCTTATAGGCAATTTCCATGAGTACGTTTATAGATGTGTGTCCCCATCCCACCTTGGTTTTGTATTCCTCCTGAGTGTATTGTCCATCCGCGATCAATAAATCGGCGCCTTCAATGAATTCAAGGTACTCTTTGGCATGCATTTCAGTTTCATCGGTTTTTTTCGTTGGGTAAAAAATTTGATCCAATTCCACGTCGCTTGCGTAGATGACTTTGCGACCATCAAGGCCGAAGCAATAACGCACGCAACCACCAGGATGATAAATCTGCTCCTGCCAGTTGACGATGATGCCGCCCATGTTCATGGGCTCGTCTGAGAGCTCCTTAATGCTGATATCGGCAGCGAGAGCCGACATGCCCACCGGGAAATATTGGGTATCCATTTGATCGCTGAGAATGGATTCGAGGAATCGCTCCTTGTTGGGACTGCCATAAATGACAACTTTATTCCCTTTGATATAGGCGGGAACAAAGAACGGCAATCCTTGAATGTGATCCCAATGGGTATGACTCAGGAATAAGTGCAAGGTAAGAGGTTTCTTGCCACTATCACTAGCCAAGAGTTCCAAACCGCAATTACGAATCCCTGATCCGGCATCAATGATAAGGTAGGTATCCTGATAACTCACAGACACGCAGGGGGTATTGCCGCCATATTTTTCGGTCGTTCTCCCCGGTGTCGGAATCGAACCGCGAGTTCCCCAAAAAGTAACTTTTATTTGATCATCTCGGCCTGCCATTATTTTGAAACCCTCCTCATCCGTTCCTCAATGAATATGATTTTTGCCTCGCCAATCTCAATTTGGTCGTTATTACGCAGAACACATTTGAGAATTTTAATGCCATTCACATAGGTGCCATTCGTACTGTTCATATCTTCAATATAATACTCATCATTCATAAAATAAATCCGTGAATGAACCCGTGATACCCCATAGAGCGGCAAAATCAGATGGCAATCCTGATTGCGTCCGATCAAAAACTCCTTGTCATTCAAGTCAAAACCAACCGGGGTGGATTTCAATCCATACACTTCCAGATACGCATTTTGAGCAATCGCCATATCCCCGGATAATGATCGTCGGGCAAGCTGCATGGTGGACATGCTTAAACGATCATCCTTGACGGTCGATTTTAGGGTTTTTTTGGGGGGTTGAATAAGCGTTTTTGCGTCATCATCATCATCATCAGAGGGAGCAACTGCATTCATGGCTTTTGTGCGCACGGCAGTTTCTTCTGCCTGGGCTAACTCTGGATTCAAAGCCGGACGATTGGAAGCAACAACGGTTTTATCGCATTCGTCTTGGTGCTGATCGCGAGGCGGTAATTTGGAGGATTTATTATGGACTACCGTTTCATCATTGGCAGCAGCTTCTCCCGCTTTCATTATCCTTACATGGCCTTTAATTAAGAATTATAATTGTGACAGGTAAGACAGAATCGAGTTTTGAGATTCATCACCATCCGAACGCTAAGATATATATGCTTAACTTGAAATCTTAGAATATATCGCATCACTGATATTGGTCAAGCTTGTAACGAAGAAAGAGAGAATCTGCAACTAGCCAGCGCTCAGCCTCAAGAAAAAATTATTCCTCATGGAATGAGGATATTTTTAATCCCACGGGTATCGAATCAACCAGCAATTCTTTCATTGTTTGCTGGTGGTCAGGAATCGATGACGCCATATTGTCAAGCCAATGTGTGGGACACTTATGTCGCGTGAGAAATTCCCTGACTTCCTGATACACCGCCGGATGAACATCCAACTTGCGGTCACCGCATCGAGCCGCAATCCGCGCGAGCGCAAACAAATGCATGGAGCGCGGGGAACTTCCGGTTGCATTTGATGCAAGCTGCTTAATCCAGATTTCTGCCACGCCGGTTGGCAATATGGTATTGGCGGGAGCACGAAAGAGGACTCGCGCTCCGAGCCGGGCCAGAACCCAATAGTCATAATCCTGCAAGGGGGCTTTCCGCCCCAGTAAAAGATTTCCGACTGCCGCTTTTTTATCTGCTGGCAAATGTTCAAGCGCGCCCAGGCAACGCCACATTTCTTTTTGCGCCTGTACTCCTTCTCGAATATGAGAGCGGTATTCGTTTCGTGGGCAAAGAATTTTAATCACTTTATTGGCAACGGTAATTTGCTGTCCGCTTTTGAGGCCCGGCGCGATTCGCCGCCATAAAACCCACCATTCCGCGAGTACTTGAGATTGACGCTTATGAACCGGTTCCTGAAACCAGATTTTCCATAATTCCCGCATCCGGATCGTATCGGAAGGATCTCCAAATCCAGGTCTCATGGCCAGTCCCATCAGATTATACCAGCGTGTCTCATGAGCATCTGTCTGGCCGCGAAATTCCTGCAGCTGCAACATCGTATCGACCAATTGCCGTATGAAGATCAGCGGCCACTGATCGCGAGTCTGTCCCAGGTATTTTTCCAGGTCGCCCACCAGGCTGGTGATTTTACCAGGCTGATCACGAAATGCCTGAGTGACATGTTTCATGGCTGTGGATATTTGGCGCGCATCGAAAGAGATGAATGATCCGGATAATAAGGTCGATTCGGGAATGGAGCGCAGGTCAAATTGTAATGGCCAAATGTGTTCGGTCGAACAAGAATGGAGGGCAATTGCCAGAGTTCCGGCCTCAGTCAGTCGACTGCAAATTTTAACCTTGAGGCTTTTACACTCACTTTTACCATACTGTAGTTGAGTGATCAGGGGGGCGATAAAGGTTAATTCATCGCTATCAGGAACGACGTTTCCAGGAAGGTCATGGAGTCTGGTGGCGCTACTGGCCAATTTGAATTGCACGTTTTGGTTGGTCATAAGAGTATATTGACCGGGGATATGAATGACCAGATTTTCATCGGTGTCACGCGCCATGACACAGATGTATCGTGAGCGATCATCAGAATCCAGGGTCTCCAAATAAAACGATCGGGCGATACCACTTTTAACCTTCACCCCTTTCCCTCTCCGAGTCCAGCCATAATATACCGCGCCATTGGCTACGGCCAGAGAATAATCCTCGCCTTTAATCTCCTGGGGTGGCGGGTAATCCGGAAACCAGGAAGCAATCACGGTTAATAATCGTGAACGTATGCTTTCTGGAATCATGCTGCCACCATTAAACAATACTTTGCCAGGATACAATCGCGGGATGCTTTGAGACTCGGTTTCGCTGTCGATGCTCGGCGTTGATGAGGGCTTATATGGCGATTCCGCCGGCGTGATATCTGAGGGGCTGGAATGGGTCTGGCTGAACGTGCCGCTGGCGGGACCCATCGTCGAATCATGGGAGAGTTTGGCCGCATAGCGCAGAAACAGCAGGAGATGCTCGGTGATCGCTGGATTGGTCGCGTAGGGAAGTCCCATGGTGCGAATCCCGGAACGCATGACATTCAGTTGGGAGTCTGCTGGACATTGCGGGAGAAAACCGGTTTCCAATATCGTCTCAATATCCCCGCGCGTCAGGATCGCCTTGCGCAGGTTGCGCAGTACGGAACTGCCTGGCATCAACAGCGTTATTTCGACCTGCTCCTGATCACTGCTGAGTAACGTTTCCTTGGCTTCTCGACAGCGCATACACAATCCGGTCCACTCGTGAGTGGATAGGGTCTGTCCCCATTGTTTTTCAATTTTTCTTGCGATGGTCATGTCTAAATTATCACCGCCCAATAACAGATGATCGCCAACGGCGGTGCGCCGCAAAGTTTCATTATGATCCAGAGTAACGATGGTAAAATCTGTCGTGCCACCACCGATATCAACCACCAGAATTTTCTCTCCGGGAGTCAAATGCTGGCACCAATCGTCTTCATGCCGGAATAACCAGGAATAAAACGCTGCCAGTGGTTCTTCGACTAAAACGACGTGCTGATAACCCGCCTGGAGTGATGCCTCAAGCGTCAATTGCCGTGCCGTTTCATCAAAACTAGCTGGAATGGTAATAATGACCTGCTGATCTTCAAGATAACACCATGACCCCAAGCGGTCACGGGTGTTTTTGAAGTGATGGTTCCAGGCATTTTTCAAATGGCGAAGATACAGACTTGACACCTCAACTGGGGATTTAGTTTCCTCGATTAATTCACTGCCCCAAGGTAGAATGGGTTTCAGGCGATCCACCCCGGCGTGAGCCAGCCATGACTTGGTGGATGCAATGATTCGCGTCGGTGTTCTTGCCCCACGATCCCGGGCCCAGACGCCAGTCATTACCGCGGGATCATCCGACCAGGGAAGTTTATCAATTCCACTGGCTTTTTCTTCCATGGTTGGGAGATAACAAAAGGAAGGAAATAATACCCGCGAGTCGACTTCGCCTGACGCAACAAACTGGGGGATTTTGAAGGGCTTGATGCGCGGGGTGGATTCCTCGGTGTCGAGGTAATACATCACCGTGTTGGTTGTGCCCAAATCGATGCCGATGATGAAACGTGATTCGTCCATGATTGTCAGTGAAGGTGAGAGGAAATAAAATGATGATTTTGGTGAATTAATCTTTTAATTTGGTGTGAATGGCAGGAGGGAAAGTGCGTGCAGCTACGATCGCATGTGGTCAATATGTGGCGCCGTGAACAAGAGGGTTAAGGGATTTTCTGGTCAAAATTATGCTCTTGATTCAGGGCAAGATATTGTTCCAGAGAAATGCCATAGCGTGCCAGTATGCGCTGGCGGGCAGCGGCGACCTGAACTGCTTCGATGACGATTGGTTTGCCTTCTCCCAAAAGTTTAATGATATAATACTCCCGTGTGGCGGCAAATGCCGCCGCTACATCTTCAATGGTCTTGATTTTCCGGCCATTGATTTCATCGACGATTTTTTGCAGGAATTCTCCCCAATAGGTATTGATCGGATCGGGAAGAAATGTGCTGAGGACAATGATTTGCGGACGTTCCAAGTAAATCTCATTGGCAACAAACATGTTGAAATAATAGTTCAGCTCGGGATCGTTGATTTTATAGGCACTAAGGAAATTGCGGGTCATGGGTTGAAATAATAATCCGGCAAAAAGAACAAATTCAGGTTTTTTATCGTATTGATTTGCCATCATTCCGTATGGCCATGCGCCCCTGAGGGTCACCGTTTCAGTGACGGGTTTGCCGTCGCGCAGTAAATTGAAGCTGACTTTATCTCCATGAAATTTTCTTTCCACCACTTCTTCCATTTGCACATAGTCTTTATTGATGACGATATGTCCATCATTGGTGAGCGCGTAGCCATCGATTTTCAGGAGAATATCTCCCGGATGCAACACCCCATTGGCGGAACCGGCTTGAAGCACCTTGGTTACTGCTACTCCAGCGATGTCCATGCTTATTCCCATTGCTTTGCGATAAGCAGGATTCAGCAGATTCATATAGGATACCCCCAGTTCAACATACCCATCGTAATGTCCATCTTCCACATCCTTAAGCAAACGAGCAATCACTGGCACCGGAATCATGTAACCGGTATTTTGCGCGACTGCGCCGCTAAACCCCTGAAAAGCAACTCCGACAACTTTTCCATCCTGCAGTACCGGTCCTCCGCTATTACCGGGGTTGATTGCGGCATCGATTTGGATAGTCAAGTGCGAATCGAGTCCCGAATGCGCATAGACTCGGAATTCAATTCGTGATACTACCCCGCGAGTTACGGACATCCGCTCGCCGCCAATTGGATATCCATAAACAGTCACGGTCGAGTGCAGTTCCGGAATGTCATCAAACTCCAGGCTGCTGGTATCTGCAAAAAATTTTGGGTCATCGACGGTTAACAACGCGAGATCACAGTCGTGAGCGATATGCAATACCCGACCAATATATTTTTGCGGATCACTATCTTTATCGATGCTGATGAAGCGGGCATCACTCACCACATGGGCATTGGTCATAATGCGATTGCCTGAGATTATGAAGCCACTGCCCACCCCGCCGCCGAGGTTGCCGGGATTCCAGGGATTTTGATAATCGGGGGTTTGTGAGGTGACGACCAATCTGACCAGAGATCTGCGAATCTGATCCGTTTCACCATCCCGAGCCGTTGCCGCGGAAGAAAGGGAGATAAAAACCAAGCATCCAAGCCAGGGAAAAACCAGGGAGAAATAATTGCGCATTATATTCAGATTAAACTTCATCAAGGTATTTATCGATATTAAAGTTTTACGAGCGGCATGAGGGATTCCGCACCAAATATGTTGCCCTAACCATAAGGGTCTTTTCCGCCCTCGCAATCTCACCTCCGGGAAATCGCAGGTCAGAGCATGCGCATATACTGGGCTATCAGTTTCATCCCTCACTGCCTGCTCCAGAGCGAGTATGTTAAGTTGCGCTTTCAGCTGCTATAATTTCAAGAACTTAGTGCTGGCCATAACCATTTATCAAGACCGGTCTTCCGCCTTAATAATCTAATGTGTCATCGCGTAGAAGATGATGTTAAACCCCAGCTGGGTGTAAAACTCATGGGCGTAATCACTGATTTCTCGACTTTGATAATAACGATAAACTCGCCAGCGATTTTCAGGCTCATTCACCCAGGCAGGCAACGCCTCTCGTTGGCAGTACACGATATCGATTTCGCCATCTTCACGTCTGACCTCATACCGGTCTCCGCTATAAGCGGCGGTTTGGAGATAGTCAGCCAAACCCGAACTGCTCTCTAAAACCCGGAATCGAATGGTAGTGGACCAATTTCCTAATTGATTTTTACCCCAACCCATTGAAATAATGGGCGAGGCGAGCACGGTGATTCGGCCTTTCACGCTCAATCCCATCATCGAATATGTGCCTTCCGGCCACTTTTCACTAACCACATAATCTCGTACAGTGTCGGGGAGAATAGTCGGATCCGGCAGTCCCTGATAAAACACATTAAACAGTGGGTGATCACGGTTTAAAGGACCAAATTCTTGGCCAGGAAAAATGGTGGCGAACGCATTTTGGATCTCCGGGGTTACTTCCCAATCAGCAAAACTATGATGTTGACCATAATTAACGTTTTTCCGCAGGAACTCGGCATTAATTCCAGCGTCGATGTAAATGAAACCACCCCGTTCGAGATAGGCTTTAAGCTGACGTTGTTCAAGCGTGGTGAAAGACCAATCTGAACGATCCGCGAAATTGATATAGATAAATGGATATTTGAAAAGGTCCGGATCTTCAAATGAAGTAATGATTACCGGTTCAGGGTCGATTTTTATCGTTGTCTTTTTATTGATTTCAGCCAACAGAGATGACAATGCTTCGGGATAGCTTTGACGAATGGTTTTTCCCTGTATCAATTGCGCAATCACCACATTATTAAACCCGGCTTTTTTGATCGGGATAGAGGGTGATTTTGCGGTTCCATCGGTTATGTCTGCCGCTGAACCCCACAAGCTGAGACCGTTGATCATGGGCAGCAGTAAAAGAAATATGAGTGGAGAAAGAATCTTCATAATTGAATTGTAATTGGTCATGGGCAAAAGAAATCTTGTCAGTATGAATGTGATCATCCGTATTAAAGATCGCAACATTAGGATTTAGAATTAACTTTACAACTTTTGGTTCTGGCAACAGCAAATAAAAATCTTATGAATCATTTTACCCAAACCTGGAATGTCACAATCAACTCCCTGCTCTGGCCTATGATCTTGGCTTGGAGTGTCAGCATCAGCCTGCCCTCTGTATCCGCCAAAAATAAAAATAACAAGCAATCCGATGAGGGGATATCATCCACAGTTCCGGGGACACCGCCAAGCCTTCCGGGTTCATCCGATGTCAATAAGATAAAATCAGAAAAACCATTTGAAGCAATGAAAAAAATGGCGAAAGCCGGTAATCCCAATGCCCAATTGCAATTAGGCACGGCATATTTCAAAGGGGCCTTAGGAGCGCCCAAGGACGAGGTCGAAGCAGTCTATTGGTTTACCCAGGCCGCCAAACAAAATCTGCCATTGGCGAAATTCAATCTGGCTCAATGCTACGAGTATGGTGTCGGTCTTGAAAAGGATATGTCCAGCGCCGCGTTACTTTATACTGCTGCTGCGGATCAGGGAATTATCCCGGCTCAACGCAATGCCGGGATGCTCTATCTGCAGATGGGAAAATTCGTGGAAGCGGAAAAATACTTGAAAATGGCAGCGCTCAATAACAATCCCAGCGCCATGAGGGAATATGGCAAATTGTTGATTCAGGGGCAAGGAGTTGAACGCAATGCGCGGCAAGCTCTCAGATACCTGGAATCCGCATCCCAAACCGGCGATCCCATAGCGCATCTCCTGCTTGCCGAATGTTACAGCGGGAACATTCCCGAGATCGGTACGGATCTGAAAAAAATGATCGAACATTTGTGGGAAGCTGCCACCAAGGACAATCCAGAAGCTGAAGCCAAATTAGGGTATTGTTATGAAGAAGGAATCGGGGTTAAGAAAGATACGGATATGGCCATCAAGTGGTATACCAGAGCGGCGCAATTGAATTATCCTGATGCCATGGTAAACCTGGGGCATTGTTATGCTCAGGGAAAAGGGGTGGGTTTGAATTTGGCGGAATCCTTCTCCTGGTATGAAAAAGCCGCGGCGTTATCATCTCCCATTGCCATCTACAATATGGGTGTCTGTTATGCTCAGGGAAAAGGGGTGGCGCAGAATGATGCCAAGGCATTATCACACTTTCAGCAGGCCGCTGAACTAGGGGATGTCAACGCCCAGTATCAAATGGGAATTTTGCTTGAAACGGGGCGCGGGACAGAGCCGAATTTAGAGCTTGCCTGTCAATGGTATATGAAAGCTGCTGCTCATGACCATCCCCGTGCGTTGCGTGCTGCCGGGTTATGTAAACTTAATGGCCATGGAGTCCCTGTGGACAAGGCGGGCGCCGATGAATTATTGCGGCGGGCCGCCGCCCTCCAAGACTCTGCCTTGGGCAATGTCCCGCAAAAGCTCTTCATTCAAGATTGATTTCATATATTATTACACTATATTTTACGCCGATATCCAATTTGAGGTAGGTTTTTTTCGTTAAGTGGGCATTAGACCCGCTTTTTTTTTCGGTAATTGTAGATTGATATAATAGCTTCCGCGCTTCTAAAACTGAAGCCGATGGTAGAGAGGGCAACATGAATAATGAACTAATTGCAGTATTAGATTATCTCGAGCGCGACCGCGGCCTGGAACGAGAAATGGTCACCAAAATGATTGAAGAATCATTGGTTACAGCCGCCCGGCGGGCAGTCGGTCCGGTGAATGATTTGCGCGTAACCTTGAATCCCAAAACCGGTGACATACAAGCCATTGCCCGATTGGCGGTTGTCGAGAAGGTAGTTAATCCTGAAAAGGAAATTGAATGGCGCCAGGCGCGAATCAAATTTCCCGAAGTTGAGTTGGGCGAGGAAGTGGATTGGGAGGTAACGCCGCGTAATTTCGGCCGGATCGCGGCGCAAACTGCCAAGCAGGGATTACTACAACGGTTGCGGCAGGCGGAAAAGACCAAGATTCAAGATGAATTTTCCGGGCAGGTAGGAGATCTGCTCTATGGTACGGTAAGCCGTTTGGATAAAGGTGAAGTCATTATCAATTTTGGTCGTGCCGAAGGGGTCCTCAATCCGCACCAACGAGTTCCAAATGAAGATTACCGGATTGGCGATCACATCAGTTGCATTCTCAGTGAAGTCAATGCCAACCGCCATGGTCCGATTCTAGTGGTATCCCGCACCGCGCCGGAACTGGTCAAGTGTCTGTTTGAACGGGAAGTGGCGGAGATTGCGGAGAAAATTGTGGTTATCAAGGCAGTCGCCCGGGAACCAGGTTACCGAAGTAAAATCGCCGTACACAGTTCGGATTCAAATGTTGATCCGGTCGGCGCGTGCGTCGGATTGCGCGGTTCACGGGTTAAAACCATCGTGCGCGAACTTAGTGGCGAAAAGGTTGATATTATTCGTTGGGATCCGGATAATAGCATCTTCATTACCAATGCGCTGCAACCAGCGACGATTAAAACCATGGAGATTGATCAGGAAAATCATCGGGTAATCGTTACTGTTGACAAGGATCAATTATCTCTGGCTATTGGCAAACACGGGCAGAATGCGCGCTTAACCTCAAAATTGACAGGGTGGAAAGTAGACATTCGCAAGATCGAGGAGAAAAAGGAACACAATTTCGAAGAAAAAGTCAAACATGCCATCGATCATTTAGCCGAACTTCCGGGCATTTCCCATGAGATCGCGGAAATATTGGTAAACAATGGTTTTTTGTCGATTGAAGGGTTGAAAGCTGCAAGCATTGAGGATTTCATGATGATTGAAGGAATTGATGCTGAAACCGCCAAGGCGATCAGCGTCGCTGTTTCCTGATTCGTCATTAGTATCGAAGTATTATTCAGTCGGACAAGCAATGAGCCACTGTTGAAGGAACTAAAGAAGAGAGAACGAAAATGACCGCGAAAACTGAACACAAAGTACGAGTCCATGAACTGGCAAAAGAATTCAATATGACCAGTGCTGCCCTTATTGAATATTTGCAAAAGGAAGGGGTGAGCGTCAGTTCGCATCTCTCTGCTCTTGATCCGGAAACCGTTGAGCTTGTCAAAATGCATTTCGCTGATGTTGAAGATGATGTCATCAAGCCCAAGGCCAAGCCCATCCCGGAAATCAAGGCGATAGCTACCAGCCATAAAGTGATCAAATACCTCAGCGACGATGTCGATGACAAATACAGCCCGATCGAAACCATCCGCAAACCGAAGGCCGAGCATAAAATCCGCACGGATGAAGTGGAAAAAATTCCCCCTCCCGGGCGTGCCCATCAGGAAATCCGCGAAGCCAGGAAATCATCAGCCAGCGAAAAATCGCCAGCGGGGACAGGGGCAATCAGAGAGTTGCATTTGAAAACGCCAATTATTGTGCGGGATCTTGCCGAAGCCATCAAGGTTAAACCAAATGAATTGATCCATGAACTGATGAAGATGAATGTTTTCGCGGCCATTTCACAATCACTTGATGTTTCAGCTGCAGAATCGATTTGCAAAAAATATGGCTTTCGTTTAACTGTCGACAAGCGTGACAAACAAGCGCTTGCTGCGCCTGTGGTTGTCACTGCTCTCGATCCTGAATACACCGTCTATCCCGATGAACACAAGAGCCCCCGACCTCCGATCGTGACGGTTTTGGGTCATGTCGATCATGGCAAGACATCCTTGCTGGATCGGATTCGAAAATCGAATATAACCACCGAAGAAGCCGGAGGGATAACCCAGCATATCGGCGCCTCGAGCATTGAATGGAATAACCACGCCATCACTTTCATTGATACTCCCGGTCACGAAGCATTTACGGCCATGCGTTCGCGCGGCGCCAGTGCCACCGATATCGCAATACTGGTAGTTGCTGCCGATGATGGCTTCATGCCTCAAACCATCGAAGCATTGAATCATGCCAAAGCGGCCAAGGTACCGATTATTGTTGCGATAAACAAGATGGACCTGCCATCCGCTGATCCCATGCGCGTGCTGACGGACATGCAAAAGCATGAATTGACGCATGAAGAGTGGGGCGGAACCACCGGGGTGGTTGAAGTCTCCGCGATTACCGGACAGGGGATCGATCAATTGCTTGACCGGATATTGCTGGAAGCCGAAATTCTCGAATTGAAAGCCAATCCCGATTTGCCCGGCAGGGCCGTTGTTATCGAAGCTCAATTGGAACAGGGATTGGGGCCGACCGTTAACATCCTGGTCAAAAACGGTTCCATCAAGGTGGGGGACAACATTTTATGCACCCATCACACCGGCAAGGTAAAAGCCCTGATCGATCAAACCGGCAAAAAGATTTCACACGCCGGTCCCAGCCAGGCGGTCAAGGTCGTTGGGCTTGAAGGGGTTCCGGAATGCGGCGCCATACTGGTTGTTTGTGATGACGAAAAACAAGTAAAACGGCTGGCCGAAGAACGTTTGAATCGGCTCAGGGAAACCCAGTTGCAGCCCCGGCGCCAAACCAGTCTCGATGATTTATTCCGACAAATCAAGGAAGAAGAACGCAAGGAATTAAAGTTGATCATCAAATCCGATGTGCAGGGCACCGGAGAAGCGATTGTCAGTGCCCTGAAAAAACAGGAATCGCCCAAGGTTAAACTAGATATCATCCATTGTGGCGTCGGCGCGATTTCCGACAATGATGTCTTATTGGCTGCGGCGACGGATGCCGTAATTGCCGGTTTCCATGTGCGCGTAAATCCCGGTGTGAACGGTCTGGCCAATCGCAACGGAGTGGAAATCCGGTTGTACAGCATTATCTACGAGATGGTTGAACAAATAAAAGAAGCCATGGAAGGCATGTTGGATCCGGAATTACGCGAATCCAGCCTTGGTAAATGTCAGATTCTCCAAATATTTGAACTCTCCAAGGGCGGCAAGGTGTGTGGGTGTTCAGTCCAGAAAGGGTTGGTCCGGGTTGGCGCCAAGGCCAGGGTTTTTCGCAACGAAGAATTAATCTACAACGGTTCCATTTCCAATCTGCGGCGATTTTACGATGATGTCAAGGAAGTTAAACAAGGATTTGAATGCGGGATTCGTTTGGATAATTTTGCGGATTTCGAAACCGGCGATATAATCGACGTCTATGAATACAAGGAATTCACCGCTACTCTGTAAAGCCTGGTTGCAGGATTTACCTGAAACCTGGCGCCGAATGCGCAATCTTCTTTAACCATCGGACTCACAAGTAAGCCTCAAGCGCAAACTCCATGAATCAACTGATTAGAGATGGGGGCGGCATGGGAATTGACGCTTAAATGCTCCTTTCTGGCAAGCCCACCTAGTCCTGCGTGCGGGATGTGGTTATATATCCTTTAGGGATCATTGATAGTTGGTATCACTTACCCTCATTTATGAAGAAGTATTTGGACCGGCGCCGATAAACCATTTTTACTTTTTTTCCTGCCCGGGATCACCAATCTCCAGTTGGTTTTCTGGCATACCCAGGTTTGATTAAATAATACCCAAAATCTCATTCGTGATAGGAGTGACAATACGTTATGCGCCGGATGCTCAGAGTAAATGAATTGATTAAACATGAATTGGGGGACTATTTTGAACGGATGATAAGCCCGGAACTGGATAGCCTGGTTACCATCACCAATGTGAATACCTCACCCGATCTTCATAATGCGATTGTTTCAGTCAGTATCTATGGCCCCATTGAAAAGCAGAAAAAGACGCTGGGTTTCATTAATCGACATCGCATTCAAATGCAACGCCAATTAGCACAAAATATTCGTATCAAATACACCCCGGTGTTGCAGTTTGTTTTGGATGATGGCTTCGCTGTCGCCGACCGGGTCTATAAAATTCTTGACGAATTGGAAGCAACGGAAAATTCTGGCCTTGATGATGAAGGAATTGAATCAAATTTATGAACCGCCAATCCCTCGATCTGATTCAATTATTCTCCTGGATCACTGCCCGGAAATCCTTTTTACTTCTCACTCATCAGCGCCCCGATGGCGATGCTCTGGGATCGCTGCTGGGCATGTACCATTGTTTGCAAAATATGGGATTGTCCGGTTATCCTTACATCGGGGAACCCATTCCGCGGCGTTATCGCGGTTTCATGCCCCCGGAATTGAGGATTGGCGGAACCCTTGATCTGGGCAAATTTGATGCCATCATCGCGGTCGATTCCGCCAATGAAAAGAGGCTCATGATACCCAATAATTTACCTTTCGGTGAACTTCCCGTGGCTGCCGCCAATATCGATCACCATATCGATAATACGCGCTATGGTGTTATCCATCATATTGACGCACATGCCGCGGCCACGGCGGAAATCGTTGCCAATTTTTGCCAAAAAAACAGTTTGCCGATGGATCCTCGTGCCGCCACCCTGCTGCTGCTTGGCATCACGACTGATACCGGGGGATTTCGCTTTAACAACACCACTGAAGCCACTCACCATACCGCCGCATGGCTCATGGAACAGGGAGCGGATCAACAGCGTGTCATGCAGGAAGTTTTTTTCAGTGAACCGGTCGCATTGCTGAAACTTCAAGCTGAAATCCTGCAAAACCTGCGCTTTGCCTGCAATGATCAAATGACGTATTTCTTTCTGACCCAGGAACTGCTGGACAAATATCATGTTGATTGGCAGGAGACCGAGGATTTGATTGACAGTGTTCGTGTCATCAAGGGTCCAAAAATTGTTTGCCGGATGCAAAAGGTCGAAGGCGGGGTCCGCTTTTCGCTGCGTTCATCTCATCCTGATGTGCCGGTGAATGAAATCGCTAAGGCACTGGGGGGCGGCGGACATGTGACGGCCGCGGGCGCTTATGTAGAAAAAATTGATTTGGCCGAAGGCGAAAGACAGCTGCTTGAACATGCCCAGAAAGTCCTCCGCTGATCCCGCTTCCGGTTTTGCCGGGGGCATACTACTTGTTGACAAGCCTTCCGGGTGGACGAGTCATGATGTGGTCAACTTTATTCGTGGATTCGCTGTCGGCAAAGTCGGTCATTGCGGCACGCTTGATCCGGACGCAACCGGTTTGCTGGTCATATTGATCGGCAAAGCCACCAAACTTTCGGAATCCCTTCACGCTGATGATAAAACCTATTCCGGCGAAATGCGTTTGGGAATTGAAACTGCTACTCAGGACGCCTCAGGCGCAATCATCAGCCAGAAGGATTATGACAAGATTAATCAACCACGGATTCTCGAAGCTTTTGCTCGTTTTACCGGAAAGCTGATGCAAATTCCGCCCATGGTGTCCGCCAAAAAGGTGGAGGGACAGCCACTCTACAAATTGGCACGGAAAGGGATTGTTGTCGAACGCGATCCCGTTCCCATCCGGATATTTAATCTGTTAGTGGATCAGATCGATTTGCCAATAATCGCTTTTACCGTGAAGTGCTCCAAGGGCACCTATGTGCGCACATTGTGCGCGGATATCGGCGCCGTGCTTGGTTGTGGCGCCCATCTGCAATCCCTGCGCCGCCTGCAGAGCGGGAGGTTTTCTGTTTCGGCAAGTCATCCCATTGCGGAAATTCGCACCTGGGACCGGGATCGACTCATTGCTCACTGTCTGCCGATCGAACAGGTATTGATCTGACTTGAATTCCTTTGTTCAGGTATCGAATCCGGTATGATCTTCAAGGTTTGGAAGATCAGTAAATTGGTATTGATTTGAATTTACATCCGCCAATTTTTTAAATACGATCACGTCATTGAATCAGTAAATAAATTTAATTGATTTGTATATCGATTTTCCGCATGACATTTTCTTGGTTCTATGTCAAATACCACAAAATTCACCATCGGATTGGCGCAAATGCAAATGGTTTCCGACCCGGCAGCCAATCTCGAACGCGCTTGTTATTGGGTTGAACAGGCTGCGCGGGAAGGCGCAAAAATCGTTTGTCTGCCGGAATTATTCCGCTCCCAGTATTTCTGCCAGCGTGAAGCGCCGGAATTGTTTGAATTCGCGGAAGCGATACCCGGTCCTTCTACCGTAGCGTTGGGAAAAGTCGCCAAAGACCGCAAAATCATCGTTATTGGATCGCTCTTTGAACGACGCGCCGCCGGACTTTATCATAATACCGTGGCAATCATAAACGAATTCGGTGAACTCGCGGGGATTTACCGCAAAATGCACATTCCCGATGATCCAGCATATTACGAGAAATATTATTTCACGCCCGGTGATTTGGGATTCAAGACATTTGCCACCTCGATGGGCCCAATCGGGACATTGATTTGCTGGGATCAGTGGTACCCAGAAGCGGCGCGACTCACCACATTGCAGGGAGCCAATGTCATTTTTTATCCGACCGCGATCGGCTGGCATCCACATGAAAAGGAAGCGCAGGGAACCGCGCAGCATGATGCCTGGCGCACGATTCAGCGCAGCCATGCGATTGCCAATGGCGTTTATATTGCCGCGGTCAATCGGGTGGGCCACGAACAACCGCTGGCGGGAAGCGCCGGTATCGAGTTCTGGGGCCGGAGTTTTATATCCGATCCTTATGGCATTGTAATTGCCGAAGCATCGGCGGGTGAAGAAGTTATAATAGCGGAAGTGGATTTGTCACGTCAGGAAGATGTCCGGCGCAACTGGCCATTTCTGCGCGATCGTCGCATCGATGCCTACCATGGTATCGTCCAACGATATTTGGATTCACCTGAAAAGCAGAGATAACACCATGGACTCATCGCTGTATCGCCATCCTGCAAGGATGAGAGTAAACCACCTTATTATCTCCTGGCGACAATAGTTAATACAGTATTTTCAATCCTGACCGAGTACTGACAATTTTATAAGCAATTCATTCATGGTAAAATCCAAAGCTGTTCGCAATAAAACCATGATCCTGACCTCGGAAGAGCAGGCGCATTTCAGCGCCCGACTTCTTCAACTGACAGGCAAAACCAATGTGGAAAACATCCTTGATCGCATCATTTGCCAGGATTTGTTTTCTGTGATCCCCTGGCTGCCGGAAAAAAGTGTCGATCTGTTGATCGCCGATCCTCCTTACAACCTGACCAAGACCTTTAATGAATCGCGATTCAATGCGTTACCCACGGATAAATACGAATCCTGGCTGGAGAGTTGGATACAACCGTTAATCAAGGTATTGAAACCGGCGGCTTCGGTCTACATCTGCGGTGACTGGCGTTCCTCGGCGGCCCTTCAACGCGTGTGCGAAAAATACTTGAAGGTCATCAATCGGATTACCTGGGAGCGGGAAAAGGGGCGGGGGGCGCTGAAAAATTGGAAGAACAATTCCGAGGACATCTGGTATGGTGTTTGTTCGACCCGAAGTTATACCTTTAACAGCACCCAGGTCAAGATGAAAAAACGCGTCATTGCTCCCTATCGCGACCTGCAAGGCAATCCCAAGGACTGGCATCAAACCGAACACGGCAGTTTTCGCCTGACCCACGCTTCCAACCTCTGGACAGATATATCCGTGCCATTTTGGTCGATGGCGGAAAACACCGAACACCCAACCCAGAAACCGGAAAAACTCCTGGCAAAGCTGATTCTCGCGAGTTCCAACGAAGGTGATGTGATTTTAGATCCCTTTCTCGGAGTGGGGTCAACCGCGGTGGTGGCAAGGAAATTAAATCGTCATTATATTGGGATTGAAATCGACCCGTGTTATGCCTGTCTGGGGGAAAAACGATTGGCATTGGCAATCGCGGACAAACGCATTCAGGGCTATGCGAATGGCGTGTTCTGGGAACGGAATTCCCAAGCCTGAAGCTGGAAAAAAATGGGGAATTAAGAGAAGACGTTTCATTTCCTTAAATTCTCATTCATATTATCACAGTTCTCATTTAGTCACATCAACTTTTTTAAGGAGTCGCAAGATGAAGATGCGCAAGTTTACCATGATTGAAATCATCGTCGCCATGGTTGTGATCGTAATTCTGTTAGGTCTGGTATTAGGTGGTGGCGTGGTTGCCGGCCGCATGGCGAAGGATAGCCGTACCCGTTCCCAAATTACCGCCGTGGAAACTGCCCTCGAACAATATCGTATTTTCTGGGGATTTTATCCGGAATCACAATCGACCTTGGCGCCGATGCCAGCCAACGTGGGGTGGTGGGATAGTATCGGCTGGATTCCCATCGGAGTCGATACCAATGGCGATGGAATTCCGGATACCGGCAAAAAATATCTCATAGACAATACCATTCTTGGCTTTATCACCGACATCAACTATGGCTATGTCGATCCCTATGGCATGCCGTTTTACTTTCAGAATCCGGGCCGGATGAATCCCCAAAAATTTGACTTCTGGTCGATGGGACGCGACCAGAAACATGGCGAGGCCGGTGTCGACGACGATGGCAATTTAACCGTCGATGATTATCTGGATGCGCAAACCATCAATGCCCGGGATTCCGATGATATCAATAATTGGAGCCAGTAATTGTCGGCGCTTTAACTGAGGACAGCCTTGCATGTTGGCGAAAACCTACAGCGCAGCGATTCAGGGAATTGAGGCGATCCAAGTTGAAATCGAGATCAATGCCACGGGATTGGGGGAAGAGACTACCGTGGCGATCGTCGGCCTCCCAGATGCCGCGGTGCGTGAAAGCCGGGAGCGGGTTCGCTCCGCCTTGGGCGCCAGCGGATTTTATCATCCCTTCGGCCATACCACCATCAATCTTGCTCCCGCCGACCTCAAAAAGGAAGGCGCCGCGTTTGATCTGCCGATTGCCATTGGCATGATTGCCGCCATCAATCAATTGAGTCGCTCCGAGCTTGACGGCAAAGTCATCATCGGTGAACTGGCTTTGGATGGGGCCATTCGTCCCATTTCCGGAGGGTTGCCGGTAGCAATTCATGCCCGGGACCATGGGATGAATACTTTGATCCTGCCTGTTGCCAACGCGGCGGAAGCCGGGATCGTGACTGGCATAAATGTCATTGGGGTCGAACACCTGCGCCAGGCGGTGGATTTTCTCCGCGGCGAACAGCAAATATCTCCGGTTCAGATCGATCTTGATGCCTGCTATCGGGAGCCCCATGATCACGATTTGGATTATGCGGATATCAAGGGACAGGATTTCGCCCGACGGGCCATGGAGGTCGCTGCCGCCGGCGGTCATAACGTCCTGATGATCGGTCCGCCCGGCACGGGTAAAACGTTGATCGCCCAGCGCTTGCCATCCATCCTCCCGATGATGAGTCTCGACGAAGCATTGGAAACAACGAAGATCCATAGTATTGCCGGGATCTTAAAGAATCAACACCCATTGGTGGTTGAACGCCCATTCCGCTCGCCCCACCATACCATCAGCGACGCGGGCTTGCTGGGTGGGCAAAGCAATCCCAGACCCGGCGAAGTCAGTCTCGCTCACCATGGGGTGTTATTCCTGGATGAATTGCCCGAATTCAAACGGACGGTATTGGAAGTGCTCCGGCAACCGCTGGAAAGCGGCGAAGTCACCATCTCGCGTGCCGTCGGGTCGGTTACCTTTCCAGCACGTTTTCAGTTGCTCGCCGCGATGAATCCCTGCCCCTGCGGACATTATGGCAGCCTGCAGCGTGAATGCCGCTGTTCACCGCCGCAAATCCAACGCTATCGCTCGCGGATTTCCGGCCCGCTGCTTGATCGCATTGATCTGCATATCGAAGTCAATGCCCTGAGTGACAAGGAGTTGATGACGCAGCCACAGGGAGAATCATCCGCGCGGATTCGAGAACGCGTCATCCAGGCGCGCCATCAGCAACAGCAGCGTTTCCGGAATGGTCATATCAGGAACAATGCCACTATGACGCCAAAGGAACTGCAGCGCTTTTGCGCGCTCGACAGCGGTGGTCAACGTTTGTTGAAGGCGGCAATCGCGGAATTAAACCTCAGCGCCCGGGCCTACGACCGCATCCTGCGCGTTGCCCGCACCATTGCGGATTTAGTTGGGGCCGAGTCGATTGCCGAACCTCATATCGGTGAAGCCATCCAGTATCGCTCATTGGATCGACGGTTGTGGTAAATGTGGCACCAATCCCCTGTCAGTTCAGCTTACCTGTTAGTAAATTGATCCTGTCAATTATTTGAACGGCGGCGGTAGGAGTTGATCCAGCCAGCGAAGGCTGGAATCTTGCGCGTTTGAATCCACACTTTTCCCTCACCATGAAAGCGACAGACAAAACCTTCTCCAGAGAAGAAGAGTGATTTGTACCCGCCAAAACGACTGACTTCATAATCCAGTCCGCCGGTAAAGGCGACGATATGGCCAGTGTCGATGATATACTCTTTGGCTACTTCAAGTTCGAACAGAGCGCCAAAGGTGGAAAACCAGAGATCACCGGGACCGGTGCAACGGATCAGAAATAAAGATTCACCGGAAAAAAAACCTTTGATGAACCCCTGCCATTTGCTTTCGATCTTAACGTCCATGCCAGAGGCGACATAACCCGAATTCTGCAAAAAGATGACCTCATTGGGTTCCAGATAAACATGGGCCAGGTCGCCCGGAGATCCCGGCGCAATCGCGATTTCGCCGGGTCCATTTTCGGCGGTAAACTCGTTGATAAATAATGATTCACCAGTAAGCAGGCGATTTAATCCGCCCTTCATGCGGGTTTTCATTTTCAGATGCGTGTCCATGGCGGCCATGGCCGAGGCTTCAACCTTTAAGGATTTGTTGGCCGGTATTTGTATGGTCAGGAAGCTGAAGTCGGGATTGCAATCGACCTGATATGGATAATCACTGCGGTTGGGAATCATGAGGTTTTCACATATTGATGTTGCTAAAGGTTTTTAATAACGGGATTTTGTTGTTTATGTCAGCCGATAGGTTTAAGCTTGGGGCCCAGATGTTTGCCGAAAAGATTCGCGTCATGTGACTGGCACCACACCGTGCCTTTGCCGGTGAACCGGCATACCAGTCCTTCACCCCCAAGGAAGGATGACAGCCAGCTTTTTCCCGCTTTCGTGAGTGAGAAATTCAGTGTTTCCTCAAAGGCGACAATAAAGCCGGTATCCACCAGGTAGTCGCCATCGACTTCTATGGGATAGATGGCGCCGAATGATGAGATCAATGCCTGGCCGGAACCCGAGAGATTCAACCAGAAGATATTTTCACCTGAAAGCAACGACTTAAACCCCTGCCAATTCATGTCCATGCTGATACCACTTTCGCTGGCGACATAGGCTGAACCCTGCACGATCAGATTTTCCCGGTCCAATTGATGGAGCAGCAGATCACCCGCCAAGGTCGGCGCCAACCACAGTTCGCCGCCGGCTGAACCGGCCTTGTAATGGTTGAGAAAAAGAGATTCTCCGGCCAACATCCTTTTAAGCGCCTTCACCACACTCCCGCTGCCGCGTTTGTGCGTCGTTGTCTCCACGGATAACGAGGTGCTCATGGCAATCAGCGCTCCGGCCTCAGTGGTGCATTCTTCATGAGGGGCGAAAGTGATTTTAGCCGCCGCGTTGCCTGGTCTGTGTGATATGACTATATCCATGATACCATTCGCAGTTATAAAGTTTTCTTATATTCTGGCGTTCAGCCAATCGCGGATGCCAGGGATGCTGCGGGTTTGGAGAATGATCCTGCCCTTGCCCTCAATCCGGGTAACAATTCCTTCGCCGCCAAAAAGGCTGGAAAAAACCCCGCTTGCCAATTGCAGGCGCAATTTCAAATGGGGTTGATAAGCAACCAGATGACTGGTATCGACGATGTACTCGCCATCAATCTCCTTTTCCACTAGACCACCGAAAGCGCCATACCATAATTTCCCGGTGCCGCTGACCTCCAATCGGAAGAGCCCTTCCTGGGCTATCCAGGAGACCAACCCTGCCCATTTTACCCCCAGTTTTAATCCCGGAGTGGAAGCAATGTACGCTCCCGGTTGCAGGCAAAAGCTTTCATCACGCAAATGGATTTCTCTGATGTCACCGGGAACGTTTTGGGTCAGGACCAGGCGCTTGGTGTCAGCCGTGTAGTTCGTGAATTCATTGATAAAAAAGGATTCGCCGCCAAACACTTTTTTCATCAAAGCCGGAAAAAATCCACCGTTGGTGCAGGCTTCCATATCAAGATCGGCCGCCATGCTCGCCATGGCGCCGGATTCGGCAATGATGGATTCGCCGGTTTCCAGGTTGACATTGATGTAGGCAAAGGAGGGCGAACCGATGATTTCAGTGTGCATAAGTTATTAAATAGTATGTGACTTTGTTTACTAGCATAAGGGTTGGATCCGAATGCCGATTTCATTGGCCTCTATATCAGAAGCCGGAGTTAAATGCTTAATCAAATCTTGAACGAAAATCACGGTAAAACATGAATAAGAAAAATATTGTTGTAAAAATTAGCTAGGGTGGGAATATATGATTGGATGATGATCATGCCAACCGGTTTTGCATTTGACATGGTTCAAATCAGGGTAGAAGCTGACCCCAATCATTTTTTTACCATGGTAAATCTTGTGACCTCTTGCTCTCATCCCGGGGCTGAAATTTCGCCGATTGGCGGCGGCCGCGTAGCGAATATCGGCAAACATTGTTGAAAGTCAGGATGGAGTCAAGGTTTGTTGGCGTGGAGCCGGCAGCAAGTCAGGATGACAGACCACCGCTCCTTTTGATTCGCGCCATCGTCACATCGCGAGGTTGGGATAAATTCTGAAAGTCCGGAACCAGAATCTGAATCCTTCACAAAGGTATGGATGATATGACACAATCACAAGCACCAGGAAAAATCATACTTACGGGAGAACACGCGGTAGTGTATGGCCGGCCGGCGCTGGTCATGGCGGTGAATCGTTATGTCCGGACGACCATCGAAGCGCGTGATTCCAGCACGGTGGCGATCGAATTCAAGGCCGGAAATCAGTCGGTTCAGTTACACTATTCCTGGCCGGAACTGCACCAATTATTTCACCGTCTGAATGAACGATTTGACCATTTCACCGCCGGCGAGGTTGCGGTTACCGAGGTGCTGGATAATCCCCTGGAACTCATTCCCTATGCCCTGGCATTGTTCATTGTCCACCAGCAATCTTCGTTCGCTGCCGGGATGGATATCCGCATTGCCACGGATATTCCCATCGGTTGCGGCATGGGGTCGTCCGCCAGTGTTGTGTTAAGTCTCATGCGGGCAGTTGCCGGTTATCTGGCGGCAACAGTAACGCCTGATCAGCTCTATGATCTTGCCTGTGACTGCGAACGTTTGCGTCATGGCATCACCAGCGGGGTCGATCCCTATGTCTGTCTGTATGGAGGATTTATAAAGTTTCACCAACGCCTCCGTGTGTCATTACCCTTTCCTGAACTCGAATTTCAACTGGTGTTGACCGGAACGCCGGCAGCGTCGACCGGTGAATGTGTCATGAGCGTGAAGAAAAACTTTGACAACAGTGCCATCTGGGATGACTTTGAGGCGGTGACGACTGCCATCGAAACGGCCCTGAGTGAACGTGATGAAAAACAATTGCTAACCATGATCAGGCAAAACCATCAATTGCTCTCCGCCATCGGGGTGACCCCGCTCCGGGTGCGGAAATTCATTGAAGCAGTTGAAAGACTGGGCGGCGCGGCTAAAATCAGTGGCGCCGGATCGGTTTCCGGTGAGCATGCCGGAGTGGTCATTGTCTTTGGTCCTCGGCTTCCCGAAGACTTATGCCGGCATTTCGGATATCAACTTCTTTCCATTTCAGGAGATCGTCATGGCGCCTGCCTCATATAGTGTGTCTGCGCCCGGCAAACTGATGCTGTTGGGTGAACATGCCGTCTTGGACGGCAGCCTGTCTTTGGCATGCGCGGTGAATCGGCGTATTCGGGTGACATTGACACCGGAAAAGCATGAACAGGTTGTCATACAAGCCGTTGGCAAGGGAGATTATGTCAGTTCTCTGGACCAAATGTTGCCGGACGAACATTTCCGCTTTGTCATCGCTTCAATCAAGCGCTATCGCCCGCGCTTACCCAGTGGATTTTCACTGGTAATTGAGGCTGAATTCAATGATCAGGCGGGATTGGGGTCGTCCGCCGCGGTAACCGTTGCCACCGTTGCGGCGCTGCGTTTATGGCTGGAAGATACCCTGTCTTGGGAGCGACTCCACACCGAATGCTTATCCGTGGTGCAGAAGGTGCAGGGAACGGCATCGGGAGCAGATCTGGCGGCATCGATTTATGGCGGCATGGTGGCCTATCGGATGACCCCGAAATCAGTTGAACGCATGCCCGCGATTTATCCGCTTTCGGTGGTTAATTCCGGTCACAAAGTGCCTACCATTGAAGTGATCAATAAAGTCCGCAATGACAAAAATGCTTTTCCGAAAATATACCGGAAACTCTTTGCCTTGATTGGCATCACTTGTGAAACCGCGGTAGCGGCAATCAAACAAGGTGACTGGCCAACTGTGGGCAGATTGTTCTCATTTAATCAGGGACTGATGGTGGCGATGGGATTGAGCACCGCGGTCTTGAGCGGAATTGTCCAGGCATTGGAAGCCGAACCGGATATCCTCGGCGCTAAAATTTCTGGCTCTGGATTGGGTGATTGCGTGGTGGCTCTCGGCCGGGTTGACAATCCCAATTTTCCCTATCCGCTAGCACCTGTGGAAATCGAATTGGAAGGAGTTAAAATAGAACTGCCTCAGTGATCCAGCCGGCACATTTCACGATCGAACTTATAATAATGACAGTTGTACATTAGATCACCATGAATTTTGATGAAGTCATTCGCGGCCGGCGCTCGATTCGGCGCTATACGCAACAAGATATAACCGATGACACCTTGGCCGAGCTCATTGATCTGAGCCGGAACGCGCCATCGTCACTGAATGGCCAACCCTGTCATTTTTTTATCATTCGCAATATTAACATCAAGCGAAAATTGATCGCCATCAAGAACCACTATTGTCCCCCTGAGAAAATCAGCTATAATGCTGATTTCATGTTATCAGCGCCGGTTGTTGTTGTTATCGGCGGTGAATGTGATCGGGCGTTTGACCGGGGAATGGAAAGCGGGATTCTGGCGGCATATACCTTGATGTTAGCTTCCTGGTCAAGGGGGATCGGGAGCGTGTTTTTAACCGCTTACCAGCCGCCTCCTTCGTTGCTTTCAACGGAAATAATGGAGTGCATAAATGCTCCGGATAAGGTGAACCCCATCGCGATTATTCCGCTGGGCTATCCTGATGAATTACCCCCGGAGAAAATCCTGCGTCCATTGCCTGATATCATTCACTGCGCTTATTATCAGGAATGAAATGAGCAATAAAATAAAAATTATTGTCCTGAAGGATGCAACCTTGCGAGAAGGCTTGGATGTTCCCAAAGTCGAATTCGACATCGCTGCCAGACGCGCCATTTTCAAACGACTGGGGCAGGCGCGGGCGGGAGAAATGGAATTGGTGGCGCCCAGCCGGGTATTACAGGATTTGCAATGGGTCCGGAAGTTGGGGCGATTCGTGAAGAAACATGTTACTTCCGGTTTGGTGTATGCCACCAGTACAATCCTGGATCGTGAAGTTGAGGCGTTGATAGCCGGAGTTAGTCGTTTCGATATCCTGTTGCCGGTTTCATCCCATCGGACTCCCTATGATCTGAATGCGAAGATTGAGCTCTTAACCTCGGTCTTAAAATCGATTAATCGGCGATATGCGAATTTCGGGGTCGGATTTCCTAATGCGACTCAGGTCGATGAAGAATGGTTGATGCGTCTCGGCGATGTCGCCGTGACTCATGGGGCGCAACGTCTAACCATTTATGACACCAATGGCAGCATCGATCCGTTTCGTCTTAAGCCGCTTATCGAACGTCTGAAAAAGTATTTGATCGCGAATTGTTTTTTCATGGGCATAATGATTTGGGATTGGCAACCGCGAATGCGCTGGCAGCCATCATTGCTGGCGCCGATGGTCTGGATGTAACCGTGAATGGGCTCGGCGATCGGGCCGGCAATACCTCCCTGGAGCAGATCGCAATATTATTATTTCTCAGGGGATATAAAACCGAGATCGATTTGCAGGCCCTGCTGCCTTTGTCGCGAGCTGTGGCCCGTTACAGCGGCATCAAGAACCATCCCCTGGCTCCGGTAGTCGGTGATTTTGTCTTTTCGCAGCGATCTCCAGCGCATCAGGAATGCCCGCAACAATTCACCGCTTTTACCCCTGAGTTACTCGGATTATGAGCGGAGGGGAGATATTGAATGGCGATGCAACATCAGGAAGTGAGAGGTTGGACCGGGTTAATTCCCATCCAGCGTAACCGCAACCCATTCAATACCTAACCGGGGATAATCGCGGATAGGTATCATATACATTTAGTATTTCTAATTGATGCGCTCTTGAAGGGAGCGAAAAACACCTCGAATTCATTTATTCTCCGAGACCATCCGCAGACTTGTTCTCCTGAACAGGAGATTCTGTGGTTAAATTTTCTTGATTATTAAAGCAGAAGTTCATGAAGAAGGGGCTAAAGCTTCAGGCTTTTCAGATAAACCTCAAATAATGACGGCCAATAATCATCGCCCCTTACCCATAAATGCGGGTCGGTGGGCTGAATGAGCGGCTTGGCGCCCCCGGTTAAACACACCAGAATATGCTCCCCCGCATGAATGATCCCGGCATCTATTGATTTTAATACTCCCATCAAGGATAAGAGACCGGTTTTTTCCTGGATCCGCTGCCCATCAAGGGTAATATTGATATCCAGATCCCGCAGTCGTCTTAGCAGTGATTTCCCATCCCAGTCACGCTGGAGAAAATCATCGAATTCATCATGATCAATGGTGCAGATGTCGCCATTGCTATCCTTGAGGAGGGCGCGAAGCTGATCCAGTGTCCCATAGGTTTCCGGTGTCGAATCATAGAGATTGGGAAGAAGCAGATTGATATCAAATGGCAACTGTTCGCCCTTGATTTTATTGAACATGGGAGCGTTTGTTGCCTGCTGCACCGCGAGGAAACGTGGCATTGCTGTTAAGGAGTTTTGATGACGAAATTTATTTAAGGCTTCGTATATTCCCAGGGGACCGAAGGCTGCCGATATCGTTTGGGCGATCCAATCGAATGAACTATGGTTGGTTTGCATATGTTCATGAATAAAACAGCCCCGGGGGATGGAAGCGGCCTGACGGTATTCCTTGCGCATGACAAATGGATTATAGGCAAGAGTCATTCGCTCCTTGAGAAATTGGGCAAAGGCAATTGCCGCCGATTTGTTCTTGCCATCGCTCACCGCGATCAGATGGACAAACGTATTGGAGATCAGGGAAGCCGAAAAATTTCCCACGCAATGTTCGGGGGTGAAAATAAACACATGGATGCCGCATTGCCCGCAATAGTGCGCTAGTGCGATTCCGAGATTACCGCCAGTGGGTATCACCACCATTTCATAATTATGTTTATGGCAAAGACTATTGATCAGGGCGCCATCCAGCGAATGAAAGGTATGACTGTGCATCAAGGTCGTTTCATCCATAACATGAATAGAACAATCTTTGTAGCGGATTGCGGAGCGGATCCGCACCCCTTCGCGTATGCAGCCTGCGGCCAATTCCGCTTCGCTAAATCCGAGGGGGTTTTCCCGGTGATAACGCAGCGCGATGCTTTGATCGGGGCTATATTTGGTATTGCAATAAAGTCGGTTATTCAAGGGATGAAGTTCCTGGTTTTAAGCTCGGGATGGAAATCCATCAACTGGTTGGTGCGACGCGCTAAAGCAGCGACGATTGGGTGGTATAATTACATCTCCGGCGCATGAACTCAGGAAGAATAACAGTATTCTCTTTGCTTGCGAATGGTTTTTCAATAGTTTTTCACCTATTCCCTTTATGTTTGTTTCGGTATGAGTACAGTGGTTCGGCTTGAGTGCGAACATCTGGCAGTTCACCGCCTTGCCAGCCAGATAATGCCAGCTGATCGATGATCGTTGCGCTGCGCAGCCGATTAAAGCATATGAAAAGATTTTATTTGTGGATTCGAATCAGTTCGAGAGGCTACAAAAACAGCGCTTAATTGGGGAATAAACCCAACTCTGGCTTGCTTTTTTGAATCGCCAAGATATCCATCACCAGAGATTGGTTGATGAGTGGATTTTATAAAATTGATAGCGCTGGATGCAAGGTATGAAAAATCACATTCTGGTTGTTGATGACGATCCCGAATTCAATGCCTATATGACGGTGGTATTGAGGAAAAACGGATATCAATGTGCCACCGCATTGAGTGGCGCCGAGGCGTTGCGAAAATTGCAGGATAAAGCGCCTGATTTGATTCTCCTGGATATCATGTTGAAAGATTATTCCGGGCTTGAGTTGTGTCAGGCGATACATGCCAACGAAGCCAATCGGAATGTCCCCGTCATCTTTGTCACCGGCACTGACAATGAAAAAATCATCTATCAATGTTATGAAAGCGGCGGGGTTGACTATATCGGCAAGCCCATCCGCAATTATGAGTTACTGGCTAAAGTCAAAGTACATTTGAGCATTGGCGAATATCAACTTCGAATTAGCGAGATCGAGCATGAAAATACCGCTTTGAAAAATCAACTGCTGGCAGACAATCTCCAGCATCCGGAAGCCTTTGCCGATATCGTGACCACCGATCCTGAGTTGCATCGAATATTTAAATATATTGAGGTCATTGCCGCTTCATCCCGGTCGGTATTGATCAGTGGCGAAACCGGGGCAGGCAAGGAGCTGATCGCCCAGGCTCTCCATCGGCTGAGCGGGCGGAGCGGAGAATTAGTCTCGGTGAATATCAGTGGATTGGATGATTTATTATTATCAGATACATTGTTCGGGCATCAAAGAAGCGCTTTCACGGGGGCGGATAGTCAGCGTTCCGGGTTAATCGAAAAAGCGGCGGGAGGAACGTTGTTTCTGGATGAAATCGGAGATTTGCGGTCAGATTCACAATTGAAGTTATTACGATTATTGCAAAACGAAGATTATTATCCGCTGGGCTCTGATGAACCTAAACTATTACGCGCCCGGGTCATTGCCGCGACCAATTGCGATCTCGAAGCGAAGATCAGCGAAAAGAAATTTCGCGAAGATTTGTATTATCGTTTGATGACCCATCATATTCGCGTCCCGCCGCTCAGAGAGCGGAAAAACGATATCCCGTTGCTGCTCGTTCATTTTATGCAAAAATCTGTCCGTTCATTGGGGTGCAAAGAGCCCCGTGTTCCCACGCAATTGCTGAGCCTGCTGGAGCAATACCATTTTCCCGGGAATATCCGTGAATTGGAAGCGCTGGTATTCGATGCCGTGAGTCGCAGCGAAAATGAAATCCTTTATATTGATGGCTTCCGGGAAAAACTGGCGGCATCCAGGCTAGTGAAGAATCATGGCTCTGAAGATAAGCCGACAAATAAATTTACCTTCGCGGGTGACCGGGACTCCCCGACATTGAAGGAGTTGAACAACCGTTTGATAGAGCGTACACTGGAAAATGTCAATGGTAATATCGCCCAAGCTGCCCAGTTACTGGGGATCAGCAAACAGGCACTGTATAAAAGGAAAAAGAAGAAATAGGTAATCGGAGTAATCGGGGTCACATCTACGCTATTGACAAATGATCAAAATAATCGGTTCTTTTGATAAAATGAGACCATGTGGGGTCACGGCTACGATTTTTTATATTTGCAACACTCTATTATTTTGATAAGTGTGATCCCGAATTTCCAGTCTGGATGGGCGCCTCCCCCGGATGACGGAGTTTATATTGAATCCAATCTTTGAAGAAGAAAATCTGGCAGCAGATGGAATTGTGAAACGTCTACCTTCGGCTCGGTTGGCTCTCGCCAGCCTTTCCCTATCAATATTGCTATCCTCACTCGGCACCAGCATCGCCAATGTTGCCTTACCGACGCTGGCACAGGTGTTCACCGCCTCCTTTCAGGAAATCCAGTGGGTTGTTCTCGCTTATCTCCTCGCCATCACTACCCTGATCGTCAGTGTTGGGCGACTCGGCGACATAACCGGCCGCCGCCGACTGTTGCTGGTCGGAATCTTCCTTTTTACGGCCGCGTCGTTTCTTTGCGGCATCGCCCCCGCTCTCTGGCTATTGATTGCCGCCCGGGCGGCGCAGGGCCTGGGAGCGGCCATCATGATGGCGCTCACCATGGCGTTTGTCAGTGAGACGGTTCCGAAGAACAAAACTGGCAGCGCCATGGGTCTGCTCGGAACGATGTCCGCGATTGGCACCGCGCTCGGCCCGACGCTCGGAGGTGTTCTGATCGCCGGACTTGGTTGGCGTGCCATATTTCTCATCAACGTCCCGCTCGGTCTCGTGACTTTCCTGCTTGCCCGTTTCTATTTGCCCGTTGATCGTCGGAAGCCGGAAACTGATCGGGTTGGGTTCGACAATGTCGGCACGCTGCTGCTCGCTCTGACGCTCGCGGCCTATGCGCTGGCCATGACGATCGGGCGCGGGAGCTTCGGTTCACTAAACCTGGTACTGCTGTTGGCTGCTGGTTGTGGAATCGGCTTTTTCGTGTTCGCCGAGGCGAGAGTAGCATCGCCGTTGATCCGATTCGCGATGTTCCGCGATCCAATATTAAGTGCAGGCTTCGCCACCAGTGCGCTCGTCTCAACGGTGCTGATGGCGACGCTGGTTGTCGGGCCGTTCTATCTTTCGCATGCACTCGGGCTCACCCCGGCTATTGTCGGTATCGTCATGTCGGTCGGCCCGTTCATCGCCGCGTTGACCGGCGTGCCGGCCGGTCGCATCGTGGACCGGTTCGGCTCCCAACTAATGACCTTCATCGGGCTCGCCAGCATAGCCATCGGTTCATCTATTCTATCCGTGATTCCGGCAAGGTTCGGTATCCCCGGCTATATCACTCCGCTTGTTGTTATCACCGCTGGTTATGCGCTGTTCCAGGTGGCTAACAACACTGCCGTCATGACCGATATCATCCCAGATCTGCGGGGGGTCATATCGGGCATACTCAACTTGTCGCGTAATCTCGGACTCATCACGGGCGCGTCCCTCATGGGCGCTGTGTTCGCGTTCGCATCGGGGACGACTGAAATCACAACCGCGAGTCCCGAAACCGTTGCCGCCGGTATGCGAATCACCTTCGCAGTCGCTGCGGGTCTGATGGTTATCGCACTCATCATCACTGCAGGAAGTCGTGTTCTCTCGCGACACCTTGCGAGTAAATGATTGTAGTTGAATTGAGCCATTGGGGGCACTCATATAAGATATACCTTTTATCATCAAGTTTTCGTAAATAGATCGCTGTTATTCTTGAGGAGTGGTCGTTCGTAGTCAGCCACGACTAGTGGCGTTCTTATGCTTGTATGCCATGCTGCTCACGGCACTGGTCGTGCCTTATCACCAACTGCCCATCGTCATCGAATTTTCGAAAACTCGATGACGATGAGATAATATGCGAGACCCCTATTTTTCTGGTTGAGCCAATGTCATTATCGCTTATTATTGAATCCGCATTTCGAGGTTACGATCCACTATAAAAAACGTATAATTACCAAGATTTGAACTGCCCCATTGCTTGCGTGTTCACCGGTGTCTCCCCAGGTCGTATCCATGGGGAACGTTTAATCAGGCATTCCCAGTATCAGTAGAAAGTGTCCGGCTAAAAATTATAAAGTCTGTAGCTGGAACTGGTAATTTGTGATTTCGCAGGATGGCTGCAATCTGTCCGCGATGATGGGAACCATGGAGTGCAACCTGTAATAAAAAATTTCCCCTAAAGGGGAACGAAATTCATCGCCTTTTGTCGTGCGATAGACAATGAGGTTTTGCAGTTGTTGTTCAGTAATATTTTCAACCAGGGTCAAATAACCCAGGAGGTTTTTGGCAGAGAGATCGCGGCACTCGGGAAAAGAGAGCCTGGTCCATGGCGTAAAATCGCCAATATCTTGTGAATGTATACGAGAAAGCCAAATATGTTCGGCCGCAACGATATGAGCCAATAGTTGTATCGCAGCATCAACTGAGTTGTTTGGCTGATCCAGAGCGGAGATAATCTCTCGATCAGCCCATGCCAGATGTTGGAATAAGCGGCTAAAGCATGAATACATAATGTACCTCGAGGATCATACTGCTGAGATGCCTAACGTCCTAGTCCTCTCACGCCCAACAGGTAACTCTGAAAGTGCATAACACCCAGTTGACCTAGTGAATTAAGCGTCTGGTTCGGGTTTTAATTTTATGGTTTGATTCGAACTTTCCGAGGTAAAATTCACTCGCCTTCTCTTTCGGTCAAATCGTTTCGAAAACAATCATTTCTATATTACCTTTTAAGGATAATTGTCATTACACCCTATCTGGGTAAACTGTTGCGGAAAAGATCAACTACCAGCAGACATACTTTCTGGGCTAATATTCAATTTCATAATGGCAAACATTAGAACTGACCCCCGATTTCCCGCTCCTTTAACCAATCCCGGTCGCCGACAGCAATAGCATTCGGTCCAGTAGGGTTCGCGCACCCAGTGGCCGACCGCCAGCTTTTCGATCAACGTTTTTGTATACCATTGATAGAGTTGCGTGAAAGCAGCCTCATGAATTATTAAACCAATATTTTACATTAAAATTTCTGATTTAACCCAGTATATATAAAATCTGATAATAGGTAACAACATAATTATAAATCATTTATAATTATTCTTATGGGTCAGACCCCCGTTCAGTATAACGATGAATCGCTGTACCCCCTGAATCATTGAACCGTGAATCCCTGAACCAGT
>CAZTTH010000002.1:114957-123326 GCA_964615975.1 uncultured Lentisphaerales bacterium | reverse complement strand
TAAAACAAAATGATCCCATCAGTCAGTATTATCGTGCCGGCGTTCAATCATGTGCGCTATATTCAAAAATGCCTTGAGAGCATATTCGCTCAGGATTATCCGGCCATTGAACTGATCGTGATTGATGATGGCTCAACTGATGGAACGCAGGAATTGATCCAGCGCATTTACCAGCTCAATCCCGCGCGCTTTTCTTTCCTGTCTCAGCCGAATTCCGGTCTGATTAAAACCTTGAACAAAGGGTTGAAGCTGGCATCGGGAACCTATTTTTGCGAGTTGGCTTCCGATGATGTTTTATTGCCAGGCAGTATCTCCCAACGCGTTGACTACCTGCAGCGCCATCCGGAACTGGACGCGGTATTTACCGATGCTTATTTGATTAAAAAAAATCGCATGACCGAATCCCGGGTGAGCGCCAATCACAAACTGTTCTCCAGCGCCACCCATGACCTCAAAAATCTCATCGAGCGTGACTGTCAGATTTTTTTCCCTTCGGGATTATTCAAGAAATCGTTCCTGGATAATCTCGGTGGCTTCTGTGAAGATTTCCGCGATTTCGAAGATCTGGCCATGAGTTATCAACTGGCAGTGAACGGCAAGATCGGCTATTTAAACCAGCCGCTAATGGGGTATCGCAAGCATGGCGCCAACAATTCTTCCTTGGCGACGATGAAGTTCAGCTTGCGCAAGGAGAAGATAATGGCATTGGAGAAATTAACTGATGATGCCGGTGTCGCGATTGCCCCGGAGGTCAAAAAATGCATCTGGAAGCACTTGTATCGCGAGTATGTTCGCTTCGGCAAATTTGTCCTGAAATATCCGCAACGGTGTTGTAGTGATGAAGTAAATATCATCCTCAATCAAGCATCCTCCCGGTTTCCGTGGGGGATCAGAATGAGATTGTTTCATCTCTGTTATTTGATAAGGGACCATGTTATTGTGCCCCGGTAATCTCAAGCCGAAGTTCGCCTGCCTCACCGAAGTCCTTATCGCATTATGCTTCTTTTCCATTCCGTTTGCTCTCAATTCATTTAATCGGATCTGGTGGCTGCTGTTGGTGGTCGGGGGAACCCATGCGGTGCTGTTTAAGAACCGCCATCATTCCATCCCCCCAACTTCCGGATATCTGATCGGCTTGATCAGCATCGTCGTAATTTCCGTTCTAAACGGTGAATATGTTTCCTTGAGCGCCAGCAAGGCGGATTACTATTTCATGGGTATGTTGACGGGGTGGGTGAGTTACAACTTCGCGGGTGGAGACGAACGGAGAATTAGGCGTCTCAACGGCTATTTTATTCTCAGCGCCATCCTGGCTTCCCTGGTGGCGGTTTATCAAATCTTTTTTCTGACAGTACCTCACGATCTCAGAGTGACGGCGACGTTTTCCAATACCTTTTATCTGGCATTATGGTCCGGGATCGGGCTTTATTGTCTGCTGATCTCATATCCCCATTTTCAAAACCGGCCTTACTCCCGGCTGGCAATCAGCGCGGGAGCGGTGTTATTGACCCTCGTTTTTCTTTTGTCGCAGACTCGCGCTGCCTGGTTGGGATTGGGTATATTGGTGCTGATTGGCATCGTCTATTATCCTGGTCAGACATCCTTCATGCCCTGGCTGAGTGTGATCGTGGTGTTCTTTGCCATTATCATTATTGGTAATGACAGCATTCGCTCCCGTGTTTGTACCATGATTGCCAATCAGGAGGATCCACGCTGGCAGGTCTGGTCGCAAACTCTGACGATGATCAGGGAACAATTCCGTGTCGATGACTGGATACTGGGGCGGGGACCGGGCGCTTTTAAAATCGACTTCCCACACTATGATCGCGCGGCTTTGTCCTGGACTTTCCCGCATTGTATCGGACTGGAATTATTCTATACGACTGGTGTATCAGGTCTGGGGATATTTAGTATATGGATATTGGCTTATCTGCGTAAACTTCATCGTTTGATGCGATCACGGGCTGTTTCGGTCTTTTTGGGTTTGGCAAGTCTGATCCCAATCCAGGTACTGATCACCACGATGATTAATGAAAGCTTTTTTTCCCGCTATTTTTCATTTCTCTTTTGGCTGTTTGCGGGAGTATCATTGTCGGTATTAAACCTGAGAGAAAACCATCCACTGGGAGAAACTTCTCCCCAAAATGAAATATGAGTAAACCCATGACAGATGTAACCGATCCCTACAATCTCATCGATTTCCGCAACAATGTCTATTCGCAATATGGTGAGGATGGGATCTTCGAAAGGATTTTTGCGGAGTTGGCGATTGCAAAGGGGTGGTTTGTCGAATTCGGGGCGTGGGATGGCAGGCATTTATCGAATACGCGTCATTTATTCGAAAAGGGTTGGAGCGGGGTGTTCATTGAGGGGGATCCGGAAAAATTTCAGGATTTGGAGCGCAATTACGCCGGGAATGAGCGCGTCACAACCTGCCTGGCGATGGTGGGGTGGGAGGAAAACAATGGCCTAGACACGATCTTACAACGCACTGCGATTCCGCTCGATTTCGATTTATTATCCATTGATATCGATGGCAACGATTATCATGTCTGGGACGCGGTAAAGCAATATCATCCCAAGGTTGTCATCATCGAAACCAACATGACTTTCCCTTATAATGTTGAATTTGTCCAATCTGAACCTGGTCATTTTGGCGCCAGCGCCCTGAGTATGTACCGCCTGGGACAGGCGAAGGGGTATCAATTGGTTTGTTATAATATCAACAACTGTATTTTTGTCCGTGATGATCTGGCAGAGACATTGAATTTGATCAATCGCGCATTTGTCTACCTGTTTCATCTCGGGCGCCAGGAATCCGCGGGCGGATTCTTTGTTTCTGATTATCAGGGCAGATGGCATTGGCTGCACCCCCAGATATTGGGATTCGGAGTGTATGCGATCGAATATCCGAATGAAGTGCTCAGGCGGGGGCATGTGTTCAAATTTTTCCTGCAGGGTCAGATCAGTCTTTTCAAACAATTATTCAAGCGCCCCCGACGCCGCGACAGGTGTTACAATCAATCGCTGGTCAAGGCGGATGGTCATTTGAAAATTAATAATGATCGCAAGGAATTGACGCGATTATTTTAAGCGAACTGTTTGGTGTAAAGGCGGGAATAAACCCCATTGCGTTTGAGCAGTTCATCGTGGGTGCCGCTCTCGACGATCCGCCCGTTGTCAAGAACGTAGATGCGATAAGCATTTTTGACTGTGCTCAGTCGATGAGCAATGGCAAAGACGGTGCGATTTTGCATCAGACGTTCGAGGGCATCGCGAATCAATTGCTCGGTGACAGTATCCAGGGAACTGGTCGCTTCGTCGAGAATCAATATCTGGGGATTGCGCAAAATCACCCGGGCGATCGCGATGCGTTGTCGTTCACCGCCGCTTAACTTGAATCCCTTGTCGCCGACCACTCGTTGATATCCTTCGGGTTCGGAGATGATGAATTCATGGGCATTGGCGGCTTTGGCGGCGGCAATGATGTCGGCCTCGGTCGCGGTGGGCGAGCCATAGGTGAGATTATAATAAATTGTTTCATTGAAGAGGATGGTTTCCTGGGTTACGACACCAATTAAATTGCGTAGAGCAGAGGTTTTAATTTCCCGCAGATCGATGCCATCCATGGTCACCGAACCGGATGTGGGATCATAAAATCGCGCCAACAAGTTGGCGATCGTGGTTTTGCCTGCTCCGGTTTCTCCCACCACGGCGATCAACCTGCCTTTGGGAATTTCCAATGAAATATCATTAACCGCCAATTGCGAGTTTGGATTATAGCACATCGAGACATGGTTGAATTTGATCGCTTCGGTGAAGTTCTCAACGGTTATGGCGGTGGGTGATTCCGGCAACGCGGTATCAAGATCGAGGATTTCAAAAATCCGATTGGCTGCGGCCAGACTCTGCTGCACTTCGGAATAGGCTTTGGAGAGACGCTTGAGGGGGGCGTAGACAAAGCTGATGGCGCCGGCAAAAGGGACGATCTGGCTGAGCATAAGATGATTGGTATAACAGTAAAATAACAACAGGCAGATCACCATCGCGCCGGCTAGTTCCATCAGCGGGGTCATGAGCAATTCAGCGCGCATCGCTCTGATAACCTGCCGGAAATATGCCATGGCAACGACATAAAATCGTTTTTCTTCTTCGCGTTCCATATGAAATGCCTTTACCACCCGAATGCCGGTCAGGTTCTCATGCAGGTGAGATATCAGATCGGAAATTTTTTCGAATGACTTCAGGGTATAACGGCGGATTTTCTTGCCCATGATCGAGATGGGGAGAAAACACATCGGGAGGATGAAGATCATCACGAGCATTAATATGTAAACTTGATTGATGATGGCGAAATAAATGATGAATGCGATCGCCGCGAGTATTTCCATCGGCGCCCGGGTGAGATCGGACAATACCGTGGAGGCGCCCCGGTCGATCGCGTAGGTATCATTGATGCAGCGGCTGATCAGATTGCCGATATCGGCACGACTGTAATAACTCAAAGATTGATTCTGTAACAACGAAAAGATGTGATTTCGGATATCAACCACCACATGGCCTCCGACCCAGCGCAGGCAATATTTATTGGTATAGGTGGCGATTGATTTGAGAAATATGAATAAAGGCACACCCATGATGCTCAGCAACATGAAGCGTCCGGTCAAGAATCCCTTTTCATCGGTGATTGCGATATTCAGTTTTTGGGCGATCTTTTCAAGCGAAGTGAGACTGGTCACTTTGGTTTCGGGAGTGGAGGCCGGATAGGATTGTTCAAAGGGGCGGATGAGCTGTGGGGAAAAATGCAGGACGCCAAATAAGGATCCGCCCGAAATAATTCCAGCGATGATGCCGATAAGCAAGCGGGAACGATATGGCGTTGTATATTTGATCAAGCGTAAAATGATGGCGAATGAATTATCCAAGGGAGAATGATTTTCGTTTTAATTGAACACCGATTTGGAGTATCTGGAGACGGACAATTTTTTAGCTAATATCGGTTGCTATGAATCGCGAATTAAGTTATGATGACCCGGTTAAAATTCTAATTAGTGATTGAAGAATAACCCCGCCCGGACAAACGTAGTGATGCCTGCAATCCATATCCGCTTTGCCAGGGGATGAAATCCCATGCTGCTTCCACGCAATAAATCTACCAGTACTCTGAGGGGCTTCGAATACAACACCGATTCTTGCTGAGTTATACTGAACCCATTCGAGTTTTAGAAAAGGTTGTCCGATTACCAGCCTGAGTGGAACGGCGGCGTTCGAAAATTCGCCTGCTTGCAGTCTAAAACCAATAATAGATGCGCCGATTTTGAAATATGAAGTGGAACAGTAACAGCGATGGCAAAAAATAAAAGGATTTTATTCTACCTGATTTATCTTGCCCTGATCATGGCGGGGATTCCCATGGTGGTGGAGTTCTTTTCTGGCATCCTGGTTTCCCGGCGCATCGCCATGTCACTGCCAATTTACAACGGCATCCTCAGCGACCATAAGAATATCCTCCAAATCAAGCCGCATTATCAGGGACTATGGAAAAGCTCTCAATTCGCGGTCGCGGTTCGTACCAATAGCCGCGGATATCGGGAAGATTTCGATTTTAATGATCAGGATATCGATATCGCATTCATGGGTGACAGTTTCACCTTTGGCCATGGCGTCGATGTGGAAAACCGTTATAACAATGTCGCTGCCAGGCGATACCCTGATTTGACTGCGGTGTCATTGTCATATAACAATGGCTTTCAACCTGAACACTATGAGTATTTTCTTGATCTCCATCCCGATCTTCAACCCAGATTATTATTTGTCACGTTGTATTTGGGAAATGATTTCGATGGTGATATCATCGAAACCATCATACAGCGCAATGACGCAGGCAAAATCACCGGAATGGAGATTCCTTATCGCCAGGTCTACGAAAGCACATTGATCAACAGCACCCATTATCGTTATCAATGGCTGGAAAGTTTCGTCGCGTCCTCCAATGTGGGAAAACTTCTCGCGATGCGTATCAATCGTTCACCGCGTCTGCGATTGTTATGCAAAAAAGAAGAAGCGATCATCCCCAATTCCGGAAATCGGCTGTCCACGGAGCTGGGGCGATTTGATGCCATCAATCTCAGAACGATCACAGCATTAAGCATGATCGACAAGGAAATCAGGAGCAGGGGAGGGGAGTTGCATATTTTGATCATCCCGCAGAATTTTCTCTTGGGCGATGTCAGGCGCCCCCATATTGATCCGGCCTTTGAAGGCCATATCGGTAAGATCAGAGCGCGGGGAGGATTATTACAAGCCGTGATCAATTTATGCTCCCTTCATGATTTGCGATGTCATGACTTATCGCGCCTTCTCAAGTTAAATGATTATTTTTTCAAAGACGCTCATTGGAATGAGCAAGGCCATCGTAAGGTCGGTAATTTTGTCGCCGATCTCATCGCGCGGGAAGATGTAAATCCTCCAACCACGAACATAATTAGAAATGAAATCACCCACGAAAAATTTTAGCCCAATCCCGGTTTCCGCCCGGCTGCTGAGATGGTGGGCGCGGCATGGCATTACCCGCTGGGATAAATATTCCGCATTTCGCAAACTGCGCCGCTATCATCGGGGATTGAGAACGGTGATAAATACCCGCGACAATTTTCAGCTCAATCTGGTGGTCGGTGATTCTGTCGATACCCATCTGCTGGTTCATGGCATATTCGAGCCGATCATATCCCGCGTCATTCGGGAGCGTGCGGCACAGGCGAAAACGTTTATCGATGTCGGCTGCAATATTGGTTATTATAGTTGTCTCTATGGGAAATATGGGCCCAAAGACGCAACCATACTTGCCCTGGATGCCAATCCCGAAATGGTGCAGCGCTGTCGCGAGAATATCGCTCTTAATCAACTCCAGGCTGAAGTGCTGACTTTGGGGGTGGCGGATAAACCGGGAAAACTTCAGTTCAATCTAGACCGGCGACGGCCGAGCAAGGCATCATTTGGAAAACCGGTTGAAACCGCGGGGATGACTATGATTGAAGTTGATGTGGCGCCGTTATCCGCGATATTACGCCAGCAGCACATTGGTGCGGTTGATTTGATGAAAGTCGATATTGAAGGGTATGAACCCGCGTTATTCAAGGGGTTGGAGGAAGAGGATGCCCGTCGTCTCGGCTGTCTGATCTTTGAATATGAACCTGATCATATGAGCCGCTGCGGATTTTCCCCCGATGAAATCTGGCAATATTCTTACTGGGAATGCTTTGATCTGTTTGCTCTTGCCGAATCCAATTCAAATCCAGTAAAATTTACGCGAATGTCCATCCCGGTGGAAATGAAAACGGTACTGGCAATCAATCAGCATCGAACCTTGGCGCGATAACTTCAGGAGGGATTGTTTTTCCTCTACGAAACACTTCGATAATGAGATTGGAATGCAATTTTGTTTTCATGTCATTTCCAGTGAGATATCTGGTGCCTTTATGATTGATTTCTACAACCATCTCCTTTTGAAACTGATTTTTCCGCATGTATTTGCCATACCAGAAAAAGAGATCTTTATGCGATTTTTTATGGCGCAGCCATGATGTCGGAATGCGGATCGATACAACGTAGGTGGGGTGATTGGCCTCAACTTCGGCGATAAATTCCTGTTGCATTTTGAGCGCGTGTTTTCCCCCCTCCATTAACGCATAGGTATAGATATGACCGGTCGCGGCGCGGCGCTGGGAATAAAAATAAATTTGCGGTTCGGAGCCGAATACAAGGATGTGATCATCAGCTTCCGTTCTCTCTTTTATGTAATTCCCGATTTCCGCTGCTTCGGGAAATGGATTCAGGCCATAAGTGATACGACAAGCTTGAATCGGAGTCGAATGAAAGAGATAATCACGATGGTAGAACAATGATGTCAGTTGACCTGAAGTAACCATGATCATTACCACCTGGGAACGTAAACGAATTGAAAAATCCTTAAACCAGGATTCAACCATTGCTTGCGCCGCGATGCCGGTCAACAATGCTGCTGCCGGCAAAAACAAAATAAAATAATGATGGCGGAAAAATAACGCGGGACAGGTGGCGGCAAATGAGAATAAGGTAAAAGGAATAACGACTGATTTTAAATCGCGGATTTTTTTGCTCCAGAACAAGGCGCTAAATCCGATAATCGAGAGGCCAGCGATAAACTTCGAAGAATTGACAATTTCTCCGCCATTGATTTTCAGATTAAGCCAGCCGCCGGACCAATTGGTATATGATGATAACTTTTTAGCATAAGTAAATGTCCAAAACCAAAAGTGGTCAAAGGCGCCGATTGCGATGATACCGACGAGTAGAATAAGATAGGGACCGGTTACTCCTATTGTATATAA
>CAZTTH010000002.1:99167-114857 GCA_964615975.1 uncultured Lentisphaerales bacterium | reverse complement strand
AAACCTAAATGAATGCCAAAATGGGACTCGCCGAACACAGTTATGAATAACGCATAGATCACGTAAGTGCCTGGCAGTTTCATGTGATACAGGTACTTGTAAGGCGCTAGACCGTCTAGCAGTAATTGTCCGGCATAAGCATACTCACCCTCATCCCGTTCCAATGGGATATCCAATAAACGCCAGCGTATCCCTGCAGTTACAATGAGGATGATGAGCAACAACCATTTATCCCAATGAGTGGACCAGGAGCTTGAACCAGGGGGATTTGCTGACGCGGGTCCGGGTTTTTCTTTGGTTATATTTCTGTGAGTTTTTTTAGACATTTGGAGAAGCGTCAACCATAGTAGCTACTCTTGTGAATACGAGTGATATAAATTTGGAAATTACTGGTTCAAGTTACATCATTTTCAGCCTTAAACCACATCATGTTTCTGGTGAACTCCTATAAAAGTTTTAGAATGTCCAAGGATGATGCAAATTAAATGAATGATCAAACCAATCTAATCCCATCCGATCAAACAATGCAAGACAAACAGGTGGTCATCATCGGCGCCGGCCCCGCAGGATTGACCGCTTCCTATGAACTCTGTCAGGCAGGATTCAAATCATTGGTCATCGAAAAGGATCAGGTGGTGGGGGGAATATCACGCACAGTTGCGTACAAGGGGTTTCTGTTTGATCTTGGAGGACATCGATTTTTTACCAAGGTCCAGGTCGTTGAAAATCTCTGGCGAAAAATCCTGGGGACAGATTTTATCAGACGGCAACGGTTGTCCCGCATCTATTACAATAAGAAGTTCTTTTATTATCCCCTGCGACCATTTAACGCATTGTTTGGACTGGGCGTCATTAACAGCATCAGGATCATCGGCAGTTATTTATGGGCGCAATTATTTCCCTCAAAAGACGAAAAGACTTTCAAACAATGGGTGTGCAACCATTTCGGGAATCGACTTTATCAGATTTTCTTCAAAACTTATACTGAAAAAGTTTGGGGATTATCATGCAGTCAGATTTCGGCTGAATGGGCAGCACAACGAATCCGGGGGCTGTCCCTGATAACGGCGATAAAAAACGCCTTGCTTAAAGCGCCGGCAAAAACTCGTGGTGAGGTAATAAAAACTCTCATCGATGCCTTCGATTATCCCCGTCTTGGTCCGGGGATGATGTGGGAAAAGACCGCGGCATTAATTCAAGAGCAGGGCGGTGAACTCCGATTGAATACAGAGGTAGATAAAATTTATTACGATGGAAAGAAAATTACCGGCGTGGGAATCTTGAATAAAGGCCGGCTGACGGTCTTGCCCGGCACTGATTTTATCAGTACCATGCCGATTCGTGAATTGATCGTTAAATTTAGTCCACCCCCGCCAGGCGCAATTTTACAGGAAGCAGCCAAGCTGAATTATCGTGATTTTCTAACCGTGGCATTAGTCATCGATCATCCTGATGTTTTTCCTGATAACTGGATTTATATCCATGACAATGAGGTCAAAGTTGGACGAATTCAGAATTTCAAAAATTGGAGCCCTGATATGGTTCCCGATGACAATAAAACCTGTTTGGGCTTGGAATATTTTTGTTTTGAGGGGGATGGATTATGGAATAGTTCAGATGCTGATCTGATTGAACTAGGCAAAAATGAAATAGTGAAACTGGGGTTGATCAAAAATATCGATTGGATAAGTGATGGGATGGTTGTCAGAATGCCCAAAGCCTATCCGGTTTACGATTCTACCTATGGCGACGCATTAAGTGCGATTCGTGATTTTCTCGAACCTATCGCCAACCTGCAATTGGTTGGTCGCAATGGCATGCATAAGTATAATAATCAAGACCATTCAATGCTGACCGCGATGTTGGCGGTTAAAAATATTTGTGGCGCTAATTATGATATTTGGGCGGTAAACAGTGAACAGGAATACCATGAGGAACTCAAGGCCGGAGAGTCTGGTGAAGAAACTGACATCAATGGCCTTGCCGCTACTCAACCTCTGGTTCCGGAGATTATCACAATTCCCGAAGCGCCTCACCCCATGCCGGAACTCTTGATCTTAAATCGTGCTCTGGCGCGATTCGATAAATTAGGTATGGCGATTGCCATGGGAATCGTGGGCGGGCTTTGGATCTTCATCTTAACGTTATATTCCTGGCATCATGGCATCCAATTCCCGATGGCATTGCTCAGGCAATATTTTATTGGTTATCGCGTCTCACCATCCGGAGCCATGATCGGGATGACCTATGGCTTTTTTTTTAGTTTTGTCTGGGGATGGTTTTTTGCCTATATTTATAATTTCATTATTGGAATTTTTGTCTTTATCATTAAAAAGAAATCGGAAATCTTGACCTATCGTGATATTCTTGATCACATATAATTTGGGTAATTACCATGATCGATCATATTGATACTCCCAATGAAGAAAAACTGTTTGATGCCATCATTGTCTTCAAAATCAAGGCATTGGGTTTGGTGGTGGGCACCTTGTTGGGATTGACGATCTTTATTGCGACCAATTGGTTAATTATCAAAGGGGGACCCATAGATACATATGGCAGAGTGATTATAGGTCCACATTTAGAGTTACTCAGTAATTTCTTCATCGGTTATAAGGTTACTTTCATTGGCAGCATCATTGGTTTTGCCTATGGACTGGCATTAGGTACGATCTCCGGATCATTGTTAGCCTGGATATATAATCGCATTGTCTACTTTCGTAATCGACGTGGATAGGCAGAGCAACAGAGCACTTCCTCAATCCGTTCGTCAGCGAACTGGATCAGGCAGGGGGTAGATCAATTGTCATTAAGATTTAAGCACTTGTCCCACATCTTCACTTCTTGGTTTTAACTGCCTTTATCACTCCTTATTTTCACCTCAGGATCGGCTTCAATTAAGAAGTATACCATGGAAAATATCTGATAATCCGTGGCTGTGTCTGTGTTCCCACAACAGGCTGGGGACATGGATTCACGAGGTGATTTAATTTCACTTATCACCGATTCCCTGATCTACTTAGGCTTCAGCAGGCCAGTCCCTGATTTCTGATTCATGGGCTTAAGGCTCTGAAATCCCGCTCTCCCATCAATGATCTCATCCGTGAAAATATTAACCTGGAAATCGCCATATCACCAGCGAAATACTAACCGGCTATAATTGATTTGTGTCCGGTATTCCATAGAACAGGGGAGGGTGAAAGCGGAACTCTCGGATATTTTTCAAAAAAATTTTCAAAATGGTTGGAAATGGTAAATTATGGGATAAAATGGAATTAAATGGTTTATAATATCGAGCGTAGGATCGGCGCTTGATTGGTTATATAACCTGTTAACAATATTAATATTATGGTTATTTAGCGGTGCGAATAATGAAATTTTGTGGTCAAGAGAGATGCATTATTGATGGCAATGGCCGGATCAAGTTGGGGGCAAATATTCTCCGCGATTTTCAAGAGAACAGCGATCAATCCGTCATTCTTCATTGCTTGGTTGAAGGAGCTTTGGCGGTATATCCTCCTTCAGTATGGATGCAAATGCGGGGTGATGATCAGACCAAGGAAATCAAGGCTGCCAACAGCGTTGTTTTTCGCCGCTCGCTGAGACGATTCGGAGCTTTTTCATTGTCTGCAATGATATCTAACCAGGGACGGATAACCATCCCTAATTCGTACCGTGAACATGCTGACCTGGTTCTGAATAGTGAAATAATGGTGGTGGGTTGTGAGATTGGACTCGAGATCTGGAATTGTGATCGATGGTACAATGAAATGAAACTTATCCATCAACATGTGCTGGATAAGAATAAAAACGAAATGGATGCAGATTTAACCGGGGAGGATATTTCATGAAAGCTTTATGGTTTATAAAATCGAGATTGTTGATCGTCTTTTTTTTATTGTTTTACATCAGCATATTTTACAGTGCCTGCAAGGTGGCGGCGGAAATGCGAAAGCGGAAATCGGCCACCCATGAAACTGCCAGTCAGATCGCGATATGGCATGTCAGGATAGCCACCGAAATGCCGACGACTTTGAAAGATAATTGGACAAAGTCAAGTCATCATTTCCCATTGGAATTACTCCGGACCTGTTCTATCGAATCAAAAATTCAATATTAATCTTATTCATCAAATTATTCATAGATAATTTTACCGCTACAATCAGCGCGTGAAAAATAAATTACATCGCCGTTTATCCCTGTTTTTAATTTTATTTATTGGATGGGGAGGCATCATTATCGTTCGCCTGGTGAATATCATGGTGATGCAGCGGGATTTTTATGTGGAGCGATTTGAGAATGAATCCTGGAGAATCGGGCACTTGCCTGCAATCCGTGGGCGATTACTGAATCCATCAGGAACTCCAATTTCGTGGTCAATTCGCTATTACTCATTGTATTATCAACCGCCTAAAGATTTGAGTCAACTATCAACAGATCTGGTTAAATTGAATGAGATCATAACGTTCGATGAAAATGAATTGCGATCTCGATGCCTGGCTGATGAAGTTCTTGTTAAAGAACCATTGACACCTGAAGAATTGATGAAATTGCGGGATTTGATGCGAAGGAATAACCGCCTGGTTATTCGTACCAGTTTCAAACGCCAGTTGAGTTATGAAAATACCACGTTATTGACCATGATTGGTCAAACAACCTTGATTGATCAACATGAAGTTGGCGTATCAGGTTGGGAAAAAAAGTATGACCGCTTTCTGGCCGGCAGGGATGGTAAATATAAAGTCATGGTTGATAAATCAGGTAATTGGATCCCTGAAACATGGAGAGAAATTCAATCACCTGTTCCTGGCAATGATGTCATAGTTCAAATCGATCCCCAATAAAAACGTGTAAACAGGACGGCCCCAATCATGACTCCATTAAATAGTGCGTGAAGAATTATTGGGTGAAATAATGATTGGGTTGATTCCAGCTTGAATTGTAATATCATCGCTAAAATAAAAAGCGGAACAACTTGTTCCGGGCGAAAATGAAAAATTGCAAAAAGCAATGAGGTGATGATGGCAGCGATGCCTTTCGGTAAAAAATGATGACATGTTCGGAAAATCACAATGCGAAAGAACAGCTCCTCCGAAACCGGAGCGATGATCACCGCCCCAATTATCAAAACAATGATCACGCTTGCCGGGCCCTGTAAGAATGAATCCATGATCAGATCGTCAGAAATTGACCAGTTCGCCATCTCAAATATTTTGAGTATAATTCCGTTGATGATTAATATTCCTGGAATCAACCAGATTAGGGTTTTGCAATGGTGTAATATCTCATGCCATTTGGGAATATGGTGAATCGATAGTTCCTGCCTGCGATACTGCTGTGGAAGACATAAAACAACGATCGTGCCAATAACCAAAACACCGGTGACATGGAATGTGAGTAATGAAATGAGTAGGTCACTCCATGATGGAACATCAGCAGTCACTGTTGAGGTTTTGAAGATACCAGCTATTTGAGTTGCCAGCAGGGAGATATTTATAGCGAAAAATGAAGCCAACAAATACCAGTTGCGGGCAAAGGGATAATCACCCCAATTGATGTTATCTGCGATTTCTGTGCCCTTATGTGGTTCGCTCATAAAGTGTGAGGATTAGTCATTGCTAACTGATGGTGATAAAGAGACGTTGACCACATCCAGCGGGTAATTCAAATACTGGGGAGAGTTCCAGATTCAGCCTGGCCTTTTGAGCTTCTCGTTGAGTGATTTCCCATTCCGATGTTTCTAACATTTCTGGAGTTTTATATAAAATCATTTTGCCATGAGAGGGTTTTAACAGGTGACGACATTCCCTGATTAATGTTCCGCCATCGGCAACTGCGCGGATCAAAACATAATCATACTGTTGTCGGTAAGTGGGAAGACGTCCCATTTCTCGGGCTCGTCCCATGAAAGCGTGACAGTTTTGGAGTTGAAGTACTGCGATGATGAGTTTAACAAATGCGATTTTTTTGCCATTGGAATCAATCTCATGGAATTGTGACCTCGGACAGGTGATCGCTAACGGAATTCCGGGAAATCCCGCGCCACATCCCAGGTCGGCAATAATCAAATCGGATGACTCTAATTCAGGATGAGATCCAAGGATCGAGAGACTGTCGGCAATATGCTTGAATAAAAAATCACGGGAATCTGTTATGGCTGTCAGGTTGGTGGATTTATTGGCGGTGGAAAGATGTTGGTATAAGAGTTGTATTCGTTGCAGCCAGGAAACAGGTAATGGCGATGAAATTAACGACTGGATATAGTCTGTTAGCAGCTCGATGTCGGAACTATTGACCATGGACTTGAGTTATCGCTGAGTTAATCCCATGATCAGGCTATAACTGCCAACCACAATAAGTGACAATGATACGATCCATTGATAACGAATATGAAGAGTGATTTTTTCAAGCAAATCGCGAAAACTATAGGGCACGGCGATAATGAAAATTCCATAAACGCCAAATCCATAACACATCAGGGAAAATATTGGACGAAAGGGGAGATGGATGACAAACCCTTCATGTAACATCCAGGTAGTAAACAGAAGCAATAATCCGCCTAACCCGCGGACGAATAAATAATCCAGATATGAATACGACAGGATCGTAATGGCGATCACAATGACTGGCAAGTATGAACGAAACTTCAACATGTTTCCCTCTAAAAAGGAATTCACATGATAGGCTGACCAATACAGGCAGATAAAACCCATGATTATCCCGATGATTCGTTCTCGGGGCAACGTGCGCCAAAGGGTTTGATCTCTGGGTAATATCCGTAAACAAAATAAACCGGCGCCAATAAGAAAAGCGCCAAAAATTGATGCGCCAATGGCAAAATTGATATGCAAATTCAGGAAAAACATTGATGGCTTGATTTCAGGTATGGATAATTATATATCGGCAAAGAATTCAGCAGCTGCGGATTATAACATGTCATTATTTCATCTGCAATAACTTCTCCTAAGTTTTACCTCATATTGAAATTAACCGCAGACGAATTAATTGTTTAGCTCGATTAAGATTTCATACTTGTTTTGTATCGCAATCTATTTCTATCAGTAAAGGAATTATTATGATCAATGACTGGCTTTCATTGGGGTTTTCATATCTCGATACCACATGTCACATTCGCCTTTCTTGGAAGAATGGCAAATGGAGTAAAGGCAAACTTATCAAAAAGCCCTATGTGAATCTGCATATAGCGGCAACTGCCTTGCATTATGGTCAATCAGCATTTGAGGGATTGAAAGCCTTTCGTTGCCGCGATGGTAAGGTTCGTGTTTTTCGCGCTGATCAAAATGCCAGGCGTTTGGAAACAACCGCCAAACGCATACTCATGCCTGCGCCGCCTGCCGATATTTTTATTGATGCGGTACATCGCGTGATTAAGGCCAATCTCGACTTTGTCCCGCCTTTCGGATCTGGAGGGGCTTTATACATTCGTCCATTATTATTTGGATCAGGGCCACGAATCGGAGTCCGTCCGGCTGACGAATACACATTTCTTATCCTGGTATTGCCTGTAGGAGATTATTATAAAGGTGGATTGAATCCCGTCAGTGCGATCGTGTTGGATCATTATGATCGTTCCGCTCCCGATGGGGTTGGACATGTGAAGGTCGCGGGGAATTATGCCGCGGATCTCGAACCTCATCACTTGGCGGAAGAAAAAAGTTTTCCCATCAATCTCTATTTGGATGCGCGTGAATTGCGTTATGTCGAAGAATTTGGCACCTCAAATTTCATTGCCATCACCAAGGACAATACTTATGTAACGCCAAACTCTAAATCAATCCTTCCGAGTATTACCAATAAATCCCTGATGGATTTAGCGGCAGATGATGGCTTGAAAGTCGAGCAAAGACCGATTGCATTCGATGAAATCTCAACATTTGCCGAGGTGGGAGCCTGTGGTACTGCGGTGGTCATCACACCGGTAAATCGCATCGTGCGCGGTGATCAAAACATCAAAATCGGTCCCGAACGTGGTTGCGGCCCGGTGTTACAGCGGTTGTACAACCGGATGAGGGGGATTCAAGTGGGCAACCTTCCCGACCCACGTGGCTGGTTGCAAGTCGTTGCATAAAATGGCGACCCCAACGGGAGTCGAACCCGTGTTACCGGGATGAAAACCCGGTGTCCTAGGCCTCTAGACGATGGGGTCGTAGTGTGTTCTACGAATTTCTGTATAAAAAGGGAAATACTTAGTAATAGCGAATCGTTCATTGTCAAGATTGTTAAACTAATTAGTTGGATTTTTTTCTCGCGATGACAATCCGATCCCTGAAGTTATAATCTCTAATGACTTCAATCTCAGTCCAATTCTTTAAGGCAAGTAGTGCTTTCATGGCATTCCCCTGACGTTCGCCAATTTCACATATCAACCACCCGCCAGCGATCAGATAAGTTTGCCCGATTTCCACTAACTGACGTAAGATCGCCAATCCATTTTCTTCTGCCAATAATGCTTCGCGCGGTTCAAAATTTAGAATTTCATGGTCGAGACCAGCATATTCATCGATGGTCACATAGGGCGGATTGGCGACAATAAGGCTGAATTGAACCGAAGATGCTAAAGGACTAAACAAATCACCCTGGAGAAATTCAACGCCATGAGCATTCAATGAGATCTTGTTTCTGTTCGCCCAAGTTAATGCGTGATTTGATATATCGATTCCGATTATGGCAGGGCAGGGGGGAATGGCTTTTCTGAGTGCCAGTGCGATAGCACCGGAGCCAGTACATAAATCTAAGATCATACCATCATGACGATAGCGTTTAATTGCGGCTTCAACCAGAAGTTCTGTTTCTGGCCGGGGGATAAAAACACCATCTCCGACATAGATTTTGACATGATGAAATTCCGTGAATCCACTGATATATTGCAACGGTTCGCCAGATTTGCGGCGGATTAGGAATGCTTCTATCAGTTGGCATTCATCATTGTTTAATTCCCGGTCATATTCCCAGTAGAGTTCCGCCCGCTTTTGTTTCAAAGCATCAGCAAACAACCATTCACAATCTGATCGCGGACATGGATTCTTAATGGTAGCGAGAAATTTCTCCGCAATTTTAAGGTTATCCCTGATGGTTTTCCCGGGCTGACAGATCATGTATAAACTTCAATTTTCACTTAGTCATTGAGTTTTTCAGTGGCAACGACATTGATTGCGATACCACCACGGGCATTGAAATTTCCGATTACCCGAATTTCTCGAGGTGCTGCTGCTTTCACCACATCTTCCAAAATTCGATTTACGATTTCTTCCTGAAAACTTGGGAAATTGCGATAGGAAAAGAGATAATGTTTTAATGATTTGCTTTCAATGCACTTTTTGTCGGGGATGTATTGGATGCTGATGGAACCATAATCCGGTTGGCCGGTAACGGGACACAAAGTCGTAAATTCGGGACAATTGAAATGTATCCAATATTCACGATGGTTGAATCGATTGTCGAATGCTTCCAATATCAAATGGCTGGGTTTATCTGGTATCGTTGTTCGTCCTTTTTTTAATAGGGTAAGATTTTTGATGTAATTCTGTGTGGTTTTCATTTTGTTATATCCAAATAATATTGAGAAAATCTTTATATTGAACTCCGAAATCCTCTCGCTTTACCAAAATTGTCGTACCAATCCTGACGAAGTTTATTCGCGTCCTCGAGATTGGTGACCAGACCCTGCCAATCTTCAGTCTTGAGTTGATCTCTGATCATCGCGATTTCCTGGCAGAAGTCGTCTAATGCTTTTAAGGTGAATTCACGATTGTATTTGAAGATCTCTTCCCACATACGCGCATTACTGGACGCGATTCTCGTGGTATCTCTAAAACCTCCCGCGCAAGCAAGGGATTGGGTTTCTGAATCCCCATGACTTAAGGTGGTTTTACATAAAGTAGCAGCAACTAAATGAAGATAATGACTGCTGTATGCAACGGCCTGGTCATGTCGTCTTGCATCTATTTCTAATGGACAAGCCCCAATATCACTCCAAAAATTTCTCAAAATATTGATTGCAGACGAATCATCATCCGGGGTAGGGGTTAAAAATACAATTGCATCCTGAAAAAGATCGATTCGTCTGGCATTCATCCCTGATTTTTCTGACCCAGCCATGGGATGTCCGCCAATAAAATAAGCGCCATGTTGGTGCAGTATTGGTCGGAGATTATTCACGATCACTTCTTTAACGCTGCCCACATCAGTTACCAGGCTGCCGGGACGGAAATCTTTGATATTCTGCCGCACAAATTCGATCGTGGCAGTTAATGGCAGACAGATAAACACGATATCGACTACCGGCAGGATATCTGCGGCCAGGGTGCTGCCTGCATCGATCAAATCATTATCTAACGCGGATTGAATGGTGTCATCGTTTCTGGCGATGGCAAAGAGGGAGATGCACCCGATCTGTTTGCACTTCATTGCCAATGAAGCACCCAATTGACCTAATCCAACGATTGCAATGCGGGATGTATTGATTAGAGATGCCATGCGATATGGAGGTGTGATAAATTAATTAAGTATAAGGAATATTTTGGCAATTGAGATTAATGGTAAACAGTAATAAGCGATAATAAATAACCGTTTTCTTTTTTATCGCAACACGCTTGATTATTTACTTTGTATTTGCATAATTCTATCATGATTTTAACAAAAGATAACCTTATTTCCATTATCATAACTACCCTTATTGTTTTCCAATTGAGTGCCAGGGCAGCGGATGAAGCTATTGCCAATGGTATGGCTGATAAAGGCACCCATGGATTTGTCAATATCATCACCTGCTGGATCGAATTGCCAATGCAAATATATAAGGGTTATGATCGCAGTGTCTACATGATTGAAGGTCATCCAGCTCTTTCTCGTTCATTGGGGACTATCAAGGGTGTATTTCGCGGGGTAGGATTCACTGCCGGAAGGTTGTATCAGGGGGCTTATGAACTATTGGGTTTTTGGAGTGCCAACCCGAAAGATAATCATGGTATTGGTATTCCGTTTGATGATGAATACGCCATGGACATGGGCCTTACCCATGATATCCCTTTAACCGCAATACATCGACCGATATATTATAAACTGAAGCGCGGGGTTCGCAACATCGCTGGGGTTATAATTGATTTTCCTATCCCGTATTTCCGTAAAATATACGATCCCCCCGTCAGTTATGGCACTGAGCTTTGGTTTGTTCCCAGTAAACTCTGGGTCGGATTATACGAAACTACTGGTTGCCTGTTGCCGAACACACTCGAAACTGAAGGCTATTCTTTTGATCTAACCGAAATCGAAGATTTTTAAGCAATGGTTTTATAATCTTTGTCACTAGCGATTTTTATCACCCTGCATATACTTCCTTCAGTTCATAATCAGGATTTGCACTGATTTCTATCTCAGCCTTCTACATGGCTTGATTGAGAACTCTCGCTTCATCATATCTTCCTTCCGAATAAACTTCCATCTTAATCCGGTAGATAAAATACCTAATCTACCTGATTTCAATAATCGATTACATGACAATATATACAAAGTATATAACGTCGCATAATATATCTTATGTATCTATTATTGCATTAAAAACAAGCGCCATAGAAATGCATAACTTGTTGATATTAATGATGATATGCTTTAATGTTAATAACTTATTGGCAGCGCTGTTGATAAGCTGTTGGTTATTAACCGAAGATTGCAATCAGGTAAATGGAGGTCAGCAAAGATGGTGAATGGCATAATCGAGTCGTTTAATTACTCGGCTTTTTCCCAGCACTAAAATCAGCTCGTAAATACCGGCGCCTGTAGAAGAGGCGGTGAGAGCCAAACGAAGAGGAAAATTTAATTTTCCAGGTTTCATGGAAAGTGATTCGGTGACTGCATGTATGGCTTGTTCAATTGTGATTAGATTGAAATCCAAATCAACAAAGAATTCTTTAAGATTTTGCAATGCTTCCTTGATAGTGGGAGATTTGAGATGCTTATCGGTATCGCTTCGATTGTAATTTAAATTGTCAATGAAAAAATATTGCCAATCTTCGATATGACCCAAGAGCTTGGTTCGGCTTTGCATTAAGGAAGCAACTTTCTCCAGATATTCTGGATCAACCGACTTGCCCCAATTTAGTTTTGTTATGATATCAGTGACCATGCGGAGAAATTGTGGGAATGGTATTTCCGCGATATAAAGGCCGTTCAAATTGGTCATTTTGGCCATGTCCATTTGGGCGGATGAACTTTGTACCCTATCGAGGGAAAATAGGGAAATCATTTGTTTCCTGGTCATTTTTTCAAGATCATTGCCAGGGGACCATCCCAGCAATGAAAGGTAATTAAATACCGCATCTGGAAGAAAACCGCGATCGCGTAATTCCCCGATGTAAGCAGCGCCATCGCGCTTACTGTATGGTTTCCCCTGGTTATTACAGATCATGGGGAGATGGGCATAAGCGGGAATCGCTGAGTTTAGAGCCTGAAAGAGCAATAGATGACGAAAGGTATTCTCAATGTGGTCATCACCGCGGATGATATGTGTGATTTGCTGGGTAATATCATCTCCGACATTTGCTAAATGAAAAACTGGTGACTGATCACTGCGAACAATCACCAAATCTTTCATGTTATCGAGTGCCTTACTCATTTCGCCTTTGATAAGGTCATGAAACCATACTTCCCGCCTCAAAAAAGTCATGTTAATCGCATTTTCGATTATCATTTCGTTTTTTCCTGCAGTTATTTCACCGATCATCGGTTCCAACTCAAACAGACTGGATCCCTTGTCATCCCGAATAACCAGTTGCCTGAAACCGGATAAACATGCTTCCACGGCGACCGAATTTCCTTTTTTATTGATTTCGTTATAGGAGATACCATTGATAGATATCCGGACCGGTTTGGTAGGATTGAGAGTAAGGGTGGTCATACCCCTATCCCGAATGGGAATACCGGAATTAACATCCCAGGGAATGCGAAAAAGTATTGCTTCATCCCCCTCCCCTTTTTTATATTTATATGCTTTTCCGGCCGTTAACAATTGATGCGCCAATTGGAGGTGATAATCGCGACACGCGCTTTGGAATTTTATCGGTTCATCGTAATTCAGCCCCAGCCATTCGAGTTCCTGCAATAACAGAGTTACTGCTTCCGGAGTTGATCGTTCCAGATCGGTGTCTTCTATTCGTAACAGGAAAATGCCTTGGGAATGGCGGGCAAATAACCAATTGAAAATGGCAACCCGAATATTACCGATGTGAATCTGACCAGTGGGTGAAGGGGCAAATCTGACGCGTGTCTGCATGTTAAATGTTCCTTATTCAAAAACTGGAAAGAATGATTAGTTTGCGAGCTTGGATTTAAGAATTTGTAACATACATCATTCCTCAATCATTGGCTATCCTTTCGTGAGATGGAGGTCAAGGCTCTTATTGATAGTTAAGTTTGCCAGGTTCGATATTGCATGGCCACAGTTATGCGATATTCGTATAGATGTTAACAATTTTAAACCCAAGCAATTCCATTCCCAGCCATACCCATGACAACAAACATACAATCTAATCCGAAGGATTTTATTCGTGACATCGTTACCCATGATGTAAAAGTCAACAAAAATGACGGACGTGTTCATACCCGGTTTCCACCGGAACCCAATGGCTATCTCCATATTGGACATGCAAAATCCATATGCCTCAACTTTGGCATTGCCAAGCAATTTTCAGGTGGCCTCTGTAATTTAAGATTTGATGACACCAATCCCACTACGGAAGACATGGAATATGTCGAATCTATCCAAGAGGACATCCGCTGGCTTGGATTCGATTGGGAAAATCGGCGATATTATGCCTCGGATTATTTTGAACAACTTTATCAATTTGCCATACAATTGATTCAACAGGGGAATGCTTATGTATGCAGCCTGACTCCCGAGCAAATTCGCGAAACCAGGGGGACCTTGACTGAACCAGGCAAGCACAGCCCATATAGAAATCGATCGATCACGGAAAACCTTGAACTTTTCAAGTTGATGCGAAGTGGTGAATTCCCAGAAAACCGCCATGTTTTGCGGGCCAAAATTGATATGGCGTCACCCAACATCCATTTGCGAGATCCGGTCATCTATCGCATTCGCCATGCCTCCCATTATCGCACGGGTAAAAGCTGGTGTATTTATCCGATGTACGATTATGCCCATTGTCTAAGCGATTCTTTGGAAGGCATTACACATTCCATTTGCACACTGGAATTTGAGATCCATCGACCGCTATATGATTGGATACTTGATGTGTTGCAGGTCCCCTGCCATCCTCAGCAAATCGAATTCGCCCGCTTGAATCTCAGTTATACGGTTATGAGCAAAAGAAAACTGATGGAATTAGTGGAAGCGAATATTGTCGCTGGCTGGGATGATCCGCGGATGCCGACGATTTCAGGGTTACGCCGTCGCGGCTATACCCCAGAAGCGATTCGCAATTTTTGCGATCGCATCGGGGTCACAAAATTTAACAGTCTCACTGATATTGCTCTCCTCGAATTTTGTCTGCGCGAGGACTTAAACAAACATGCTGCTCGAATTATGGCGGTAATGAATCCCTTGAAGGTAGAAATAATCAATTATCCGGAAGATTTTTCCGAAGATATGGAAGCCATCAATAACCCAGAAGATCCCACCATGGGGAAAAGAAGTATTCCATTTTCACGAATCATCTATATCGACCGTGATGACTTTCGTGAGCAACCGCCTAAAAAGTTTTTCCGACTTGCTCCAGGGAAAGAAGTACGTCTACGCTATGCCTATTACATCACCTGTGTCAATGTGATTAAGGATGAAAAAAGCGGAGATGTTGTCTCATTACAATGCACCTATGATCCCGAAACCAAAGGGGGATGGTCGGCCGATGGCCGCAAAGTACAGGGCACGATACATTGGGTTTCAGCAGCTCACGCGATTGGTGTCCAGGTGCGTTCATACGATCGTTTATTCACCAAGGCTGATTTAGGTGATATCGCAGAAGATGATGATTTCAAGAATTATCTTAATCCTCAGTCCATGGAAATCATAAATACCTGTCTTGTCGAACCCAGTATCAGGGACGCGGTTTCTGAAACGAGGTATCAGTTTGAACGTGTGGGATATTTTTGTGTTGATCGAGATAGTAAACCGGGTGCTTTGATTTTTAATCAAACAGTGGGGTTGCGCGATTCCTGGAGTAAAATTGAGAAAACTTCGAATTAAATGCACCTTCATATCTGAATGCATTTCTTAAATCAACCGTTATTATTACTCCCTTCCATCCAGGAATATGAATGGGGATCTCTTACCGATATCCCCGAGTTTTTGGGCAATACTCCTACCGGTAAGCCTCAGGCCGAATTATGGATGGGCGCTCATCCTAAAGCTCCTTCGCAGGTATTGCTGCCGTCCGGTAATACCACCGAATCTTCCGTCTCCTTGGATCATTTGATCTTACAGTATCCGGAAAAACTGCTGGGCATGAAAGCTGAGCGTGATTTCCAAGGTCAACTGCCATTCCTGTTCAAAGTCATTGCCGCGGCGGAATCGCTTTCCATTCAAGTTCACCCTACCCTATTACAAGCACAGACTGGATTCGACACGGAAAATCGTTTACAAATTCCCCTTATCGCTCCGGATCGAATCTACCGGGATACGAATCACAAACCTGAAATGATCTATGCTCTGACACA
>CAZTTH010000002.1:60851-99067 GCA_964615975.1 uncultured Lentisphaerales bacterium | reverse complement strand
ATCGAATCTACCGGGATACGAATCACAAACCTGAAATGATCTATGCTCTGACACATGTTTGGGCATTAAGTGGATTTCGTCCTCAAGCTGAAATCGATTTATTTTTTTCGTCTGTAAGTACCCCTTTAATCTCCAATCTCATCCGTCAATGTGCACATTCTGATGCCGCATTTGATTATCATGAATGTTTATCTCGTATATTTAACACCGATGTGAATTTAAGAGAAAAATGGATTGCCGAGCTAGTTGCTTATGCCCAAACCGGATTAGCTGGCAATCCATATCAACCATGGATATTGAAATTACATCAGAAATATCCACGCGATCCTGGTCTATTGGTGGTTACCTTATTAAACCTGATTTGTCTCAAGCCAGCCGAAGCCTTATATACTCCTGCAGGTTATTTACATGCGTATCTCGAAGGTATGGGTTTGGAGATCATGGCCAATTCAGATAATGTCATTAGGGGCGGTTTTACCCATAAGTGTCTCGATGTGCAGGAATTGATTAATATTGTTGTCCCCAATGCTTCCCCACCCTGTCGCGTCGAGCCCCAGCGAATTAACTCCAGCGAGACCATATACCGCGCACCAGCCATTGAGTTTATGTTATCAATTATACACTTGGAACATGGATTGAAATATGATTCGATCATGCGAAATTCGTTGGAAATCTGGCTGTGTATCAGCGGATCCGGTGTATGTCATTGCCCCAATGCGAATGTCCATCTAACCTTTAAGCAGGGAACATCATTTTTAATCCCGGCCAACGCCCTCCCCTGTGTGTTGGAAGGCAATGCGTCACTTGCCAAGGCAGGCGTCGCGGACAATTGAATTGCTTACACGATTTCAACTTTGACTGAAACGGCAACGCTCAAAGATTCGACTGCTTATAGTTCTAATTTAAGGGCGGTTTTATTCCGCTTATCACAAGAGCAGACATCTTGGCTTCACCCATCCGGATCTGAATTCATAGCTGAGATTAAATTCAGAGTTCTTTACACACTGATAAATTATGAATCTTATAATTTGTGTTGTCGACTCACTCAATTACATTGTCACAAAGGGGATCAGTCTCCTTTCGGATAAAGTGTGACTGGACGGAGATGGAAGAGCTTAGCAAATAAGATCTGAAGTAGTTAAATCATGATTAAAGTAAAGGAGAAAAATGATGAAAAAAATAATTATAACTCTGTCCCTGGTGCTGATTTCATTCGGAACCAAGGCGGAAAACAAACCAATCAACCTGAGCTTGACTCCGGATATCGCCATCATCGACCGTTATGAGACGATTGAAGGTTTGACACTGAGTATCTGGGGTGAAAATGAACAGTCTTCTTTGGCTCTGGGGCTGGTCAATGGCACTATTGGTCAAAGCGCGGGTTTAAGTGTGGGTATCCTGAACTATGCAGACAACTACAAGGGGCTGCAGTGGGGACTGGTCAATTCGACGCAGGAAGACTTCCTTGGTTGGCAAGGCGGTTTCTTTTTTGGGGTGGTTGGCAGCGTGGTAAACTATGCCCGGGGTGACATGAAGGGATTCCAAGCGGGGGTGGTGAACTATGCCGGTCATCTGACCGGCCTGCAATTTGGATTTGTCAACTTTGCCGAAAGCACAGGAGATGGACTCCAGATCGGCATTCTTAATATCATTCGAGAAAATTCAATTTGGTTTGATGAATTGCCTGATGCGCTGGCGCCCGGGATGATCTTCGTCAACTGGCGATTTCGTTAATCGCTAATGATATTTTCGGAAGAAAGGAATCACTTCCCCAAATTGACCGGAGTACTGGAACCGGAGGTATGGAAGTAATAGGCGTTGGTGGGGTGTAATGGAGATTGGGGAATGATGTAGCGTTTGCCATCCCAGGCGCGGATGATCGGCAGGTTGGCGGGGATAGGAATCACTTCAGCAGGACCATACAAATGCCAACCGGCTGAAACGTTGATCGTTTTATTGACGGTTTGCAGCGGCGTTCCCTTGATCAACAGGTGATTCGGTGTGGTCAGATATAACCAATACCCCCGCAATGCTTCGATGGTTGCCGCTACTTGGATCTGGCCATTGACAAAGCGGGTGACCACCCCCTGATAGACCCGCAACCTGGTAATCGGATCAACCAGAATCTCGTCAATATCCCCGTCAAGCGGTATGATCGGCAACGAAATCAGATTCCACCCCCGCCTCAGGGATAAGACCACCGCGGTATAAGAGCCATAGAGGATGCGATACTGCTTCACAATATTCGCCGGCACCATCAGAGAGTTTGATCCCTGCATCGCGATTGTCGGTTCACCGATTGGACGTAAGTGTTGATCAACTGCCACCATGGTCAAGAGTTTATCCGGGGGTAATTGTGGGGTATTCCAGGATATCCCCAACTCACTCGATCCCGCATGTGCCACCAAAAGCCATTCGAAGGTTGCCACATCATTGGTGAAATCGTTCCGATACAATGTTTCACCATCCGAGAGATACACGACTCCCGGATCATATGGGGGGCCTGACAATGTGACATCCAAGCTGTCAGCATCCTCAGCCACCATACCAAAGCTGATCGTTCCCGGCAAAGCGCTGGAAATAACCAATTCCTGCTGCCATGAAATTGTTACTGGACTCAACACGGTAATCGTTTGTACCGCCACGCTGCTGTTACCGCAATTGTCCATTGCCGTCCAGGTGCGGATCACCATCTCCGGACATACACCAGCTTCGAATGATTCCGGCTGTTGTGTTATTGTCACCAGAACCTCAGTGTCACAATTATCCGTTGCCGTCACAGTCGTTACCTCGGGGATTGCATTACATTCCACCGTCACATCCACCGGCACCCCCAGTAGACTCGGTGGTGTGTTATCACGAACGGTGATGGTCTGACTTGCAGTTGTGGTATTCCCGAAATCGTCGGTTGCGGTCCACGTCCGAATGATGGTCCCGCTGCAAAAATTTCCATCGAGTGATTCTGGCACTTGATTCATTGTCACAGCAACAGCACTGCCGCAATTATCTGTTGCTGTAACCGTTGCCGCCGCAGGAATCGCATCACATTGCAAAGTGACATCTGATGGTACACCAACTAACACCGGCGGCACGGTCTTTTCAGCTAAAGAAGCTGGGACATCAATGATCATCGCATGTAAAACTGGGGTAATATTACCAATAGGAATCAGTATAGGTACACCCTTATCAAAAGCATCGACATTAGTTAATTCGATCTGATAAGTACCACAAGTGATATTATTGGGAACGGTGAGGTTGATTTCTTCGATGACAAAATTACCGGTCTTTTCCTGTTTATCAGGAGGAGCACTTTCAAACTTGAAATCGAATGCTGAGCCTCCTGGTCCGATCAGAGTATCAGTAATTAATTTAGGGTCTTCACCCTGAAACGGTTTGCTATTATCTTCGTTTAGAGGATCGCCAGGATTCTGTTTAACCCATCCATGGCTTTGATAATTTCGTGAATTCAGCTTCCAGCCAGCTCCGGGCAAAGCGACTTGATAGATCAATGCTGCTACAGGTTGATCGGTGACGGCAATGATGTAAAATGTCACCAAATCACCGGGATTGACAACCTTAGAACCTGTTTGCGAAGTTAATTCGTTATATATACCCAATTCGAAGTAGGATTGTGCGTTTAAGCGGATTCCAAACAAGATTATGAAAAAAATATGAATCCATATCCCAAAATTTCTGCATCTCATATAATTCTACTTCGGCATCACCGGTGTTCTACTTGTATGTTTATCATCAATCATCGCGTTTACAAAAATCGTTCACTCTCATTCCCTGAAAGCGGGCGTTCGTAGTTAGGCACGAAAGTGCCGATCTTCCTGGATTAACATCGCGTTGCCACAAGTTGACTTTTGATGTCGCCCTTGCAGGGTTAGTTAGGTGAGGTTCATTCAATTTCTCAGGGCGTAGCCCGGGGCTCTAGCATAAAAGCCCTTCAGGCACAAATATGGCCCAGCCACAAACAGAAATCTTCGTGCTGAAATCCTGAATTTATGTTGCACTTCATGCCAGGTTCGACTTTCGATGTCAAGACTACCATGATAATCAGTCAATTCTACGCCGGCGATATAATCGCATGATGATTATCACCGGCACAGCCATGAAAAACAGAATCGCCGTCGAAGGTTCGGGGATGACATTCACAGTCAAGGTTCTGATGGCTGAATTTGGGATGGTTTCGAAATTATCATCGAACGCCTGGGGATTATCGCCAAATATAATTGCGTAGGTGCCGCTGAATATATTAATCGGCAATTTCAATGTGATGTCCTCGCCGATAAAGGTGCCAAAATGAAAGGTATTGTTATCCCTGCCAAAGGTGTCGAAGCTGAAATCAATTGCTGGTCCAGCAAATGTATCCGCGGTAATCAAGGTGGGTGATGATCCCTGTCGGGGAACGCTCGAGTCCAGTATCGCGGAGGTATCCCAGTCATAACTGCCATAATCTCGAGACCATACTTCCCAATCCGAAGTGGGCAGGACAATTTCGTAATTAAGACTGAGCACCACCCGATTGGTGACCGTAAACCGGGTAAAGACATTGATAAAATCACCCGGGTAGGCAGTGATGGATGAAACCGGATCGGATTTCAAGCCGCTGAATATATTGATCTCAATACTGTCAGCCCAGCCTCGACTCAGGGTTATGAGCAACAGGATGCCGGTTAAATATTTCATGATTTTGTTCGTAGTTTTCAGCATAAATTATTCATCCTAAAAGTCGGGCGCCGGATTAATCAAAGTGGGCAGTTTCATGCCCGTATAGTATTTAAGCATGACCACATCGCCCACATTGATTCTGCCGTCGCGATTGATGTCCAGGAAGGCGCTGACATCAGTTACAGGAACATCACGATTAACTAAAATCAATCCCAGATCGCCTGAATTCACCGTGCCATTCTGGTTGGTATCGCCGGTTAGTACTCCCAACACCAGACTGCGGTTGCCGATGATGAGATTGCCATCCGCATAACGAAGCGCGGCAGACAGGTCGATACGATAGTAATTCTGATTCGGCAGTGGATTGTTTAGTATGATCTCCAAAGTATAACCATCATCAAGAACCTGTATTGATTGGAGTGCGGGAATGGTCGCTGGAAGCGCTGATTGCAACATGACGGTTATGGCATCAGTGGATACCGTGTCGGCATCCAGAGGCTGGTGAAATTCAACCCGCAATTTTTTAACCCCGTTATGGCGCCCGATCACTGCGCCATCGAATACCCGCTGGCAAAGCTCTCCAACTTCATTGCCATGCGTCATACAGAGTTTCCAAATCAGTACTTCCTCATCCGGCAATGCCGGAGATAAAAAGTGCTGAGCAAACTCATTGGCGCCTTCTAAATAAAGTTCATCGGGAAAATAATTTGGGGTGCTGCCGGAATGAATCAAGCGGAGATCATTCAATGTTGACGACCAGGTAACATCGGTGATGGTCGACACCAGGGATGAAGAGACCTGCTGACCAGAAGGCGGCATCAAGAAATCTAATGTCTTTTTCGTATTGTCGTTGGTGCGGTTAAAAATTAGTTGCGGATGAACCTGCAGCGACATTGCGAGTGTGCCACTCTGTACGTCACTGCGATCCAAGGTTAATTGCCCGGTCGATGCCGCCAGCGGTGAGAGTGACACGCTGACATTCCATAATTCCTGATGACTGTCATCAAATATAATTGTAATTGGAGATTCACTGTGCAGGGATAAATCAAGCAATTCCACCGGAATAACTGCTGATGATGGCGCGGCCGGCAGGATCGCGGTTGCGTTGCGCTTGATCAGTGTGTCCGCGTTACCCCAAAGTTCGGGATTGATCGGGGTTCCCACCAGGGATATAGTCCCCGAAAACGGCTGTGAACCCGGGGCGAAGAAACCGGCTGGAATGGGATTCCCAGAAAAATCAACCAATGCATTTATGGGCTCAGCGATAAAATTATGGGTATAAAACAAGTCGACTCCGGCAGGAATCACTAAATCATTCGGATTGGCTTCGGGGATGGATAACCTGCCCTCCTGTATCACTAAATCAGTAATTCCCGATTGATTTAATTTAACCGACACATTGAACATTTTCAGCAACCAGAAATCGCCTGGAAGACTGGTGGCGGGAATTTGTAAGTGCAACTCTCCCAGCAACAGTGGCGTTGGCGGATTCAGACCCGTTACCAAGAGACCATCAGTCGAATTCCAGTTTACCAAGAGCACTCCCGGACTGATGATTCCATTAATGCTCGGCGATGGGAGATTTCCATCGGGCTGAAATGAATAGGATTCGATCTTCTCCACATTGATCTGCGATTGTATCTTAAAGATTACATTGATGGAGTTCACATTTATCCCCGGCTTAAGTTCCAGATACAACGGAACACTGACGGTGGAGCCAATCACCGCAGTCGACAGATCGGATATTTTTAAGAGGTTTGGCGCAATCACATGATAAGTCCGGGTGACCGGCAAGGCCGCATTGCCTGAGGAATCACTGACATTATAAGTGATGACATAACTTCCCATGGTCGTGGTATCCACAGCTCCTGAATAGGTGATCGCACTGGTCAGATCGCCAGCGCAACGATCGAGCGCGGTGACATCCCGCCTGATCACTGTGTCGGTCAAGGCCGTCGCGGTAATGGTAATAAATATATCGCTGTTTAAGAGATGTATTTCAGGAGTCGTTGCATCGATGACGCTAATTATCTGACTGGCGGATGCGGTATTTCCGCTGCTATCCATCGCCGTCCACTTTCGGGTAATCAGGCCGACGCAAAAATCATCACCAACCACGTCCGGTATTTGTTCGTAAACCAGATTCACATTGGCATCGCAGATATCACTGGCACTAACTGATGCTGGCGCCGGCACGGCATTGGATTCGACCGTTATATCACTGGGTACACCGGAGAGTATTGGCAGCTGATGATCGACCACATGATACGTGCGGCTTGCAGTCGCGGTGTTACCGCCACTATCGGTGACACTGTAAACTACAACATAATCACCCACCACTCCTGGCACTACCTGTGCTCCGCTCAGTGTAATCAGCCCGGTCAAATCTCCGTCCTCGGAATCGTCTGCAGTCACCCCGGAGTATACATTCAATTCTGTACTGCCATCACACTCAACTTCGATCTCCAGCGGATCCACAATGATCTCCGGCAGGAATGAACCAAAACGCAGATTCACCAGACTAAAGGGAGCAACACCGGATGGAAACACAGGTCCGCTATAGGAATCTTCCAAGGTCAGAAATTCAATCGTTCCATTATATTCCGTCTGTTCCGCTTCGCTCCAGCATTTAATGGTATAGGAATGACCAGCGGTGTATCCTGGTCCAGCGGACAATACTGACCAGGCCGTTAAAATATTATCGGCTGAGCGTTCTGGAGTCAACACCTCGGTCAGGCTGAAACTGCCCACCAATAATTCTTCATCGTAAATCGCGATCTCATCGTTAATCTGTAAATCAACACCATTCAAGGTCGCTGCAGCCAGCCGCAGGTCCCAGAATGGTTGGGTATCATCACCGCTTACCGGGCAGTAGTGGCATTCTCCCAAAACCGTTATCCGCACGGTCCGGGAATCGGAAAATTGACCGTCGCTGGCATTGAATGGAATATAAAATGCCCCGGTCTGACGGGAGCCGGGAATCCAGGAAAAACTGCCGGTGCCATCCCCGTGATCGGTGAAGTTCGCGCCGCCCGGGAGAAAGTCCACCGATAATTCCGGATTATTTCCTTGCGGATCGCTGGCAGCTACGAGAAAACCCGTGTGATAACCGATCGTTGTGACCTTATTGCTGATAAATTGTAATACCGGCGGTTGATTAACTGCCGGTGGCGGCGCAAAAGTGATGGTATAGGTCACCGTCCCGCCTCCCGCGATCTCACCATTAAAATCAAATAAATGAAGGAAATATGAAGGCGCCGCGTTACCATCGCGAGTCTGTGATAACCAGATATTATCTGCCTTGATCACCTTGCCGTCCGCCCGAATCGCCTGGGTTACCACCAGATTGCCGGCATGCGGATCGGTTAATCTGGCGTAGATAAACTGATTCTCCACCGGCACGGTCAAGTGGGATATCGTGCCCTGATTGCTCATCGAGACATTTCCCGAAACATTCATCACCGGACTATCCAGAGTTTCCGATTCGTAGACATTATAGACATCACCGTCCTTGGCGAGAAAATCACGAATGGCGTCGCGGCCATTGAGATCAACCAGCACATCATGAACCATCAGATGGGTGTTGATCCCGTCACTGGGAATCAAAGAGGTTAATTCGCCCCCCAACGCGTCACTATGTGAAAATTCGGCGGTAAATTCAACAAAATGACCATAAAGACTACAGGTCATGATCCAGCGCGCTACGCCCGCGGTGGCGGGTTGGATATCACCAAAATCCGCCAACAAACTATTGGTTGCGGGCAAGCCATTGACCTCCGATCCGTGAATCACAAAATTGATTAACAACCCAAGATCGTTCTCCACGATCGTCGGTTGCCCTGAATCAATCTTGAGCTTGTTCGCCGGTCCAAAACCGGTGTTTTTCACCCGCACCCCAAGATTGAATGGGATCTCCGGTTCAATTTCCTGGGTAAAGGGAAAATCTCCATAGACTTCGTTGGGAAGAAAATAGTCCAGATGCAATTCCGGCATCGGCTTGACAAAGATGTAATCTGGTGTCACTTCCGTGACCTGTTCCTCCCCGGACAGGGTATAGGTCAAGGTCGCGCCGACAAAGTACATCACCCCATCCGGGTGCTCGCCGCCGGTGCCCGGCGCCGGGATGATCAGCCAGTGAATCTCAGCGCTGGTTGACGGCGCCACCACACCTGAACCAGCGACATCCGAGATGTTGTTCAGGCTGTCGACGCGGATGAAAAACTTCGCTTCAAGATTATTGGGATCGGATGTCCCAATGATGGGATTGCCTGCTTCATCCGCGAAATTGACCTCAACCATGACATTGTTGATGGGGATCTGAGTTAATCCGTTGGTAATCTTCATGCGCGCGTCAAAAGCCTGCCGCTCCAGCGTCAGTTCCTGGAGAATCTGGATCTTGACCCGGGCGCAGACCGAGTCTTGGGCGGCTATCGACCACGACAAACCCATTAGAATCAGAAAAACAAAAATAGTTTTATTAATTTTATTCATAATGTTTTTTAACCACGAAAATCACGAATCACACGAAATTTGTGCATCCTAATAATAATGGTATGATTAATTTTGCTCATCCATACTCTTTCCATATACGATTTAATTTTTTCGTGTCTTTCGTGGGGTTCGTAGTTGATTCAAAAAAGTTAACCATTCATTTTTCCCAGCAAGTTATCCAAATCCGGGAGCGAACCCAGATACAGTCCATCAATCGGGTTGTGTCTTCCCGCACGCTCGCGATGTTCGTCCACCGCTTGTTTTCCGCTTTCATCCAATGATTCAAACAATTGACGAATCATCGCTATATGCCAGTGACGCATGGTCGTCCCATTGTCGAGATCATGAATCCTGCGCCACTCATCTGGAGTTTTTCGCCAGCGCACATGATAGATAAACGCCGCATAGGGTTCATAAGGCGACGAACACCACAAAGCCGAACATTGTGAACACTGTTCCAGGCTGATCCAGTTGCCATCGTCGATATTGGTAAATATCAGATCCAGACTGGCAGGCGGAATCAGAGAACGCTCTGGACTTCCACACAGTGAACATGATTTTGTTGTTATTTTAGTCATTATCTATTTTCAATAAAGCGGGTTCACGGCAATTTCACTTGCAGGAATCTGATTCGTCACTACTTCATCAATACCACCTGAGGTTTTACCACCGGGAATAAATTTTTCATTGGCGCCGCTGATGTCTTTGCTCGGCAACCGCGGATTGAATCGGGTTGGATCTTTAACGTCGACCCGCACCAGCTTGTGCCCTTCCCATCCTTTGGTGCCCAGGGCATTTTGTAATTTTTGCGGATCGCATCCGGTTTCCTTCAACAATTTATCCATCTGTCGGGAGGTGGTCATAAACTGACCGTCAACCCGGCCGACCATTTGTTGTCCCTTGACATATTGGATATAGGCCGCTTCAGTCATGAGAAACGAGCCCCCTTCCTGGAGTTCACTTAAGACATTTTTAGGCACCGGCGGGACGGTGCAGGAATTATGCACCAGTAAGCCATTTCGACTGACTTGATAGGTATGTGTGGCAGCGACTTCGACATTGTATACTTTTTGTTCTTCGGCGCGAATGTTCAACGACTTGACGGTTAACGATTTGCCATCGAAACTGGTCAAATGCATGCCCGGGATCAAATCAATAGCTTCGACCCAGCCCTTATCTTGAATCCAGAAGGGATGCTCAAGGGTACAAGTAAGAGTGGTTTCATCGCTAAAGTACAATTCGATAACTGACGGGACGGTGCTGGAGAAGGTCTGTGATACGATGGATTGACATTTTTCCCCACTCTCCGGATCGATGCTCATGACCGGGTCACCAGGTTTGAGATCACTGATTTTCTCCTCGCCATCGGGGGTTAAAACAACGGTATCGCCATCAAAACATTTCTGCACCAGACTCTTGGAGCCAGCGCCCGGCATTCCCAATTGAGTCACAAAATAGAGAGCGGTCGCAGCAGTTTCATTGGGCACGGTTTTATGGATAGCCCATTCCAATAATGCTTTTTCATTTTCGCCGGAATAGGCGGAGCGACTTCCGGCAACCACGTTGTCCAATCCATTGGCAATCAATGCCCATGCGGCTGGCGTCCCCCAACCGCAACTGCCGATAATGGCGCCGACACCGGTGACAATTTCGCCGATACCGCCCACGATGCGTAAAGCACATAACCCATAAGGATCGCTGTTGACCAAGGGATTGGCATTGGCATAGAGATAAAAATTAATTCCGTCCTTGGCTGGATCCCAAGAGAGATAGTGGTCGGTTGCGGGATCGTAATAGCGGTTCCAGTTATAATGCAGGCCGGTTTCGGCATCATAATACTGGCCGGGGAAACGCAATGGATTATGAATCAGATCGGTGATGATTTCAGCTTGACCAAAGGCATTATACCGAGCTTCCCACACCACACTGCCATTGCCGGCGGTGATCTTCTGCGGTGTTCCCAGATGATCGTTGTGATACCAGTAATAACTGCCGTCGATTTCAATAAACAGGGGATCGCTGCTCCAGGTGGCTCCGGGAACGTAGCCATAGGTCTTGATGGGATTACCACTCTCATCATATTCGCCCACCAACCCTTCGTTATTATAGTGGTAATAGGTGACGATACCGTCTACATCCTTCCACACCCGGCGGTTGAACGCGTCATAGCCGTAGCCTGCCAGTTCCTGCCCGTTTCCATCCACGATCCGAACCAGACGATTCAGTCCGTCATAGGCATACCCCATAGAACTGCCGGCGGTTGGCAATTTTTCAATGCGATTGCCATTATCATCATAGCTATAGGTCGCGCTTGGGGTACTCAGTAGCTGATTGGATTTATTATAAGTAATCGCGCCGAGATCTGAACTCCTGGTGAGCTGATTTCCCAGCGGATCATAAGTAAAAGTGGTTGCCGGCAAGTCGGGGCGAGACTCAGACAACAGGCGGTTCATAAGGTCATAGGAATACGTATAATGACCGTGATCGCTGGTGATGCCGGTGATGTTGCCACTCGCCGCGTAGGTGTATTGTCGTGACATCAAAACTGTGCTTCCTGGATCATAGGCCGTGATAGTCTTGATATTCATGAGCGGATCATAGGCATATTGCGTTGTAATGCCTCCCGGCAAGCTCACTTCCTGCAAGTGATTCCAATGATAGGCAGTGTAGGTTACTGCGCCGATCTGAGGTATGGTGATACTGCTCAATCGATTATTCTCATCAAAATTATAAGAGTACACGATGCCCTGAGGATTGGTGTATGACTGTCTCAGGTTGTTGGGATAATAGGTATAGGCATTGGTGAGACTGAAAACCCCGTAATTACTGATCTCTTGTGTTTTTCGGCTGAGGACATCATAGGTATTGGTGACCACACACTCCGTATTGCCATATGAGGTCAGATTTCCAAGGCGGTCATACTCATATTCGGTAAGATCAGGAGTGAGGTCGTCGGTGTCAGAGTAAACCAGGGTTTTTACCCGTTGTGACAACGCGTTAAACCAAGTCTCTACGCGGTTGCCATTGGGGTTGATCTGGGTGACCCGACTGTAGGTGATATTCGCGAATGTTGTCGAGTCGTAAATGAAATTAGTTTCTTTACCTTCCGGAGTTATTTCGCGGGATATGCGATTGCTTTTGTCATAGACATAAAGAGTAATATTCCCACGCGCGTCCCTGATGCTCAACAAATTATCACGCAGATCATAAGTATATTCGGTGACGCCGCCATCCGGCGCGGTCGAGCGAATCAGGCGATTGAGCTCGTCGTAATCATTGGTTTGCACCGCATTCGTGCGATCGACAACCCGGACCGGCCGATTGTTATGGTCATAGGTGTAAGCTGCCAATCGTTGCACACTGTCAGTTTCAGGATCACGATCAATCACTGATGTCACCTGTTGTATCGCATCGTAGTTGATGATGCGGTAAAAGGTGGGATAATCGATGCGCACCGGCTTATCCGATCGTGCCGGCCCGTTTACTGTTTCACCATAAGTAAAAGAGATTTCATTGCCGGCAGCATCGACCATCCGTGTCAGCCGCGATTCGTTGTCGTATATAAATTGAGTGGAACGCCCCATCTGATCAATTTTGCGAATCGGGAGAAAATCGCTGTTACGCTCAATGGTAAACTCCTGATCAATGGGATCGATTATTTTTATCAGACTGTTATGGTCGTCATATTGAAAGCTGAATTCCCGGCCATAGGGATTGGTGAAGCGGATCAAGTTATTGACTTCATTGAATTCATAGACATTGATACTGCCATGCGGGTCAGTCTGCGCGGTCAATCGACCCAAGACATCATAATCATTTTCCCAGATAAACCCACGATCATCCTGGATGATACCAGGGAATCCGGAGACGGTGAAACCGGTGAATGAGGTGGTCTCACCCAGCTCATTGGTCTCGCCGATGAGATGCCCGAATTCATCGTAGGCAAAATAGCGGGTGGCCTGATCCAAACTGCTGTTGGCAGCCACGGTTTCAGAAAGAATATGTCCACGTGAGTCATAGGTAAAATGTGTTTCCCGCGCTAATGGAGTACCGGCAGCTTCTCTTGTTTTTATGGGCAATCCCGCGGCATCATACTCTATCTCGAAGGCAACTCCGCGACGATCAACGAATCTCTTTAACCCGTTAAAGGTGTAGTCGTATTGATACGTTTGGAAAGTCTGATCCGGATAAACGATGCGGGTGATATTGTTGAACTCATCATATTGGTGGCGAAACCGATTATTCTTCTCATCTATATAAATGCGGTTGCGACCATCCTTGATCATGGTTTCGATGGTGCGGCCATTGATATCAAGACGAATGGCATCACCTTCCCGGTCGTAATAATACTCTTTGATTTTACCGGATGTCGACTGTATCCGCGCGTAATATTCGCCACGACTGGTGTTATAGTCGTATTCAAAGTAGTGACCAATTCCATTGCCATCAAGAACCGATCTGACTTCACCGGCCGGGGCGTAAAGTATATTTGTTTCCCGACCGGCGGCATCGACTTTTTTATTGATGGTGCCATCCGCGTTGTAAAAATATCGGGTGATATTGTTTGCTGGATCTTTAATCGTGGCGAGGAAGGTATTCTGATAGGTATATTCCACCCGGCGGTTTTCCTGATCACGCACCGCGGAGACATTGTTTCCTGCATATTCATACCACAATATTTGTCGCCCCTGAGGATCTAAAACCCCGGTCAACAAACCATGTTCGTCATTGGGTTCATAGACAAATCTGGCGATCGGATAGGCTGCAGTGCCATATTCAATCATATGACCGAAATTATCGTAAAGCCGGTATTCTTTATATTTGTTCTCCCAGCGCCAACCGGAATTATCATTCAGTCGGTACACCCGCGAATGACCGTTGAAGAAGACGTCCTGGGTGGAATGAAATCGGCGCGCGTAATTGATTCCATCGATGGTTACAAGAACAATACCGCGTTGAAGCGTAACCGATATAAAGTTGCTTGCCTGGGCGCCCACCACATCAAGCAAAGGATTGCTGTCGACGGCAAACTCGCCTTCTGTGAAAAAGAGATTGTACCGGAGATGCTCCCAACGCCATTTCTGTTCATAAAATGAACGTTGTACATGAATCAATCTGCCGTCGGCATTAACCGAGAGATCAATGAGCTGATCTTCTCCCGTGCCGTCCTGAAATTCCCGCCTCAAGGTGTCGACTGAACACCCCACGTTATGGAGAACCGAAGTCAAATCAGTAGTGGAACACTCTGTCTTCTTAGCTACCGGCCAGCATTGGGTGCCGGCAATGGTGAGATCAGGGGCGCGAAAACGCGGTGGGCTGAAGCCGCCGCCGCCACCAAAGCCGCCGCCGCCCCCGCCTCCGCCGCCAAAGCCAAATCCACCATAACCGCCAAAACCGCCGCCGCCCCCGCCTCCACCAGCACCACCGCCGCCGCCTCCGCCGCAATCACCATAACGATAAACCATGCAGGAACGTGTGGAATCGTTGTATGACGCGCCATTGGCGCACTTGTAGGTGTAGGTGGTGGTACAACACCGCAAATACGTCCGACATTCACCACCGCCGCTGCCATTGCCGGTGTCCTGTTCCAATGGCTGCACACAAGTGACTCGATAGGCAACTGCCAATTGCTGCTTGGCTGCCAGTGAAGTTTGCAGGGGCCGGATAAATTCAAAACGAAAATATTGATCGTCCGACGGCAGCGATATATTCAGTTCATCGGCCCGGATCAATCCATGGTTGGTCAAGGTAAATTCGCCATTGAAAACATCGCCGGCATTCATCTTTGGCAATGTGATTGATGCCGGATTACAGGTGACAACCGCTGCCGGAACATCGGTCTCGAAGGTGGCATTGAGGACAATTTCATAACGATCCTCGATGGTAATCGGCACCACCTCCCACTCCACTGATATCAAATTATCCTTGAGCGGCACATCCTGGGTAATGGTTATCCCGGGACGTATGGTCATCCGCCCGATAAACGAATCATGATTATCCTTGTTCACCCGGTATTTGTAGCGGCCGGCAGGCAGGTCTTCGACCAATACTTCACCGGTTGAATCCGTGGTCACAGTCCGCTCAATCGTGCTTACCGTTTCATGATTGATGACGATCTTCGCTCCTGTCACTCCTTGAATTAAGTTGCCATTCTTATCCAGTGTATTGGTGAACATATCGGTTACCTTGAACAACACTTTTCCCAGTCCCGAAAGGGTTACTGCCGGATACACGCCAATATCGATGGTCGGATAATTGCTGCTGGTAATCCTCAGGAAGAAGGTATAATTCCATTCGGCAATTTCATTGCCCGGTTGAAAACGTATACCAACGGACCGTTTGTTCCCCACCGCGATCTGTCCGAGTACCGGATCAGTCGTCAATTGCAGCCATCCCGGTGCCGCCGTCCCGCTTGGATCCGGAGCGCCCTGCACGGTCGCGGCTATTAACTTGACCCGGACATCCCGCAAGGGCGCCAGGCCCATGCTTTCAATGGTCAGGTTTTCCACCGCGCTTTCCCCGCGGCTGATTCCGGTTACCAACAATCCGGGTGTAACCCGAAGATTTGCCAGTGCCGCGGTTTGTTGGGTTGGTTGCGGCGGCAATTCGAAAAACTCATAATTTACCCGCACAGTTCCCCAATTTTCCGTGGGCGCCGTCCCGCTCTTCAACCGCAATATCACATAACCGGCTAGCGATGCACTATTATCGCCATACAGAGTAAGATTGACCTTGGCGCTGGTGTTGCCGATAATCGACGATATCGGATTGCCGAGCACCACATTTACTCCGGGTGGAAATACCTGATCGACTTGATCAGCCTGATCATAACTGAGATACACACTAGTCAAATCGGTGCCGATTCCGGGAGTGACTGTGAAAGGAATGGTATGTTGATAATTATAAGGGATGCGAAGGTTGAAAATCGAAGGACCGATGAATACCGACCGAATCGTAAATGTTCCCTGGATTTCCTTGTCTTTGCGATCTGGATGCACCACCCAGGCTTCATACAAACCTGATTCTCCAGGCTGTGGAATAAAGGTATAGCTGAATAAACCGGCAGCATCCGTTGTGACGGTAAAATTGCGCACAAATCCGCTGCGCGAAATTCCCAGATTCAAGGTCGCTAATGCGGACGCACTGCCTGTCGTCCGATTCAAAGCCCGTCCTTTAATTATAATTGGTTCGTTTCCCCGGGATACCGAAGGAGTTATTTCTGTGATTTCGCCATAATAAACAGTTTCCGCCAGACTTACCGTTTTCCGTGAACGTACTCCGGTCAATTGGACTTCATCCGTTCGATTGCGATGATAATAGATATTATCAATCTCCAGTCGCAAAACCACATTATTGGGAGCGGTGGAGGGCACAAACAAATCGACTGGCGGTGAATTGTAACTACTGCCTGCCGGTATACGAGCCACGGTATCACCATTGGTCAAAGTGAAGATTTTCTCCCCGGTGCTGTGGTGCAGTGGCGCGGTTGCCAGAACATTGTTGTCTACATCCAACAGGGTAAAACGGATTTGATTGGAAGCAGCCGCTCCACGGGCAGTCACAATTTCAACTTCGGTTGCGGAACTGTTGTGAAAGGTGAACCGCACCGCTCCCCCTACTCCGCGGATCAGCTCGGCATTTTGGATATCGACCGCGTAGAGAGCATCACTTACCGCGACACTGTTGGTTTTCTTTATGTTTACCTGTTCGCCGATATTCGGGAGAATCTCAAGATATGCATCTATCACCGCGGGATTGGTCAGGTTTGCATAGCCGCCAACGACCACATTCACCTCCTTCACCGTCCCGCCGTCAACGGTGAATTCAGATGAATAATGATCCCGCGCCGCCGCCCGCACCCGCACCCGCGCCCGGCTGATCAGTCTATCGCTTTGGTTATTAACTTGATACCGGAGCACATTCATGATCCCGCGTTTCAAGCCCGCCACGGGATCCAGCCGAAAGCCCACCTGCGGCAGGGTGATCCGCCGGTCAATACTCTCAACTTCAAAATCATCAACCGCTGATACCGCGTAATGTCGGGTGGCGCCGTTGTAACCGGTATCCGATGCTGATGTCGCCGTGATCAACGAGGTATTTATTTTAGTTTTGTTCTGACTGGTAAAACTATTGAGTAAATAAAGATTGTATCCGGCTATGTTCGGGTTCGCGTGCGTCCATGAGATCACAGGCGCGCTCGGGCTAGAGTAGTCCACTGTCAGCGATGACACGGGAAGCAGTTGGAAATTCAAATACCCTGATGGCGCCGGAGACGATTCATTGCCCACCGCATCGCGGGCAGTGACGGTATAGGCATGGTCGCTCGGTGACGGGTGTGGATCGACCGCAAAAGTTTGAGTGATCCCGGTCGCCAACGGGGTTAGCGCGTCTACGGACAGAATCTCAAGTTCAGCGGAGCGATAGATCGCGTAGGTTACCGGTTCGGTAAAAGGCGGTGGTGTCCAACTTATCTTGATTCCGTTGCCCACCAGTTCCAATTGCAAATTCTGCGGCGTTCCTGGCACCACCCGATCGGATACTGCGGTCACCGTGTTGCTTAATGCGCCCACGCTTTCCTGAATATTGAACTGGCGAACACTTGCCACGGCATAAAGATAAAGTCCATCCACTGCCGGTAAATCGATATAATTCAATGTGGCATCACTCCGGTCAATGACACTGAACCCATTCCCCTGATTGGCGGCCAGATCGCGATAAATCTGATAATCCGCCGCCCCCCCCACCGCGGTCCAGTTCAATTCCACTTCACCACCCGGCAATGACCTGGAAGTTAAATTAAAAGGCGCTCCCAATGCGGGCAGATTTCCCTGATAAATTTCAAAGACATTTTCCCCGCTGATCAAGGTGCCGCGATTGCCCAGACTGTCCTCGCCTTCATAAGTAATGATCAGTAATTCCTGATCCAAACCCGCGTCACCCGGTAGGGTAAATGACCCGCTCCACGATGTCGCTGTTACCAACGCCGGATTTTCAATCGCGGTCACTTCAGTATGGCTTTTCGATAAACGCCAGAACAGGGACGGTTGTGTAGTATTCTTCACGGCTTCATCAAGAACAATGGTGATGGTCACCAACACTGGATTTTGGCTGTCATTCTGAATGATCTGCCCCGGTTGAATCGCCAGGGCAGTCACCTCTGGTCCGCGATTGTCAATGACAATCTGACCTCCAGCGGTAATCACCGTGCCGCGATTCCCTACCCGATCACGGATTGAGATCACTGCAAACGCGGTTCCGGCAGGAGTGGTCGAGCCAATGGTAAACAATCCGTGATAAATTAAATCGCTGTTGGCATCCTTGGTCAGCGGGATTGAAATCGGCGCGCCTTGTTGGGGATTCAAGCTGAGAAATGGCGTGGTTAACGCTGGCTCACTGAGATTAACCCGGACATCTACAAGCCCGGGACCAAACCGATTGGTTAGGGAATCAAAAGCCCCTTGCGCGGTATAGACGATGCTGGTCGCGCGCGGCGCCGTGCTATCGGAGATGATAGAAATCTGTTCTGATAATAGTCCCTCGGTTCCTGCCAGATTGACCATGGTCAGGCGATAATAATAGGTTCCATCCGATGCGGGCAAATGATCGATGGTCGTTCCTACATAGGGAGTACTGTTGATTTTAGTCGCTTGATTGATGGAATTAAACGGCGCCGTCGCCTGATAAATATTGAAGCCTCTGATCGTACTCAAATCCGGCTGCCGCCAGCGCAGGCGAAGCACACCACTGGGCCGGGATTCAGCAAATAAATTTGTCGGCGCCAACGGGATATTGCTATCCCGGGTCACCACGATTTCATTGGACAAAGCGCTGCTGCCGGCGCGATTTACCGCGGCTGCCCTGAGCTGATTCAATCCCTCCACAAGTGTCAACGTTCCACTGAAGCTGCCATCATTGGATACCGTGTGGGTTCCGCCGACTGCGGCATTGTTTTGATAAAATTGGATGGATGAATAAAGCGGGCCGGTTCCGGATAATAACAGGGTGGAATTATTGGTCAGCAGTCCGGTAATGGGAGAAGTGATGGCGGGAACCGTTGGCGGTGCTAATGCGACGGTCAGATTCAATGAAATAGTGGTAGAATTGTTAAGCGTATCAAAGGCGGTGAAAGTCGCCACATGCAATCCATCATTCACCTGGGTTATGTTCCAAAACGCCTTGTATCCATCCGCCGCGGTCACATCGGTTATCAGCGGTCCATTGGCGAATGAAAATTGCACCCGGCTGACGCCAAGAGGATCGCTGGCCTGCACTTCGAAGTTGCCGGGCTGGAGCAGGCTGGCGCCATTGGTTACGGTCTCGCCATTAAATTTAATCACCCCGATTGTCGGTCCGATGCGATCGGGAACCGGGATGGCGCTCACCGAATTCACCGCCTTAATTTCGCCATTGGATTTGTTCACCGTCGTTACCGCGAAATAATAGGCGACATCATTGGTCAGTCCCGCGATTTGAGCGGTAGTTCCCGTCGTGGTCCGCGCTGGGTTCAAGCTCGTCACATCAGAAAATGGACTTGCAGCCATATAGACCCGATAATGAGCGATATTAGCTGATGGCAGGACTGGCGACCAGGTTATTTTTACCCAGCCATCATTGCCTTCGGTTTGCACGTTCGTCGGATTATCCATCAAGGTGTAGCCGGTAGCCAGCGCCCCACTGCTTTCATTGGTGTCATTATCCACCGCCGCAACCCGAATGGCATACGCTGTCGCGCGGGTAAGATTCTCCAATAATAACGAGTGTGTTCCCGCGGCAACCGCGATCGCCGGATTTTGATCGACATAGACCCGATATCCGGCGAGATCGCCATCGGTATTGGCGGACGCATTCCAATGTAATTGCAGGCTGAATTCAAACGGCAGAATCGTCAATCCAGTCACATTGGCTGGCGGCGCCCGATCAACAACCTGGACGCTGACCGCGGTGACCTCATTGCTGACATTCCCCTGCTGATCGGTCGCGGTTACCGCAAAGAAATAAGTTTGATTGCGGGTCAGTCCAGTGACAGTAAAAGTTTTCTGCCCGGTTTGTGTGACACCGATCGATGTCGCTTGCGAAGTATTGGTAAATGTGGAAGCGTTTTGATAGATGGTGTAAAATAAGATATCATCACCATTGGCCGCTTCATCGTAACCCGCCCAATTCAGAATCACGGTCGTGCCATTGTTCTCGCCATTGGCAGTCACCGTCACCGGACCTGGGGCGACATCGTCATAGGTCACTTGCACTGAGGCTGGCGTACTTTCATTACCGGCTTGATCTTTGGCAGTATAACTCAATGTGTTCACCCCATTAATCAATGGGGTATCATAAGACCAGGTCGTATTGGCATTCAAACCTACCACTTGACTGCCCTTGTGCCAGATACTGGTGTTGGCCTCCTTGGTACCGGAAACGAGAATATGGTTCGCGGCGCTGATTGCCGCCACCGGATTGATCGTGGGCGGTGCTGGCGGAACCCGATCAAGGGTAAAAATCGCCGAAAACAAATTAGACAACAATCCGACGTGATCAGACAATCTGACCTGTACATTGTACACGCCATCGAGCAACTCCCCGTTTGGGGTGAAGATGACCTGGTTGTCCTGCTCGATAACGGTTCCGGGTATGTTTAATTCTGATCGGGTCAGGGTAAATGTCGAGTCCGCCAGCTTGAGACCGCTCGTGGCTTCAGTAAATGTCACACTGACAGTTGTTGGTGGAATGGCGGTATAAAGGTTGTTGGCTGGAGTGATCGTGTTGATGGTTGGCGCGACTGAATCGACAAAGAATTTGACCGCGATCGAGGTCGAATCGTTGCCTGCCAGGTCCCGGGCAAACAGGCTGATTTCGGTAGCGCCTTGCGGCAAGGTGCGACTGAATGTCCAATTTCCGGAACCATTGACGACCCGCTCAATATTATCGATCCAGATGCTGGTATTGTCATCGCGGGTCCCCTGCAAGGTGAGACTGGTGGTGGTCAGGGTATTGATACTGGGGGCTAACGGATAATTGGTTATTTCCGGTGGAATCGGAGCCGTGAGATCAATGGTGAAACTGCCATGAAAGACATCATCCCCTGCTTCTCCCGGAATACCATCCAAATCCTGATCCATGGCGGTATCGTTGAGTGAAAGTACATCCGGACCAACCGTGAGATGATACAATCCATCCACCAGCAATTCAGTAACGTGAATTCTGAATTGGACGGAGTTAATTTGCTCGATACTGATAATGTTGATCGCACCGGCTGGCCCGGTTAGAGTCATATCATCCAAGGTTAAAGACTCTGACTTTATAGGCGAGCCAAAAAATAAATTGATCTCACTCACACCTGCATTTATCAGGCCCGTTGGGGTAATATTGGTTAAGAGTACCGGTCCCGGACGATTTTCAAAATAGACCGTACCAGCGGTACCGCCTGCACCAGAAAACCCTCCTGGAGCTGCATGAACATCATTATCCAAATCAATTTGGTTGTTGATATAATAAATGGCGATTCGGCCGCCACCTCCGTTTCCTCCCCGGTTGCCTTGGCAATTGTCTCGGGATGCATCGCCGCCATCTGCGCTAATCGCACCGGCTCCAGTTAAAAAATGAACATCGATATAAATCCCACCACCGGCGCCACCACCGGCGCCGTGACCACAATTAACAAATATTCCATTACCCCCATTGGCGTGTATTCCCCCTTCCAATTGAACCCTGTGCGCAATAATACGCAACAAACCTCCGCCACTACCACCATTTGCGATGATACCAGCCCCGCTTCCCAATTCATTTGGATTAACGGCATCGCCATAACTTGCCGCGCTTGTTCCCCCGATATTGCCATTTCCACCCACACCTCCATAACTGCCGCCATTATGATTGGTGCTGGCGCCGGTGGTAACATTTCCGAGCGTATAACCTTCGAGATAACCTTTCCCAGAAACATCGATTCTACTTTGAGCATCGATAAATATGGTGTTGGTCACATTCAAAAGTAACTTATGTTCAATTGAACTGGTTGTTGCCGGATGGCTTAACAATCCATTATTGATCACATTGATGTTTACCGATGTGATCAGGTCAGCATTCATTTCCGCATCGTCGATTATAACACTGTCACTCTGTATATCGATAAAATTCAGTGAAGCAATCACATTATGCATGCTGACATTATGATTCAAAGTCGGATGTTCACCCGTTATCGAAATTAATGTGGATCGCCCCCGCCCTTTCCCGTCATTATCCATGATCAGATAGCCGCGCGCTTCAATGTTGCGCTTGAGAAACACAGTACCGGCTCCGCCTTCTCCATAGCTCATGCCTTTCGTCGCTTTAATTCGGGCAAGATCAAATCCCTCCGCATTATCGTAATAAATTGCGATCCTGCCGCCGCCACCGTTCCCGCCTTGTGTTCCTTGACAACCATCGAATGAGGCATTGCCGCCGTTTGCGGATATCGATCCGCCACCCAACAAGGTACCTGCTTCAATGTAAATTCCTCCGCCAGCCCCGCCACCGGCGCCATGCCCGCAATTAACGAATATGCCATTCCCACCATTCGCCCGGATAACCCCATCCAGTTCGATCGATGTCGCAAAAATCCGGATCAATCCTCCGCCTGATCCACCATTAGCTGTTGTTCCCGCTCCGCTCCCCAGTTCATTCGGATTGAACAAATCGCCATATTCGGATCGCGAATCGCCACCCAATCCAGGGCCGCCCCGACCACCATACGTTCCTCCTGCAGCGCCCGTACTGGTTCCTGTGGTGACATTTCCAAGTGTCCGTCCCTCAAGGTAACCTTCTCCGGTAACATCGATTCGGCTGAATTCATCAATGTATAATCTATTGGCAACAGTCAAGATCAATTTATGTTCGATCGTAGTGGTCGTAAGTGGATGACTGAGCAAACCGTTATTGATGACATCAACATCAACAGATGTGATCATATTCCCATTCATTTCACCATCGTCCACCACCACACTGGTGCTTTGAATATCAATTAAATCAAAGGATGTCACCGCGTCATGGATAATGACATTATGATTCAGAACGGGATCTGGTCCAGAAATACTTACCAGGGTCGATCTTCCTCGTCCTTTACCGTCATTATCTAAAATCAAGACCCCCCGAGCATCCGCGTTGCGTTTGAGAAACACCGTTCCGGCTCCGCCTTCTCCATAGCTCAAGCCCTTTGTCGCCTTAATCCGGGCAAGATCAAATCCCTCCGCATTATCGTAATAAACTGCGATTCTGCCACCGCCGCCGTTGCCGCCTTGTGTTCCTTGACAACCATCGAATGAGGCATTGCCGCCGTTTGCGGATACCGATCCGCCACCCAGAAGTGTACTTGCTTCAATGTAAATCCCTCCGCCAGCCCCGCCGCCGGCGCCATGCCCGCAATTAACGAACGTGCCATTCCCACCATTCGCCCGGATAACCCCATCCAATTCGATCGTTGTCGCAAAAATCCGGATCAATCCGCCGCCTGATCCGCCATTGGCTAATGATCCTGCCCCGCTCCCCAATTCATTCGGATTGAACAAATCGCCGTATTCTCCTCGCGAATCGCCACCCACTCCACTGCCTCCGCGGCCGCCATAACTGCCGCCTGCAGCACCGGTACTGCTTCCTGTCGTGACATTTCCAAGTGTCCGTCCCTCAAGGTAACCTTCCCCGGTAACATCGATTCGACTGAATTCATCAATGTATAACCTATTGGCAACAGTCAACATCAATTTATGTTCGATCGTAGTGGTCGTAAGTGGATGACTGAGTAATCCGTTATTGATAACATCTACCTCAACAGACGTGATCTCATTGGCATTCATTTCGCCATCATCTACCATCACACTGGCGCTTTGGATATCAATAAAATCAAATGAGGTCACCGCGTCATGGATAATGACATTGTGATTCAGAACTGGATCTGGTCCGGAGATACTTACCAGGGTCGATCGCCCTCGTCCTTTACCGTCATTATCAAAAATCAGGAATCCTCGTGTATCCGCGTTGCGCTTGAGAAACACCGTTCCAGCTCCGCCTTCGCCATAGCTCACGCCCTTTGTCGCCTTAATCCGGGCAAGATCAAATCCCTCCGCATTATCGTAATAAACTGCGATTCTGCCACCGCCGCCGTTGCCGCCTTGTGTTCCTTGACAACCATCGAATGAGGCATTGCCGCCGTTTGCGGATATCAATCCGCCACCCAGTAAGGAGCCAACCTCAATTGATATTCCCCCGCCGGCACCGCCTCCAGCACCATGACCACAGTTTACAAAAACACCATTGTTGCCATTAGCTTGGATTGTGCCATCCAATTCTATCGTCGCCGCGAGAATCCGCACCAACCCGCCGCCAGAACCTCCATTGGCTGTTGCTCCCGCACCGCTCCCCAAATCATTGGGATTGAACAAATCGCCGTATTCTCCTCGCGAATCGCCACCCACACCGATGCCGCCACGACCACCATAACTGCCGCCTGAGGCGCCTGTACTGGCACCTGCGGTGAGATTCCCAATTGTTCGCCCCTTGAGATATCCCCTGCCGGAAACATCAATGCTGGCACCTTGTTCGATGTAAACCCCATCATGAACAGTCAGTTCGAGGAAAAATTCCGCGGTTGTCGTGGCCGCTGAATGGGTGATCTTGGCGCCATTGATCAGTTGCAGACTATTAAAAGTATGAGCTCCGTTAATGGTGACGGTCGCGCCATCAATTAGCACATCTTCATTCTCATATTGCAGATCAGTAGCAACGATAGTAGTCGCGCTGGTAAAAGTGACGGTGGGGTCAGTGACTGATTGAGTCGCGAAGTAAACATCATCGTCAGTTCCTTTAAAGCCATCCTGATTTTGATCCATGGCATTGCCGGCAAGATCGTTGATATTAGGACCGACATAAAGACGATAAATCCCGCGGTGCTCGGTGACCGCCCTGGCGAAATGAATGGTAAAGGTGGTCGCGTTTACAGCTGCAATTTGATCAGCGGCAATTTCCTCCACCGCGGAGAGTAAACGGACATCTTCAATACTGAAGGTGGACGAATTTATCGCTTCATTGAAAGTTACGCTGATTTCCTGGAATTGCCCGTTGCTGTTGAGGGTATTGACGATTCGTGATGTGATTCGCGGGCCTATTTGCAGTGGAATAATTAGCGAATAACGGTCGGCAGGGGTTTCGCCATTGACTCCATTCTGATTTTGATTCATTTGATTACCGGCCAGATCGAGAATATCTGGTCCGATGGTGATGGTGTAATCGCCATCGGTGGTCTGAGCAGGAAATGTCAATCGATAGGTATTTCCGGAAACCACAGCGATGGAGGTCGGAGTTATATTGCCTGTCGGCCCCGAAATGGTTATATCGGATGTCGTTAGAGTCGCTCCCTGAATCGTCTCGCTGAAGGAAAAATCGACTGTGGATATCGGTAGTGTTTGAATACTGGCCGGGGAATGAGAGATGATGCGGGCGCCAACCGTATCGGTATCCACCAGGGTAATATCAATTCCACTCATATCCGTGGAGATCAACAGGGGATTATTGGAATAATATCCAACCGCTTCCCAGGGATCATTAAGGGAATTGCCATTATAGTCACGGAAAGCGGTAATTTGGTAAGTCACCTGATTCAATAAATTATTGATTGAATATATTCCCAGGTTATTTATCGTCGTCTTGACAACCGGGCCAATTGGCAAATCATTGATAAATTCAGGAGAACCTGCCGCATTGCCATGATTAATATTAGAGGTCAAATCATTGACGGTTTGATCATCAAATTGGTAGTAGAGTCGCAATCCGGCTTCATAGCCACTCAGCCGCAGGTATTGATAATTACGGATTTGTTCATCGGATCGGGCATAATCCCAAATGCGGATTTCATCCATGGCCCCCTGATAGTGATTTCCGGCATTACCATCCAGATTGCGGCCAACAATCAGTGCGGTTTGATCGATGATCATATTTCCGCCGGCTGATCCGCTGGCGCGCAATACTCCATTGACATATGATTTTGCCGTGATGCCGTCATTGGTGATCGCAACATGATTCCAGGTATTCCAAGCGATGCTGCCATTGGGAGTTTGGTGACCGGCATCTGAACTCGCGATATTATGAAATCGATGGTAGACAAAACCATTGGAATGAAGCCAAAAATTAAAGTTGCGACCGGGTTTGCCGATGACACCCACATACCCGCTGACTTGAATTGGTTTGATCCAAAGTTCCACAGTGTAATTGCTGATTCTCAAACTCGCATTATCCGCCACGGTAAGCGAATCGTCGCTGCCATCGAATCGGAGCACATGATTGCCTGGACTGTCCAATATCGGCTGCGCCTGGATATGAATCGTTCCAGTTTGAATCCCGGTATAATCTATGGTCCCACCAAGTCGTGAATTGGGAATAAACTGGCGCGTTCCCAATCGTGGAGAGCGGCTTTCACCAAAGTTATTGATCGCCTTGACATACCAATAATAGGTGGCGCCGCCAGTTAGATTATTCACTGATAATGTGCTTGCGGCGATATTGCCCTGGAATAATCCGGGATCAGGTTCTGTCCCCAGAAATACTTGATAAGTTGACGCGCCGGTCGCGTCTTCCCAATCCAGGGTAATAGGTTGATCCAGATTATTTACGACTTCCCCGGGAGCATATAATGAGAAAAAGGTTGGCGGGGGATTTACCCCGGTTTGATAACTCGCCTGAACTTCTCCTTCAGTTAATGCCCGGTCAAAGATTCTCACTTCATCCACCAAGCCATCATAGAAACGGTTAACTCCGTCATGGCTGCCCACCTGAATCGTCCCTGAGCCGGAAAATAAAGTCGCAATGGTTTCAGTAGTGAATCCCACGGCTTGACCATTTAGATAAATCGTCAAGCCGTTCGTATTGGCCACTGCGGCCAAATGCTGCCAGACGCCCAACTGTACAGCGGCACTCGATGACAACTGATGCAGGGTGGTGAAATCACCGCTTTCACTGACGGAAAAAATAACTTTCCCATCTTTGATGCCGAGTTCAAGTCCTCTTTTGCCGGGTTCATACTCACTGACCAAGACATTATAACCGGATACCCGATCCGGCCTGACCCAGCATACTACCGACAGAGATGATGACTCATGAGACCTATCCAGATTGATGGATTGGATATTGGTGGAAAGGTATACAAGTGCCAATCCTGTTAATGTGGGAGTGACAGTACCATCTCCATTTAAAGTCACTTGAAATTTTAACACCGGGTATGAGCTGGATGAAACGCTGGACAGATCGATTTCCGTCTCAGTCAGATTGGCGAAACCCGGCAGGACTGCATCGGTTTGGGGATCAATAACTGAGACAGTCAGTGATGTGTTTGTTGATTGAGAGACTGAGATCGACAGGTTGTTCCAGATTTCTCCTGCTGGCGGAGTAATCGCTGGACTGATCCAGGTTCCGGTAGATTGATATTGATTAAAAATACGCGGGGAGGATATACTCAAATCGGGTTCTTCCGGATAGATATCCTGGACATGGAGATGATGAACGGTCATCTGATGTGAATATTGATGGAACCCCAGTCGCATGATCGCGTCACTGTAGGTGGAAGTATTCTGAAGCAACAGCCAATCGGAAAATGCCCCGCCGCGAATGTAATAGATGGCGCCAGTGGCTTTCAAATCAACACGCATTTCATAAAATGTGCTGGTAGTATAGGCGATATTATTTGGGCCGGTATGATTCCCTTTCTCATAGGTGGTAAAGAGATAGTTATTCCAATAAACACTATGGACCAGCTTGGGAAAATTGGGATCGGTAGTTTGATCCAGATCCCAACCAATCATGATATGATTATTGCCGGGAGTATCAGGCGCCACAGTGAGATTCATATACAATGATTTACCCGGCACCCGCGCAAATGTCTGGGTTGAGATCAACGCCTTGTTCCAGGCATCACTGACGTCATTGATGATCAAATCATTTGCTTGCGCGAATGATCCATTGGGATCGATCTTCACCCAGCGTGTGGTGTCAATCACGTTGCCGGGAAAATCATCGACATATTCAAATAAAACGTCATCGTTTGAAGCAGAGGAAACAGTTGCATTACCATATAACATGCGCACGACGATATGGCCATCAGCCGGAATGCTGGGGAGTTGCAACCAGATTACCGCGCGCAGAAAGGGAATGACAGTTTCGCGATAATAATTCAATTCATAACCCCGATCGTCGATAAATCGGAGATCATCAAAATCACTTTGCATGGAGGATTCATAAGTGACTGTCAGCCGGTAGGGAGCGCTTGGACGATCTGAAGTTGTCCGATTGGTGAGCGTCAATTCTCTCATTGTCGTCCAGATGTCGTTGATCGCTTGAGATTCAATGAGATTGAAAGGCTGATTGGGTTTAAGGACATAACCATTTCCCCCTTTTCCACCGGCGCCGCCACAACCATTATTGCCGCCTCCAGTGCCCCCGGCTATCGTGATATTCCCTAATGATTGAACATCAAAACCAAGCAGTAAAACCGCGCCCCCGGCGCCGCCTCCGCCACCGCCCCGTCCACTGCCAGTGCCGCCGCCGCCCGCTGTTCCTGCCGCGCCGTTGGCATTGATTGTTCCGGCATTCGCGATCGTCCTGCCAAATATGACCACCGCTCCGCCGCCATGTCCGCCGGCGCCGGGAAAGCCGCCATCTTCGTCAGCTCCGCCTTCACCGCCAGCGCCGCCAAAGTGTATTTTACCCAGCGAATAATCAACCAGGATAATACCAGCGGTGCCGCCAGCGCGGGCGCCGCAATTTACCCCATTCACTCCGGCAGTCGCATTACTGCCCCCCGCGCCTCCCCCCGAATCCGCGGTGCCAACACCGCCGCCACCGCCGTTCCGGTTAGCGGTGTTTGATTTTATTCCCGCTCCCGCAGCCGATTCTCCCTGGGTTCCGGTTTCATTGCGGTAAGTGGCAGGATGAGAGGTGCCGCGAAACCCTTTGCCAGCCACAGTGATCGTGCCGCCGGCCGCGATCGTAAATTCACCATTGACCATGAACATCAACACCCCGCCCGTGAAACCATTCCATGCGGGAGCAGTCAGGCTGCCGCCAGCTTGAATCGTGACATTCTGATAACGCGGAACCTTGATGATTTGAGTGACAAAAGCGTCAACCTGATTAAAAGTCCCGGAATAATAATTATGATCCAATCCCTGATCGAGGGTTAAAATGTTAGTGCCCCCACCGCTGACAATTCGACGCAGTTCATAATAACCGGATTCACCAGAGATCCCATTTTGCACCTGGTGGAGAACAATCAGATCGCCATCGGCAAATAAACTGCCGTCATTAACCGTGATCTGGAGAATGCCGCTGGTCTCATCGTTGGATAAATAGGTGTAGGTGTTGATGGTGGTTTCAAGGCTGGAAACCGTCAAATCGCCATCCAGACCATCATTTAATGTCGGTGAAAACGGCGCGATATCCGGATTGCTGAGGCTGGATGCGGCGGGGTTGGCATAATAAAGATAGACCTGATTGAGTTGTCCGGTCAGCGCGCCGGGTAACGCAACCCATACTTTGGCCACAGTATGGGCGGTAAATTCTTCAATCCAATACTCCAATTCCTGCCCGGATAGGGTAACAAAGCGAATATCATCAAAGTTCTCATTCATTCCCGTTTGATGAGAAATACTTAACCACAAGGGACTGAAATCAGTGGTGATCACTTCTCCGCGTGCCGGAACCAAACGCAAGCGTTTTTGCCAGGCCGCATTCCACCATGACGCGCCATAACCGGGAAAACTGCCATTGTGAAATAATTCAATATTCCCATCCACCAAGGCGGTGTGATTAAAGCGGGGAACGGAATGATTGGGGATATTAACTGTATCGTTGACGCCATCAAAATCGAGAGCAAATCCCAATGCCGAAGGGGTTTGATAGGTATGGATGGCGCCGTTTATGACGCCATGGGATTGGTTCCCGCTGTTGTCAGTTGCCGTGGTTCCAGTCCCCTCATCAAAAGACCATTCGCCCCTGGTGGCGCCTTTGATGTCCATTGCCAAAACCGAGATGGAAAGACAAAAGATAAAAATATGCCTGGATATCAGATACAAAACCGAGTTTCCTTTTCGCTTGATTTTAACTCAGCACAACCTGCGAGATCAGATAATCTTGACCTAACCAACAATCTCAAAGAGGAATGAATACCCGCACTTCCAAGACTATAAATGGTTTATTACCCCATAATTCATCAACCTACTCGCGAAGAACAAAGAATAAATTTATCACTCACATGGAGTAATATTAAAATATGGTTAATTCCTTTCTGATTACAATAACCATGAAAATAAATTTTATTAAAAAATTGGCTTTACAACCGCGTTTATTAAGCCTGCAAAACGTCAAGAAGCGCGGTAGTAAAATGGACTGATTCAAGTCATTCAGCATCCATACAAATTAATTTAGCCGGATTAATACCACTTATCGTTTTCAGTTCGATATCTTGTTGAATATCAATGAGCTTTATGGCAAATACACCAAGTTTTGTTATTGAATAAGGCTTCCGAATCCGGACATTTTTAAAAGAGCAACGTTATCCGTGGCGGTGTGATCCAAGATCATTTCAATCCTAAACCGTTTATTTTATGATTTTGGCACAATTAAAGCTTATTCAACTTAATTGATTTTCATCGAGAGAGTGTTGGCAGGAAATTCTAATAATTCGCTTTTTCATATTAATTATGGTAATAGAATCATCTTGCGATTGTGAATATTTATGAGCTGGATACTCATATCTCTTTAATCCGCCATGAGTAAAACGGATAACAATCAGAGGCAGTTTATTGGCGATATCCTGGGGGGATTGGCGGCCATGCTGGTGGCATTACCCTCGGCAATCGCCTTTGGGGTGCTCATCTATACCGCCATCGATCCGAGTTATGCCGGCGCCGGAGCGCTGGCAGGAATGCTGGGCGCCGCTGCCATGGGTTTTGTCGCGCCCTATGTCAGCCGCAATGGTGGTTTTATCACTGCGCCCTGTGCTCCCGCGGCGGCGGTGATGTCGGCATTGGCAATAAAATTATCATCCAGTCCCGGAATTAATGCGTTCGATATTATCCGCTTGATGGCGTATACCGCGCTGCTGGCTGCAGGGTTGCAGGTTTGTCTGGGGCTTTTCCGGGCTGGCCGCTTAATAAAATTCATCCCTTATCAGGTGGTGAGCGGCTATCTCTCCGGAGTCGCAGTCATAATCGCGATCAGTCAATTAGCCAAGTTATTAGGGCTGCCTAAAAATGTGACGGTGGCACATGGATTAATGTCACCCCACCTCTGGAATTGGACCGGGATCCTCGTCGGTCTGGGGACAATTGTTGCCATGATATTAGCGCCGCGGTTAACCCAAAAAATCCCGGCAACCATTATCGGATTGATAGCCGGCCTTGTCATCTATCAAATCTCGGCGCTGTTTAATCTCCAATTGTATGTCTTAAATGGAAACAGCCTGGTGATTGGTAACTTGAAAGCCACGGGCTCGGTGTTCTCCGCCATGATAAATCGTTGGGAAGCATTATTCGCCCTACAGTCTCGTGATATTCCATTAATCTGGGGATCGGCGCTGACCCTGGCAGTGCTCCTATCAATCGACACACTGAAAACCGGGATCATTCTCGATGCCCTGACTCATCGACGCCATAACTCCAACCGAGAATTGATCGGCCAGGGAGTGGCAAATACCGCTTCATTCTTTTGTGGTGGCATACCCGGCGCCGGCACCATGGGCGCCACGTTGGTGAATGTAACCAGCGGCGGCCGTTCATTTCGTTCCGGCATGGCGGAGGGAATTTTCGTGCTCATCGCTTTTTTCTTCCTCGGCGGATTGATCGCCTGGGTTCCCATCGGCGCACTCGCCGGCATTCTCCTGGTGGTGGTCTACCGGATGTTTGATTGGCACATGTTTCACCTCTTAATGCGCCCGGGCACCCGCCTCGATTTTGTTGTCATCATCACTGTGGTGATTGTTGCCCAGATCGGCCTGATCCTGGCATCAGCCGTGGGTATTGCGTTTGCCATTCTGCTCTTTATCCGCGATCAAATCCATACCTCGGTGATTATCAACAAACATGATTTACGGGAGTTGCACTCCAAGCAACACCGGCTGGACATTGAATATGAAATCCTCAAACGGGTGGGTCATCAGGCTTATGTGGTGCAATTGCAGGGCAATCTCTTTTTTGGCACCACCGATCAATTGTTTAGCGAATTGGAGAACGATCTCAAGCACTGCCGATTTCTGCTCCTGGATATGCGCCGGGTTCAATCGATCGATTTCACTGCCGGCCAACTGTTCCAGCAAATCCAAGCGCGGCTCCACAACCATAACGGCAGGCTGCTGTTTTGCGGCATGCCTTCAAAGTTCAGCTATCGCCAGAATATCGAGAAATACCTTGAGCAACTGGGATTGATCTGCGGGGATCAGGGGATAAAAGTTTTCAATACCCGTGACAGCGGCATTACCTGGATGGAAGACCAACTCCTGGCTGCTGAAGGTTGGCGGCCGCAGGAAGAAAAGCTGCTTCCTCTGGACGAGATCGAGCTTTTCAAGACCTTCGATGCCAAAACATTACGCGAATTGAGCAGCTATTTTAAGACGCAATCATTCTCGCAGGGCAAACATGTTTGTAACCAGGGAGAAGAAGGCAAAGAGATTTACTTTATTCGTCGCGGCCGGGTTCATATCCTCCTGCCCCTGGAAGGCGGCATTCATCATCATCTTGCCACCTTCAGTCAGGGTGATTTTTTTGGCGAAATGGCCTTTCTCGATCGTGAAAAACGTTCTGCCGACACGGTGGCGGCGGTCGACACCGACCTCTATATCCTAACGCGTGAAAGTTTCGACAATCTGGCCCGGAAAAATCCGACCCTGACAGCAAAAATTTTCGAGGAGATTGCCTTCGTCGTCTCGAATCGCCTGCGTATCGCCAATCAGGAACTGCATTCCCTGGAAGAACGCTGAAGCACTACAAAAAGATTCACAACAGTTAGTTATGAACTGTGTTAGATTGATCAGGTGAATTACATTTAATTGTCATTATTGGATGTTCCTGACTCTCAATCCAAAGAAATTTTTAATGGAACATGAAACCGGATCGGTCTTGCCATTTTTCGTTCTTGTCCTTGCCCTTGGTGCTGCCTTCCGCCATACGCTGCGCCGGACTCCACTTCCATACACCGTTGCTCTCCTGCTTTTAGTACTCCTTCTGGGATATGCCGAACGGTCCGGTATGATGATCAGTGTATAGCTTGAACTCAGACAATCGAGATCCATGGCATCATCTATTGAACCCCATATGATCCTGTTTGCTTTCCTGCCTACCCTGATCGAAGGAGAGTCGCTTCTCAATCACGGCTCCGCCATTGAGGTATTTATCCTCTTCGATTTCGCCATTGCATCCGGTGGATCATGAAGCTCGCCATTATCCATTATTGGACAATTCACGTATATATCGGTCGTCAGTCCACTGAGCGGTTTATTCACATTCGGTGCCATTCCATGCAATTAATTTTTCGACAAGTAAATAATTTTATCCGATATACATGTTATGAAAATGAGGGAACTGATGTCCAGCGACAATGCGAAATTAACCAGATTGAGGTTATTGCTTGGGATGCCGCTGGTCAATCAAGCCATGATTCATTTAGTGTTTTATATAATGCCCCAGATCAGATCACTAAAACATCCATATTACTAAAAGGTTGGAACTTGATTTCTATATCCCTCGAGCCTTGCAATCCTGATATTGAGGATATCTTGCAACTAACTGATCTACCGGCAAATAGGGGATACATTTGGAGGACGATGGGACAGCAATTAGCAGCAGTCAATGAACTTCATCCTATTAACGGTTATTGGGTTTATCGTTTATAACGAAATAGTTGACACCTTGCAAGTGACTGGAACTATGCCGTCATCAAAGTCACATGGATTACAAACAGGCTGGAATTCAATCGGCGTTTGGGAAGAAATGCCGGTACCGGATGACGCACGCATTAAGAGCCCGATCTGGTATTGCGATGGACGGCGATTCACCGCGGTTGGACCAAATGAAGATATGAAGCCCGGCATCGGTTATCTGTTTTACGTCGATGAGGAATTCGATTTCCCGCTAATCCGAGATGAATGAGTTCGGTACTACAGACCCACAAACTCATTTAATCATTGCGTCAAGACAGAAGAGCGCTAAAAAGTTGATTGAGGATAAAACATGCCGGATCTATTGAAAGTGGTTGCTGTTGGAATGCATGCAAATTGCTTTTATAATTTTATGAAGTCTTGTTATCATTCAAGAATAAGTTTATCTTGAGATCATACATATTCTCAAATCACCCTGAAACCAGGTCAAAATTTACGAACCATGGGCACTATTTTGGTACACATTAAACGGGCTGTGCTTGCTGGGTGTTATGCCTTTAGTGAAAAAGCCCGAAGGGAGATGGAGGAAGATGGTATCACGGAACTTGATGTGGCCGAATCTATTCTTAATGCTGTGGCAATCTACAAAAAACTTCGTTCTCGGAGCACATATCGTGAAAAATCGGTAGAGTATTTATATGTTATTCAAAGTACGAATCTGGATGGACTCATGATTTATACCAAAGGAAAACTGATGCGTGAAACTGATTCGGAAACTTACTACTTTTTAATTTCTTCCAAGAAGACTGTGTGAGGAGTAAAACATGTTAAAAATTACTATATGTCCCTCGTGTGGCAGCAAGAAAATAAAGAAAGTTCAACGTAACTGGTCGGGCCAATTCCAAGGACAATCTTATACTATTCCGGGGTTGGAGTATTATGAATGTTCGGTTTGTAATGAGAACGTGTATGACCGGCAGGCGATGCGAAAAATCGAAGAGCATTCACCTGCTTTTACCTCAAAACATGTCAGAAAAGTTCATCCAACTGCCATTGCATAAGCGATGCCACAAGTCATCGGGCAGCAGGAGAAGTTGCCCTCATCGACTTGGAACTGGATGAGTTCACGGCGACCGAGCAACTCGATCTGGATAGCGATCATGATCTGATCCCGGATTGGTGGGAGACGATGTATGGCGGCAGTAGTGTGGCACAGGCATTCCTGCCTGTGAATAAAGGAGCTTATGGTTCCCAGCCTGTAAATCAGACAAGTGCAGGCAAGAATGCCTACACCACACTCTCCACTGTCAGGAATGCCTATCCCACGCTCTCCCCCGACAAAGAAGCCTATGCCACCATGAACACAAACATGAGTGCTTGTGCCAATTTTATGGATCCTTCGATACCGGATGGGGATTGCGACTTTGATGGCGACGGGCTGACCAATTATCAGGAATATCGCGCCAACACCAATCCGTTGTCGGCGAACTCGCGGGTGGCAATTACCCGGCTGGAACGATTCGAACATCAGATCGAGGTTTATTGGCAGGCAGTGAAATACGTCAGGTATGAGGTGCTGCGCCGGGAAGACCTGAGCAGTCCATGGCAATCATTGGCAACCAATATTGTCCCGATCGATGACGGTGAATATCGCTTTATCGATACCTCGATTATTCCTGACCGGCAATACTTCTACCAGGTGCGGGTACTCTCACACTCACGCAGTATTGCGAGTTCATCGGATCAAGTGGAAACCCAGAGCGTCAGCTTCCATCGCTGGCAAATGCCGGGTTCAGAGGAAGAAAAACAAACATTTGTTGTCGGTCCACCTCTGATCGGGATTTCCTGCGGGGTCGGGGCAGTGAGTAATGTTGATGCGGAACTGGGGATACTGAGCGCCAATTCAGCATGTTTCGCGGAATTAATTGGGATAGATTCTTCGTTATCTCTGTTTCCTTCTGTTCAATCTTTTATTCTCATCAAGGACGGCGCAGCAGCGGGATCTTGGTTCGCGATCGACCTGGCAATAGCGGAGACGCAGGTTCTGTTGGACTTGACACCCGGTCATTATGCCGGTGATCTAGCGAACATCCAACTTGGGGATCGGTTTTCCCTGCATCCACTGACCACCCTGAACGATCTCTTCGGTGACTCCGGAATAGTGCTTACTTCGGGAGCAGTTGACAGTTTGGCGGACAAGGTATTTATCTTCGCGCAGGGAAAATTTAAAGCCTACTGGTTGTCGGACGGGAGCATATTCCCTTCCGGCTGGATCGGTGATCATGACGGGGAGATGGTCTCTGAAAACCCGGTGGTATATCCGGGATCTGCCCTGGTGGTACAACGTGTGGCGGGCAGTATTGATGCGAGCCCCGTCTATATCGGCGAAGTGATTGACGGCTCATTATCGCGGTCGCTTACCCTGGCTATACATTTCTCACGGTGGGATACAATGAAAAGCAACCGGAAATGCGGCTGACAGATCTCCATCTCGAACAGGCGCTCACTGCCGGCAGGATCGACCGCGCGGCGGACTGGTTATATCGCTGGGATGAGGTCGCGGGCGAGTATTATAATTACTGGCTGAGCAACGGCGCCTTGCCGGTAATTCCGGCGGGGTGGCTTTCCGGGTACACACCGGTGAATGATGAGGTGTTGGCGCCGGGAGAAGGGATGGTGATCTATCGGCGAAATGGGAGCAGCCCGATATTATGGAAAGCCGGTGGAGAATAAGAATGTCTCGCGCCAAGCCGCTAAGGCGCAAAGTTATTGTTTTTACCATGGATAGCGCGGATTATCGCTGGAATTAAAGCTCATTTATTTATGATCGCAAAAATTCATCGGGATTGATTCCTGCTTGCTTGAGTATAGCCCGCACTGTGCCTTCAGGAATATTGCCGGGATGATTGGGAATTGTGGTATATCGATGGGTGATTCTATTGTACCAAATCTCATGGCTGCCGGCGGCATGTCGGTCGAACCGAAATCCAAAATATTGCAGGCGTTGGATAACCTCGCGATAACGGAAATTGCCCAATCTGCCCATTATGCATTTACAATCAATGGATAATCAATTGCATCCATCACTGTGTGTAAACTTAGCGGCTCTTCTCGTTCCATGTGAGCTTCGATCAGTTTTTTGGCAACATCACGAGCAATTTCTAATGTCTCGGTAATCGTGCGACCCTGGGCAACCAGGCCTGGTATATCATCGGAAGTGGCCAGATATAGCCCTTCCGGCAGTTTTTTAACATGTAGATTTATGAGCTGTTCCATAATTTAATCGTAAGGGTATTTGATTTAATTTTTAATCCAAGACCAGTAGTAGTTGGTGTAATTTTCCTGAGCTTAAATATGTAACTAGCGTCGGTTGGAGTCCAGGCTTATAGCCTGAATGGCATTAATGCCTGAGAGAGGAGCTTCCTAAAAGGATGAACTCCAAACTCCGCCAGCATCAAACTCTACGCTAATCACATAAAGTGTGACGTTCATGGAATTATAATCTAGAGCCGATTGAGTTTTAACGATTAATAATGCATTAACTTATTCAATCATGCGGCAATATCAATACACAAATTGGTTGCGGGATAAAGTCAGTTTACTGGCGATTTTAATCGTATTCTTTTCCAAGATGTTATTTGCGGCGGTGGACTGGGGCGGCGGCGGGGCGATCTTCAAAGGCAACGATGGACAGGAACTGGATTAATCATCCGGTCTGGCGATCTTGATTTCAGTGCATCAGCAACATTCGGTGCCATCCCATGCATTTTTTATTGTTCCATTTGGCATGATTAACAATGCCAATTTTACCATTGACATATTATGGAAATGTGATAGCTCATTGAAAGAAAAACCATAAGACGACTGAATATTTTGTGTATAATATGATTGCAATATTCTAATTATTATCTTCTTACGTGGACTGGCACCCGATTCTTAGCGTAACGAAGGGTGATTGCAGGTGACAAAAGATCAACCCAAAAGGCTTCGGGCAATTTTTGTTTAAGCCAGGTGCTTTTCCCGACTCCACGCGGCCCGAAAAGGAAGAAAGCATGGTCTGGTTTTTGTAGTAATCTTGTATACATGTCCCAAAATTTTACTGTAAATTTTAGGGACATCAAGGCATTTTGTGATTATTACTCCAACATCCTGGCGACGATCGCGGGATCATTGG
>CAZTTH010000002.1:0-60751 GCA_964615975.1 uncultured Lentisphaerales bacterium | reverse complement strand
AAGGCATTTTGTGATTATTACTCCAACATCCTGGCGACGATCGCGGGATCATTGGTCGGCAGTTTGCAGGCAAAATTTTCGCAGATATAGACGGTGGGCCGGTTATCGATCATCACCATGGTTTTCAGGAATTCGCCATCGAATGGCGCTTCATATTTTTGTTTGGGATCGATGATAAACACCACGGTATTCGGTAAATACTTTTGGTTGACGAGTTTCACCAGCGCCTTGGTCGCGGTTGACTGCGGATCACCGGCGATGAAGATCTGCCTGGTTTTACTTAACAGCCATTCACTGGCAGCCACCATCTGGGGCAAGACCTGTGGCGCCTGGCGTAACCGACTGCTGTAAGCGACCAGGACTTTATCTGCCTTCTGGCGATATTCAGCGTTTTTGGTAATCAGGAACAACCGCCCCAAGTTTGCCAGGGCAATCGAATTCGGCGCCGGCTCGGCGCCATCATAGTCTTCCTTCATGCGCATCAATAAATGCGGATTGTCCGCCATCACATTGAAATATCCGCCATGTTCAGGATCCCAATAGTGTTGATCCTGAACTTCCTGCAGGTTAATCGCCCATTGCAAATACGCGAAATTGAAGCCGGCCTCGTAGAGATCCAACAGCGCTTGAATCAAATAGACATAATCATCGACATAAGCGGTAATAGCGCTGTCACCACTACGATATCGACGCAACAACCGGAGTTTATCCTCATCCCAAAGATGCTTTTTGATAAACTGTGCGGCGCGCTCCCCGACCTCCAGATAACGGATATTATCCAATCCCCGGCTGGCCTGGGCATAGGCGGAAATCATCATGCCATTCCAGGCGGTCAGGGTTTTGTCATCGAGAAAAGGACGTGGACGGCGATTACGTACTGCCAGCAGTTTCTCATTGGCCGCTTGTCGTTTATCTTCGACTTGAGCAGGTGAAAGCGATAGTTTTTTGGCGATGGCGGCGGGATCAGACGCGATGAAAAGGATATTCTTACTGACGAATTCTTGATGCGGATCGTTGGCAACATTGCCATTCTTTTCGATGCCATAGAGAGTGTTGACAATGGCAGTGGATTCGGGGTCAAGAATGGTTGCGATTTCGCCGGCTTCCCAGACATAAAAAGCGCCCTCCCCTTTGCGCGTCGGTTCTTCCGGCAACGGGCTGTCGGCATCCTCGGCGGAATAAAATTGCCCATCAGCGCCAGTGAGGTCACGCAGCACATATCCCAGGATATCATCAATCATCGTCGCGAAAAATTGGTCCTTGGTGATCTGCCAGGCCGCGACATACGACCAGACCAATTGCGCCTGATCATAAAGCATCTTTTCAAAGTGCGGCACATGCCATCGTTCATCGACGGAATAGCGATGGAAACCGCCGCCCAAATGATCGTGAATGCCGCCCGCCGCCATCTTTCTCAGTGTTTGCAGGTTCATTTCGAGTGCGGGTTTTTCCCCGGTGCGGGCATAATAATGGAAAAGAAACTCGTAGACCGCGGGGCGGGGAAATTTCGGCGCGCCGCCAAACCCGCCATGGGTAGAATCGAATTCTGACTTCAATGAGCGATAGAGTTTATCAGTAAGAGCCAGTGTGAAGGGAAACTCGGAATCAGGGACAATGGCGGTGTGTCGCCGCAGTTGCTCGGCGATATCGTTGCCGGAAGCAATAATTTCTTGCTGTTTATTCTTCCATGCCTGAGCGAGATTATTCAGGATGGACGCGAATCCCGGACATCCCCAGCGATCTTCAGGGGGATAATATGTCCCGCCATAAAAGGGCTTGAGATCCGGAGTCAGCCAGACACTCATCGGCCAGCCGCCGCTGCCGGTGGTCGCCTGAACAAAGGTCATATAAATCTTATCCACATCCGGCCGCTCTTCACGATCGACCTTGACAGCCACGAAATGCTGGTTGAGAATGGCGGCGATCTCGGGATTCTCAAATGACTCATGTTCCATCACATGGCACCAATGACAGGTGGAATAGCCAATCGACAAGAAAATCGGTTTATTCTCATTTTTGGCCTTGGCAAAAGCGGCCTCTCCCCAGGGATACCAATCGACAGGATTATGGGCATGCTGGAGGAGATAAGGGCTTTTTTCGTCGATCAGGCGATTGGCGGCAGTCGGCGATTGGGGTGGCGATTCACTGTTCATTTTAACGTCCATATCATCTTTAGGGTTACTCGAACCATTATTAATCATTATCAGGGCAGACAGGCATACAATAGCACTGATTAACGCAGCTAATTTAAGCCATCCATTCATTTTTGGTTTTATCATGTCAGTTTCAGGTTTTAATACTTATAACAGTGTAGGATTTACACTTAAGCACTATACACAATTGTATCTGGTTTTCGAATTTTATGATTATATCGATTTTTCTATGACGACATGATGCTGTTATAGAGGTATTAAAATGAAAGCCCGTCTTGGCCACAACGCAATCGTGTATCGTAACGGCAAGTCGACTCTCATTCCTGCTTCGGAGTTAGTTGCGGCTATGCCGCGTTAGCAATCAGATTAATCTGATACCAACTTATAATGCACATGGTCTTAAACTTCACCATTGTCACGCCCCTTCAGGGCTCTATTTGTGGATTAATTCTTACCCAGAGCGTTGCTCTGGGCTGATATATTTTCCGGCCTTCAGCCTGATAAATTAGTGAGGGTTATGACCGCGCACAGAACAACCTGAGGTGATGTCGATGGTCTCAGTATCCGGATTTCATGATCTGGATACCATGAGCCAGTACATTGCGCCAGGCTAATTCAACATTTTTGTCATATGAAGGATCAAATTCGCTGACCGCCTGCACCAGGCAGTCAAGCCAGAGATCGTAGAGTTCTGGCTTGATATCAAGTCGGACTCTGCTGTGAATCTCGGCAATGCGTCTAAGATAAGCGGTAACTTCGGGCGAAGGATCACTTGCAGCATTCATCAGCATAAACAAAGACATTTTAAGCATTCTTCTTTGTTTCTGAAAATCGGTTTGGGCGAATTTAGCTGCCACCTCGTCGGATGATGCCAGGAATATCTCATAAAAACGCTCCAGGAATTCAGGGCGTCTCAGGCACCGTTCATAACTGTCATTGAAATACTCGGTATCATGATTGTTCAATTGTTGCCTCCCGTGTTCCAGTTTTTGGTATCTGTTTAGATAGTATGAGTACAAACTGAAGTTTGCTGAGTACTTGAGACCTCAATGTCCCAAAGTTAAGGTTACCGACGGTTAACCTGGCACAGCCATGCAGAGTTAAAGGAGGGCGGGTTTTCTTACCCGCCCTCCTTTGGACGCTGAACTTCCTTCACATAATGACATTGGGTTAGACCTGGCTTGAACAGTAACATAAATGTTGAACTCCAAACATATTTGACCTCGACTTTGGCACTAATCAGATACCGTTTTCATGACTAAATGTGCCTTGGCGTGAATTCAATTTCAACCTTGTGGATAATCTCCTATGCGTCACACGGTCATAAACTGCACTTTTCAGTCGTCCCTATGGGACTTATGAATTCTTTCTTTTCGGACCCGCCAATAAATTTGACGCAGTGCTGCTATCCCCTTTGGATAGCCCGTCTCATCCGTCGGCTGACGAATTCGGCTGACGGGCTAATATCAATCATCCCATTCGGGATGAACCGAAAATAGCCCACCGAATCATCGGTGGGATCAAGGAATAGCTCCAAAAAGTTCCATAGGAACGACTGAAAAATTCATGAATTGTTTCTCGGTGATGTCATCTCATCAAAAAGTGATGTTTATGACCGCGAGAAGTATAACCAGACAATCTGTATTCACTGAATTCGACACCTATTGAAATGATTGAGATTTAATAGCGCAATTCCTGGGTATCTGTCAACGCTCTGATAGATAACAAAGTATGTTCATGTTATGCACTTGCCACCCAATAGACCAAGGCACTGATAATGATTGCACAAGGCAGTGTTATCATCCAGGACAATAAAATGTTGGTAATTACCCGATAGTCTGCTTGTCGAGTCACCAGGCCAATACCGAATAATGAGCCCACCGACACATGAGTAGTGGAAACCGGCATCCCACCAAGACTGGCGCCAATCACCAACAACCCGGTTCCCAGATTGGCGGAAAATCCCTGACCATGATTCATCACGGTTATTTTGTTACTCATCGTTTCCGCCACCCGTCGCGCGCTCAATAAACCACCCGCTGCAATGGCAATAGCGATCATCCCCATACTCAGAGAGCGGTTGAAACCCGGCAATACCAGCAGTAATGCGGCAATCTTGGGAGTGTCATTCAAGCCGCGGGCAAAACTAACAATTCCAGCGCTGATAAAATGGGCGGTGTCCATGATTTGCTGAGAAGTGACTCCAAGGAATCGGCCCGCATAACGTTCACTGCATTGTGCCGACTCATCCATGCACATCGTGGGGATCGTGGCGGTAGATTCCAAAGTCAGGATTGATGCCGGTTGTGGCATAACCACCACCTGTTCTGCTTCCCCCACACAGACACACCATTCCTTGGTTACTCCCAATTTCAGGCGCAGCCAACGGAATGAGAGATAGAGAATTGCTCCACAGCCCACCGCCAGCATTGGACTCATTAACAATGGCAAAAAGTATACCGTCCCCAGAGTACTTAGTTTCACCTGCGTTCCTACAGCTACCCAGCCGCTGCCGGCCATGGCGCCAATCAGCGCATGGGTGGTGGATATCGGGAAACCGGTAACTGTGGCGACAATAACGGTCAACCCCGCCCCAACCGCCACCGCCAGGATGAAATATTCTGAGCCGATTATCGTATCGGGCACCAATCCTTTCCCGGAAAATCGGCGCAACAATGTCTGCGCCAGGAATATGGCGGCGACAGAACCGGAGAAAGTGGTGATGGTAGCCCAGCCGATCGCGGTTTTATAATTCGTCGTGCGACTGCCGAACAACGTGGCAACACCCTTGAAATTATCATTGGCGCCATTGGCAAAGGCGAGCAGACCGATAGCAAGCAGAATTATATGAGCCATGATGGCAATTCTTCCGGTTTTGTTAAGTTGATAGTTGGCATTTGGTATTTGGTATTTGCTTAAGTCAACGCCAGGTGATTTTATTACCTTGAATTCACATAATTGCCAATTAGCCTGTGGATTGGCTTCTCATGGACTCCATCAACCAGTCTGTCAATCATTCCCTCCCTGGAGGCAAATCCGATGGTGACATCGTTCGCCAAATCCACCATCAACCGGTTTCGAGTTGCAGCGGTTTCGGCTGTTGCACGTTTGATGTGTTTTTCAAACGGTGAAATTAGCAATAACCGTCTGGCTGAGATGGCTGACCTTATTTCCGGTTCAATCCGATCTTTCATACCCCGGGCCAATACAACAATGATGGGTTGTGTGCCCGAAATCAGATAATGGAATACATCCTTTTCGATAGTGGAATGAAAACCGCTGATGACACAATTCCCGGATTGTCGCTGGCGAATCGCCCAATCATAACACTTTAGAATCACTGACGCAGGAATCTTTCGACTACAGAGAAATGCAGTCTTGGGCAGTGCCAATAAATCGAGATTGCCTAGGGAATCAATTATTTTAGGAGAATTCGTGTTCAACGTTATCAGGTATATCAAAATTTCAGATTAATCAAACAACCATCAAACAAATTTTTCTTATGTAACTAACTTGATTTTCATTAGATATAGATAATAATTAGGTCATAAAACGTAGACCCGTCAAACAACTGTCAAACAAATTAACCGTTACTGTCATGCCCACCACGGCAAGTATTTTCGCGCCTTGCTACCAACGGAATCATCATAACACCTAATCAATTCAGCCATCAAAGTATCTCTGATAATTCTTGAGGCGATCGCGCTGTTTTTATCATCAATCCCGAAACGCTCTCGTAGAGTCGTGTTGGTCATGAAATCACGTTGAACATAGCGAAGACATGCGTGCATATAACACGCGTGAGCACGAAGATTTTTATCCATTTCCCGCAATTCCCGATGAGCAAAAAGAATAGCGCGGGTATGCTCGTCAGTTGTTTCGAAAATCGGGGCAGGCAATTGAAAAATCTCGGTTTGAATCACGATCTTGTCCACTCCGCTTCCGCGTTCTTCACAAATGCCAATGCGGCGCATGAACGAGGCGAGCACTTCATTGCGTGATCTCGGAGGACTGTCCAGAAACCGATCAACATTCACTAGCGCTATACCTGGATTGGTGATCTCAATACGTTTGGAGAATATCTCGACTAATGGCGCAGTGCCGGATATATGAAAATCCTGGTGAATGATGGCATTGGCTACCAATTCCCGGATGGCAAGTTCCGGAAACATGGGAAACACTCGCCTCAGAGCTTGCCCGATAACCTCATTACTCGGCAACAAATTGACAATCGACGCAATTAATCCTTCAAAGCCACATGCATAGCCCTTGACACCCTCCTGCTCCCGGATGGTTTCAACCCGGGTTTCATTTTTGTAGAGAATCACACGCACTGCTTTACGCTTTAACGTACGAAAGTCAGTCAGCTTTTTTGCAAACAGGAGAGCGCCAAGATTGGTGATATCCCATTTACCACTTTGATTGCGAAGGATCATTTCTTCAGTCAAAAATCCTTCCAATATGCCGTCTCGAGACTCCGGCAATGGCAATCGTAACAGTTCAAACAAGCTGGGATAATCCAACACACGGAGAACGTCTTCTGAACTCACGTTTTCTGAGGCAATCTCACGTTCAAATACTGTATGGTCAAAAACACGCCACAATTCACGCTCAATTTCCGGATAATCCTTAAGCTTTTTCTTATAGGACCCAATTCGGATATACTCAGTGCTTTTGAACTGGACGGGATGTCGGAAAGCTGCCCCAATTTCCAAAAGAACAACAACATTATTTTCGACCGACAATTCATGAAAATGGAAATTGATTTTCGGCGCCAGCAAGCGTAACAGCCAATTTTCCAATTGCTCATTACCAACTCGCAGGTGAGCGGGGCGAAAATTTGTTCCTCGAATCTCGTGGCTTTGGTTTTCGATTCCCCAGATCATATAGGCATTTACCTTTCCCAGTAGCGCCGCGGAGTTTGCCAATGCAGAAAGGTACTGCCCGATCTCCTCCGGATTGTCATTATTATGCTTGAACTCCAACCACTCCGTTTCAACAGGAAGTTTCCGAAGTTCTTGTAGAATGCTTATAAGATATTCCTGAGATCGATTTACTGTCATCTTATTCATCACCTTCCGAATAGTATGGGATTTTTGGACGAATTACAGGAACTGATGGTAGGTTCAATAATCGCATTGGTGTCAGGTCCAGGCAATTCATTATCCAGAACCGTCGATTGTTAGACACTCGTTTCAACAGCAAAATCCAACGGAAATCCACTTGGGTTTAATTCGATCTTTCATCCTCGAGCTAAAACACATGTCATATCATAAATCCTAATAAATTCTTTTATCAATTCCCTCAACCTTCCGTCTCTTCCAGTTCTTTGCCCATTCGGTACTTGATGTCGTAGTTGATGATATAATCGAGTTCTTCCTGAGAGAATCCATAGTGTTGCGCTAAAAGCGTATCGATTTTGTCGATGATTGGTTTAGACTTAGAAGCATCTAATTCATCATATTCGATTCGGTGTCCTTGCTTAGTCGAAATGATTTTCCGGGTTGAATTTGATTTAATATCATCAGAAAGAATAGATATGTTCTCTACCCAATCCCTACTTTGCCAGTTCTCGAATATTGGAAACCAACGTACAAAACTATCGTTAACATGTTCACAGTCAGAAATAGTACTGTAAACAAAATAGAAAAGAGACGAATTTAATAATCCCACAGCAAAGGCGGTTGAATTCATATTCTCGAATCCAATTACACGACCATGCATAGGTTTAATTGATAATCCATTTTTCGTGAAATAAGGAATACTAATACAAGCCTTCATCCAGTATCGACATGCTTCTTGATAGTAAACAATTTGCTTTGTTGTTTTGGTCGAATATTCCCCAAGCGTATGTGTATTACTTAGGAGTTTATAAAGTATTGAATGACCTATTTCTGAATCAATCTTTGCAATTCTATGTCCACCCAAATGGATGTTATGTTCATGGATTTGTAGATGATTAAAAGCTATCGTTCTTTCTTCGGTATAAAATCGAAATATTCTACTACTCTTAATGGAGCATTGTATCGGTGTGGATATAAGTATTACAACTGGCATTTCAATACCGTCAAACATTGATTCAGGGCGACGAGGAAATGAAACGGAAACTATTTGACCCCTATTAATAAGTAATCTCTGTAGAGGAGCCATCCCTGTCGATGTAATTGCCGATAATTGCACTATTAGCCCAACTATAGCTGATTTATTTGAGATATTTATTGACCGCTCAAATACATAAGCATAAAGATTTTTTGAAGTGTACGTTGAAAACTTATCCCTATTAACTCTATAGGATATCTTAGATTCCATGTAAACTACATAGGGTGGATTTCCAATCACCACATCAAAACCTGATCGTCCGTGAACAATCTCGTAGAATTCCGCAAACCAATGGAAAGGCTGATGAGTCTCAAACCACTTATTAAATTTTATGTTCGAGTAATGCTTCTTATATAATAGCTTATCGAGTTCCCCCCTCAGTTTGACAAGGCGTTCATTGAGATCGTCTTTGGCCGATTTGAAATCCGTGAAATCGGAGTTGCCATTCAGTTGCATCTCCTTGTAACGAGTAAATGATCTGGCGACAATATCACATTCTTCCTTGATCCTGCCTGCGTCATTATCATAGTCAAATTCCTCGCTAAAAGCATCATCTATCTCGGCCTCGGTCGCATAACCGATCAAGGTATTCCCTACTCGGATATTGAAATCGACATCCGGCAGGGGCTCCAGTCCCAGATTGGGTTTCCGATAGTTGGCATCCACCGTGGCAACCAACTTTAAAAAAAGCCGGAGTTTGGCAATCTCCACTGCTTCATTCATGATATCCACCCCATAGAGATTGTTGAGAATGATACTCTTGTAGATGAAATACTGGAGATTGGGATGTTCAGGGGTGTTAACATGTTTCAGAACGTCTTCAAAGAATCTGAATTTTCCCTTAGGTGCATCGGTGACAAAGTTCTGCATTCTTCCAAGACAGGCAGCATACAATGGTTCGAGGACATTAAGAGCGGCGAAAAGAAAAGCGCCTGAGCCACAAGTAGGATCGAGCACGGTCATTTTGGTTATGGCTTTATAAAAATACCGAATCAAGTCAGCATCCGGAGTGGAGTCAATGACATCCTGTGCGAATTGCCGGATATAGAGGTTATACGTTATAAAATCATTGATTTCCCGAATATCACCCTGCTCTATTTTCCGCTTTACCTCGTCATAACGTTTGCGTCGTTCAATCACCTCACGATACGTCTCGGTAGGCAAGGCAATTTCAACCGGGGCGCGTTGATTCCACGCCGAACGCAGTTCATAAAGATAGGGACCGTCCGCGCCGATTATTTGTTTCTCAATTTCCGGAGCAAAGCCTTTTTGTATATCCGGCGGCAGGTCGTCAAACAGACCCTTGGATTCGGGGATTCCATACTTGACCGCATCGTAGATATACTCGTCCCCGTTGTCCCTGAGCATGGTCCAGATCCACGAGTCGGGAGTAAAGGCTTTGGGGTAATGGCGTTTTACTTCCTCGAACAGCCAGGGAATAATGCAGTTCTTGGCGATATAGTCGGTGATGTCTTCCTTGGTGTAATAAGCGCCCATTTGCGCCCGGTCGTTAATATATTTTTCAAAGATATAACCGATGACATCGGGATTGATTTCCTTGCCGGAAGCGTTGTCGCGGGTATCGAGATGCCACTCCCAATCGTCAAAAAAATCAAACAACCCTTCAAATGCTTTATCTTCGATTTCAATATTTCTGAATGATTTTTCCAATTCATGTTCGTCGAAAAGCCCGCCGTTGAGATAGGGAACCTTGCCAATCTCCACTTCGATTTTTTCATTGTGAGCAGGTGCCCCCAACCCCTCATGGAACAGCACCAGAAGGAAGTTCCGATAAAATGAATAGAACTGGTTTTCACCTTTCATTTTTCTGCATGCCGTGAGTTTATCCCGCAGGTAGTTCCGGTTGTTATCGAGGAAACCCTTTTTCTGGATGAAGTAACAGAACATGAGCCGGTTCAGCATCAGCGACGTATACCACTTTTGATTGACATCACCTTCAATCCCCTTGATGAAGTTCAGAAACGCTGCATGCTGCTTCTTAAATCCATCATAGAATCTTTTGGTGACCTTTTCATTGTTTTTTTGAAAGTTTTCAGCCACGCGTTTGGTGACATCGACAATGGTGATCTTTTCTTCGTCGTCCAAGGTAAAGAACAATCCGGCGGCACGCTGATAGAGCAGTTCAGGATCATGAGTTAACCAATAAGGCGTTTCACTGATTTTTACCGGTTTTCCAGCTTGTCGCACCGCCAGTTGCCAGACTTGCTTCTGGTGTTGTTCATCAATAAAAATAATCAAATGTTCCTGGAATAACTTGGTAGTTTTCCGTTCAATTTTCCTGCGGGTTACCGCATCAGGCAATGGCTTGCCCATTGCCGAAGTACAGGTAAAGATACGAAAGCCGCTTTTCTCCGCGATGCCCGTGAGCTGCCAGGTTTGATTGTCATCGATGACAATCTGCTGTCGCGCATGATCATTATTCCAGCCCATGTCATTGAAAAGTTCCCGGAACTGAAATGCCGTGATATAATTCGAAAATGCCTTTTTTGTGATTGCCATCGCTTACTTCCGGTTTATAAGCCCCATGGAACAGATTATCTGTGAAAGATGAGGAGATTCGTCTTCCTGATCCATAATGCAAAGTTTGTCATCATCCCGCAGTGATACGACCAGTTCAGCAAGGGTTTCATCGGAAATACCGGCCTTTAGTTGGCGGTTCAATGTGTCGCGGGCAAATTCCTTAAGGGGATATTTAAAGATGTCGTCAACCGCTCTTTTCATTTCTTCGGTGGCAAAAAGTAACCCATCGTTCGCTTTCAGATAACGGTCCAGCCGCATGTAAACCCGGTATTTAACACCCGTCTTTTTTCCTAAAGAACTCCCCACTGAGACCTCTTCGTCGCCAATCATATCAACACCTTTTTTAACCACATCATGATGGTTGGATAATCGATACAATGGGGGAGTGTCCTTATTGCATTCAGCCGCTTTGAGAATCTCCAGTTGCGATTGAGTAATCATCCTGCCTTGGACATCAAGCCAAGCCAGCACATCATTATCTTCCGATGTGCGGGTATAAACGATGACACCTTCCCGGTCACGCTCGAAGGGATTGGATTTGGAGGCATAGACGACATTCGACAAATCGGGAATGACTTTGGCAAACGTGTTATCTTTATCAACAGCGTTCTTCCAGATTTGATACGCGTATGATGCCAAATCAACTTCGGCATCGTCATCTTCATCGAATATGCCGGATTTCTCATTATATAAATCGTGAATATTCACCGGGTCGCCTTCAAAAAATGTTTCATCCGAACCGACAACCTCGGCGTTTTGTCTGATTCTCTCCTTTAGACGACTGCGGAGATGAATGATCTTCTCAACCCCATCCTCCGGAAAAAAAGAATAACAGAGAATCTTATCCGATTTCTGGCCGATTCGATCGACGCGACCGGCTCTTTGTATCAGTCGTATAATTGCCCAGGGAAGGTCGTAATTCACAATGATATGGCTATCCTGTAGATTCTGGCCTTCACTCAGAACATCGGTGGTGACCAGCACCCGAATTTCCTGTTCGGAACCTGCAATCTCCGGTTTATCATTACTAATCGGGCTGAATCGATGGGCAATGCTCGTCGGGTTATCAGTATTTCCCGTGACACATTCGAGATCACTGGCGCCTTTGCGTCTTAGCTGTTCATGAAGATATTTCGCAGTATCGGCATATTGTGTGAAAATGAGAATTTTTTCATCCTTATGATTTTCATTTAACAGGGAGAAGAGTGCATTGAGCTTGCGATCCTGTCGCGGATCAAACTCATCGGCCATGGTTAATACTCGAATGATCTCCCTCGCATCGCTGATAAGTGATATTTTCAATTCAGCAACAAAAAAATCACTGCGAATCCACGCAAACCGCTTTCTATGTTTACCGGCAAATAACTCATAGACGTCCCTGGCCCGCTCCCAATACTCATTTTCATCTATGATGAAAGAGATAATGGTGTCTTCTTCGTCTTCATCCACATCCTGATCTTCGATAAAATCATCGAGATTTTCGATCAAGTTCTTTCCAATCGGGAAGGATAGTTTGTGTTCAGCGGCATAGGCAAAAACATAATTACGAAGAACATGACGAGAGAGTGACAGTAGAAATGCCTGACCACTGCTTTCCAGTCTCTTGAACAGATTCGTCCGGCAAAATCCCTTGAGCCGTTTGCCGGCTCGCGAAAGATTGGCAAAGATTGTCTCATCATCCTTGGTCGCTTTTATTGTTGTTTTCTCATCGATGTAATTACCCAAACCATAGCGAGGGAGATCAAGGCCATTAAGGATATTTACGACAGTATCCGAATATAGTTTTGCGTACTGGTCGGTTTTGTTACCTGGATCAAAGGGATAATCGACTTTTTTAGGCAAGCGATCAGGGAAATACGACCGTTTTCCATCCGGGAAAGTCACAAATTGGCGACCGGTAACACTGTCAGTTCCGGCATAGTTTGTTTTGATAAAACTTCGTGTCCTCCTCACTAGATAAAGCCTCATGAGTTCCCGCCAATCGTCGGGATATAAACTTTTTTCAAACGCCTTTATGCTGCGGATATATGTTTCCGTGTGCTTCGCGGTGAAATGAACCTGGCCGCCAATGCTTTCAATATATCTTTCGGGGGTTATGCCAAGATCCTTGTCATCAGGAAGAAAGAGCCGCAATTGGTTCGACAGATCGACATAGGATTTGTTGTAAGGCGTCGCGGAAAGCAGAATGACCTTGCTTTCATTTTCCTCGATATAGGATTTGATCGCACGATAGCGCCCGCCCTGATCGTTGCGGAGATTGTGACTTTCATCGATGATCACAAGCCGATAACGCCTGAGATCAGGCAGTTTGCTCTGTACCATGCTTTGAGATAGGACTTTGGCATGCAATTGGTAAGTATGGGCGTACCCTTCCCACATATCGACAATATTTTTGGGACAAATAATGAGAGTCTCAAGAAAAAAGTCTTCTTCGAATATCTTGGCGAGGGCAGTCGCTGTAATCGTTTTGCCGAGACCAACAACATCGCCAATCATGACTCCGCCTCGTTTGTGTAGATGATGGGCAGCGACCAATACCGCCTTTTGTTGAAAATCCAAAAGTATATTCTGAAAAATGCGCGGCAACCGGAATTCACTGATCCCGGCCCTGGCTTCCCGCGAAAGGTGATACGCGATTTTCAAGTATATGTAATATGGCAGCAACAGACGATCGGCAGCCCAGCTATCGTCAATAATTTGTATCAACTCCTCTGTTATATCGATACACCATCGATCATTCCAACGATCATCAAACCATGCTGCAAGCTTCACTGCCGCGTCCTGATCCATGATATCGATATTTAATTCGCCCTGTTTTACCAAGCCAGCCAGAGTCAAATTACTACTGCCAAGGAATCCCACAATGGGAACTCGTTTATCATCACTGAATGCAAGGTACAGTTTGGCATGCAAAGGATGCTTTAAATGCAGTCTTACGACAACTTTTTTATCTTTCAATTGCCGGCTCAACTTACGCAAGCAGATTTCATCTCGTTCGCTTGGTATCCCGATGGTAAGCTGTTCCTTGAACTCATACGCGAGCTTTTTCTTTAATTTCAATACCTCTGCCTGATCGATCAAAAACGATTCCTTCTGACGATAAGAATCTTTTAATAATTCCGAAGGCAATTTCTGCATACCGACCAGTAATCGGCAAAATCGGTGGACTTGTTCGTCATTTTCAATCGTCGGCATACCAGTTAAGGCGTCGATTTTATCAGCAATTACATGCCACCCGCGCAAATTGAAATAGCCAACACAAAAATCCCCGCGTTGTGAAAGTGCCAGCGTCTCATCCAACCCTTTTGACAAGTAATTTTCGATGTTATCGTAAATTTTTGGCATGATACTTACCGGGTTAGTTAAACACCTATATTGAGTTTTGACCAGCCAGACATTTGCTCGAAATATCCTTCATTATGTTCTGTCAATCAGAAAAATCAAAGTGACATTAAATATAAAACATTGGGAATTTTTTGATGTGACCGCATACCTGCAATTAATCGAGAGCACAGTTGCACTATGAAGCAACATAAATATCAAACAGTGAGGATGAAATGTACCGGTATTCTCCTGCATTCGATTCGTCTTTATGATTATGACAAATCTCGAGTTATTAATATCTGCATGGACGTTTATCGAGGATTAGATCGCTCCCATACCCAGTATAGATTTTGAGCTTATATCAATGATAAACAGCCTAATCCCCCTTCAGTCCCTAGCTATCCCTAATGCTGGAATTACCCCATCTTCGTTACCCTCGTTCGCTACTGTTCAAAACGATCCTATGCATGCACCGGACGCACGGTCAACCAGCCAAAAACAGTCAGTCCGGCAGCGTAGGCGGCGATAAAGAAACCGAAAAGATATTTGGCTGACATGAAATAAACTCCCAGTGAAATCAGGCAATAGAGGCCCGCCAGCAACTCCAGATATCCGAGCAACGGTTTACCAGGAACCCGATAATAACCGCTGCGAATATGAGTATTCGTGCTGCCACACTTCGGAGTACGCTGAAAGGCACTCTTTCTGCCGAGCAGCGCTTCAACCACCGCCTGGGCATTATTCAGGCATAAGCCAGTGCCGACCACCAACATCGCCGGAAAATGGGTAAAAGAAAACCACCCTCGGTGTAATATCCAGCCACTCACGGTGTACATCACGCAGGGCGCCAAGGCACTGATTGAGATCATCACCCAGATTACCCCCAATAACCAGCCCCGCTGCGGTATGGGTGTCCATAAAAGCATGGGCAGGCAGAGGGCAAACAGCACACACATCAAAACGGCGATCAGGTAATGGGTGAGATGGAAGAAGGCTTCGACCTTCTGCCGCCAATTAAATTGCGTACTGGACATGATCACGGGCATGAGCTTGAGCGCGGTTTCGATGGATCCCTTGGCCCACCGTTTCTGCTGACCTTTAAGCGCCGCGATATTATTGGGGATTTCTGCCGGACATTCCACATCGAAATCATAAAGAATCGTGTATCCCGCCAATTGGGCGCGATATGATAAATCAAGGTCTTCAGTCAGCGTATCCCCGCTCCAACCACCCGCGGCGAGGATAGCGCTTTTCCGCCATGTCCCGGCCGTGCCATTAAAATTTAAGCACAGTTGCGAATATCCTCGTGCTCCCTGTTCCGCCGCAAAATGCCCGTCGATGCCGACACTAACCGCACGCGTCAACCAGTTTTCATCCCGATTGATGTGTTCCCAACGTCCCTGGACACAGGCCACTTGGGGATGGAGATGCATGAGCGCCACCTGACGTTTGAGAAAGTTTTTCGGGATGACAAAATCAGCGTCAAAGATAGCAATATATTCCCCCTTGCAGAGGGGTAAACCATGTGCCAGCGCCCCGGCTTTATAATCCTGACGATGGCCACGGCGAATCACGGAAATCTCAATACCCCGAGCATTGATGATGCCGGCGACACGGTCGATGATATTACAGGTTTCATCAGTGCTGTCGTCAAGCACCTGAATTTCGAAACGATCGTGCGGATAATCGATTTCAGCGGCGCTCCATAACAGTCTTTCAACCACATCGAACTCATTATAAATGGGTAACTGAACGGTCACCATGGGATAGTCACACGGCGAATGGAGATCATGGTATCGTGTGATTTCATCCTGGTACTGCTGACGGTGTTGACGATGGCGGCGCAGGAAGAGATAAATCATGATGTAGCCATGCAGTCCATAGGTCATCAGGATCACCGAACTGATGATATAGATCAGGCAAATCAGATGCTGAACGAATGAGATCATTTTTATGGTTTATTTTTACATCGCAGGGTTTTGTGAATCTTAAATCGTCCCCGTGAGGACACACATGATGTGGTGATTGCTCTAAACTCACCAATGAATTAATGGTCTACTATTCCCGCCGCTGCGGCGGGATCCCTGACGGGACGTATTCATCCCATGTACGTGTTTAGTGTTAAATTTACGATCAACCAGGTAAGTGGTCCTTCCTTGCGAAATAGCCTTTCCCACCAACACACTCTGTTCAGAACTCTATTCAGCGCTAAATATATACTACCCCAACGGGGTATCGGCTTCTAGCCCGGGGTTGTTCCGACTGAAAGGGAGGACTACCCTGGGGGGTTAATGGATCGCCACCAACCCCACCGGGGTTGCGGCAATGAAAGTTCATTCCCAAACATATTTCTCATCCCACTCAACATTATGTTTCTGCAAAAATTGCCGCAACTCCTCCTGAAAACCAATCTGACGATGATGGTCTTCCTGATTTTCTATATAACTTTTAACCACCATCAATTGTGAACAACTCACAGAAAAACTCGAATACCCACCTTGCCATTCAAAATCCATAAAATTTTGATGTCGATCTTTTAACCAACGATTGGAAACGCGTTTAAGTTCCTTTACCCAATCAGCCTGAGTGATCGTGCGACCAAATCTGGCAAGAAGATGTATATGATCTTCCCAACCACCGACGATTACCGGTGGACAATTGAGTTGTTTTGAAATACCCCCTAAAAATTCATGCAGTGAGTTCCGAATTACAGCATCGACAAAATAAGGTCGACGTTCCTTGGTTGAAAAAATCAGATGCAGATAAACACATGAAAGTGATTGAGGCAAATGTAGTGATCCTTTTTTATTATGGCAGGAATCTCATGAGATTTGCATTATCTCGATTGATCAACCCGCCGCAACCCTTTGCAGGGTTGGTGATTTTCATCTTATCTTTACCCAACGTAGCCCTACTTTTGACAGGGGCAACGTTGGGCTGGATGTCACAATCCCTTTGGGATTGAATTCATACTCCAACGGGGTATCGGCTTCTAGCATGAGGTTGTTCCGACTGAAGAGGTGAATAACCCCGGGCGCTAAACAGATACTTAGGGACGAGATTTAAATCCATGCTACCTGATACCGCCATCTGCAATATCATCATTTTATCCTTCACTGCAGGAAGCGCCAAAGGCAAAACAGGAATAACAGCGATGATGTTTCAGCATCACCCTGATTTTCATGGCATCAGACAAGGTGGGACCAAGATCGTATTCAGGATCATCATCAACCAGGGTGCAGGCATAAACCCCGATCCTGCCGTTTTTCTTGACCACCATCTTGCTGAAATTACACATCATGGACTCACGTTGCTCGGTGTTGAGATACTTAGTCATGCAGTTTTCAGTAATATGAGGAATGTTCGGCAACGATCCTGGAACATGGAAATCGGGAAAGGCGACGATATTCAGATCGATCGGTAATCCGGCTTGCGCGAAGATATCACGGTAAGCCCGGGTAGTCTTCTCACGGTCTTCACCGGGTTGTATTAAACGGGCTATTGAGGTTATAAATCCATGATGGTGGAGACGATTGAGTGTTCGCAACGCATTGCGAAAATTGCCTTTGCCGCGCGCCGCATCATGTTTTTTTTCATCGGGATGATCCAGGCTGACGCGGAATTGCAGACGATGCGGTTTCTCCTTAAACCGAATGACATCGCCGAGTCGATTCATTAAGGGTTCGGTGGCATTGGTCAGCACCAAACAAGGGCGATGATCCAATGCCAGATCAAGGATGGCGACCATGTCGGGATTGATAAATGGTTCACCGCCGGTAAACGAGAATTTCTCGACTCCCAGAGCCAGCGCTGCGGGGATGAAGGACCGCACTTCATCCAGACGGATGAACTCAATGCGATTGTCCCCGGGTTTTGATCCCTCCAGGCAGAAGGGACAGCGGAGGTTGCAATTGGTGCCGGTGTGAAACCAAAGCTCTGTCAACTTCTGTGGTTCAATGTAGCCACGCGGATCGTCATTCGGCGTTCTTAACCAGTGTTTATGATTCAGATGATGCATAAAAAAATACCTCTCGATGGATGTGGGTGAAATCGACTCCTGATTGTTCCAGCCGGAAACTGACCTCATCGATCATGGCGTCAAGCCCGCAGAGATAATAGTGGGTTCGATGATGGCACGGCAACTTCTCCAGCAGATCAGTAACTCGGCCATGATGAATGCCATCGCGATGCTCACGCGAAACCGCCAGCATAACGGGACAACAATCGCGCAGAAAATCGAGTTCCAAGGCGTCCTCCAGATAACGGACGCCATAAAGGCACGCCAAGGGACGAGGTGCATTAGGGCCTTTCAGGTACGACAGAAAGGGGGCGATGCCGGTACCCGTGGCAATGAAGACAAAGGGGTCACCATTCACATTCGAGCCCGGGCGAAACCAGCCAAACGGCGAGCTCAAGCGGATATGGTCTCCGGATTTTAATTGCGACAATGCTGTGCTGACCTCGCCATTCGGCAGGTGTTGAATGAGAAAGCGAATCAGCTTCTCATTAATGCCGGAGGCGATGCTGTAGGGGCGAGAATTTGAACTGTCAACGGTCGTAATGGCAACCGAATCGCCGGGGACAAAAGTTAGGCCATTGCGGGGAACAGTAAGCTCAAATACCCGCGGTGATTTCCATTGAATATCATGGACAGGGTAATGGTCGTAAGGGGTCATGGAGTAATTATTTTCGTCATGCTTTTTAATTGTGTTTGAATTTGAATAAACGGTAAAAAAGTGTGGAGTACCAACCCCATTATTGCATCACCTATATTTCTATCGCACCGTCACCGAATTATATTAGGGGTGAGTTATCAACTCACCGATCTTTATCACTACCATCCCCACCCTCCCCCCGTCGCATCGCGACTGGGAGAAGGTAGCCGTGGGTATCAACCCACGGAACCATGGCATCAATTACCTTTGTCGCGCAGCGACATCAAGCTTAAGCTATTATCCCCAAAGATAACGTTCATCACAATCGATGCTGTGTTTTTCAAGCAATGCTCGGAGCTCATCCTGAAAACTCATTTTTACATGGTGCTCACGCTGATGTTCAATGTATTTGATTACCGAGGGTACGATAGACTTGCTAACAGTGAATACCGAATAACCATCCTGCCAGGCAAATTCACGGAATTCAGGAATTAGTTCGTGGATCATTTTCGATGATCCGCCTTTGAGATATTGCATGGCTTTACTTACTGCCAACGTTGGTGGAATCCCCATTAATAGATGAAGATGGTCGTCGTACCCACCTATCCTGATTGGTAATATTTGATGTTGACGGGCAATCCCACCAATCATTTCCCAAACACGATTTTCAATCGCAGGTTGTAGCCATGGGATACGATTCTTGGTACTATAGACAAGGTGATAATAAAGGGATGTATAGGTGTTGGCCATGGGAACGTTTGCTGATGCAAAGGTCTCTACGCGACCTATTTGTTATCTCCATTCTTCCGTGGGTTGAAACCCACGGCTATACTCTTTCTGTCGCTACGCGACTGAAATTGATTATCGTTGATTACTGAGGTCAATCAGCGATTTTGTTCAAACTATTGTAAAATGACGGTAAAAAAAGCCAATTGATTGGCGGAAACGAGATCATTATCCCTCCCGCCCTGGTTTTGCCAGGGTAGATTGATGACTCAAACCATACAAATTTAACTTTCACTATAAACATTATCCTATGGTATTTCATTGAGATTCCAATCGTAATCAATCCACTTGATTTTAAGCTGGTTGTTGACGATAAACAATTTCTTCGATTCCGGCAGGTAGTTAATGATAAAACTGACGACACCGTTATTGCCGCCATATTGGGTTACTCCGGAAAAACTTTTGAAATCCTCGCCAAACCAGTCGAGAATTTTCGATAAATGCAATTCCATCTTCTGGTAGTCAATGCGGAACTGATCGCGATTATCGAGTAAAGCCTCAATGCCGCGTTTGAATTGCGCCTCTAATTTATCGGGTTGATACGCCTCACTCGCGAGTTTCGGGCAACCGATCGAGGCGCAATTGATAGCAAAATGAATTCTCGGCTCCTTCAATTCGGCGCGCAATCGTTTATGCTCGATATCATCGAGACTGATCTCCGCCCCACCCGCTTTTTGCCGGGCTTTCGACCAGACCCCATCGATTTTCTTAATACTTTTAATCGGGTAAACGTCGACGATCGCCTTGATGGTGTACGCGTTATAGGCATTGATCCAGTATGCCAGTTTCTGTTCCCGAGTCCAATTTGCCAGATCTGCGGCGCCGACACCAGCCACACGCAAGAGATAATCGTCGAGTTCCTTATGATTATGCTTCAGCTCTTTGTAGTTAACCTTGCCATCCTTGACAAAGAGTGTGAGTACACGGTTGAATTCAGCGTGCGTATGATCGAACCCTGAGAGACTGAAATTAAAGATCATCATAAAAACCATGATGATCAATTTAGTCGCGGAGTTTATTTTCGGGCGCATATTGATTTTCTCATGGTTTTTAAGATGAAATCCGTTCGTGTGTTTCGCTTCTTTCGTGGTTAAATTTTCCCACTCAGGTCTCGTTTGTCTTCGCCATCACCTGTGGTTGATCGCCGAATTGCAACACATCCATCGGACAGGCGGAGACGCAGATGCCACAGCCGATGCATGAGGTGTTGGCATTGCTTAATTCATTTTGCTTGAGGGCGAAATCCATGACATTTATTCCCACCTGGCAATTGCGGGTACACTCCGAACAACCGATGCACTTGTCATTGGCGGTGATCTTGAATTTTCCCATCCACTGCGAATACAATCCCATTAATTTGGCCAGGGGACACCAATATCGGCACCATATTTTGCCGCCGAAAAATGGATATAATGTAACCGGTAATATCCCCACCAGCCAGACATCCACCATGACCCGGTACACTGCAAGTGAAAGATTCGCGGGTCCATTGAGTATCGCGAACAGGTCTTTTATAAGCACCACCCCGGTGATCACAAACGCCGCCACCAGTACCCACATGTTCATTCTTTCCCACGCCACGGAAGATTTGCCTTTCGGCGCCAGATGCCGCCAACGATCACCCAGGGTTTCCGCCAGACCGCCGCACCCACAAATCCACGAGCAATAACGTTTGCCATTGAAGATCGCGAAGATCGGAATCAACACAAAGGTAAGCACCACCCCCCATACCACCCAAATGGTATGCGGATCATAAAAGAAGGTATAGAAAAACAACGGCCAGGCATAGATAATGCCATAGGAGCGCCAGGCTTGGCCGGTAAATTGCGGATCGCTGGCCAAACGCTCCCCCACCCATTGATATTTCACGGCCCATTGGAAAAGGAATTCCGGGATGATAAAGAAGAAAATCCATTGAAAGGACAGCAGTGACACATAGCGCCAGATCTGGAATTTGTCCTTGCGGTCCAACCCCCAACGTTTCATCGCCTGAATCCCGAAGAAGGTCATAAGCACCGAGTACAACACGGTATACCAAAACGTCCACGGACGATTAAAAAACGATAACATGCCATACCCCCATCCGCGATAGGGCCAAAATTCCGTTCCCCATCCAATTTTACAGCCATAAATGGTATAACAAATCCAGAAGGAGAACCCCAGCCAGGCATAGCGATTGCCGTTTTTTCCCATATAAATCAATGTTCCCAGCGCTGCCGCCACTGCCATGCCAAAGGCAATTTTCGGCAAAAACACCAGGTGTTGCATTCGCGCATCGGGTCCGAAGAGGCTCAGCAGAACGAATAACAAGGCTGTCACTCCGATCGCGCTCCAGAGATTGCCATGCCATTCGTTTTCCATTTTTATCCCAACCGCCCGCAGAAAATCCACCGGCAACTCGGCGCCGATCAGGACGAAGGCATGATCATAAGGCAATTCCTCAATCGACTTGGCGCCCTGATCATTGGTGACTTCGAGTCGATATGATTTTTCCTTGAATTCCGTGATTGTCGAGTGCAAAACCGATTTGATTCTACCGCTGGTTATGGCCTCATTCAACTGGCGTTCATTATCCTTGAATATGCGAGAGTATTGATCACCGCGATAAGAGAGGGTTACCCGGTTCTGTTCGGCCAATGTCAATGCGGCTTCAACGGCGCTGTTGCCTCCGCCTACCACCAGAATATCCTCATTCTTGTAATGCCGGGGCGAATACAGGCGATGGTAAACCTTCTCCTGTTCCTCTCCCGGCACCTTGAGTTTTCGCGGGTTGCCGCGCTGGCCGATCGCCAGGATGACACGTTTGGTCAGATAAACCGCGTTACTGGTTTTTACAGAAAATATGCCATCGGCGTTTTTGCTGATCGCAGTCACACCTTCACTCGCATTAACTTCCAGTTGGTTGTCCTTGATTATTTGATTCCAGCGGGTTACCAGATCTTCCTTTTGCGCGCCGTCCAACCATAATTTGCCTTTGGCAGGCCGGGTATCGGGTTCGGCATACACCCATTTCTTTTCGGGAAAGTTTTCAATGGTATTGGCGATTTTTTCCTTTTCCAACACCAGACAGGTCAGGCCGCGGTTTTTCGCTTCAAGCGCGGCATTCAAGCCGCTGGCGCCGGCGCCGATGATGAGCACATCGTAGACATCAGGGGAATTGCTTTTGCGGTCCGGAAGCATGGCAATATGTTGAATTACGTTAAACCCCTGTTCCATGGCAAACTTTATAACCGGCGCGCCTGCGAGGTCACCGATGACATAAAGGTTTTTGACATTCGACTCGAAATTAGCGTCGATCTCCGGGCGCGGATTGGGCATATTCGCGGTGGCCAGGATAGTATCGAGCCGGGCTTTAATTTGTTGGAAGATCGCTAATCCCATTATGTATTCCCGATGGCTTAAAAGATTGCGTTAACTGATGGGTGAATAAATTATTCCAATGTGAATTTACCCATCAACCTTGACCGATCCACCCTGCCAATGGAGTTATAGAACGATATACTGCCATCCTCCTGTGCCAGCCAAACTTCCAGCGCTCCGTTCGCCAGATACAACGTCACCTTGTCTTTCATCTCCTCAATGGTGTTTGAAGGAGATATGATCTCAACACAAATTTCCGGTGCTTTTGGATATGGTGTGGTCATGCCAAATTCAGCGACGAATTGATCCGATGCCCAGGCGACATCAGCGACCTTAACGCCATCGTCTGTTTGGATAGAACATTCAGTGATTACCTTGCCGCATTGCAGTTTGGATTTGATTAAATAACTGATTTCAACTTGCAGGTTGCCATGACGATTGGAAGCCGGACTCATTAAAATTTGCCCTAATCGGTTCATTTCGATTTTGAAGGGCAGGTTTTGCAGATAGGGTAGTTGTAGAACTTCATCCCAGGTCATATTCCCTCCTTATTCATTGATGATGTTTTTTGGATATAGGATTTCAACTTCTGACGAAACTGCTGGTTGCATCGTGGCGTTACAGGCATTACAGCGTTTCGCCGCGGGATGCAGATGATGGCCACATTTCGGGCATACCACTTCGGTATGAGTGGCCGGTATTTTCACCAATCCTTCCGCGTGAAAGCGCATCACTTCGGCACGCTTGAGCGCCACCAGAATTATGCCGATGAAATTCAGGAAAAAGCCCAATAGGAAATGATTAAAACCTGGCAGTCCCTTCTGTAGTGCAATATATGCGGACATGCCGCCGCAAACGAGTCCGAGAAGCATGAAATAACCGAGCCAGAAGGTTATTTTTTTTGCCGGGTGTTTGGGGGTCGAATCTTCTTGGAAAAGCACGCCGCGCGGTTCAATCTTCCCGGTGATGGCATTCAACTCTCCCTTGACCTGGGCTGCTTGAAAATGGGCGACACAACTTTCGGAGCATAATGGCAAATCCATGCCTTTGTACTTCACCACCTGATCCACATTGTGATGTTTACCGCCGCACACCAGACATTCGAGAGATTTTTCCAGGGGTTTGGCGGATAGGGTACCTGAGAATAAACCACCGGCAATAATCAAAGTGATGATCCCCCATGACAGTTGCGGGAAACACCTGAGGTATTGGTTGGAATCAGCGTCTTGATTCATTCCTTATGCGATACTCCACGCAGTTAACTAAACATCGCTCCCTCATAAAATTGACTTTGACCACCCGCTCCGGCAGAGCGTGAATAGCAAAAATACAGTTTATGACTGCGAGCAGCTTAAACATACCATCCGATCACTTCATCCCAAGCGGATGGTAACATTTATTTACTTCAGAGTACACACTCCGCTAAAATGGAGAATGCTGATCAAAACATAACTGGTAATCGCGGTTACAAAAGGGCAGGCAGGCCATAATTTGTAAATTCTTTTCACATGCTGGTTATCAAGCGTGTTGCGAATGCCGCCATGCGCGGCTCCAAATCCGATCACTGAACAGGTGATGGTCTCCGCCAGGGATATCGGTATGCCATAATGAGACGCGATCAGCAGAATCGTGCCGCAGATTAATTCGACCAGGGTCGCTTTCAGCGGATCGATCGGGGTAATTCCCATGCCAACTGTATGCAGCAGACGATGACCAACGATCAATGCACCAACCGCCATCCCCATTCCCCCGAGAATTGCCGCATGATTGGTTGTCAAGATACCCGCCCCGACCACCGGGCCGACAGCTTTGGCCAGGCTATTTGATCCCGCGGAAAAAGCGATATAACATCCCGACAATGTAATAAAACCTCGAAACATAAATTTCACGACCCCTTGACCTGGCAGGTTTTTTACCCAGAGAGCCATGGCATCATATAAGTAACGACCGATAAGATAGGAAAGGAACAATGATAGAAATGGCGTCACCAGCCACCAAATAACAATCACAGCCACTTTATACCAGGCGACACTTTGATAAAAAACTCCAATGCCAACAACGGCGCCGACCATGGCATGACTGGTGGCAATAGGCAGCTTCAGCACATTCGCGAAAGCGATGATCGCGGTGGCGGAAAGCAGGATGATAATCACCGCGACAAAATGGGTCTGCAAATGATTGCCGGGGATGATATTACTGCCAATGGTATTGACCACCTTGTCTCCGGCAACCACCGCGCCAATCATCGAGAAGATGGCGATCAGGATCACGGCTTCATGTTTGGTTCGTACACCGGCGCCGAATGCCGGGCCCATTTCCGTCGCGGAGTTGTTGCCGCCAACATTGACGGAGAGAATAAAAGCCGTTACAATGGCGATAATAGCGATAATATCCATGGCTGAAATTAAATCAGATAATTAATGGTATGGAATGGGAGTGTAGCCCTCATTCTGCTCAAAAGCCTGCTAACAATGTTACCAGGATGAGCTATTCCAAGTCGAACAGCAAGAAAGAGTTTAATTATAATACCCATCCCCCATGGTCTTTAGGGGGCGATTATAATCAGTGATAAAAAATTTAGGACTTTTCACGGCCAAGGGTGCCGAATTCAATCGGGATTTTAACATACTGGAGTTGAACTAAAACGGATAATTGATTACCATCCATGATTAATACTCCGAGGTAATCAACTCCCGCGCGTCAGGTAGACTGTCGCCATTCCCGCCATGGTCAATACCAGAGAGCCGATGAGATGCAGTGTGATGGCGCCAAACGCCCAGGCGATTTGACCGCGCTGTAACAATGAAACGACTTCTGCCGAAAAGGTGGAAAAGGTTGTCAGCCCCCCAAGGAAACCGGTGATGATGAATAGCTGCCATTCCGGTGACAGTGACGGATGATTAATAAAACAGGCCACTGCAATACCGATCAGGTATCCCCCGATCAGATTCGCCGCGAGGGTGCCAAGAGGCACATTGGGAAAGAGCGCGTTGAGTTTGACGTTCAACGTCCAACGGATTATGGCACCGAGGGCAGCGCCAACGCCGATCGCCACAATCGAGTGAAACATGTTGTTCATATCCTTTCAGTAGTTTCTCTTAGCCATGGTTCATTTTATTTCAATTCTTGCCAAAGTGAAGTTTGGTTTCAAAGGTAAGGAATATCAGTGATTTTCCCTGTGCTTTCAATAATCGATAATTAAATAATAAAAATCGTATCTCAATAGCTGATAATTGAGAGGCATTCTTTTTATAATTATTTAATCTTGAGAATCTTGAGGATTGGGGCGTCATCCACAAGAATTTGGTAGACCGGCGTATGGCGGATATCCAGGGATTTTACAAATTCTGTATAATGGTCGATCCGAGTGATATACATCAGATAGACATTGGCGGCGGGGGATTGGATCGCGCGATAGTCATCATCTTCGAGCAATGGCATTCCCGGTTCGCCGGTCAAACTCACGTTTTTGATGTCCGGGCGCAGCCAGATCTTGGCGGTCGTGTGGACAATATGTTCGCCCACCCCAACCAGCAAATAAGAACCGGGCGGCGCATGGTGATTTATCCACCTCATCCCTTGCCGATAACTCGATCCCCAATAATCCGTCGCTTCCGGTAGATTCATGGATTGCGCGCCTGGCAGTTTTCCCACCAACCGATTGAAGTACGCGATCTGATGGGGATGATGGTGATAATTCCAGAGCATCAGCGGCAGGAAATAAATGCAAATCAGGGCAAAATTCGTGAGTGGACGAGACCATCGCCAGTTTGATTGCCACAGACGATACCAGATAGTTCTGACCCTCCGAGTCAGGCGGTGAAGGACTTTGCTCCCGCCCACGCCGGCAAGGATGGCGACCGCGGGAACAAACTCCAGCCAGTGGCGAATGCCATCGAAGTCAACCGCTCTGGGCAGTGATACCCGCAATACCGGGACAATCAGCCACAGCAGGATCAGCAGCGATAATGGCATCATGGCGCGCGCGTGTCTCGTTTGACGAACCATGGCGGCAATGCCGATGATCAGGATTGCCATCACGCTCAAGGGCATGGTCGCTAGCGCGTGCAGGAGGGGCAGGACATTCCAGCTCTCATCGCCACTGCCGCCGCGCCATTTTAAGTAGGCAAAATACAGCTTCAAATGATGGGGAAAGTCCATCACCAGATAGGGCCATAATGCCAGCATGGTGAGGAATGCGATCATGGGCGAGATCAGTAATGCCATCATCATGGCTCGGGAAGGCAGCCGTTTTTCCTGATCCCGCCTGTAAATAACCTCACAGATCAGGTAGGGAACGATTATCAGCGGTAAAAATACCGCGTTAGCCTTGGCTGCCAAAGCGATGCCCCACATCACCGCGGCAGCCAGCATACCGGCCGCACTCATCTTCTCCCATGCCCAAACAACCATGATCAGCACCAATGAAAAAAAGACGCATCCGGGTACATCCTTGGTGTTATGATGCAGGTCAGCCCAGAAACGCGGATAGGATACCAGGGTGATCACACTGATCGCGGCGGCATAAAACCCGAAGCGATTCAACATGAAAAAATAAAGCGCGACCACCAGTATGGCGACCAGAAGCGGCACCGCCAGATGATGGGCATCAATCGGATCCATGACTCCAAGCGTGGTAAAAAACAAATATTTACACAGACTTGATGTGATCACCCCCACCGGCCAGACCTGGTAGGGATTTTTGATGAAGAGACGGGAATAGCGATGAAAATCCGGATGATTATCCCATTGATCCACCGGGATGTTATCCTCGCCAAAGCGCAGATACTCGGGATTTAATTCCTTGAAAAAGTAAAAGTATTTGTCGCCGATATGATATTCAGCCGCATCCCAGGTAAAACCATAATCATCGAGCGTGACAATGGCCAGGAAGACAAATGAAAAAGTGAACAGGACGATAAACCAACGCGATCGTGAAGTGATTTTATTCACAGCCAGGGTTACCTTATGGAAAATTAATTGCCGGACTGCCTATTTTACACATGAATCATGTCAACACAACCAACCCCGATAAATTGATCTCACTGACCATTGTCATTCCGATTTACAACGACTGGAACTCGGTGTCTGCTCTGCTCACCGAGATCGATGATCAATGCGCACGTCATGATATTGCCGCCACCATCATCATGGTTAACGATGGTTCGGCCGCACCGCCGTCCGCATCATTCAGACAGCAAACCTATCAGCATCTCCAGCGTGTCCGGCTGGTCAACTTGAAGCGCAATCTGGGGCACCAACGCGCTCTGGCGGTGGGATTATATGAGGTGCATCACCATGTCCCCTGCGATTTTGTTGCCGTCATGGATGGCGACGGCGAAGACCGGCCCGGCGATCTCCCGCTATTGCTCGAACACGCGAAAAAATCGCCGCATGCATTCGTCATTGCCGAGCGCAGTAAACGCCGGGAAGGGATTGGCTTTCGCATTGGCTTTCGTATCTACACCGTGCTCTTTCGTCTGCTGACCGGCCATCTGGTTCAGGGCGGCAACTTCAGCGTCTTTCCCGCTTCCATGTTGACCCGGTTGCTGACCATATCAGAAATCTGGAATCATTACGCCGCCGCCATAATTCACGCCCAAATCCCCACTCAAAGGGTTGCCTGCGAACGCGGTCGGCGCTATCACGGAACATCGAAAATGAATCTTCCCCAGCTTATCATTCACGGTTTGAGCGCCATTTCAATCTTTGCCGATGTGGTGGGGGTGCGCATCATACTCTTCTGCTTCACGCTCATGCTGGTGACCAGTGGGGGAATAATGACGACGATAGCGATTCGATTGTTTACCACGCTGGGTATACCCGGCTGGGCGACCTATACCACCGGCTTGCTGGCGATCATTCTTCTGCAAAGTTTATTGATTACCCTGATCTTTTGTTTCATTATCCTGAATAACCGCAATACCACTGCCTTCATGCCGCTGCGTGATGCAGGCTTCTTTATTGACACCACCGAAGATTGGTTTATTCGATGAGCGATGTATATCAATATGTTGGCAAGGAACTCACGTTGTTTGCCCATGCTGACCGTTGGAAGAAATATTGGTCGCGAATGCTCCGGCCATATATTAAAGGCCGCGTTCTTGAAGTCGGCGCTGGAATCGGCGTCAATATCGATTGGTTGTGGCACCCGGAGGTCACGGAGTGGATATGCCTTGAACCTGACCCGGACTTGGCGGATCATATCAAAATTCGCCAGGAGAATAACACCCTACCCGAAAACATTCGCATCGTTGGCGGCGATTTATCGACCTTGCAAACCACCACCAACGACCTTTGTGATACGATCCTTTACCTTGATGTGCTCGAACACATTCAGGATGATCATGGGGAAATAGAGCGTGCCCTGGCATCGTTGAATCCCCAGGGATATTTAATCGTCCTGGCCCCGGCGCACCAACAATTATTCAGCCCCTTCGACCGTCACATCGGTCATTACCGTCGCTACAATCGCAAAATGCTGCAACGACTGGCGCCGCCGCCCGCGCGGTTGGCAATGCTCCGCTTTATCGATAGTGTCGGTCTCCTGATATCACTGGGGAATCGTCTGATTCTGCGTCAATCATTGCCCACCCTCAAGCAAATTTATTTCTGGGATCGCTGTCTGATACCGCTTTCACGCTGTCTTGATCCATTACTTGGGTATCGCCTGGGCAAATCCTGCCTGATGATTTTACAAAAGCAGACGGTCGCGTGATCGGCCAAAAGACTTAGCGGAACCAATAGGTGGTGAACTGATTATTGTTGCTATCATAAAGAACCATTTGCACCAGTGCGACAGTCGACCAGGAAATGGTTTGATTGGGCACATGTTCCGAGACTCCTGGATTGATGGGGTTCGGCGAATTGTATTGGTTCGATCCATTGTTAAACTGAATCCGAACTTCAATTTTTTGGATAAAACTGGTTTCGGCTGATTGCGGCGGATTCCCATCGCTTTTCCGATGCGCCCAGGTGATCTTCTGCAGGTTGCCGCCCTGCACCTCAAAAGTGGGAAGCAAAAAGATTTGCCGGGCGGCAAGCTGCGGGTCAGGTTTGTTAAAAATTTGATTTTGCCCATTGAAATCGACGACATAGTTGCCGGCGACCGGGTTGCCGGTGGGGCTCAGTCCGGAAGGGGGCAGATATATCTGGGGCGAAGCATAACTTTGGCCAAATTTATTTGCTGAAACCGTGTTGTTTAATCCCGAACCAGACGGGCCGTTAAAGGTCACGGAAGCGGGAAAATTGCCACTGTTGTTATTGACATGAAATAAAGCAAAATAATAAGCGATTGGCGCCGGATACGTTGGATTACCGGAAAAGGTAGTGGAATTCGTTTGGGTAATCGGCATGTGTTGCCATGAAAAGATAAAGTCAAGACTGAAATTCACCCCCCCCTGTTCATCTCCGATAATAAAACCGGAAAACTGTGAGTCTCCCAGACGAAAATGACGTTCCAATTCGTTGAGCCCCACATCCGCGGTCAATAATGCTTGAATCTGTGACATCAACGCGGGATAGTCGGCAGCCGCGCTGAACTTCTGCATATCAATGAACAACACCGGCTGATCTTCCGACTCTTCATCGGGAAGTATCATCGCCCCAATATCTGCCGGTAATTGCGGAAATCCAATGGTTGTTCTTGGCGGCATAAATAGAGTCCAGGCAATTCTCTTTTCCCCCGTGGTCATCACATGTTCGATATCCACACTCATCACATTAGCGCCGCTGATCACACTATTCTGATTGAGTGAGATGGAAATCAAATGATTCTGGGCGTTGGTATTGGGGATGATGTCATCCACAAAAAATGCCGGCATCGTCACGACGAAATTCTGCGGCATGACCGCTCCCAAGCGTTTAAATTCACCGAATTCACGACTGATATCGTCATCTTGTTCCTCTATAAAGGCGTCGTAAAAATAGGTCCCCGAGGCTGCCGGGTTCAGATCCAAAAAAGGAATTGATCCTGAAGATACTGGGGTTTGTAGTTTATATTTGATGCCGGCAAATAATTCTCCGGCATTGCGATCAAGACCCAATTCAACCACATCGACCAAGTCACCATTGGCAACCGTGAAATCAGCGCTCGACATATCGCGATTCAGATTAACGATGATCGTTGGTTTGGGATTGATGGTGACGACCCGGTCGACAACCACCCCTGCCTTAAACGGCACATTGGGTTCATTGCCGCTGCCGCTTGCTGGCAGCCGATAGGCGAAAACGGTCAGATTGACAGTAACAAAGTTATCATTGGGGTTGGCATCAAAGCCGTCGACAAACACGTTGGAATATATCCAGGTAGTGCCATTGATCGTCGGGTTCTGCGGAGACCCTGGTCCAACAGTGATAAAAGTGGTTTCCGCCGGGACATTCTGCACCACCAGATCGACCCTGGCGACAACATCGTCACGGGCGCCGGAACCGTCACCACTGCCCATCCCGCCGCCAATGGGAATAATCAGATTGCCGGGCGGAGCCGCACTAATGGTGGCGGCAATCCAGCGATCCTGTTCGAAGGTGGCAATTACCGGACCAAGCGGGAGCGGTGGATTGAATGATTCAATCAATGTCGGTCCACTATTCACTTCAATTTTAATATCGTCGACATCAATGTTGACCGATTTGGGCGCATTGTTGTTGGCGGCAAAAAATTCTAGGGAGTAGAATATGGCATTGCCCGAAAAAACCGGGAGGGTGGCACCGTTGCGAAATGTAAGATCGCTGACTTGTAGGTTGTTTTTCGTTATGGTTATCCATTCGCCATTGGCGGGGATGGAATAGAAGGAAGTGGCATATTCCAGTGCACCACCGGAGCCTTCACCGGGTCCCGATCCACCACCGGTCATTTGATTGGCATCGCCCACGAGAAAACGTGCTGACACAGTCGGTGAGCCCGGCGCAATACGTAACCTTGCTGATAATGTAGCGCCAATCAAATTATGAGCGGAAAGACCGATAAATGGCCCGGCATTCTCCCCCGGACCGAATCCGGGCAGGTCCATGATCCCGATAAATTGGCCACTGTTACCTAGGTTCGGCAATTGGGTCTTCAAGCGCGCATAACGATTTTGACCAGTGTCGTCATCGCGAATTTCCCCACCAATGGCGTCCTCACCTTCCCAGGAGGCATGGCGGTTCGCGAGATTCTGGGGCTGCTCGAAGAATGCATAGATGATTGGGTCACCGCTGCCTCCGCCATTAGTATTGCCGCCGCTATTTCCTTGATTACTATTTGAATCGGGATCAGGTAATTGCCGGCGCAGCGCCGTCACGGTTAAAGGCGGCGTCACACCGGCGCTAAAACTGACCACGCCGTTCGCATTGGATACTACTTCTTGATTGATTGTGCCGTTGGCATTATGCAATAAAACCCGGGCATTGGCTACCGGGATCAAGGGAAAATTTTCTTCCACCACCTTGACCGTCATCGGGCCAGACGGATTGGTTGATACTGAGAGGGTTAGGGAACTGGATGCGGACAGGCTCCCATCACTCACAGTGACTGTGATGACATGGTCTCCGGGAGTTGCCGGCGCGGTCCAATTCACCAAAGTGCCGGCTCCATTGATGCTTCCAGCGGATGCCAACCAGGCGATGGTGACAGGATCACCATTGGGATCTTGTGCGCGGACGCTGATGGCCGTGGTCCCATTCGGCGGCAAAGACGATACTGGTGAAGTCAAGGATTGAATGATAGGAGCATGATTAATTGGTGGTTCGGGGATAACCGTGACGGTAACACTTCCCGAAACCGGGCTGTTATGGCCATCAGATATCCGGACAAAAATTGGGATGTTTCGTGTACTGTTAACTTGTGGGGCCGTCCAAGTTATGGTATTTCCAGTTCCAGTTATCGTTCCTCCGGCAGTGAACCAATGATAAGCCAACGAATCGCCATCAGGGTCAACCGCCACCGCGCGAACCGTGACGGTGCGAGCTGAAATGGTGGTAGTTGGATTGGCGGTAATCTGCAGTATCCGCGGAGCACGGTTGGCAATATTGATCTCCGGCAACGCCAGACAATTATTGGTATTCAGACAGGTTCCCGCACCGATCACATTCGCAATCGTGCGATTAAAGGAAAGGATTTCGCCATTGGCAAACAGTTTAAAAAAGGATAAACTCAATGGATCAGTGACATAGTTCCCGCTCTCGACTTCAAGACAAAAATTCCCCCCGGCATCGGTGAGAGTTGTCGCCCCATTGGACGCAATGACCTGCATCCCGGTCAAGGCTGAATTATTGCGCTTGATGGCGCCGCTGATACAGCCGATTCCCAGAGTTAAAGTCTGATTCAGGGTTACGCATGTCGTATCATCTGAGCACTCCCCGGCACTGGTTATCGCGGTGCTTACCACTTGCTGTACTTTTCTCCCAGTAGGGAGGAAATAAGTGAACTTAACTGGCAAATTATTGTGTATCCTCGCTTCCAGGCAATAATTGCCATTGGCATCGGATGTGGTTGCGGGGAAACCGGGTACAGCGATGACAACGCCGGGAAGATTGATATCATTTTCTGATTTCACCGTGCCGTGGATACAGCCAAAACTTTGGAGATCGATACTCAAGTCGACGGTTTGGCAATTATCCGTCGGACAAGTGCCCGCGCTGGCAGCGGTGTGGAACGTGTTCGCGGCCTGATGGATGATCCCGGATGCGGGATCATAGTATGAAGCGTGCAGGGTGACATCCCGATCAAGCGGCGCTATCAGGCAATAGTTCCCGCTTCCGTCCGTCGTGGTAAAGGTGCCATCTCCCAACCAAACAAATGCCGATGCCAGACCGGTGCTGTTATGATCGGCGATCGTGCCGCTGACACAAGCGAAATCCAGTTCAATCGCAAAATCCTGGGACAGGCAATCCTCATCAGCACATGATCGCGAAGTTAAGTCGACGGACAATGAAGCAATGCTGAACGCGAAGCGCCCCTCATCAATGACAAAAGCGCGCAGTCCAACGGTTCCCAGATCAAGGGGCACATCCTCAAGGCAATACGCGCCATTGGCATCAGTGGAGGTGATGATCGTTTTTCCCGGGATGTTAAAGATTTCAACAAAGGCGTTGGCAAGCGGAATGTCATTGTTGTCCCTGACGACTCCGGCAATGCAGGAACTGGCAGGGAGCTGAAGGTCATCGACAGCGGTGCAATCATTATTGATGCTTAAGTCGCAGGATGATTCGGCGTTGGGCACATTGATTTGTGCCGGGGCGGTTTCTCTGCCTCCCTTGCGTGCTTGCAATCGAATCACCGAACCGCGGCGTACTTCAAGGCAATAGGATCCCTGAGGATCAGTATGAGCAACCGTCACCCCATTATAATCGATTCCGGTGGCAATCACCTGGGCAAATGCCACCGGTGACCCGGTGGCATTCGTTACTCTGCCTGTGAGACAGTGACGTGTTTCTATCGGAACCGCGACCTGCCACCAGGAAAAATGGGGAATTTGAAATTGGGCGATCAATTTGGTCACGCCATTGATATCGCGGGAAATTACATCCGCATCGATGGGGGTGCCGCTATCATCCACGGCGCGCACCCATTCTCCAGCGGATTCAGAATAATTCCAAATCTCAAGGGTATCCCCAACCATATAGGGTTCACGGGTATCCGGATTGATGGTGCCCGGCGGGATTTCCAATTCCATGGTGGCATTCCCTGCGAGATTCGTGATCGGGTCGCCAGTGAAGGTGTTGGTGACCCGGATTTCACCAAAAGCGATGGAGGCCAGACCGATTGTGGAATCCGCCTGGTTGGGGTTCCTGGCCTGGAACTCGCCGGGAAATATGTCCTGGTCTTCCTTGGGATTGCCATAGCTGAGTTCAAGACAAACTCTGTCGGTGGTATCCAGGGTTGATGACGCGTTTGGGATGATGATGCAGGCGCTTCGACCCGGAGTGTCAATCACCAGATTTGAGTTGTCGGGTATTTGTTCCAACACCGCGTTCACCTGATTGAGTATAATGTTCAAGGAAACCGTGGCATCGGGTATTATGGTAACGACCTTGTGGCTGGTGGCATATCCCGGCGCCGTGACGGTCAGATTAATTTTTTGATCGGTGGGCAGGGATGTCAATGGGAAAGCGAATACCCCGGCGCCATCGGAAGTTCCGGCAAGCACCCCATCAATGGAGACTTCGGCGCCGGCAATGTCGTTGCCATTCGCTTCACTGATTTGTCCCGAAACAAAAGTCTGTGACGCATTCAAAATATCGAAAGACTCACTGATGAGCAGGGGGAAAGCAGCAATATCGGCAATCAACTTGTAACTGCCGGTCTGATCGATGGTAAGGCCGTTGAAGGTGGCGATGCCATTGGTCATGGATTTGGTCAATGTGCCCTCCAGGCCGGTTCCGCCCAACAAGGAAATGGTTACCGCCGCATTAGTGTTTTTCACCACCCTGCCAAATTTGTTTAACATCGCGACTGATAACGGCGCCAGCGGGCTGTTGCTCACGGTGTTCCCCGGCTGCTTGAGAAAGACGATGGATCTTCCGGGCGGCACACTGTTGGCGTCGCGCGGGTCGGAACCTTCGGCGACCTCATCACCGTCATTGGTTCCGTCGCCATCATGATCGGCTTTGGTGGGATTGGTTTGATGAAGGTTGATTTCTCGTTCATCATTCAATCCATCCCGGTCCGAATCATGGCGGCGGGGATTGGTGCCGTGGGTATTGACTTCGTCGGGATCGGTTAAACCGTCGTTATCGCTATCGCCGGTCATGGGGTTGGTGCCGTGTTGGAATTCCGCCAGGTTCGGGAGACCATCCTCATCATCATCTTCATGGGCCGCTTTGATCAGCTTCCAGATCTCCTCCCAGAAGTCGGGGATATTATTATTATTGAGATCGATGGCGGTGGAACCGGGATTAATCGGATTGTTATTGCTGAGATTGACCCAATAGGAACTTCCGGGAAGGAGCGCTCCAGCGACAGTAATAAAGCGGCCGCGCTCAAATCTCCAGATCGATCCCAAGGCATTTTCGGGACGACTTTTTTGCGAGTAAGGCGCGATCACATTCCATCCGACACCTGGCGCGGATATCGGCAAATCCGCCGCTTGACCGGTATAGGCAAGATTGGCATTGGCATTCATATAAATCCAATATCCCCGGCCGGCTTCCAGATTGGCCGCAGGAAGGTACTGACTGGCGCCGGGATTATAAACCCAGGGATCTCCCGCATTTTGATGCTGGAAAAAATCATCGATCGAAGTGGTAGTCGGCGTGATCGGCAATGAAAAAAAATTCCAGCCTTGACGCAGCGATAGTGGGAGGATGATCTCAGTGCTCTGAGCAGAAGTATTCATTACCAAAAGTATTTGACCGACTGTCATAATGATTGTGGACAAATACACCAGCCGGGAGGATAAGCCCGGCAGGGTTTTGCTTGGGGGGATGAAATTGAATAAGTAAACCATGTGGATTATCTCCTGAATTTGTGGGATGAAGATGATGGAAAAACCGATTTCAACTTAACTTAGGTTTATGCAAAGTGCAATTTAAATCAAAATCATAAATATGAGGTTGAGGTAAGTAATCTGCTGCTCCTACCCGATCTCGGCGCCAGTGGCTATATTTCCGGCAACTGTCAATAGTTTCAAGGCGCCATCAGCCTTGGCTACCAGCAACATTCCATGAGAAATCAACCCGCGGATGGTGGCAGGTTTGAGATTAGCCACAATGACGATGGTTTTGCCGATCAGCTCTTCCGCTTGATAATATTGAGCAATGCCAGCGACAATCTGTCGAGACTCGCTGCCGAGCTGGATTTCCAGGCGCAACAGGCGGTCCGCGCCTTTGACCTTCTCGGCAACCACGACCATGGCAGTCCGAAGCTGTACTTTCTTGAAATCGTCAAAATCAATCAAATCATTGGTTGTCATCAGATTGGTTTCGGTCTCATTTGATTCCGGGAGTATTACTTCGGGAGATGGAGTTTCCATTGCGGTTGCAGTCTCGGATTGCCCGCCATCAGACACTTCATCTAATGGCAATTTAACACGGTCATCGGGATGGGTTTCGATACGCGGAAATAGCGCGTCCACAGGTTTTACTTCACTGCCGACGATCAAACCCGGCCAGACCTGCAAACTTTCCCATGATCCGCTGATTGGTGATGAAGTAATTCCCAATATCTGCCGCAATCTCGTCATTTTCTCCGGCATGATCGGATGCAGCAAACCAGATACCACCCGCAAACATTCCGCGGCTGTAACCAGGACTGTGGCCAGCCGCTCGTGATCCTGTTTTTTGGCCAGTTCCCAGGGCGCTGAGTGTTCAAAATATTGATTGCAATGATGCACAATCTGCATCATGAGATGGAGTGCTCGATCAAGCTTAAACTCCGCGATCAACTCTGCCATCTCCTCAATCGCGTGAAGAGTGGCATCTTTTAATTGATGATCGGGCTCAGTGAGCGTTCCGGATTCGGGAATACGACTGTCGCAATGGCGTTGCAATAGTTTCACCACCCGATTGAGCATGTTCCCCAAATTATCCGCCAAATCAAGATTATAGGTATGAATAAAATCACTCACGGCAAAGGCTGCGTCCTGACCGGGCGACATGCGCGAGATCAGGAAATAGCGAAAGGCATCACTGCCATAACGATCGCAAACCATCATGGGATTGACCACGTTGCCCAGTGATTTTCCCATTTTGTCCCGGCCAATCAACCACCAGCCGTGAGCAAAGATGGTTTTCGGCATCGGCAACTCCATGGCCTTGAGCATGATCGGCCAATAGACGCTGTGGGTGGTCAGGATATCCTTGCCAATCAAATGGCAGGAAGCCGGCCACCAGCGCGCGAATTTTTCTGGATCTAAGTGATATCCCGGAGCGCTGATGTAATTGATCAAGGCGTCGAACCAGACATAACAGACAAAATTGGCGTCAAACGGCATTTGAATGCCCCATGGCAGCCGCGATTTGGGACGGGAGATGCAGAGATCCCCCAATGGATTACGCAAAAAACCAAGCGCCTCATTGCGCCGAAATTCAGGCAAAATAAAGTGGTCATGGGAATTGATATAATCGATCAACCAATCCTGATGCTTGCTCATGCGAAAAAAATAATTCGGCTCGACGATGCGATCGACGGTTCGTTTGCATTCAGGACAGTTATCCTCGGACAAATCCTTTTCGGTATAGAACCGTTCACACGGCACACAATACCAGCCTTCGTATTCCGCCTGATAAATCTCACCACGATCGTAGAGCTGTTGCAGAATGTGCTGAACGACGTTCTGATGACGTTCTTCAGTGGTGCGAATAAAATCATCATGGGTAATGCCTAGCTTGGTCCATAATTCCTGAAAACGCACCACTGTTTGATGACAGTGATCGAGAGGGGATATCCCTTTTTTTTCCGCTGCTTGCGCGACCTTTTGACCATGTTCATCAGTGCCGGTGAGAAAGAATGTTGAGGTGCCCCAGAGCCTTTGATAACGCGCCAGCACATCTGCCAGAATGGTGGTGTAGGCATGGCCGATATGAGGGATGTCATTGACATAATAGATGGGGGTGGTGATATAAAATCCGGATGATTGTGTATGCATGAAATGAATTAAAAAACCTTTAAGAATGTGAAGGGTTTAGAATATTGACCTTTCCAGCTGATATTGGAATGGGATTTCGCTGCGCAGTCGCGCCGGAACTAAAATGAAGATAGCCCGCCGCAGTAAGTTTGTAAAACATCGCGTTCGCGGGCCAGGATATCAGGTGTCCTTTCAATAAATCGCGGCAACCTGGCAGGGATAAGTTGCACCCCAGTAGATTCACACACTAAAAGTCTGTACTCCAAAGACCGGGAATATTTGCTCATTTGACTGAATATCATAAGGGTCGCGAGTTGTTGGAGTTCAAGCTTCAGTTTGTGCCTTCAAGAATGAATACCAGACTCAATATCGTGTAAACGCGATTTAATGAGAGAATACAATTTCAATTTGTGTGATCACTGTCCATGCAGTTTGGAATCCCGATTGAATCTGGAATCTGCCGAAGTTACTATCTGCCCGCCAGGCTCCCGATGTGATTTGTTCATTTATGGTATATGTAAGCGGTGATAAACTGGTTGAATAACACTTTATCCTTGGCAACACGCAAGGCTTCCCGACGCGCCTGGCGGATATAATCATCCATAAAATCCTTGGCGTCGGCATCCAGAGTTCGTGAGACTCCCTGGATAATGTTTTCACGGCTTTCGTCAATCCGAATGATTTTAGCCAGTTCGTTGAGAATCGAATCGGTTAACCGCGCTTCCATGATCTGGGGCGCGATTTCCTGTGACGCATATTGGATGAGGAGCAAATTCGCCACCATGGTCAGGAATAATTTATCGTATATCGGTGACAGGCGTTGTAATAATTCATCCGCCATGATCTTTGATTTTTCATGCATGCGGGTGCGTCCGGACGGCAGGGGCCGATTAAGAATCGCATCAATCTTTGGCATCAGGGCATCTTGTTTAATCGGCTTGACGATATACCCCTGACAACCGAGCATGACAAATTGCTGGAAGGTCACCGGCGCTTTGTCGGCAGTAATCATGACCACCGGCATTTCATCCTTGTTGTACTTGCGGCGGATCTCCATCAAGGTATCTCTCCCATCAGTCACCGGCATTTGGATATCGAGAAGAACCAGATCGGGTTTGATATTATCAATATGATTTAGTGCCTGTTCGCCGTTTTCGGCTTCGACGACAACCAGGCTTTGTTTTTCAAGAATTGCTTTTAAATGAACCCGGATATGGGGATCATCATCGACGATTAAAACGATGGGGTTGCGATTCATGGTTTTTCCTTACTCTGCGGTGTTGATCTAGTCGTTAAAACCTAATTGGAGGTGCTGATATCTCTGTCTGGCAATTTATATTCTCTTTGCGTATCTAACATAATTACAGTAACTGTAACTTAACATTTGCATTCAGCCAATACACATTAAATTGATTAATTCTGTGAACCGGGCAGGTGATTTGCCCGTCTATCGTTAGTATGAGCAATTAAATTTCGTAATGAATCAACATCAGGAGACCGACATGCGTATTTCCCCACTCATCTTTTCACTCTCGCTTCATTTTATCCTGGCAATGCAACTGGCGGCGGCTGAGGAATTATTTCCCCAACCTGATTGGCGGGATCAGCCCGATCCCATTGCCAGCGTCCATGCCCGGGTCGGCGGGGTGATAAATATTTATCCCGGTCCCTATCCGCAAAGTTTCAATTATTACCTCGATAACAATGTCTTCACCAATCAGATTTTTACGCTGATGTTTGATTCTCTGCTTTCAGCCAATCCCATCTCCGCCGCCGATGAACCTGGTTTGGCGGAAAAATGGTCCATTTCGGGCGATAAAAAGACGTTTACATTCTGGCTTGATCCCAAAGCCAGATGGAGCGATGGCGCGCCGATCACTGCCGCGGATGTAAAATGGACATTCGACACGATCATGGATCCCAAGAACATGACCGGCATCCATAAGGTTTCGCTGGAAACCTTCACCTCACCAGAAATCATTGATGAACGCCAGATACGTTTTACCGCCCGGGAAGTGCATTGGCGTAATCTGCTCTCGATCGGAGGATTGTCCATACTCCCCAGGCATGTCTTGAAAGACCTCGATTTCAACAAAGTCAATTTTACTTTCCCGGTGGTGTCCGGTCGTTATCGACTTGGCGAACTCAAAGAAGGCATATTTACGGTCCTGGAACGCCGCGCCGACTGGTGGGGCAAGGACGCCTTGAGAAATCAGGGTATCGGCAATTTCCAGCAACTCAGATTCAAGTTTTATGCCGAACGCGAGAATGCCTATGAAGCGTTTAAGAAAGGTGAGATCGATCTCTATCCCGTGTATACCTCCCGGTTATGGATCAATGAAACCAGCGGGGAAAAGTTTGATAAAAATTGGATTGTCAAGCAAAAGGTTATTAATCACGATCCGATTGGCTTCCAAGGGTTTGCCATGAACATGCGGAAACCGCCCTTCAACGATCTCAAGGTCCGTCAGGCCATGGCTTACCTGCTCGATCGCGAGAAAATGAATGCCACCCTGATGTACAATCAATATTTTCTCCATCGATCCTATTTCGAGGATTTGTATGATCAGCAGTTCCCCTGCCCTTTTGAGCTCATTGCCTTTGCCAAGGACAAGGCTCGCGCCCTGCTCGCCGAAGCGGGATGGAAGGCGAATCCCGCCACTGGAATTCTGGAGAAAAACGGCATTCCATTCCGGTTTAAATTTCTTCTCAACGACTCATCGACAGAAAAGTTTCTCTCCATCTATGCCGAAGATTTGAAAGATGTCGGCATCGAATTGATCATTGATAAGAAAGATTGGGCGGCCAGTTCGAAAGACCGCGATGAATTCAACTTCTCCATGACCTGGGTTGCCTGGAGCAGTGGATTATTCAAAGATCCGGAAGGCATGTGGTTGGCGAAGGAAGCAGACCGCAAGGCGGGCAATAACATCACCGGGTACAAGGACGATATTGTGGATACACTTATCGCGGAACAAAAAACCATTTTTGACCTGCCGAAACGCAATGAGATTCTGCGCCAGATCGACCAGCGCATCGTGCCACAAAATCCCTATGTGCTGCTGTGGAATATCAATTACACCCGCCTGCTCTATTGGAATAAATTTGGCATGCCGGCAACCGTGCTCTCCAAGTATGGCAGTGAACAGAGCGCGTATGTGTATTGGTGGTATGATGAGGATTCCGCCGCTGATCTTGCCGATGCCATGAAACAAGGCGCGGCATTGCCCGCCAAACCGGCTAGCGTCACCTTCGATGAAAAATTCAAATAAGCCGACGGGCATGGTTCACCAACGCATTTCAGGCAATTTATGAAGTATATCAGTACACGGGGAGAAATCGCCCCGATCGATTTTGTCACCTCGATAATGATGGGTTTGGCGACTGATGGCGGGCTCATCCTACCCGAGGACATTCCCGACATCACCGCCCAGCTCGACACCTATAGGCAGATGGATTATCAGGAGTTGGCTTTAGAGATTCTCGCTCTTTATGCCGGCGACAGCATCTCTGCCGCCACCTTGAAATCTATCCTCTCGGACAGCTATGCCGCCTTTACTCATCCGGAGATCACCCCGATTGTGCCGGTAGCTGGTCTCCATGTCATGGAGCTGTTTCATGGGCCGACCCTCGCTTTCAAAGATATCGCGCTTCAAGTTTTGGGCAATTTATTCGCGCATGTGCTGCGACGGGATCAGACCTGTCTCAACATACTTGGCGCCACCAGCGGCGATACCGGTAGCGCGGCGATCCATGGGGTGCGGGGTAAAACCGGTATCAAAATTTTTATTCTTCATCCACACCAGCGCGTAAGCCCGGTGCAGGAGCGTCAAATGACAACGGTTTTGGATGACAATGTCCATAACCTTGCCATCACCGGCAGTTTTGATGACGGTCAGGCGATTATTAAGGAATTGTTCAACGACCTGGATTTCAAAAGGGACTACATGCTGGGAGCGATAAATTCAGTGAATTGGGCGCGGGTTGCCCTGCAAATCGTCTACTATGTTTATGGCGCGTTGAAAATCACCCGTGAACGCGGTGTCGAAAAAGTCCGCTTCTGTGTTCCCACCGGGAACTTTGGCAATATCTTTGCCGGTTATCTCGCCATGAAAATGGGAGCGCCGATCTCTCAATTGATCCTGGCGACCAATCAAAACGATATCCTCTGCCGGTTTTTCAACACAGGGATTTATGAACGCGGTGTCGTTCAACCGACTTTGAGCCCATCGATGGATATCCAGATTGCCAGTAATTTCGAACGGTATCTCTACTATCTCTGTAATCAGGACAACCTGCTTTTGCGATCATTGATGGAGACCTTCAGGATGACAGGCAAAATCAACATCCCCGCCAATTCTTCGTCCCCCATTCAGCTTGATACCGCCATTATGGCCGGCAGGGGTGACGACGAAATGACGTTATCCACGATTCGAGAATTCCATGATGAACACGGGTATTTGCTCGATCCGCATAGCGCGGTAGGTGTCGGTGTGGCAAAACAACACCTGGCCGCGGGCGATCCGATTGTGTGTCTGGCAACGGCTCATCCGGCAAAATTTGGCGCTGCGATCGAACAGGCGCTGGGCAGGAACATTGCCATTCATCCCGGGATTGAAAAGCTCGCCGACCTGCCGACCCGCTGTGTCGTCCTCCCCGCCTCCAGTGCTGCTATCCGTGATTACCTGGTGGCAAACTGCTAACGAGTTAACGCAGTACCTTCAAGACGTCTTCAGGGAGGATAATAGAAACCTGTTCATTCACAGCTTGAACAGGATTTCTTACCCATAAGGCAAAGTGAATGCTACGATGTTTACGAAATGGGGAGTGATGAACATTTAACTGCAATTTTCGCAGCTCACCGGCGACATCCACAGTATCGGACCATTTGACTTCTCCAACCAGCAAGGATTGTCGATCCAGTGATTCAGCTACGATATCAAATTCCATGCTTTCTTTGTTATTCCCACTCCCCCACCAGCGATATGCCCGCCCCCAGGCAATATTGTCGATAGTTATTTTGGGTACTGATTGGCGTGCCAATTCCTCCCATACCACTGATACATGTTGAGAAAATAATGGCTCAATCTGGCGATAAACAGCATCAGTCAAATCGATTTCGAGAAGCGATTTATTCGGATAAACAAAACGATACCAAAACAACAGAAAGGGATCGGCCAGTTTATATAACGTTTTTTTATTTGATTTCGGATTCACTCCAAAAGGAATCTCTCTGGCGATATAATCCAGTTCAATTAATTGCGCGATGATGCGTGAAAGACTTCCAGCCGGTTTTTCCAAACGTGCAGCGATTTCAGAAATTCGATGACACCCTTGGCCGATAAGTGATAAAACTGAATGGGCTTGCGTCATGCTGCGCATGTCATCAACCAACAATCGTTCTGGTTCGGTGTGAAGTACGCCATTACGATCAAGAACATGAGTCTTGATCGCCACTGCCTGATTTGGGCAGGCACTGACTAATTCCCAGTCTCCTGGTAAAAAGGTGGAGAAGTTTGTTTAGTGAATAATAACATGTATCTCAAACATAATGTTGTTCCGACATGTTTACTACTTCACCCCTATAATGAATTCAGATAGCGCTGTCTAACCGAATTCATTAATTGAAGAACTTTTTAACCTTTTCCAAAAATGAATTCAGCAGCGGATAGGCTTGTTGATCGAGGCTGGCGGCGAATTCCTGCAGTTTTTCACGCTGATCCTTATTGAGATCCTTGGGGATTTCAATCGCGACCCGCACGTGCTGATCGCCACGTCCCTGACCGCGCAGAGAGGGAACCCCTTTGCCGCGCAAGCGAAATACCGTGCCATTTTGAGTACCGGCGGGGACTTTGAGCTGTGCTTTCCCGGATATGGTGGGTATATCGATGGTGCCGCCCAATGCCGCAGTGGGAAAATCAATCGGCACATCAAGAAAGATGTCTTCTCCGTCACGCTTAAAGAAATCATGAGCTTCGACATTCAGGATGACATATAAATCTCCCGTCGATCCGCCCCGGCTTCCCGGTTCACCTTCGCCTGCCACCCGCAATCGTGAGCCGGTATCGACGCCGGCGGGAATATGCAATTCGATACTCCTTTTCTTTTTGATTTTACCGGATCCATTACAACTCACACAGGCCTTTTCGATCAACTGTCCGGTCCCCTGACAATAATGGCAGGTCTGCCGAATACTGAAAAACCCTTGACTCAAGGTTATTTGACCGCTGCCATGGCAATGAGAACAGCGTTTTTTTGATGAACCCGGCTCCACGCCTTCGCCATCACAACGATCACACATTTCCGCGCGCAGAATTTCGATGGTTTTATCCGCGCCGAACACCGCTTCGTCGAAGCTGATACGCAACTCGTATGCCAGATCGGCGCCATCGTTTGAAGCTGAGCGCGATCCACGTCTGCCGCCGCCAAAGAATTCTTCAAATATGCTCGAACCACCAAATACCTGGCTGAATAAATCAAAAGGATCAGAAAATCCGCCACTACCGCCGGAGCGGCCGCGACGGACGTAATTGTCATGTCCGACCTGGTCGTATAGGGATTTCTTTTGGGGATCGCTCAACACTTCATAGGCAGAAGACAACTCTTTGAACTGGCTTTCTGCTTCGGGGTTGTTGGGATTGCGATCAGGATGATATTTCAATGCCAACCGCCGATAAGCCTTTTTTATCTCTTCAGCGTTGGCGGATCGCTCGACTTCCAACATCTCGTAATAATCTTTTGCCATAATTTTATCGTACTCCATTGAAAACTAAACTATATAACCCTGGTTAAGTTGGATCGAAAGGGGGTAGCTATCCGGTTTGGCTGCCGCTGCTCACCACGACGGTGGCGGCGCGGATCAGGCGATCATCAACCCGGTAACCCGATTTCATCTCGCGTACGATCTGGTTTTCATTGTACTCTGATGAATTTTCCATGCTGACTGCTTCATGCCATTTAGGATCAAATGGTTCACCGGGTGTGGCGGAAATTTTTTGCACGCCGATATTTTTGAAAAATCGTTCGAATTCCTCCAAGATTAAATTCATACCTTGTTTTAAACTGTCGTAATCACTGCCGCTATTCATGGCTTGTACCGCGAATTGGTAATGATCAAATACTGGCAATAAATCGGATAATGTCGCCGATTTGACGGAACCCGCCAACTCTCCCATTTCGCGTTGGACACGTTTGCGGTAATTATCAAAATCAGCGCGGGCGCGCAGCAGCTTTTCATCATAACCGGCTATTTTTAATTCCAGTTCACGGATTTTTTGTGCCTGCATTTCGACCTCGGATAAGGATTCCTGAGAAGATGGGGCGGATTCGCTGATGTCTGAAACGTTCAGCATATCCTCATCATCTCTGCTATCGTTGAAAGTATCAGTCATGGTTTAAGTACCTCCTGTTTGGTTATATTTTATGAATTCCATTATAGATCGTGAATCGATTTAAGAGTTGCATCAAGTCCGGAGAAAGTCCATGGCATAGTCTGCCAAAACACAATCTTTGATGGTTTCTACTTCATCCACTACCTTGCATAATACCTGGTTCGCGAACTTCTGTTCGTTGGTGACAAATGCCACGCCCAGACCAGCGTAGTTATGCAGTTCATTGCCTTCGACTTCGGCGATCGACACATTGAATTTCCTGCGTACCCGCTCCTTGATGCGATTAAGAACGGCCCGCTTATCTTTCAACGAGGTGGCAAAATCGATTTCGATGTCCAGTTTCAGTATTCCGATAATCATAAATGGCAGGTTCGGGATTTCAGTTTGAGATGCGTTAAATTAGGTTGAATTTGAGATACTGTACTAAGAGGCCATCAAATTTCACGTACTTTACCAGAGAGAATTGCTTCCATATCAATCTCTTTCACACCAGCAGATGGTTCGCTGCCGCTTGATTTTTCCCGGTCAACAATCCCTATGGGTTTTATCGCCACGCCCAATTCCTGAAAATCATTAATGAATCGTTCGCATTGTCCGTTCCACTGTAAAAACAGCATAATCGCACAGGCTGTGCCGGCAATCTCCATTTTGATTTCACTGTCAAGACGATAACTCTGCGCGCCGGGGTTTGCCATGATCACCGCCAGTTGTGTAAGCGCAACCTCCAAATCGGCGGTGGCGCCATCGGCCATTAATGAAACAACTCCGGTGGGTGAATTCACCAGCAATTTTATCCGATAATTATCCGCTATCAAAAAATCGATCACCGCGGCTGCCAAGGACAAACTTGCTTCGAATTTATTATCGGTATCGTTCACATAACGGCGCCACCCGGTTATCGGAGTGGTTCCGGTGTCGATAAAAATTATGACATGTCCGGAATATTCATCACTGAATTCCTTGACGATTGGTTCACCGATCCTGGCCCAGGATTGAGCATGAATATGACGCGGGTTATCGCCAAAGCGATATTCGCGGCAGCCGAGAAACTCCATCGATTGCCCCACCGCGGCAGCATACACCCGGTCATTGGGCAACTGACTGAGATGGTCGCCGGGCAAATGCACTGCCTGCAGGCGATGATAATGGGGATAAACGATGATTGGCGGGTTGGATCCGCCCACACTGCTCCACCGCCATAACCCAAAGGGAAATGCTGAACTGACCACCGGCAATGGCAATTGAAACACCCCCCGGCGCCGGGCAGTGGCTCGGTTGTGTGCCTGGAATTTATGATCGGCTGGCAACCGTTCGATATAACTCCGACCCGCGATTAATTTGATCGCGCCTGGAAACGAGATAGTATCTACCAGCAAATCCCAGGCTTCCCGCACCTGTGTATTCTTGATCGTGTAATTGATCGTGAATGTTTGCAGCGCGGACACTGTCCTCGGCGTATTCCGTTTTATCTGTAAGCGCGGCCGGAACCACCATCCCATCACAATATTGACGATAAACATGCTGATCATTGCGATCGACAGCATATACATTGGCATCAATAAGGTGAGCATGCCAGCCAATAAAAAATACCCGCTGACCACAAACAGTACCCGCCCAGCCCAGGTAAAATAAAGTACAGTAAATGCGCGCAGCCAGTAGGCAATCAATAAATTGACCGACCGATAGCCCTTGATTGCTTTTCCCGGATAATTGAAAACCGCTGGACCGGCAAAAAAAATTCTGTCAAAGCGATGGAGAAATGCGAGCAGGCGCAACCACCAGGTTTTCATGGCAGGAACTCTTTTCACAACTTAGACCGGAACCGGAATTTGGGTAACGATATCCGCAATGATGTCAGTCGCCTTATTGCCGCTGAATTTGGCCTGGGAATCCAGAACCAGTCGATGCCCCAAAACGATCGTCGCCAGCTTCTTTACATCATCCGGCAATACGTACTCGCGGTCTTTGATGAATGCATGGGATTGTGCCATCCGATAGAGCATAATGGCAGCGCGCGGACTGGCTCCCAATAACAATCGGCTGTCGCTTCTGGTATGGCGAATAATCTCCAGTATATACTTGCCGACCGCTTCTTCGACATGGATTCCTCGCACCTGGCGCTGGATCGCGATGACCGTCGCGCAATCCAGCACCGGCTTGATCCCCGTCAACGGATGTTCCTGGCGTTGAAATCCCAACACGTCATATTCGAATTCCGCTGCCGGATAGCCCAGTTCGATTCGAATCATGAAACGATCCAACTGCGATTCAGGCAAGGGATAGGTGCCATGAAATTCGATCGGATTCTGGGTCGCTAAAACCGCGAATGGCGCAGTCAAGGAATAGCTCACACCTTCAATGGTTACCTGATTTTCCGTCATCGCTTCAAGCATTGCTGATTGCGTGCGCGGTGAGGCGCGATTGATTTCATCGGCTAATAGAATGTTGGTAAAAATCGGGCCACGGCGAAGATTGAATTCTCCAGTCCGCGGATTATAGATTGATCCTCCGAGGATATCCGCCGGCAACAGATCCGGGGTAAACTGGATGCGATGGAAATTCGCGTCGAGCGAGCGCGCCAATGCCTTTGCCATGGTCGTTTTGCCCACTCCGGGCACATCATCTATCAACACATGTCCCTCGGCGAAAAAAGCCGCCAGGATCAGGTCGATGACTGCGTTTTTTCCCAGGATGACCGATTGCAGGTTTTGTCGTAATAACTTGATCTTTTCACGTAAATGATCGGGAGCTGATGACGGGACATTCATTGTTGGTATGGGAGCGACAAATGTTTCCTGAAGTCTGTCGGCATTCATGCTGACAGGACTTGATTCATGTATGTGTTTAGCGCCGGTTGGAGTACAGGCTTCAGCATGAATGGCAATCGTGCCTGAGCGAGGAGCATCTTAAAAGGATAAACTCTAAATTCCATCAGTTTCAAGCTCAGCGCCAAACACATACTGATTCATGCAGGGTTATTGATTTATTGTTCTTCGGAGTTCAACTTTAGTTTGTTGTCAATCAAGGTGCGATCAACCATGTTAATGGCGGATTCAGATTTTAACTAAAAAGGAGCTAAAATACCGCGGTTTCATTGATTTTCCACAGGGCAGGTCTTAAACTGGGGTAATCGACTGCAGGCAGACGATTTTTTTGCGCGCCGTTGGTCCATTCAGGTTGGTAATCGTACCATCTTTTTCAAAAGCCCGATGGTCTTCAGCATGGGGATATTTAGTGAGCAAATGATGAAAAAAAATGAAGAAATGTTTGAGGTAATTGATGATCAGGGAATTGTCATCGGCCTGGCGCCACGATCCCAATGCCATGGCAATCCTTCATTGCTCCATCGCGCGGTGCATATATTTGTTCTGACCTCCAACCATGAGTTGATCATGCAACAACGTGGTCTCCATAAGGATGTCGAGCCGGGCAAATGGGATACCTCAGCGGGCGGACATGTCGCGCCGGGAGAACCCGTCGAACTGGCGGCGCTGCGTGAACTCCACGAGGAACTCGGCATTGCCAATCAACTCCTGAAACATCTTTATGAATATCGCTGGCGGTCTTCACGCGAATCCGAGCTGATTAACACCTACCACCTCATTTATGACGGCCCCTGTTATCCCCATCCCGATGAAGTTTACAAGATTGATAAATGGCCGTTGGCGGAAATCGACCGATCACTGGGTACCGGCGTATTTACTCCCAACTTTGAGTTCGAATGGCGCCACTATTACCGCCCGCATATTGGCGCTTAAAAAAGATGCGTTGGATTTTCTCTCAGAAAATCCTTCCATGGGATGCCGTCTTTACCGATAAGATAGACTCGATCCGGGGCAAAATGGCGCTTGAATGCATTCAATCCCTTTCCTATGCTTTCCGTTCCGGATTTTATCTCAAGGCCAATGACACGCCTATTTTTCTCTATGACAAAATCAATCTCATCATTACGATGCCGCCAGTAATAAAGGTTATAGCGCTCAGTGACTGAACAGTTCAATAAATGGGCTCCGATTGCGGATTCAACACATCGCCCCCATTTACCGGGGTTATTAATGATCTCAGTAAATGAATCCTGACTTATAGCGTTCCCCAACGCAGTATTGTGCACTTGAAATTTAGGACTGGAAGACCGTCTGAGATGAGTGGCCGAACTGAATTTTTCCAGCCCGGACAACAATCCAGCCGTGCCGAGAAGATTAAGATAATAGGTCAATGTTGTTGTGTTGCCAGCATCATGGAGTTGTCCGAGTATCTTGTTAAACGATAATATCTGGCCCGAATACAAACATCCCAAGTCAAATAGCCGTTTCATCAAGGCAGGTTTTTCAATACGTGTGAGCATCAGGATATCTCGGGAAATACTGGTCTCAACCAATGCATCCATAATGTACCTTTTCCAACGCATCTCATCATCAATCAACGATATGGCGCCGGGATATCCGCCAAACCAGACAAACTGATTTTCATCAATTCCAAATGCCTCGTTCATCTCCTTAAAACTCCAATGACTCATGTACTGAGTTTCAAATCTGCCAGCCAGTGATTCAGTTAGTCCTTGTTGCAGCAATAATCGTGACGATCCGAGAATGATGACTTTAATGGGAGTTTTTATTCGGGTATCAGCATCCCATTCCTTTTTGACCGATTCACTCCAATTTTCAATTTTTTGCAGCTCATCGAAAATCAGGATTAAGTTATCAGCTCCAGATGTCCTGAGTTTATAGCGGGCAATTTCCCATTGTTGTTCTATCCAAATGGGGTTATGGGTAACAACATTGTCAGCGGTAGCGAAGTGACTCAATCCATTTAAATCAGTCAGGAATTGTGTGATCATGGTAGTTTTTCCTACCTGCCTGGGACCATACAATACCTGAATGAATCGGCGTGGTTCGCTTAACCGCTGTGTAAGTACTTGTTTTAGAGGATGTTGATAAGTCATATACAATTTACTCAATGTTATGAGTAAAAATACTCAATAGCGAGAAATAATCAAACTCTTGGTTGAACATGAGCCACAATCATGGGATTTGGAAACTCTATAACCTGATTAAAAATTATGGCGAAAAATTCACCAGATCTGACTTAAATATGTCAATCAAGTATTTTATGAAATGCTTAATTATTGATAAGCATTTCATGAGTTTTTTTTGTGGTTATAATTCTCTTGCTTTGCGACTTTGCGGTTTGGCGTGAAAGATTTGCTTTGAACGCCTAAAAAAAATTACTTGTAGTTCCCGCCCCGTTGGCCTGTTACTCAGAATGAATGGAATTTAATTAAGACTTTAATTGATGGGCAATGAAGATATAGTTAAGTTCAATATTGGATGATAGAATTTCATGATACCAGATATCAAAAAAAATGATATCACATGACAAATCTAGAGGTAATAGAATCTCATGACTCAATCAGCACTAAAACCATCAACGCAAATTACCTGGGACGACTATCAGGGTTGGGATGACGGTGAACGCTGGGAGATCATTGATGGCGAGGCCTTTGCCATGTCACCAAGTCCGCAATCTCGACATCAAAGGATCGCAATGGATTTGGGATGGAAGATGAGATCATATTTCAATAAGAAACCCTGTCAAATCTTCGGCGCTCCGATGGACGTAAAACTGTCGGAATCCGATATCGTCCAACCGGATATTCTGGTGGTCTGTGATACGCAGCAGATCAAACGCACCCATATTGAAGGCGCACCGACGTTGGTGGTCGAGATTTTATCTCCATCAAGCATCCATCACGATCGGCTGCGAAAGTTGTATCTCTATGCCCGCTTTGGGATCAAGGAATATTGGATTGTTACGCCCTACCCTTCTCTTGTCGAAGTTTTTTCCTTGTCCGCCGAAACCTATACCATCGCCGGGGTTTACGCGAAAAATGACTCACTCCGCAGTCCGTCATTCCCGGAGATGTCCTTCCCGCTTGCCGATGTCTTTGATTTCCCCATTGATCCCGACGAAGTCATTGACGAAATCCGCGAATCCACCCCGCCCTATTCGGCATCAAAGAAATCCTGATAACACTTTCATGCTTAGCAGGTTTCATGGCCTGGTATCATGTCCGATCATAAAAAAGTTACTTTTAATCAATCCCTTCCAGAATTAATCCCCCACAACGGTGCTGGAATCCTTGGCAGTGTCATCGGGTTGATCCGGCGAGGTTTCGCTGCCGCGCTTGAGTTGGATGATCTTCAATATGCGCTTATTCGCCAGCCGGTTGCCCTTGGCGCCCGCACCGCGCACCGGGATGGAATCAAATTCAAAGTCAACATAGTTGACACGTTGGTATTTGGCCGGCTCGAATTCACAGCGGATGACGATGCCATGGCGGTCGAATAACTTGTCGACCTTTGATCCCGGCGGCGCCAGGGTGTATTCCTTTTCCATGATATACTTGTCGATGCGGAAGCGTTTGGCCGAACAGATGTGGGTTTTTTTATCATGGTAGATCATGGAATAAACCTGGCTCTTATCCGATTTCATCACCGAGCAAACGGAACCAATGTAGAGTTTCTCCGGAATCGGAACCACCTTGTAACTGCCATCCCAATTGACAATGACAATCCGATCGTATTCGGTGCAGGAAAAGATTTCCCCGGTTTTGATCGTGGTTCCGACATAACCCAGAGAACGATCCCACCCCACCTTGATATTGCTCAGGGCAATATCCCGGACATTGACGGTTTCGATATTTTCAATCACGGTGCGGCGGGGATGGAGATGGGCGTATTTGCTGATCAGATTTTTCAGATAACCAATGGTGAATTTGTTGATATCTGAGAGATTATCGCGAACCTGATCGATGAGGGCGCGAATATCATCGAGATCACGGTTGTTTTTATTGATATCAAAAAGCGAGATGCGGCGAATGGGGATCTGAAGCAGCCTTTCGATATCCTCAATGGTCACATCCCGTTCCAATTGTGGACGGAATGGCGCCAGACCCTTTTGCACTTCAGCAATGATCTTGTCATAGGTTGGGCAGCTTTCGATGCGTTTGTAGATGCGATTTTCAATAAAAATCTGGGTCAGGGTTTTGGCATGCAGCTGCTCGGTCAATCGTTGTAACTCCAATTCCTGTTCGCGCTGCAAATCGGCCGCCAGTTTGGCGGTATTGTGGCGGAGGATGTCCGAGATGGTGGTAATCAGGGGGCGATTATCCTTGATGACCAGGCAGTTGACCGAGATCGAAACTTCGCAGGTAGTATAGGCATACATGGCCTTGATGGTTTGATCGGCATAAATGTTGCGCGGTAAATCGATGGCGATTTCAACTCCCTCGGCAGTATAATCATTCACTGCGGCGATCTTGATTTTTCCTTTGTTGACCGCGTCTTCAATCGAGCTGATCAGCGATTCCGTGGTTGTGGTCGCGGGAATTTGATTGATGATCAGGGTTTTCTGATCCTGGGCATCGATTTTGGCGCGCAATCTGATTTTCCCATTGCCATCCGCATACTCAGACACATCCATGATCCCGCCCTGCTGGAAATCGGGATAAAGAGTAAACGTCTTATTCTTCAAAATCGCGATTTGCGCGTTTAATAATTCGCTAAAGTTATGCGGCAAAATCTTGGTCGCCATGCCGACCGCGATTCCTTCGGTCCCCAGCATCAATAAGACCGGGACCTTGGCGGGGAGGGTTACCGGTTCCTGATTGCGACCGTCATAGGAATCAATGAATTCGGTGATATCAGGATTGAACAATACTTCTCGCGCCAGCGGCGATAAGCGGCATTCGATATAACGCGCTGCCGAGGCGCTGTCGCCGGTGAAGATATTGCCGAAATTCCCCTGCCGGTCGATGAAAAATTCCTTGTTGGCCAGATGCACCAGAGCATTGTTGATGGAGGCATCGCCATGGGGGTGGTATTTCATGGTGTTGCCGACGACATTGGCGACCTTGTGGAATTTGCCGTCGTCCATTTCCCAGAGCGAATGAAGGATGCGGCGCTGCACCGGTTTCAGGCCGTCGTTGATATGCGGGATGGCGCGATCCTTGATGACATAAGAGGCGTACTCCATGAAGTGCGCGGACATCATCTTGCGGAGGGCGCTGGGTTGGGGATCGTTAAGCGGCTGAGAAGTTTCGAAATTAAGGTCACTCATGGGTGATAAAGAGAGAAAGCATTCAACAATTGAATAATAACATAAAAGAGATTAGCAAAAATTATAAAAATAGATAGCTAATTTTGACTTACTTCGTAAATAGTTATACCAACAATTTTTGTGCCATCTTTCCTCAGTAAAATATTATTATCAAGCTCAATAGTGGTTTTGGCTCTTTGCGGTTTCCTGAAACTCAAATAAAGCACATCTGCTTCCGCATCATAATCGATCCATATACGTGAATATTTGAGTGGAAACTTCACATGTGACGATATGGCATTAAACCCTTTCTTTATTACATTTTCAGTAATCAATGACGCCGCCATATTGCATTTCCTTTTGGTTTTTGATTGAGAAAATAAGCGGTTATTACGAATCCATCTTTACTGCTTATTTCCTTATATATGACTATTAACCACTTATTTTTTCCAATCGATTTAACAGCTTTGTATGAATTGTTGTTTCCACGCATAACTAAATCAGGACATTCAATTGCTTCCAATACTTCAAAATAATAACTTGCCAGATCATCATGGTTTTCAATGATATGAAACCATCGTTCATAAGTCAAACGAATTGATACCCTGTTTATTGAATATGCGGCATCCATAATCGATAACTCCGCTATAATTCATCTAGCGCCGACAATATAAATGAGCGAAAATTCATCGAAGAAAATATCTCATATTAAGTTATCCATAATGAAATCCCGGCGTTCGGGTGTGTTTTGCCCCATGAAGAATCCCAGAATCTCAGGCACCTCCTGGATTTTGTCTATCGAAACTGAGATCAGGCGCATGTCGGGGCCGATAAACTGACCGAATTCCTTGGGCGAAATTTCGCCCAACCCTTTGAAGCGCGTGATTTCCGGCGCGGCGCCGATCTCCGCGATGGCGGCATCGCGTTCACTGTCGTCGTAGCAATAAAGCGTTTTGTTCTTGTTGCGCACCCGATATAACGGGGTCTCGAGGATAAAGAGATGTTCCGCCAGAATCAGTTGTTCGAAGTAATGCAGAAAAAAGGTCAGCAGGAGATTGCGGATGTGCATGCCGTCATCGTCGGCATCGGTGGCGATAATCACTTTTTCATAACGCAGATCATCGAGGCCATCTTCGATATTCAATCCCCTCATGACACAGTAGAATTCATCATTGCTGATAATCAGATCACGCTTTTTCCCATAACAATTGAGCGGTTTTCCCTTGAGTGCAAAGATCGCCTGATATAACGGGTTGCGGCAACTGACCAGCGATCCGGCCGCGGATTCGCCCTCGGTCAAAAATACCATCGATTGCGCGCCCCACTCTGATTTATCGCCGAGATGGTGTTTGCAATCTCGGAGCATCGGGATTTTGATCGCGATCTTCTTGGCTTTCTCCTTGCTCGCTTTTTTGACCGCCTGAATTTCCTTACGCACCTTTTCGTTTTCCGCGATCTTCTCCAGTATAACCGCGGCGATCGCTTCGTTCTTGAAGAGAAACTTGGCGATAATCTCCTTGATCTTATTCACCAAATCACTGCGAATTTCCGAATTTCCCAATTTGTTCTTAGTTTGTGATTCGAAGATCGGGTCTTTCAGTTTGACGGCGATGGCGCCGAAGATGCCATTGCGGACATCATCGCCGTCGAAGTTTTTACGCGCGTATTCGTTGATGCCCTTGAGGATGCCTTCCTTGAACGCGGACTGATGGGAGCCGCCGTCATTGGTAAATTGGCCGTTCACAAATGAATAATACGTCTCGCCATAATTCGAAGTGTGGCAGAAGGCGAACTCCAACATTGGTTCTTTGTGATGGACAATATCATAAAGCGTATCGCCTTCGACTTTGCCGGATAATAAATCGTATAAACCGTTCTTGGAGTAAATCCGCTGGTTATTGAACTCGATGGTCAGACCGCTGTTGAGATAGGCGTAGTTCCACATCCGACGCTGGATGAATTTCTCCTCGAAGCGGAATTTGGGAAAAATGTTCTTGGCTGGTATGAAGGTCACTTCGGTGCCGTCCGGCTCGTCGGTGGCGCCATTCTTGTCGGTCGTAAGCTTGCCATTATCGAATATTACCTGTTTATAGCGACCGTCCCGGATTGCCCTGACCTCGAAATATTCCGATAGCGCGTTGATCGCTTTCATGCCGACCCCGTTCAACCCGACGGAGAACTGAAAGACTTCGGTATTGAACTTGGCGCCGGTATTGATTTGGGAGACGCAATCGATCACCTTTCCCAGGGGTATGCCACGGCCAAAATCGCGAATCCTGACTTTTTTTTCCTCGACATTAACGACCACTTTTTTGCCATGTCCCATGATGAATTCATCGATGCTGTTATCGATGACTTCCTTGAGGAGAATATAAATCCCATCCTCGGCGTGTGAGCCATCGCCCAGTCGACCGATGTACATCCCTGGACGCAGACGAATATGCTCGATCGAACTGAGGGTCTTTACCTTGCTTTCATCATACACCAACAAACTGTCGTCGTTCATGGGCAAAAACCTTCTCCTTATTGAGTGACTAATTGATTTTCTGTCGCGCTTGAGTAATCGGGTTCATTATCATGACGCGGATATAAACGCTTGTCCAGATTAACTAGAAAAATCGGCGCTTTCCCCGCATCATCATGGGATGATTCTTCATTTGTCCCTTGCCGGCCCGCTGTTTGGGCGGCTCCTCCAAATGCAGTCCATACCATTGATCTCCGAAACCGGCATTGGAAAATAAATTTGGTTTGTTGTTGGCCAGATGCTGCCAATTGCGGTGAATATTTTCATCTTCTATCTTGATCTTGGCTTCCGCCAGGATGGCCAGCGCCTTGTCGATGTCCTTGCGCTTGACCAGTATCCAGGTATAAAGCGCGTAAAGCAGCACCCCTTTCTCATACTTGAATTTTTTAATCCCTTTCTTAAAGGTCTTTTCCAGATCCGGCGAATTCAAATGATATTGCCGCGTCATCTTCATCGCCCAGGTCATGGGATCCATGATGAAGGTTTTGGGCAGGTATTTGTCCACTTCATCAAAACGTTTGATTTGAAAATTAAGCTGGACTCTCAGGGCATTGACCTGCCGTTCGGCCAGCAGCAGCCAGGGATAGAATGTTTTGGCTTGTTCAAGTACCTCCAGCGCCCGCATCACCTGGGTTTCAAGCGCCTTTTCAATCTGATATTGCACCACCTTATGGGAACCGCCCGGTTTGTTTTGCAGGCGATTGACCAGTTTTTGCAGATCGCCTTGTGAATCTTTCCAGATCGTTTCCACCTGACTCACGATTGCGAAAAACTTTTTGCCGAGGGTGCGGTTGACAATGAACATGACCAGAAAAAATAAGAGGATGCCAATAAAGATCAGCCAGCCAATGCCTTTCACCCAGGTTGATAATAGCAATGGAAGGAGAACACTAACCAGCAAGGCGATGAGCAACGTGTACATATTTAATCTTGAAATCTTTTTGGTTTAATACATTAAGAATCACAGCGGGATCGGTAATTTCCACGTACTATGACATAAATAAGAATGAGATGCCGGATAGCAATTACTTTTTTGTAATTTTTATATCCCGGAACAAATGACGACAATAGTAGCAAAATTTCAGGAATAAATAGCTGGGATTAGAAATTAACTTTCGTTGTTGTCTTTGCCATGGCGGACATTACCTTAGCAACACTTTTCTCATCTTCATATCCCCAGTGTTGATCAGACGCGCCCGTAGCTCAGATGGATAGAGCGCAAGCCTCCGAAGCTTGAGGCCGCTGGTTCGAATCCAGCCGGGCGCACCATATTTTTTCAAATTTGAAAAAATTGTTATTTACTCTCGACCAACACGGTCACCGGGCCATCATTATGGATTTCCACCAGCATCGCGGCGCCGAATTCACCGGTATGAGTACACAGGCCATAGGAGCTGATGGCGCTCACAAATCGTTGGTATAAGGGAATGGAAATCTCGGGAGGCGCCGCTGCAATGAAACTTGGCCGCCGCCCTTTGCGGGTATCGGCATACAGAGTGAACTGCGAAATCACCAATAGCTCGGCGCCGACTTCCAAGGCGGACAGATTGAATTTCCCCTGCTCATCGCTGAAGATACGTAATTGCACACATTTCTCGGCAAGATAATCGGCGTCGGCTTCGCAATCGCCGATCTTGACCCCCAGAAAAATAACCAGCCCCCGGCCAATCACTCCCCTGACGGTGTGATCAATTCTAACCGATCCTTTTTGAACCCGCTGCAGCAAGGCGCGCATCTAGACATCCAATCCCATCTCCAGACGCACCCCTTCGCTGATTTTATCCAACGACCAGGGCGGATCCCAGACAACTTCGACGTCGGCTGTCGTAATATTGGGCAGCGAGCGCAGCATGTACTTGATTTCTTCCATCAATTGCGGACCATAGGGACAGGCAGGGGTGGTGAATGTCATCGTCACAATGATGGCGCCTTCCTGATTGGTGACCTCATAGACCAATCCCAGATCGATGATGCTGTAACCGATGTCTGGATCTTTGATCGGGCGCAGGTACTCCATAATCTCCGCCGGGGTAATGGTAAGGGCATCGTATTTTGGGTGGCTTTCCGGTTTGTTTTTGCTGAAAAACATATAGTTTCCTATGTTAAGTAAATCATTAGCTTGATCATCGGGTTATTGGGCAGTGAGCGCGGCTATGCCTGGCGAGTGGCCATTCATAGTCAGCCACAATTAGTGGTCTTCTGATGTCTGTATGCCATCCCGCTCACGGCAGTATTCGTGCCTTACTGCCAACTTCCGATCTTATGTCGAATCCTCCTAAACTTAAGGACTGTCGGTATAATCATAAACGTATCAACACCGTTGTCAATTATTAATGATCAAGGTAGCTTCCATTAAACTGCAACAACCTTACGATAATGACATTGACTCCGAACAACTGCATAAAAACTAACGTAAATGTTACGTTTTGAATTAATCTGACCCCGACTTTGACCTAAACCGGGAAGCCATTTTTGTTGCTGGAAACATCATTTATCATCTTCGCCGTTATGGGCAATTTTCATTTTTTCCAATCGGATTATCTCATCCTTCTTTCCGCGTTTGACTGCACCAAGGAGGTAGATATCAATTTTCTCTCGCAGGGTGTTGCGGGCAGCCGCGAGATCGGCTGGCTTGAGACTGCCTGAAGCGACGATCTTTTCCAAAGCCTGAATCCGAAAGCGGTCCATTCCCCAGTAACGCCGGGAGAGCTGATCAGCGTGACCGCCATACTTGACGATCAACGGGCGGTCAATGAATAACACTTCGTAGCGCGAGGTGATGCGCAGCCAGAGATCGTAGTCTTCGCAGACCGGCAGAGAGGCATCGAATCCTCCGATGTCTTCAAACACGGATCGATGGATCATCACCGACGAAGGTGAGATCAGGCACAACGGCAGACAGCGCTGAAAGATCCAGCCGCCATATTTGGCATGTTTTCTCATCGGGTTAACCCGCCTGCCATTACGAATCCAGATCTCATCGGTATGGCAGATCCGACTATCCGGTGATCGCGCTATCATGGCGATTTGCTCTGCGAGCTTGCCTGGCAGCCATTCATCATCAGAATCCAGGAATGCCAGCCACGCGCCTTTGGCAGCCGCAATTCCCGCATTGCGGGCCGCGCTCACATTCTGTTCAGGATGGACAATCAAGACAATCTCCGGAAAGTCTCGCGCCAGCATGGCCGAAGTATCATCATTGGAGTTACAGTCCACAACAATGACTTCATCCGGCAGGTGTGTTTGCCGATAAATCGAGTGCAGCGCCCGCGCCAGCAATCCAGCACGATTGTAGGTGGGCACAATCACTGAAACAGAGAGTGGACGAACTAATTTCTTAGCCTGATATATACTGGTCATCATTCGGTTATTCCGAAAATCCGGGTGTTGAGTCTCCATAAAGCCTGTGAAGTCGACATATATCAGCTCAGGCCAACATTCTAACCTTTACCCACTTCTTTACAATTGGAAAATTCTGCTGCGATAATTCCAGATGATACAATGAATCGGGCTTTCAGCCTGGGGATATTTTCATACTTTTTCTGGGGCGCTGCCCCAGTCTGAAATAAAGACCCACCTTTGGCGCTGGTTTTGAGGGCTGACAGCCCGAATCTATATCAGCCCAGACTGTCGGTCTGGGAACATTATTAAGAAAACATCTTAGGGCTGAAAGTCCGTCCTATTATTCAATTTCAAAACCCAATATTGCAAACGTATTTATTGCGCGAAAGTATCCCCCGGGAACGCCGAACTCCAGTTCGGCATTGTGCATTCCCCCACCCTGGGAACACCGAGCGACTGCTCGGCAGCGTTCCTTATCAACGCATTTTTTCATATCATCATCATGCGTGTCTGGATAGGTGTAGTCGCTTATCGGTAATATTCTATTATAAAAAGCAAGAGGAATTTATACCACTGATAACCGATGATGATGTCAACTCCGAAACCCCAAAGGGGTTAAATTCTCCAGCCCAGGTTCGCAAACCCCGGGAACAAGAGGAGCCAACCCAATACATACCCCAAAGGGGTTTGATGAATATCGCTATGAATGCCGCGCTGATTTGACACGACCTCATTGTATAACCCCATTGTGGCATCAAGGATGGACGAATTGAATTTACCCAGGGTATAGCGAAAAAAACCGCTATACCCTGGGCTGATGAATATAACCCCGTCGGGGTATATAGGGTGATCAAAATTACTTATCGAAGCACATGTTTGGAGTACCGCTTTTAAGCGGAATCCCCCGAATCAGACCTTCTGAAAGCGGAACTCC
>CAZTTH010000001.1:0-139204 GCA_964615975.1 uncultured Lentisphaerales bacterium | reverse complement strand
TTAAAACAGTAGACCATTGATGCTATCTCCAAATAATCGAGAATTTTACCCATAACGTGATTAGTGTGGAGATAACAGTTGCTCAACTAAAATACTCGACCCGCCCCCAGAGGTCGAAACCCATCGTGTAAACTCCAAAAAATACTTGCTAATAGAGTTAACAGCCACACTATATTTAATCATGAAAAAAACCAAGAACGTCTTTATCGCCGCGACCGGTCAAAATGTCGGTAAAACCACAAATTGTCTGGGATTTTATTCCAAACTGATCAAATCCGGTTTGAATCCCGGCTTTATCAAACCCGTCGGTCAACGCTACTTGAACATTAAAAACAGCAAAGTCGACGAGGATTCCTATCTGATTCACAAAATCTATAAACCGGATTGTCCCCTCATCCATATGAATCCTATCCCGGTTCCCGAAGGTTTTACTCAGGAATATATTGAAGACAACAACAACCATTGGATCATGGAGAAAATACTCCGATCATACGACATTGTGCAGCACAAAAAGGATTTTGTTCTGATCGAAGGCACCGGGCATGCCGGTGTCGGGTCGGTGTTTGATACCTCCAATGCCTTTGTCGCCAAACAACTCCAAAGCAAGGTCATCATCGTCACCGATGGCGGAATTGGCAAGGCGATCGACTTTTTAATTCTGAATAAAAGTCTTTTCGACACGGTGGGGGTGGAATTACTGGGAGTGATAGTCAACAAGGTCTTCATCGAAAAGCATGAAAAGATCAAGTATTTTGTCGAAAAAAGCCTGTCCAACAAAGGCATCAAACTATTGGGGGTCGTGCCGTATCAAGAACGGTTGAAGAATCCCAATATGGAGCAGATTCGCGAGGTGTTGAAAGGGAAATACATTATTGGGAATCAGTACAAAAATAATCCCGTTGAAAATATCATTGTAGGCGCGATGTCGGTCTCCACCTTTCTCCGTCAAATCAAACGTAAAACACTGGTGATCACGCCCGGTGATCGTGAAGATCTGATACTCGCCGCATTAAGCTGGAATCTCTCGGAAACCAGTTCAGTCAATCAGATAACCGGCCTGATCATTACCGGCAAAGAGAAGCCGGGGCTGGTGGTTAATCAGGTGATGAAAAACAGTAAGATTCCGATTATCTCAACCTCGAATGATACCTTTATCACTGCCTCCATGGTCCATGATCTCAATGTTAAAATCAAAATCACCGATAACGACAAGATTGAACTCATCCAGCAGATGTTCAATCAATACGTTGATTTCGATTACATTCTGGAGAATTGCTGATCGGATATCTGAGAGTGATCTGAGCGCATGGATGATGGTGGAGCGGAACTCAAAATGGTTCGCTGGTTGCACCGGGTGAAATTCTGGAGAATGACACGATAATCTCCAGTACTCTATACAATGATTGGAATTAATCTTTCGCCAAGTAAACATTTATGGACGATGGTTTACCGGGACCTACGAATTAGAGAGGATCGATGATCAGGATATCGGTTATCTCACCGAGTTCTTCCCAGGGAATGAAGCAATGCCACGCTTTCATCTGTTCATTCCACTCACCGGTAAGGGGAGTCAGTTGATTCAAGACAAAGTCACGATCAGAATTATTTTTTTGTTGTTTACGATACTCAAGACGCAATTTTTTGCCGCCATCGCGGGGAATATCGATGGTGAATTCGAAGGCCGAGAACGGCAGCCAGTTGGCGGGCTGAATGCGTACCCCGGAAAATTCCGGACTATAGCCGAATACATGCCAGACCAATACTTTCAATAACACATTCGAACTGCCGGTTTGCCAGTCATTCATCGACTCGCCATCCAATCCTTTCTCGGGGTTGTAGACATACGAATTAGGCATTACAAATGGGGAATGGGTATAGTTTTTATGGAGCGGAGTGAAGGGAAGGATTTTTTCTATTTGCTGCCAGGCTTCCCGCGCTTGCCCCAGTAGATATAAGGCGCGAATGGCAAACAGGGTGGCATGAATATAGGTGGCGCCATTCTCCGCTGTGCCTGGGGGAAGTTTTGGAATTCGCCCTACCCCCTTGGTGTCACGTTGGAATGCCGGATTGAAAGTCATGATACCATACTTGGAATCCAGGCGCTTGAATGCGGCCAGTATATCTGTTTCCAAACTCGAGTCATGCTCCAACATGTCCGCGATCACCCAAAATGCATTGCTGGTAGAGCCATCGCGGGCTTTTCCATCCGGATCCTGGTAACTGGCGACATGATAGGACCGGCGATCGCCCCAACCATGGACAATCCTGCGATTCCCCAGGGGATCTGATTGGATGGCAAATCGAATCAGATTTTCGGCCAATTCAGCACGAATTTCCCCGTATTGCCGCAGTCGATCCAAAAACTTTCCAGGGAAAAAATGGGTCAGAATATCAATCATTTCACCACAATTCTGATAATACTGCAAAGTCGCCATGACACTGACTCCGGTGCCGAATTTCTTTTTGGGGTCCATGGCGATGCCCAAGCCATCTAGGGCATCGTTCCAATCACCATAAAGCGCGCATAATAATTTGGTTTCATCATGATCACGATTGCGGTCAAGGTAGTTCATGATTTTGAAGAGATGTTCGAGCACCGAATCTTTCTGATCAAGCGGACCAATGGCTCCCCAACCAGATTCATCGATAATCTCGTGATACCCTATGGTCAAATTTAAAAATTCGCGATCACCGGAATGCCGCAAATAGGAACTGACGGCATTGATTATCCAGACTCCCTGATCGATGAAGGGACGTAAATCCGCTGACCCGGCTTTTGCTCCTTTGGGCGGCAGGGAATATTGCCGCAGACAGCGACCGGATGGGGTGGTAAAACCTAAAGCTTCAAGCATCTTTTCCCGACTCTCCCCAGGACGGTAATAGTGTAAACCCTCCAACGCTTGAAAGACATCTCGGATGCCGATCAACGAGCGCGGCGCGAGCTGCATGTACCCCTTGAGCAACCCGCAAATCGAAACCTGATATTTAAGGTGATCAAAAAATTCATTGAAATCCTGTTCCTGAACGACACTGGCAGCATTAAATCCACTGATTCTCGCTTCCAAACCAGCCAAAATCTCGCGATTTTTTTTCTGTTGACAGGGAATCAGAGAATCGATCTCAACTAGATTAAGCGAATGTCCGGCTAGTTGTTGCTGTGAGGCTTGATCGGATGCGAGCGCAAAACGATAGTCGATTCGGATCTCACCCCGCGGAGCGATCGATATGGTATTGATGTCGCCAGCAATTGCCAAATCGGCAAAGGTGGTGATCGGCGCTCGCAGAGTAAAGTTGCCTTTGGCCAAGGCCAGGGATGTCCCCAGATTACGCTTGATTCCCCCCATATAATCGATTCGGGAGGTTGTCGTCTGACGTTGATGCAGGGTCGAACTGTTGCCAGTGGTAATTTTTTCGGAAAGCACCGCATAAAAAGTCTCTGAAGTAAACCGATCGACATCCTCGGCAATGGTTAACAAGGCCGGGGAACAATCCCCATTCGGTTTTACTTCGGGCAGCGATTGCATTTCACCAAACCAGCGGTCTTCATCACTCTCATAGATCTGATGTCGGCAAAAGGGGCGAAAGTAACTGGAGAGATACAGATCATGAGATTTCCCACTCCGGTTGGACAAATGCACAGAGAAGAATAGTTGATTGATTTCGTTAATGGTGACCCGCACCACGCTTTGCAAGTCACTAAATTCAGTAAAAAAATATGTCGCTTCCTTGTTCATAACAGCATAGCGGCGTTGCACAATCGTTTTGCCATGATCAATGACCGGGACTGGCAATAAGGAAACGGGATAAAAACTTTTCTTGCTCTTGTTCTTTGGCAAACCGGCAAAAAAAGCAATGACCGGCTCTTCCCCCTCCTTGCGACGAGAGAAGAGAGAAAACAATCCTTCGCTGGCATAGATATATCCCGACGCATGCACCCAGAAATTGAATCCCCGATCACCATAGACATAGCGACTGTCTCCCTTGCTCCGCGGCAGGATCAACACATTGCCATCGTTTAAGAATCGGATGTAGCGTATGGTTGATTCCTTGGTTAATTCTGAAAAATAAGGATCGATGGCTTTCTGGATGCACTCGATCTCATGTATTAAGTCGCTATTTTTCATGCGGTTAGCCCTTTTGTGATTTTGTGTTAAAGAAAGACGGTAATTTCGACTTTAATTTCATCATGTCAACGAACAATCCAGTAAATTGGTGGGGATTACTCTTCAGGCTATTCTTTACAATAACAGGATACGACGTTATTTTGGGCGCTGATTTTAATGAAATAACTTTTTATGTACAATCATTTCCTGCGTTTGAGCACGGCGGGCATGCGCGGCGTTGTCGGTGATGCCCTCAATCCTTCCGTCACCGTGGATTATGTCTCTGCAATCGGGACGTATTTTCAGGGCGGTGCTGTCGTTATTGGTGTCGATACACGGCATTCATCGAGCTTACTAAAACACGCCAGCATTGGCGCCTTGATGGCCTGCGGTTGCGAGGTGATTGATGCCGGAATATGTCCGGCTCCGCTGATGCATTTTTTAGTGGCAAAACAGCATCTTGCCGGCGGGGTATTGATTGGCGCCGGCCATCATCAAGCAGGATGGAATGCCGTCATTCCCATCAATGCCCGCGGATCCTACTTCAATCGCGTACAGACCCAGACATTGCTGGATATTTATCATGGTCGGCTGTTCCGCAAAGCCAATTATCGGGATATTGGTAAAACGTCAACGCTGGCTGCTGCAATAAAAGCTGACTATTTAAAGTCAGTGACGGCGACCTTGAATTGTGCCGCTATTGACCAGGCTAAACTGAAAGTGGTGGTCGATTGTTGTAACGGCGCTGGGGCGGAATTGATCGACAGCTTTGCCCGGCTCTTAGGAATAGATTTGATCTTGATTAATAATGAAAAAGCCGGTGATCTGCCACACGATCCCGAACCCCGGCCACGAACCGGACGCCAGGTAAAAGCGCTGATTTCGCCCCTGCACGCAGATGTCGGATTCGTGTTAAATAGTGATGTCAGTCGCGTTTCAGTCATCACCAACAAAGGTGAAACACCCTCGGAAGAAGTGACATTCGCTATGGTTGCCAATCAGGTTTTGGCAAAACCCCAAACTGCCCCGGTGATTGTCACCAATTCCTGCAGCTCTCGGATGATCGATGATCTCGCAAGGAAGTTCAAGGCTGATCTCCATAAAACAACCGTCGGACAAGCCAACATCATTGATCGCATGCTGGAAGTCAAAGCCACGCTCGGCGGTGATGGCAGTGGCAGTGTCGCCTTTGCCAATGGCATCAATGGTTATGATGGCTTCATGATTTTAGGCAAAATACTCGAGGCCATGGCGGAACGCGGCAAATCATCCTCCGAATTACTCCAGGAATTGCCCTACTATTTTATCGTTAAAAAATTTATCCGTTGTCAATCATTTCCCTATCGCTTGCTGGTGCAGATGAAGTCGGCGTTTCCCGACGCGCTGAGCTGTGATGAAACCGACGGATTGCGATTCGATTGGGAGGACGGGTGGGTAAACCTGCGGGTCTCGGCGACCGAACCGATACTCCGCGTCATCGCGGAATGGAAAACCAAGGAGGGCGCAATCGACTTAGCCGATCGCGCTCTGGTACTAGCTGAACGACTCATTTTTCATGCATAACGTAGTCCAAAATTTAAAAATAAGTGTCAGTGGCGTTCGCGGCGTGGTCGGTGAAACATTTACGACTCAGCTTGTCACCTCCATGGCCATGACCTTTGGCACTTACCTGGGTCGGGGTAGAATCATCGTTGGGCGCGATACCCGTCCCACTGGTGAAATGGTCGAACATGCGGTGACCGCTGGTTTACTGGCGGTTGGCTGCCAGCCTTATCTGGCCGGGATCATTCCCACGCCAACCTTGCAAATCATGGTTAATGAATACAAAACCATCGGCGGCATTGCCATTACCGCCAGTCATAACCCATTGCCATGGAATGCGCTGAAGTTTGTCAACAGCGCGGGGATATTTCTTAATGATATTGAAGCGCGTGATCTACTCGATTTATATCACCAGCAAAGCCGCGCATTCGTTCCCGAACCGGAATTGCGCTCGGTTAAATATCTTGATAATTCATTTGCCATCCATCAGCAGCGCATCTTTTCCTTGATCAATGTCGATGCCATTCGCGCCTGCCGATTCAAGGTGGCAATGGACTGCTGTAATGGAGTAGGGGCATATTCCGCGGTCTGTTTTCTCCAGGATTTAGGGTGCGAAGTAATTCCCTTATTTGATAAGGCTGAAGGCCGATTCGAACGCGAACCAGAACCGGTTCCGGCGCATTTGACCGCACTCGGAAAGGTGGTGCGTGATCATCAGTGTCAGTTGGGCTTTGCCCAGGATCCGGATGGCGACCGCCTGGCGATTGTTAATAGTCAGGGGATACCGATCGGGGAAAACAATACCTTGGTATTGGCGATCAAGCATTACCTGACACGCGAAAAAGGACCGGTGGTGGTGAGCATGGTGACCTCATCGGCGGCCGAATATGTCACCCAACAGGCGGGTTGTGAAATTCATTATACCAAGATCGGTGAGATCAATGTTACTTCGAAAATGCTGCAACTAGGAGCGGTCATTGGCGGTGAAAGCAATGGTGGTGTAATCTGGCCCAAAGTTCACCCTTGCCGTGACAGTTATAGCGCCATGGCGCTGATTCTGGAGATGATGGCTGTGCGCAAGAAATCAATTGAAGAGCTATTGACTGAATTCCCTGAATATTACAGTTCCACCAAAAAGGTTGAAGCCTCCAATGAGCAAGCCCAGCATATCATCCAAACAATGCAGAAAGAATATGCGACCTATCGTCTGAATCTGTTGGATGGCGTGAAAATCAACTGGGATGATCGTTGGGTTATCATCCGGCCATCGAATACCGAGCCCATCATGCGCATCATGGCAGAGGCAAAATCTCAAGCTGCAGCCGACGAGTTAACCCAGGAATTCGCCGATAAATGTCGGCAATTGATCTAGCTCCTTAATCATCAGATAGCATCATATTTTGATCACGATTTTACTGGTTGGTTTTGAACTGTAGTTTGGTTGTGGCTAAGTAGCTGTAGTGAATACTTGGCAGAAAATAATTCCAGGTTGGTCGAAAAGGGTGTTGTTTGTAACGAGCCTGCAGATTGGGCAGGATTTCTTCGCTATTATGCGCTAGCGCGCAACCTACAAACGGCGTCACAAGCGATAAAGAATTATCCGGACACCCTTTTCGACTAACCTCTAATTCATCTCTGGCCTCCTCCGGTGTTTTATCACAGGATTGGTTTCTTAATCGCACGATTCCCCATGCAACTAAAAGTAACTCGATTTGAAATTTGTCTTTTTCTCCTGGTTTTTCTTTCTTACAGCTACTTTTACAACGGCGCCGCCTGGAATCATAACTCACGATTGAATGTGATCTTCGCCTTTGTCGAACCGGAAACTTCTGATTATCTAACCTTTCGCATCAATCGCTTCATTACTGATCCTGAACGGGGTATCAATACCGGCGATTGGTCACGCTATCAAGATAATTATTATTCCAACAAAGCACCAGGTATTGCCATGATGGGAATTCCCTTTTATTTCATGCTTTATCATGGCGAAAGTATCTTGGGAGTAGAGCCCGGGTCTGATGGGATATCTCTATTAAATGCGTACCTCATCCATCTTTGGGTCACGGTCTTGCCCCTGGCAATATCCGCGATCTTTTTTTATCGCATATTGACAGTATTTCTGCCAGCAGATCCAACCGGAAGGTTGATGCTTTGGATTGCCTTGTATTGGTGCACGTTGTTATTTCCCTTCAGCACTCAAGTCTGGGGACATTCTACTGCGGCCGCCGGGATGACTATGGCGCTTTATTACCTGGTGCTAAATGACGCGAATGCCAAATTTTTTAGTGGCTTATTTTTGGGGGTGGCGATCCTGGTGGAGTATTCCTGTGCCATCGCTTTATTACCCGCAATCCTTGTACTCGCAAGACACCGCAGTTCATTGGCCCGATTTTGTCTGGGCGGATTGATACCATTCCTCTTGTTCATCAGTTATCATAAAATCTGTTTTGGCGGGTTTTTTACCATCGCCAATATATATAATAATCCCCATTTTTTAACCAATGAAACATTTGGCACTTTATTCGGCGCCTTTAGGGTCGAAGCGCTGTGGGGATTAACCTTTTCACCCTATCGCGGGTTATTTTTTTATCTTCCCTGGATGCTGTTGGCCATACCCGGATTGTATCACGCTTACAATGATTTGGCCAAAGAAGTGTTCTGGATCGGGTTTATCACTATTGTGGGATTCATGGTCATGAACATCAGCTTCAATGGCTGGCATGGCGGCGCCTGCACCGGGCCTCGTTATCAAATCCCCGCGTTACCGTTCTATGCTCTGATCATCATCCCGATTATTCAGCGCCGCGTCTATCGTCTGGTTTTACCGTTTTTAATGTTGCCATCGTTCTTGAACATGTTATTCTGCACGATCATATCACCAATCATCCGCACGGATATCGAAAATCCTCTTTTGCACTATTACACCGCAGTTCAACTTATGCTGACCCAAAACCTGCCGTATATTCATCCGTGGACACTTCCAATTCGTTTGCAGTCGCATGATTCTGCGGCAGTGGAAAAATTTTCGGCATTTAATTGGGGTGAATTATGGGATTTACTTGGAATTTTTTCTCTTTTACCATGGTTGATTTCAATGATGATTGCATTATCGTATTTACATTGGAAATCATTAACAACACATGCGCTTCACAACTCTTCATTAACATCACCCACATCAGAGGAGAACAATCATGGCTGAAGAAGATCAAGAATCGATTGATTTGAAGCAAACGCTAAAAAGAAGTCGCCAGGAGCTTGCAGGTGATGCGGCGGGATCAAAGCCTACACCACCCCCCTCTTCGGACTCATTGTCAGAACCTGGACCATATGCTCCGTTAGGACGCCCAAGCGGTTTATCGACTCAAATCCTAAAGAAAAATCCATTGTCCAGTATGTCGCCACAACCAGAGCCTCCAGCAGATAGCGGCGCTGGCGAAATGACCAGTGATACTGTCGTACTTAAAGTAATAAGAGAGAAGAAAAAGAAATTAGCCGGGGTACTTTCTGCCAGTCAGACATTAAAACTGAAAAATCCTGCCAATGCGACGGTAATTACAGATGCCTCACAAGCGCCACCGCAACCAGGAATGCCGCCGCCGCCGCCGCAACCAGGAATGCCGCCGCCGCCACTTGGCGCTCCGAATTCAGCCGCGCCGCCGCTTACCATAAGCCCCGCTCCACAACCGTCGGTCACACCTGCTTCCGAACCGACAAACTTGAAGGAAACTTTAAGGATTCGTCATACCGGGCCAAGTGCCTCAGTCAGCCAGAGCGCCCCACCGACAATCCAGAAGCCCGGCTTGAAAATAGTTCAATCAGGATCTCCGGCTGGTGCTCCTTCGGCTCCCGTCGCCCCTTCGGGTCCGCCTAAATTGATGGTTAAAGGACCAGCGCCAACCATGGGTTCGGCTCCTCCGGCTGCGCCTCACGCCCCAACCGCACCTTCAACCGATGCCGAATCGATCAAGGCAACATTAAAAATTAAAGTTCCTGATATGACCCAGGGACGTTCAGCGCCTCCTCCTGATATTGGCCCGCCTCCCGGAATGAAAGCGACCCTGAAAATCAAAACCCCTGTGGCAAGTTCAGCGGAAGATGCGACATCAATCAGGTCTTCAAAAACATTGAAGCTTAAAGCCATCCCTCAATCGGCTGACAGTGGGGTCAAGGCAGCAAGCACAGCTTCAACCGCCGCCTCGACCAGAACCGCGGCAACCACATTACCTAAATATGAACAGGCAACCAGTCAGGAGGAAAAACCTGATATTGTTTACACCTTCACGGCTGCTGCTTCCTTGTTTGCCATTGGTGGGAGCATAGGCCTAATGATCAAACAATTCAGCACCTTGTTCTAAGGACGGGTTTTCAACCAAATTTAAATGGGAGCCAATTCCCGTAAGCGTATAAAACTAGTGCTTACGGAGATTGGCTTTTGTATTTTTATCGCCCACATGATAACCAACTTGAATATCCACTAAAATGATTCCGGAGTTTGTACATTTACACGTTCATACCGATTACAGCATGCTCGATGGAGCATGTAAAATATCAGACCTTGCTGACTTGGCATGGCAATTAGAGATGAAAGCCCTGGCGTTAACCGATCATGGCAATCTCTGCGGTGCAATTGAGTTTTATACCACAATGAAAAATAAAGGGATTAAACCGATCATTGGTTGCGAATGCTATTTGTCACCGACCACCCGACGTGACCGGACACAAAATCATCCCCATCATAAAGGCTACCACCAAATACTTTATGCCATGAATAGTGAAGGGTATCGCAATTTATGTCAATTATCCACGTTTTCATATTTAGAAGGATTCTATTTTAAGCCGCGAATAGACAAGGAAATCCTGCAACAGCATTGTCGCGGCCTGGTCGCAACCAGTTCGTGCATTGGCGGTGAAATCCCAAGTTATATACTCTCCGGCAACTTGCATCAGGCACGTCACAGCTTGGGCGAATACATCGAGATCTTCGGCCGGGAAAATTTTTATCTTGAATTACAAGATCATGGCATGGAAGACCAGAGACGGGTGAATCGCGAACTGATTAAATTAAGCCGAGAATTCGGCACTCCGTTAATCGCCACCAATGACGCTCATTACCTTTCCCGGGATCATGCCCCAGCTCACGATGTTCTCCTCTGTATTGGTACCCAAAAAAATGTCCAGGACACGAATCGATTGAAATTCCCTTCCCATGAATTCTATATCAAATCCCGGGAAGAAATGGCATTATTATTCGCGGAAATACCGGAAGCGCTGAAAAATACCTTGGAAATTGCGGAAAAGTGCAATCTTAACTTTGAGTTAAATAAAACCAACCACTATCCCGTGTTTCAAACTCCGAATGACATGGATCGCAAACAGTTTTTAGTGACTCAATGTCATCAAGGACTGAAAGAACGGTATGATTTCGATGCAAGTAGTTTGCCCCCTGAGCAGTTAACCCCCGATCAACAACGTATTCTCAATCGCATGGATTATGAAATCGATGTGATCGACAAGATGGGATTTTCCAGTTATTACCTGGTGGTTTGGGATTTTCTCAGTTATGCTCGCCGGCAATCGATTCCCGTAGGTCCTGGCCGCGGCAGTGGCGCCGGCAGCCTGGTCGCTTATTTGCTCCACATTACCGATATCGATCCGCTGCACTATCAACTCCTGTTCGAACGGTTCCTTAATCCCGATCGAGTCAGCCCTCCTGACTTTGATATTGATCTCTGTGAACGCCGGCGCTATGAAGTCATCGAGTATGTCCGGCAAAAATATGGCCAGGACAGTGTCGCGCAAATCGGTACATTCGGTACGCTCAAGGCCAAAGCAGTAGTAAAAGATGTCGCCCGAGTCATGGGGCGGACTTTCGATGAAGGCAACCGATTGACCAAACTTATCCCCAACGATCCCAAAATGACCCTGGAAAAGGCATTGGATGAAAACAAGGAGTTGAAAAAGCTGAGAGACTCCGAGAAATGGGTCGACGAAGTATTCACCTACTCCCACCCCTTGGAAGGGCTCAATCGCAATATGAGTATTCACGCGGCCGGGGTGATAATTGGCGATCAACCTTTGACCAATTACCTCCCCCTTGCCACGGGGCAGAATAAGGAAATCATTACCCAATTCCCTGCCGGCCCCTGCGAGTCCCTGGGGTTGCTGAAGTTAGACTTTCTCGGATTGCGTACCCTGACAATCATTCAGGACACCTGCGATTTAATTGCCAAAGGGAAAAAAATCACCATCAACCCCAGCACCATCCCCACCAACGACAAGGCGACATTCGATTTGATCAACAAAGGCAATACGGTTTCAGTCTTTCAATTGGAATCTCCCGGGATGCGTGACCTATGCCGGCGCTTTGGCATTCATCGGATAGAGGATATTATCGCTCTTATCGCACTCTACCGCCCTGGACCCATGCAATTTCTTGATGATTTCATTTCCCGCAAACTGGGTAAAACCAAAGTCGAGTATGATTTGCCCGCAATGCAGCCAATTCTGGATGAAACATATGGGATCATGCTCTATCAGGAACAAGTGATGCAGGTGGTGCAAACCGTGGCGGGCTTCACGCTTGCCCAAGCTGACCTCCTGCGTCGAGCCATGGGCAAAAAGAAAGCCGAGGAAATGAAGGCAATTCACGACAAGTTTATCATGGGGTGTGCCGCCAAGCAGATTGATGCGGAAATTGCCGAGAAAATATATGATAAAATACTCATGTTCTCCGGTTATGGATTCAATAAATCCCATAGTGCCGCCTATGCCATCATCGCTTACCAAACCGCCTACCTGAAAGCGAATTTTCCGGTCGAATTCATGTGCGCCAATCTTACCAATCAAATTAATTCCGTTGACAGCATCTCGACACTGATCAGCGAATGCCGGGAAATGTCAATAAATATCTTCCCTCCTGATATCAACCTGAGTGAATTAAATTTCAGCGTTTCCGGGAATAATATCCGCTTTGGATTGGCAGCCATTAAAGGTATCGGCAATGCCGCCGCTCAAGTGATCATTTCAGCGCGTCAATCAGAACCATTTACTTCGATGCTCAATTTTTATGAACGCTGCGGCAGCACGATTAATCGCCGGATAATGGAGAATCTCTGCCAGTGCGGTGCTTTCGACGAGTTCAAACTTAAACGTTCGCAAATGTTTGCCGCCATTGATGATGTCATTTCCCGTGCTCAAACGACGATTCGTGATCGCCAGATCGGTCAGGAAAATTTTTTTGAACTACTCGATATTACAGAAAATCAGGAAAATGGACACATTGAATTTCCCGATCAGCCTGAATGGGAACAGAAAAAAATTCTTAAATTTGAAAAAGATCTGCTGGGATTTTATGTCACTGGTCATCCCTTGGGAGAATATGCTCAAATCATAAAAAATTATGCCGTTCAAACCGTTGCGACCTTGTCATTATGTAAAGATCAGGATAGCGTTCGTCTCGGAGGAATCATCAGCTCGGTTAAAGTACGCTATTCGAAAAAGGATGGTTCTCCTTGGGCGATTATCAATTTGGAGGATTTTGAAGGAATAGTAGAATGTCTGGTATATTCTGAAACCTATACGACAAATGTCGGGGAAATCCATGATGATCGCGCGGTATTTGTCGAAGGGTATGCCTCATTTCGCGATGGTGACGGTAATCAGGCAAAAGTGGTGGTGGATAAAATCATTCCTATAGAGTCGGTGCCCACACTCTATACCAAAGAAATTCATTTGCGGATATATGAAGCCAATGCCACCCCGGAATTATTCACCGAGCTGATCAATATATTACAGCAAAATTCCGGGCAAACCGCTGTTATTCTAACCTTGATTTGTTCCTCGGGACAAATTGCCTTTGTTCGCGCTGGCAATGATTTTAAAATCGCCTATTCCCAGACACTAGAAAAAACATTGAAAGATATCCTGGGTGAAGATGCCCTGATAACCAAACCTGACAAATCCCTGCCACAACGAGTACGTAAACGTTGGGAATCAGCAGCCCAGACCAATTCCTGAACTGTATATTCCAATTGTAGCGATCGTAGGTATTGACAATGAAAACAACTGATATGATGACCTTCACCAAAAACAAAATAACCTCCAAGAATTAATCATTATTTCATGAATGAATCGTAGTTCCGATATTGCTAAAGCTGGGGTTGGATTATTGGCGACTTTTTTCATTTTTTCCTGCCAAATAAATTCCCGATCTCCTATCAAACCAATCCCCTCCCCCACTGCTGATTCTTCACCATTTGCCTCCCCCGCAACAGTTCTAAAATACCCTAAAATCAATGCGCTTTGGATCGTTCCCGGTATCGGCATGGAATTCGCACCGATCAAGCCGGGAAAATTCACCATGGGTAACGGGGCGATCAAGCGAAACGAAAAACCGGCGCATCCAGTATACATCTCAGCACCATTCTGGATTGGGATTTATGAAGTCACCCAAACTCAATATGCAGCACTCATGAACGAGAACCCAAGTTATTTTCAAGGATCGCGTCGCCCGGTTGAAAATGTTAGCTGGGATGATGCCAATGAATTCTGTCGACGTCTCAGCGACCATGAAATTAATGTTTCCCGTGTACCAGCTGGTTACGTGTATCGTTTACCAACCGAAGCGGAATGGGAGTATTGTTGTCACTCCGGGAATTATGCGGTGCCTGTCAATAGAAATCAACTTCATTATGAAGACGATGCATGGTTCGATAAAAACAGTAATGGAGAAACTCATGTGGTAGGCCAATTGCAACCCAATGACTGGGGTATTTATGATATGCAGGGCAATGTCATGGAATGGTGTTGGGATCGCTACGACAGCTACGAGACTCTGCCATCAATTGAAATCGATCCGCGTGGCCCTGATCACGGGGATTATCGTGTCGTCCGCGGGGGCGGCTGGCACATCATGGATTTCGAATGCCGATGTGCTACTCGTGATGGAAATTTTCCTGAAGATATCGGCGGCAATCTTGGCTTCAGAGTCGTTCTCGCACCGCGCTGAATTCATCTTTGCCTTACCGCAACCCAATGACATGCGGTGATTTTTGAAATTCTAAATCATTCCTGTTATCATGGAATTATCCCAAAAAATACCACGAACTTTTTTATTGTTGCCGCTAGCCGGGTTAGTCGCATGGGTCTATTCTCCGACCCTGAATTACCCATTTTTAGCTGGGTGGGATGATCATCTTTATGTCACGCAAAACATTCCCCGCTTGGAGTGGTCATGGAATAATTTCACGTATTGGTTGCGTCATCCCATCGCCGGTAATTATCATCCCCTGACCATGTGGAGTTTCATGGTGGATTATCATTGCTGGGGACTAAACAGTTGGGGTTATCGATGGCATAGCATGATATGGCATATACTGGCTGTTTGGGGGGTGTTTTTTAGTTTCTGTAAACTTGGCATTAATCACACGCCGGCTTTTGTCCTGTCGGTGATCTTTGCGGTGCATCCCCAACGAGTCGAATCCCTGGTATGGATTTCGGAAAGGAAGGATACACTCTGCGCCTCATTCTATTTCTGGTCCCTGTATGCCTATATCAAATCCTGTCAATCATCAGGCAACTATTGGCGTACGTTATCGCTGGTACTATTCGCGGGTGCACTGATGGCTAAATCCATGGCCGTCAGTTTACCAATTATACTCCTCTGTTTTGAGTGGCATAAGCAGAGAGAAATTTCGTTTCGGACAATCCTGAAATCCCTCAAATGGTATCTCGTTTTGGCAGCAGTCTGGATACCAATCACATTATGGTCTCAAGCTGAATCCTATCAATACGAAACGCGGATATTCAGACAGATCACAGTCATCGCTTATAATTTTATCTGGTACTTATCAAATTATCTTATCCCCATTAATCTGTCGCCTTTGTATGGAAGGATTTCACTCTCAATCATGGAGATAATCCTGTTGTGCTCATGTTATTGTGGACTGTTAGTTGGTATCGTTTATTGGTTCCGATACCGGCGTAACCATTGCGTATTTTCCATACTGCCGATCACCGTGGCTTATGGGGCATCCTTAATGCCAATCATAGGTGTGATCCCGATTGGCGCCATCGACCATGCGGATCGCTATAGCTATATCCCTTCTTTTTTCATCTTATTGCCGGTGGGATGGTTCTTATCTCCATTCATTTCGCACGATTCATCAGATCAGCCTTCAATCGCCACTGGAGTATCGGCAGAACCAGCGCAAACTAAAATCTCAACTCTGTGCCAATGGGGTCAACGACATGTCCATGCTCTGACTGGAGTCATCGTAATTTATATCTTTTTTTTAGTGGTGACGACCCGGGAATATTTACCTGCCTGGAAAAATCTGCACAGCCTGATGGCTTGGGCTTACGAAACCGATCGTCCCAATCCAGTAGCAATCGGCACATTGGCAGATATGGAATTGCAAAATGACAATATGGAAAAATCCCTGCAACTCGCGCTGGAGTTGGAACAAATGCATGATGATTCTCTTAATCCCTATCATTTGGTTGCAAATAAACTGAAAGCAAATTATCTCAAAGGAGCCTGTTATTATAAAATGAACCAACACAAGTTGGCATTGACCTATTTCTCCGTCATTGCACCAATTCTTGATGATGCGGAGATTGGAAAACTCTTCACTGTTTCTTCAGTACAAGCAATGATGGCCGATAGCTATCGCCTAACCGGAAATTTCGCTCAGGCATTATCGCTTTATGATTTACTGGTTGCGCAAGGAGAAATAAATTTTGAACTGTATCTCAATCGTGGTGTTACATATTTTCTGTTGGAAAACTATGTCGCTGCCGAAAAAGATTTTATATCCGCATTGCGCTTCAACCCCGAGGATCCAACTGTCCGCCATAATCTTGAACAAACTCAAGATAAATTAGGGGTAAAATCTGTCCCTCTGAACAACTTGTTTACACCATGATTGGTTATCAAATATTGTTGTCGGAGAACCTGGACTCATCTCCACCTGAAAATTACAGGTGAAATCAATCATTTGTGGGTTGGATTGGAGCGTGACTGTATGAATTCAGCTTCAATAGAAATGACTGAATCCATGACTTCTTCCGCAGTTTCACACCTTCGGATTGAGTTGGCTAAGTCGGTTTTTTGCAATAATAAGGCAATCCGGGCAATCATTGATAAATGAATCCGGTCATTTTGTGCACACGGCATAAAAAACAAGTCGGTTAATCCGCCATCCTGCGCACCAAATGGTATCCCCGGCTGCTGTTTGGCAATCACCAGAAACGAATCGTGGATCAAATACTCATCATGAACTCTGCTATGGGGCATGGCAACGCCTCCAATCAATCCGGTTGAAAACAATTGTTCTCTTTCTTCAACAAGTTGTAATAATTCCTCCACATCAGTGACCAGATTGCTCTTGGCGCTCAGAGCCACCAATTCCCGCAACACCGCCTTTTTAGACCGTGCAACCAAATTAACTGATATAACCGAAGGCATCAGGAATTGTGATAAAAATGACGATATCTCAATCGCATCATGTTCCTGCAACTCTTTGACACGACGATGAAAGCGCAGGGGGGATTCAGCGTTTTCTCCAAGCAGTTTTTTGGTGATCCAATCATGCAAAAGTGATTTATCAAACACAGGTCGATTTTTAACAATTTTAGCGGGTATTTCGCCCTGTCGTGCGAGTTTTTCGACTTGATCAGCAGTCAAATGTAAATACTCGGCAGCTTCTTCTAAACTCAATTGTGAATAGGACATGATGGGTGAAGGGAAATAGTGAATCTGCAGTTAGCGATGAAATAAGGAATTTAAGCACTGATTAATGCAACAAAAATAATGTCTCTGATTGATAATGCTAACGTGGCCTATTTGCAAATGGAGAGAAGCGATTCAAGTTTCACCCAAATCCACTTCCGCGATAAGTATTAATCGGGCTGGGTTTATAATCACGAGTCCATAAGCCAGCGCCTGGGGTATTTTGAGATTTACCAATCCTTTTCCACTCGTGTTTCTTTCATCTGTTGTTTTTTCAGTTGCTTTAGTTCCTGCTTGAGGTCTTTTTCAGATTGTTGAAGATCATCCAGGATGCGCAATGCCTGCATTTGATTCAGGTTTTGCATGAGCATATCCTTGCCTTCCGTATCTTCATTTTCGTTATCACCCTTTTGACCTTTGGTAACCTGTTTTTGATTGTCTCCTTGATCTTCTTTTTCCTCTTGATTTTCATTGGATGCCATCGAGTCCTTTTCATCATCCTCATCCATTTCACCAGCTTCAGTCTGATCGTCCTCGCGATTTTTCGGGTTCCCTCCTAATTGATTTAAAGCTTGAGATATGAGCTGTTCAGCTTCTTCTCCATGGGATTGTTGAGCGGTATTTTCTTCTCCCGATTCTTCAATCGCCTGTTGTTGTTTTTCTCTTGCCTCACTTAATTTATCCGCAGCCTGTTGTAGCCAATCTGATGCCTGTTTCTGGCCAGCATCACGAGCAGAATCCGTTAATTGCTGGACTGCTTCCTCGGCAGCTTCGGTTTTTTGTTGTGCTTCTTTTTGTTTTTCTTGTTTTTCGTCAGCATTTACTGCCTGGTTTGCTTCCTGTTGAGCTTTCAATGCATCTTCAGCTTTATCTTTGGCATTCTGTTGTTGTTGCGCGGCTTCCTGCATCATTTTCTCCATTTGTTCAATTACCATCTTATCCTCTAAAGCCATCTCCTGATTGCCCGCAATCGTTTCGGGATGAGGTGAAATACGCATGGCTTCGCGATAATAATCCTGAGCTTCCTGCAAGCTAACCTTGGCCTTTTTGGTATCAGATGCAATATTTTCCCGTGCGTGCTGATGCTTCAACACTCCCAAATTCTGATACGCTTTGCTGATTAATTCGTTGTTTGACTTAAAATCGATGGCCTGATTGTAGTGTTTTTCCGCTTCAAGAAAGTTTCCCAATAGTTGCAGATTTACCCCAAGATTGTAATGCAAATAGGCGAGTTCTTGTGGCTCTTTTGCTGTTTCCAGTCGCTCCTTTAATCGGGTAATGGATTGATTTATCATCTTGCTTTTTTCATGACTTATTTGTGCTCCTGGCGGCAGCAGATGTTGCCCGGAAGTGGGTGGTGGGGTCCCAGGTGGAATTGCTCCTGAATGATGTTGACCAACCGGCATTTTACGTGGATCGATAAGAATGGGCTGATCATCATGCGGGTCAGTACTCGATTGCTGGTCCATTGGTGTCAGCCCAGATTGATCCTGTGAATATAGGATTGGAGTTCCAATAATGGCGTTTGCGATTAACCCAAGCAGTATTAATGAAAGGACTTCAGATGGGGAATTAAATGGTGTTTCTGGGTTGGGCTGGGCTGATTTTTCAGATCGGGTTCGTTCTCCGATTATCAAGCGCGCCAATAAACATAAGATTCCGAGAAGTAACGGCATTTGATACCGTTCGATCGGACGCGACACTGTGCTTTCTTCCTGTTGCTCTGGGATAAGATTCCTTATCTTATCTAGCACATGATCCACCCCATCATGGACCACGGTCGAATGAACATATGTTCCTCCCACAGTAGCGGCAATTCGTTGCAAGGCAGTTTCATTGAGTTTTGTTTTTACCCGATTACCTTGTAAATCAGTAATAAACTTGTTGCCATCCACCTGAATGTAGGCGCCCAGATTGGGATCCCCTATACCGACGACATAAATGGGAATTTTGCGCCGCGTCAATTCAGTAAAAATACTGCTGGATTCACCTTGAACCTCTTCACCGTCAGTGACTAATATTATTGCTCGATGACGTCCTTCCGCGGCTGCAAATGCTTCCAAGGCAGTTGTTAGAGCGGCTTCGATGTTTGTCCCTCCCACCGGGATCGTATTCGTATCAATATCATCCAAAAACAATAGGAAGCTGCTTCTATCCTGGGTCAAGGGACATTCGAGGAAAGCCGTACCTGCAAATGCGATTAATCCATACCGATCGCCCGGCGTTCGATCCGTTAATTGACTTATAAACCACTTAGCGTGCTTCAAGCGCGAGGGCGAAACATCAGTGGCCAACATGCTTTTTGAAGTATCCAGAACCACCAATAAATCACGACTGTGACTGGGGCGATTTACCAACTTAGTACCCCAGTGCGGACCAGCCAGTGCCACAATCAAAAAAATACATCCAAGAAATAGGAGAATTTCACGCCATCGGCGTTTTCCCGATGATAAGTTACGACTTAACTCATGTGCCAATTCCAGCCGTGAAATAAACATATGAAGTTTCTTTTTTCTTGAACTATACCCAAAATACACCACCATAAACAAGATGGGCAACAACCAAAGTAGATGGAGGAATAAATTGGGGTTATGAAATTTCATAGTAAATGAGTTGAGATCAAGGAATTTTCAAAAAAAGGGTTTGTTCTAAGAGAAAACCAAGTAAGCAAAGAACAATTCCCGACTGGAGCCAGATCTTATACAAATCCCGATAATCAATATACGTGGGTTGTTCGATGTTGGTTTTCTCAAGTTGATCGATCTCACTGATTGTACGCTTCAATCCTTCAGCATCTTCAGCGGAAAAGAATTTTCCGTTGGTTTCCCCGGCAATATCTTTCAACAATTGAAAATTCGCATAGTTATTGATGGGAAACAACTGCTGACGGCCAAAGAATCCAGGACGAATCATATAAGCGCGATCGCTTCCAATACCCACCGTGTAGGTGATGACATCGAACATCTTTGCAATTTTAGCAGCTTCCAGGGGGGAGATTTTTGCTTCTACATTATTTTCTCCATCAGTAAACAGCACCAAGACCCGTCGCTTTGCCTTTGATTCCTTCAAACGCGAAGTGGCATTGGCGATAGGCGCTGCAATCCCGGTACCATCACCCAGCATACCGGCTTTCAATCGTTCGAGATGTCCCTTCAGAAATTCATGATCCAATGTGGGCGGACAAACGGTGTAGGTGTTGCCAGAAAAGGCAACCATCCCAAGCCGATCATTTGGTCGTTTATCGATAAATCGTTTAACTTCATCTTGCGCCACGTCGATGCGCGGACGTATTTCTCCGTCTCGAATCATACGAACCACGTGATTTTCATCGGTGATAGTCGAAGGGACATCCAGCGCCTGCATGCTTCCCGAAATATCCAATGCCAGCATGATGTCGATACCTTCAGTTCGACGGATGGTTTCCTCTACCCCCCTTTGCGGTCGCGCCAAAGCAATTACCAGGCACATCAATCCAATTCCCTCCATCATCCGTGGGATCTTTGTAGGCGCCCAATATCGAGACTTGGAACGCAATGCCTGAGCATAATGCCTGACGGTCGAAACCTGAAGGGTTGCAGGTCGCAAACGATAGGCCCAAATCATTGCCATGATGACGATTGGCAACAACAATAGAAACCATGGAGTTTCCAGTTTCAGTGTATTGTCACGTAAAAAATTATCTAATACTGGCATAAATTTCTTAACTTGGATTCCCTTTATGTTGATTGAGATCAAGCGGTGGCAATTCCGGTGTCTGCATGGCTTTAATCAACGGTTCCGATGTTTCCACCACAAAGCGTTGCGCTTTTTTGATGGCTGCATCAATCTGACTTTGAGAAGCTTCTAAACGAGCAAATTTGACCATATCAGCGGCGGTAAGAAAATCGGTGAGTAGCAGACTATGATCGGCAGACATCTTGGCACCGTCACGTTTCATTTCCAATAAAAATTCCGGAGTTGTGCGTTCCGTGGCGGGAATATCATAAACGGCTTCAATATAATAACGGACTATATCAGTAAGTTCGACGAATACTGATTCCGCCGGTAAGGGTAACCGATCGATTAATTTGCTTAATGCCTCTTCAGCCAATACCCAGGGTTTGGGTGGAACAATTACCTTCTCGGTTCGTTTGCGAGCAAACAGGTAAACGCCAAGAATCGCAAGGATTGTTATCACGCCTAAAATGATCCACGTCCACACCGGTATTTTTTTACTTTTTAGATAATCTTCTGATAATTCCGGAGCGGTCGTTAATTTTTTATCATTCAAGTCGAGATTCTTGGTAATTTTTATTTCTGGAAGATTAATTCTCAATTCCTGGTTTTCATTGATTCGATTGGGTTTGAACAGAATTTCCAATTGAATATCATTAAATGGCCCATACTCATAAGCCTGCAACACCATGTTTAATTGCCATTTCCACTTTCCCCAACCGATTCCAATCAGCCTGCGCTTTTGTGATTTTAATACTTCCAATCCATTTTGTGTGGAGAGCAGATCAGCTTTACCGATTGGCCAGCGATGCCAAGGGGTTTCTGTAATCACCGCAATGTGTATTGGATCGCCAATATGAATGGTATCAGGAGTTTTTTTTACCTCAACTATTTTGATATCTGGATCAGAACTCCAGGATTTCCAGAAACTCAAAATACCCATCACCACTATGACAAAAAAAATAAGACCGCTGACAATAATTAGTGATTTTACTGGTTTACGCATAATCTCAGTTAAACCTGAATCTAGTTGGGAATTCTAATGTCGTTGGACACGACTTTGAAAAAACTGCATCAATGGTTTCACATAGTCCTCGTCCGTTGTGATGTCGATAAGATCGACTCCGGATCGACGACAGATTTCGGCAGTTTCCTGTCGTTCTTCAATGCTGAACAATGCGTAATCACGGCAAAAATTACGCTCGCTACCTGGAACTGATAGAACCACTCCGGTTTCAGCATCTTCGATATTTAAATAACCGGACGGGGGGAGGTGCAATTCCCGCTTATCAAGTATCCGTATCGCGATGATATCATGACGTTTATTCGCAATCATCAATGCCTGCTGATAATCATTATCGAGGAAATCACTGATTAAAAAGACCACCGCCCGTCGATGACTCACCCGCATAAATGTTTCCAGTGCGTTGCGGATGTTTGTCTGGCGATTCTTACGCTCATAAGCGATTAATTCACGAATGACACGCAATACATGTCGTCGTCCTTTTCTCGGCGGTAAATGCAACTCATTCGTATTGGTAAATAAGAGCAAACCGACCTGATCATTATTGCGTATCGCATTAAAAGCTAATAACGCCGTTAATTCCGCTGATAAATCGATTTTGCGTTGGCTGCCACTGCCAAAATCTCCTGAAGCTGAAACATCCACCAGAAGGAAAACGGTTAGTTCACGTTCTTCAACATATTTTTTTATAAATGGATGTCCCATACGTGCAGTTACATTCCAATCAATAGTCCGGACATCATCGCCAGGAAGATATTCGCGGACTTCATCGAACTCCATCCCCTTGCCCTTGAAAACACTATGATACGCACCCCCGGTCAATTCATCCACGATTCGGCGTGTGCGAATTTCAATTTTACGAACTCGAGCCAGTATCTCTTGGGTTAGCATAGGAACTCTTTAGCCGGTTTAAGAAAATTAAAAAATCAGAAGTTCATTTTACCTCTGTTTGTTTATGGAGTCCTCAGTTCATCAAGGAGCTTTTTAATGAGATCATTGGTGGTCAGATTTTCAGCTTCTGCTTCGTAGGTGGGGATAATGCGATGACGCAAAACATCTGCCGCAATATCCTTGACGTCTTGCGGCACTACATAAGCGCGTCCATCGAGAAATGCCATGGCTTTGGAAGCAATGGCTAAACTTACCGTTGCTCGCGGAGAAGCTCCATATTGAATCAGACTGGCAAATTGATCTAGTTTTGCTTCTTTCTGCCGCACCGATAATTGATCTCGTTTGTCTTTGCGAGTAGCAAAGACCATATCGAGAATATATTCAGAAATTTTCTCATCAAGATAAATTTTATCGACCCAATTCCTGGCTGTAAGAATTTCATCAAGCGCCACGACATTAGTAACCTTCAAGGAGAAATTAGTTTGAGCCATTCGATCCAAAATCAAACGTTCTTCTGATCGAGAAGGGTAATCCAATAATAATTTCAACATGAATCGATCAACTTGAGCCTCGGGAAGCGTGTATGTTCCTTCCTGTTCGATTGGATTTTGTGTGGCCATCACCATAAACGGACTTGGGAGTTTATAGGTTTCGCCACTGATAGTAACTTGATGTTCTTGCATCGATTCCAGCAATGCGCTTTGTACCTTGGCAGGAGCACGATTAATTTCGTCAGCAAGGATGAGATTTGCGAAAATCGGCCCCCTTTTAACCGAAAATGTATGTTCACGAGGATTGTATACGGTGGTCCCAATCACATCTGCGGGTAATAAGTCCGGGGTAAATTGGATGCGGGAAAAATCGCCTCCGACAGCACGGGCTAACACATTGATTGCCATGGTTTTCGCCAAACCTGGCACCCCTTCCACCAATATATGTCCATTGGCAATCAAACCGACCAACATCCGTTGGACCAACTTCTCCTGGCCGACAATGAACCGACCGATTTCAATTTTAAGTTTCGGGATAAAAGCTGATGCGGTTTTAACCTGATTTTGAAGTTCTTGAATATCTGTATGTTGCATAATAATTCCTTATGTTGAAATACATACTAATGCCAATGATCACAGCCAAAATATTGCGCTCGTTAACGCTCAAATGATCACTCGTTATCCTCGGGTCTGGGAACATTAACTGTGGTTAGATAAAATCCAGAAAAGATAGTTCCCTAAACAGGATGTAGTATCGTTTGTTGGCTTGGAATAGGTAGTGAAGTTTAGAATGAGGAAGAAAAACCCAGCTGGCATTGCTTAGCTGTATATTTATGTTGAGATTAAACGCTCCCCAATTCGTTGGTTGTTTGTCTTTCAGGGGGGAAGTTCAAACACTCCATTATGGTTATGTTTTACACTGTCAATCATGCACAGCTTGTACGTTGAGTTGCTTTCGCTATTCCTGCATGGGAAAGATAAAAAATCGATGCCTGAAAACACGATTATACTATCCGATGATACCACCACCAGAACTGAGGAATATGCCCCGAAGATTCATTCGCAGGGCTTCGGGATTAGTAGCCCCTTCCAATGCGATTTCTTCAGTAATAAGACCATCACAAACCAAGCGGTATAGACATTGGTTGAAAGTCATCATTCCTTCAGACTCACTGGCTTCGATGGCAGCGGCCAATTTATCTATCTTATCTTCTTCCAGCATCTTACGTATTACTGGAGTATTTATCATGACTTCAAGTGCGGGGACAACACCCTTGCCAATGGCACGTGGCATTAATCTTTGACAAATGACCGCAGCTAAACATGAAGACAACGACAAGCGCACCTGTTTGCGTTCATCATTGGGATAAAAATCCAGAATTCTCTGGATCGTTTGTGCGGCATTGGATGTATGAGCGGTAGACATCACCAAATGCCCAGTTTGCGCGGCTGTCAATGCCGCGTCGAAACTATCGCGATGACGCATTTCTCCAACGCATATCACATCGGGATCCTGTCGCAACGCATGAATCAATGCTGAATTGAAGGTGATACAATCAAGACCGACTTCGCGCTGCTCGAAAACACATTGATTATCTTTAAAGTTATACTCAATCGGGTCCTCGATCGTTATAATGTGCCGGGATACATTTTGATTCATGTGTTCCATCATACATGCCAAGGTTGTCGATTTACCAGAGCCGGTTGTGCCCGTAACCAGAATAATCCCGCGTTCAAATTCCGCGATTCGTAAAATAATTTCCGGCAATCCAAGCTTTTGTAAATCCGGTACCTTATCCTTGATATGACGCAATGTCATTGCCCGTAGATTTCGCTGCCGATGCATATTGACACGAAATCGACCTATCCCATCTTCATAATGCGCGAAATCAGCATCTCCGGTTTCTTCATATTTTTTAATATCTTTTTTTTCCGCCATTTCATCGGTAACAGCATCAAGAAATTCCTTGCTGACAACAAAATCAGAGATTTCCACCAACGAACCATCTACCCGCAATACCACACTGGATCCCTCCCGGATGTGCCAATCAGACGCGCGAGCTTGTACCCCAGTTTCCAAAACAGCGCGTAATCGAGTGACAGGCATAAGACATTCCTTTCAAAATAACATTCAAATGATTTAGTATACTCTTTCAAAAAAACTGCCGGATGATAAAATAAAACTTGAATTCGAATTAACAATATAATTGGCTATGACTTTTTTTAATTGAAGGAAATTGCCCCCATGAGCATATACAAAGCCTATGATATCAGAGGGATTTATGGACAAAACCTGAAGGAAAAAACAGCCTATTCCATCGGACGTGCATTTATAACTTTCTTAAATGCAAAACGGGTTGTGGTGGGACATGATATGCGCTCTCACTCAATTCCTCTGATGGAAGCGTTGATTGAAGGAATGATCCTTCAAGGCGCTGATGTCATAGATATTGGTTTATGTTCGACACCAATGAATTATTATGCCAATGGTAATTTAAAAGCCGATGGAAGTATCATGGTTACCGCGTCTCATAATCCCGGAGAATGGAACGGATTTAAACTCTGCCGCCAAAATGCCATCCCCATTAGCGGTTCTTCCGGAATTATGGATATAGGTGAGTTAGCAGAAAAAAATCAATTTACTCCAGCACCCAGTCCGGGGAAACGCAGCACCTATGACATTGCATCGAAATACACTGAACATATTCGCAAATTCATCGAGTTTACTCGAAAACCAAAAATTGCCATTGATTTTGCGAATGCCATGGGAATTGTCGAATTTGCCGGATTTAAACATGATTTTGAGATTATTCCACTTTTCGATCAGTTAGATGGGACTTTTCCCAATCATGAAGCGAATCCATTGAAGGCTGACACCCTCATTCCGCTTCAAGAGGAGATCAAAAAACATAATGCTGAATTTGGTGCCGCTTTCGATGGGGATGCGGATCGATGTGGATTTGTGGATGAAACCGGAGAAATAGTTACCATGGATTTGATTACTGCCATTATTGCTCGAGATATACTGACGCATGGGCCTGCTACCATACTTTATGATTTGCGCAGCAGTTGGGCAGTAAAAGAATGTATTCTCGAAAACGGAGGAAAACCGGTTATGTGCCGAGTTGGCCATGCTTTCATTAAAAACCAAATGCGGGAATGCGATGCGGTTTTTGCTGGAGAGTTAGCCGGTCATTACTATTTCAAGGAAAACTTTACCGCTGAAAGCTCAGCCTTGGCGTTGATCATGGTGGCAAATGTTATCGAGAAAACCGGCAAACCATTAAGTGAAATTGTTAAACCGTTACGGAAATATTACTCGTCAGGAGAAATTAATTCCCATATTCAAGATGCCCGGAAAACCATGGATAAAATTAAAAAGATTTATAATCATGGTTATATCCGACAATTCGAACTTGATGGCATAAGTACCGAATATGATGATTGGTGGTTTAATGTCCGAATGTCCAACACCGAACCGCTGATTCGATTAATCGTCGAAGCAAAAAATCAGCAGTTAATGGAACAAAAAAGAGATCAACTTATAGAGTTAATACGCAACTGAAGAAACCCAGTCATCCATTCTATTTTAAAAAAACCCTCAACACTTGTATAGTGACCAAGCTCTCATAGCTTATAAATCGCTCTTTTTTCACGCCCGTAGCTCAATTGGATAGAGCATCTGACTACGGATCAGAAGGTTAGGGGTTCAAATCCCTTCGGGCGTGCCATACTTCAGCTGATTGGCGGAAAACAATTTAGTTAATTTGTCAAATGAATTCTCAAAACTTAATTGTTATGAAATTAGAGGCCATTCATATTAAATGGTTTTTTATCGTCTTATTGGCTAAATGTAACTTAGACTTCGCAATTTTGATTGAGATGTAGGATAATGTTTTGGAGTCAATAGCTCAGCTCCAATATATCACCCCAAGCCCGGGTAGTTTTAGATCTTCGATTTTTATGGCAAGGTAGCTCAGTCGGTAGAGCAGAGGACTGAAAATCCTTGTGTCAGCGGTTCGATTCCGCTCCTTGCCATTTTCTTTATTCCCCAATAATTTGTTATCCGGCTGCTATATAACTATGACAAATATTATAACTCCGGAAAAACTCAGGCTGATATCCCAGCAAGATTTACCTACTTTGATTGAATTCGACACCCTTGGACTACTTATCGGTCCCGATGAGACTATTCACGATTACTGCAACCGTTTAAAACAACTCCAAAAAAATCTGACTGAATTTAATCTGGCTTTGGATACGCAGGGGTATATTGAAATCTTCGATATGAAATTCGCGAAATCCGATCTCATCCCTGAACCTATATTCTCTGAAGCCCAAAAACGTACTTCGACTTTGTATGATTTCACCATAACCTGGATACCGGGATTTTTTACCAATGAGCGTATGGGATGGTTATTTGCTGGCTGTGCTTTATATCACCAGGATGATTTTTCAGCTCTCTTTCTGATTCGCAAATCGTTTCAACATCATGACAAATGGTTGATTTACAGTCGGAATGAATTAATCGCACATGAGCTGTGCCATATCGCTCATATTGGGTTCAATATGAAAAATTATGAAGAGCTGTTTGCCTATCAAACTGCAGAAAGTCGATTTCGTCGCATTTGTGGCGGCTTACTGCGATCAACCACCGATACTTATTTACTTCTCGGTTCTGCGGTTGTTATGATGGTAGCGCAATTTTTAAATCTTGCCATTCGACCTCCATCGGAATGGCGTAATCATCCCATGCCGATAATTTATTTGCTCTGCTTGATGTTTATGTTATATGTGATCTTGCGCTATCTTTTTTATTTTCGGCGGTATCAAATGGCACATCAGGCGATTGCATCTATTGCAGATGGCAGATATGCAACGGCAGTACTGTTTCGGTGTTCTGAAACCGAGATTAAATTGATAGCGAAAATAAATCTACGCGACAAATTGATTCATTGGATATCCTGCCGGGCAAGCCAATCGATGCGGTGGAAGATTATAAAAGAAAAGTACTTCCATAAATTGCTGTGAAGATAATTTTTTAATCCCAATTTGTAGACTTAAGTTTTCATATTAACTTGAACTGCTTTTCCCCACATACTTATCTTTAATGAATTATGTTCGGAAAAACTCATCGATAAAGCGTAATCCATGGTCGGTACCCAAATGGCTGATTAATCATTTTACATCAAAAATAATGAGATAATAGTCTGGTACACCTAACGTACTCGTAACTGAAGGCTGGCATGCGCAAGAAGATTACATCTTTGAACGATAAACCACTTATGTTTAATTAAGGAAAACACGATGACAAAAAGAGACATTGTATTGAGAATATGTGCGGAAACTGGATTTAATCAGAGAGAAGTAACCGTTGTGGTACAAAAAACCCTCGATCACATCATGAATGAACTAAGCCTTGGGCGTGGCGTTGAACTGCGTAACTTCGGAGTATTTACATTGAAGCGCAGAAAAAAACGCATTGGACGAAACCCCAATGTTCCAAGCCATACGGTAAAAATACCCGAACGGGTTGTAGTCAAATTCAAACCTGGAAAAATAATGAAGGACAAGGTTTTGAAGTTAAGCAAAAAGAAAAATATTTAATCATAAATTTTCCAGAGAATGTCATTCCGCAGATACTTATCATAATCAATGAATAGTGATTTATGATTAACATTTCTGTTCAGCTGATTACTCAAAGACAAAGAAATATATGAAGATTTATACAATCAGAATATTTCTACTCTCATAAATAATTCTGGTATGACCTCTTATTCTTATATCCACCGTTCCATATATTCCGCTTGCATGAAATAATCGTTACAATTCGCCAGTTACATTATTTCCTTCGTACATCCACACTAGTTTTTCCAGAATTCAAAGGAATTCCAATATTGCGAGCTAAACCTGAATCAATCCCTGGTATTTCGGATATCATGCCAGATGAAGTCGAGCATTGGCAATTTATTGAACGCATTGCTCATGATCTTTTCCCATGCTACGGATTTGGTGAAATTCGTACTCCCATATTTGAACGTACGGAAATTTTTGCGCGAACTATTGGTGAAGAAACCGATATTGTTCAAAAGGAAATGTACACTTTTGTTGATCGTGGCGGACGTAGCCTGACATTACGCCCCGAAGGAACAGCAGGTGTATTACGTGCACTCAATGATGTGGGGTTGACCAATACTGAAGATGTAAAAGTTTATTATTTAGGTCCAATGTTTCGTGGGGAACGACCAGCAGCGGGAAGAAAGCGACAATTTCACCAAGTTGGATGTGAAAACATTGGCAAGAAATCTCCCATCATAGATGCCGAATCGATTGCTCTATTAATTCACTTCCTGTCCGCATTGGGAATTAATTCAGGTCAACTCTTAATCAATAGCCGGGGTGATATTGATGATCGCCCGGCAATCACTAATTCCTTTATCAATTTTTTTTCTGATAATTCAACCAAATTATGTGAAGATTGTAGACGACGTTTAACAACCAATGTTTGGAGAATATTGGACTGCAAACAAGATGATTGCAGGCAAATCATCGGCAATGCACCATCTGTAATCAATTTATTAAGACAGGAGAGCCGAGCTTATTTTAATAATGTCTGTGACTACCTGACCTTATTGGGTATACCCTACCTGATTGAACCCCGTCTGGTGCGTGGGCTAGATTATTATGAACACACGGTATTTGAAGTTATATATCAAGAAGGATTAGGCACCCAGAACGCTATTGCTGGAGGAGGACGTTATCAATTAAACTTACCGGATGAAAAGTTGCCTCTTTGTGGTGTCGGTTTTGCTGCGGGTATCGAGCGCTTACTCTTGATTCGTAAGCACCTCAATCTCATAGGTCAGAATTTATCTAATACCGATGTCTATCTGATAAGCCTCGGTGACGCCGCATTAACAGCTAATTTTCTTTTAGCAGAGAAACTCAGAAAACAAAATCTTCGAGTTAAAATGGATATGAGAGGAAGAGGCATGAAAGCGCAGATGCGACAGGCGAACAAGAGTGGTTCTCGATATGCGCTGATTCGCGGTGATCGAGAATTAGAGAATAATATTTTGATTTGTAAAAACCTGCAAACCTCAGAACAATATGAAATTTTAACTTCAGATCTGACAATTCAGTTAATCGATACATTGCGGGGGAATTTCGATCGTTAATAAATGGTAAATTTAGAAGGTAACAGAAATTGGAGAAGTCATGAACAGAACACATACATGTGGCGAATTACGTGCTTATCACGAGAAAAATAGCGTCATTTTGTCGGGATGGGTACAAAGTCGAAGAGATTTAGGCGGTCTCATATTTATTGATTTACGGGATCGCGAAGGAATAACCCAATTAACCATAGACCCATCAGCCAATGCTGAGCTTACTGAACTTGCCAAACCCATTCGTGAAGAATGGGTTATTACGGTCGCAGGAATTGTCCAGCTCCGTCCACGTGAAACTATTAATGCAAAGTTATCCACGGGAGAAATCGAGGTTCATATCTTTGAAATGATCATAGATAATAAATCTCGTCCTCTGCCCTATCATCTCGATGATTCGCAAACCAGCGAAGACCTTCGCATGAAATATCGATATTTGGAAATGCGTCGCACTCAACTGGGATCTTACCTGCGCTTACGCCATAAAATTTCAATGATCATTCGTTCCTACTTCGACCACCACGGCTTTATCGAAGTTGAAACCCCAATACTAAGTAAAAGTACACCTGAAGGCGCACGTGATTATTTAGTCCCGAGTCGGGTTTTCAATGGTAAATTTTTTGCATTACCCCAAGCGCCCCAACAGTACAAACAGATATTGATGGTTGGTGGACTCGAACGCTACTTTCAAATTGCCCGCTGTTTTCGTGATGAGGATTTACGTGCTGATCGTCAACCAGAATTTACTCAAATTGACCTCGAGATGTCTTTTATCTCAGCCAGTGATATTTACGAATTAATCGAAGGATTAATTGTAAAAGTCTGGAAAGAAATAAAGGGAATCGATATTGCTCAACCATTTCCTCGTATCCCCTATGATACAGCGATTAAATCATACGGCTCGGACAAGCCGGATATACGCTTTGGAATGAAATTATTCGAGTTATCCCTGGAGTTTAAGGACTGTGATTTTCAAGTATTTAAAGACACTCTTGACAATGGTGGAGTCATAATGGGATGCAATGTGCCTAATGCCAGTGATAAAATATCAAGGAAAAAAATTGACGAATGGACTGAATTGGCCAAACTCATGAAAGCCAAAGGCTTGATTTACATTAAAATCGATGCCAATGGAGAAATCAAATCTCCTGTCAGCAAGTTTGTCAGTCCTGAAATTATGGCTAAAATCCTAAAGGTAGCTGATGCCAAATCCGGCGATTTAATCTTAATCATCGCGGACAAATTTCCGATTGCAACACAATCACTTGGTCGAATTCGATTGGAAATAGGAAATTTTCTCAATCTCATCCCTGTAAATGAATACCGGTTTCTTTGGGTGGATGAATTTCCTTTATTGGAGTACGATGAACAGGAGAAACGCTTCACCGCTATGCATCATCCATTCACAAGTCCCTTAAAGGAAGATATAGACAAATTACAGACAGACCCAGGATCAATACGTGCCCAAGCCTATGACCTAGTTTTGAATGGTGTCGAAATTGGCGGTGGAAGTATTCGCATTCACAACCCTGACATACAGAAATTATTATTTCAAGTTCTGAATATACCAAATGAAGAAGCCGCCCTCCGATTCGGTCATCTCATTGATGCTCTGTCCTATGGTGCCCCGCCACATGGCGGCCTCGCATTGGGATTTGATCGTCTGGTAATGCTGCTCACAGGAGCCAGTTCTATTCGCGATGTAATAGCATTTCCGAAAACAACCAAATCAGCGTGCTTATTGACCGATTCACCAGCACTAGTTGATAACAAACAATTAGAAGAACTTGGAATTCTAATTGATTCTAAATAATATGAATAAGAAAAACATCTCTGTTTTATAAAGAACCGTGATCTGCAGTGAGTCTTTTCAGTAAATATGGATTATTTATTCATGATCCAAATAAATACGACTCCCCACTGTGCGATCCTGATTCTGGTATTTTCCACGATAAGGTTTTTCACATTCCATATCCATTGTACACAATACCAGTTGGCAAATTCTCCGGCCAGTCAGAAGTTTTATCGGCAGTGAATTCGCATTGAAAAGTTCCAATGTGATTCTTCCTTCAAATCCAGGATCCACCCATCCCGAATTTTGTATAAATAACCCCATTCGCCCCACAGAACTACGTCCTTCCACAAAAGCCGTGATATTATTAGGTAATTTTATATATTCCAAGGTAGTCGCCAATAAAAATGAGTGAGGTGGAATTGTAATAGTTTCACCTTCAAATTCTCGATAAAGTATTTGAGAATCCAATGTAATTATATCCATTCTATTGTCTTCAATTACTAAATAATGTTTTCCCAAACGACAATCAATCGATGCAGGTTGAATCGAGTTTTCAGAAAGTGGATCAATTACAATTTTTCCTGAAGATATTAAGCTTTTAATTGAGCGATCCGAAATTATCATATGGTTTTCTTTATCAATCTATTCAGTTTTTATAAAAAGTTGCACATTTATATCCCGCGACTAAGTCCATAAATTATGACAGGGGAAAATGAGATCAATCAAATTAATAAAAATGTGTATAATTCGTTTAATTTAGTATAATTTTAACAATGATTATCCATGGATTCTGGAATAAACTTCGACGACCCTTTTTTATTCTTGCCCCTCTTGCTGGTGTTACCGATACCGTATTTCGTCAAATCGTTTGCCGTTATGGCAAGCCGGATGTCTTATTTACTGAGTTTACATCCTGTGATGGATTATGCTCATCTGGTCGAAAACATTTATTACCAAATCTATGGTTTAAGGATAGCGAACGACCTATTGTTGCACAAATATTTGGATCAAAACCTGAAAACTTCTACACAACCGCCCAATTAATTGTTGAACTCGGGTTTGATGGCATCGACATAAACACCGGTTGCCCAGATAAATGCGTTGAAAAACAAGGTGCAGGTGCCGCATTGCTAAAAAATCCCGAACTCTGTAAAAGGATAATTCTCGCTACTAAAAAAGGTGCAGGCTCCTTACCCGTATCAGTTAAAACTCGGATAGGGTATGATATGAACAATATCAACGAGTGGATCAAGCATTTATTGGAGGTTGAACCCGCTTTAATCACTATCCACGCAAGAACAAGAAATGAAATGTCAAAAGTCGCGGCAAGATGGGATGTTATAAAAACTGCTGTAGAAATCCGAAATAAATATCAAAGCAAAACTCTCATAGTCGGAAATGGTGATGTAAAAAACGTTCAACAAGGCCGAGATTTGGCGCATTGTTACAATGTTGATGGAATAATGATAGGTCGTGGGATTTATGGAAATCCTTGGCTATTTAATGGAGAATTTAATTCAGGAAACGTTTCGAACCAACTCCGACTCAATGTTCTGTGTGAACATGTGAAATTATTTGAATCGACATATCACGGAAAACGTAATTTTGCGATAATGAGAAAATTTTTTAATTCTTATGTCAGTGGATGTGCCAACGCCAGTCAGCTTAAAATGAATTTGATGCTCAAAAATAAGGCAAGTGAAGTAGAAGATTGCATTAACCAATATCATCAGAAATATGATTCTGATTAGAATGATATCTTTGAATTAATGTACGTTTAGATGTCAGCAGGTTACTTTCCGGAAACTGTTCCATGAGTTTTAAATACTCGAGTTGGAGAAAATTCACCTAATCGATGACCTACCATGTTTTCAGTAACAAAAACCTGAATGAATGTTTTACCATTATGGACTTGAAAAGTATGACCGACAAAATCAGGTATTATCATAGATCGACGTGACCATGTTTTAATTGGGCGTTTGTCACCCGTAGCATTCAGTTTATTAATTTTTTCCAATAAGTACTGATCGAAGAATGGGCCTTTTTTTACAGATCTGCTCACTTATTTTTTCTCCTTTCAACAATGAATCTGGATGAGGTTTTCTTTTTATGCCGAGTACGAAAGCCTTTGGCGAGTTGTCCCCAAGGAGAACGTGGATGACTGCCTCCACTGGTTCTCCCTTCACCACCTCCCATGGGATGATCAACAGGATTCATAACAACCCCACGGGATTGTGGACGAACGCCACGATAGCGATTCTTACCTGCTTTTCCTAAAGAAACTATCATGTGTTCTGGATTTCCTACCTGTCCAATTGTCGCAAGGCACTTCGTGTTTATCATTCTGATTTCACCGCTTGGCAATTTTAATTGCGCATAACTACCTTCTCGCGATCTTAATAATGCCTGTTGACCGGCTGAACGAACTAATGCGCCTCCCTTACCCGGAACTAATTCAACATTATGAACACTCAATCCCAAGGGAATAAACTCTAATGGCATGGTATTACCAGGTTTAAATGGCGCTTCATTTTTACTACTTAATAATACAGTGCCCACCTGTAACCCGAGAGGAGCCAGAATATAACGTTTTTCTCCATCAGCATAATTAAGTAAAGCAATACGTGCACTGCGATTGGGATCATATTCAATGGACTTTACTGTTGCTGGGATATCAAATTTGTCGCGTTTGAAATCAACCAACCGGTAACGCCGTTTAACACCACCTCCGCGATGTCGGGAAGTAATATGCCCCTCATTATTTCTTCCCCCAGTTGATTTTTTTTTGCGTATTAACGATTTCTCTGGCTTTTGAGTGGTAAGTTCTGCAAAATCCAAGACAGACATATGTCTTCGACCAGGAGTGATCGGACGATATAATTTTATTGCCATAACATGATTTTTCCAAATACAAAAATTATCATTTAAAAATATTTAATTTCACCATCTTTTATGGTAACTATTGCTTTTTTCCAATCCGATTTTTTACCATAGCCAAATTTAGTCCGTTTAGTTTTTCCCAAAACATTAATAATATTGATTGATTTTACCTTTTGACTAAATAATGCTTCTACAGCACGCTTTATTTCGGGCTTTTTAGCTTGAGGGTGAACGATAAACGTATACTGCTTTTGCTCAGTCAAAATATTACTTTTTTCCGTCATTGAAACGGTTTTTATAATTGAATATGGATCTTTTTTCATTATAATCGATCCCCCAAAAGTTCGATAGCAGCTTGTGTGATAACGATTTTCTTATGCAGTAATAGCTGATACACATTTACTTGTTTTGCGGTTGAAATTTTGACTTTGGACAGATTTCTAGCGGCTAAGTAAATATTGGGATCTGTATAATCTGGAAGGATAATCAATGTATTTAAACCCGCATTAATTCGGTCTAAATATTCAATGATTAATCTTGTTCTCGGTTCTTCGAGAAATATTGAATCAACAATGATCAATTCATTTGCTTGAATTCGTTCAGTCAATGCTCGGCGCAATGCTAATCGATTTACTTTTTTATTTACCTTTTTGTTGTAGTCACGTGGCTTGGGTCCAAATATGATTCCTCCTCCACGCCATAACGGACTTCGTCTACTACCGGCACGGGCTCTACCTGTGCCTTTTTGTTTCCAAGGTTTTGCGCCACCACCTCGAACCTCAGTTCGGGTTTTTGTCGAAGCAGTTCCACTTCTGATTAAAGCTAAATATGCAACTACGGCATCGTGAACTGCCTGATTGCCTTTATCGGTTTCAACCCAATCTGGTTTGATTTCGAACTCACCAACTTGAGTAAGAGTGGAATCAATGACTGGCAATATTATGACATCATCATTTTGTATATTATTTTCCATGAGATTTCTTTACAGATTGTTTAACTAAAATAAAACCACCATTCGGTCCTGGAATAGCGCCTTTAACCAACAACATTTGATCTTCTTTACGAATTTGTATTATTTCTAAATTTTGTACTGTGCGTTGCACATTCCCCATATGACCAGGCATTTTTCTTCCTGGGTAAACGCGGCCAGGATGCTCTTTCATTCCTATAGATCCAGTACGACGTAACCAACCACCGCCATGCGAGGCTCGACCTCCACTAAAATGATGGCGACGCACTGCCCCCTGAAAGCCACGTCCCTTAGTCGATCCAATTACATCAATAAATTCTCCTTGTTTAAATAGATCAACTGTAATCTGATCGCCAATCTTAACTTGAGGATCACTTTCTAAGCGAATTTCCTTAATCCGTGCAGGTGATGATACATCATATCCTGCCATTCTAACATTGCCCATAATTGGTTTAGATGAATTTTTGAGTCGTTTAACGCCTATACCTAATTGTATGGCAGAGTAACCATCCTTGGCAACTGTGCGGATTCCCACAATTTTACAATCTTCTACAGATAAAACAGTAACCGGGATCAAATCTCCAACTTCATTGTAAATTTGAGTCATTCCAATCTTTTTTGATAATATCCCTTTCATAGTTCCTTTATATCTTCCCAATAATTATTTCGATGCTGTTTACTAAATTCATTTTCAGATTTTAATGCTGATATCTACACCAGCGGGTAAATTTAATTTTTTTAGGTCATCGACAGTTTTTGCTGTAGGATTAACTATATCAAGTAATCTTTTATGGGTGCGAATCTCAAATTGTTCCATAGATTTTTTATCCCCATGAGGAGATCGATTGACAGAAAATCTTTCTATCTTCGTAGGCAATGGGATTGGACCGGCTACCAATACACCGGTACGACGAGCAGTATTAACAATTTCTGCTGCTGATTTATCCAAAACCCTATGGTCATACGCTTGAAGGCGAATTCGAATGATTTGTTTATTCATATCTTTGAAATTTTGAGTTTATTTTTCAGTTAGCTTTTTTTGAATTTGACTGGGGGTGGGATCAAAATGAGATGGTTCCATGGAGTTAGAAGCTCTTCCTTTGGTTAAAGAACGCAACGTAGTGGTATAACCAAATAATTCAGCCAAGGGGACCGTACAAAAGATTCTCACATAATCAGGCCTTGTATCGACCTCTGAAACCTGTCCACGACGCGATGAAATATCCCCAATTACATCCCCCATATATTCTTCTGGAGTTATGATTTCCACTTTCATTATCGGCTCGAGCAATATTAATTCTGCCTTTCGTGCTGCTTCCTTGAACGCCATCGATGCAGCCAACTTAAATGCAATTTCAGAAGAATCCACTTGATGATAAGATCCATCCAATATATCAATGTGTAAATCTATGACTTCGTAACCTGCTAGAACTCCTGTGCGAACCGCTTCCTTCAATCCATCTTCAACGGGTTTGATATATTCTTTAGGGATATTGCCCCCTGTGACCTTGTTTGCAATTGTAAATCCATAGCCTCGTTCTTTTGGTTCAACCGCAATGATAACATGGCCATATTGTCCGCGACCTCCGGTTTGACGGATAAACTTTCCTTCTGCTTCAGCGGGTTTTAAGATCGCTTCTCGATAGGCAACTTCTGGCGCGCCACAGTTAGCTTCAACTTTAAATTCTCGAAACATACGATCGCGTATGATATCAAGATGTAATTCCCCCATTCCTGAAATAATCGATTGACCAGTTTCCTGGTCTGTTTTTACAAAAAATGTCGGGTCTTCTTCCGTCATTCGATGGAGGGCATCGTACAATTTATCTCGATCTAATGAAGTTTTTGGTTCGATTGCCATAGATATAACCGGTTCTGGAAAATGCATTGCCTCAAGTACGATGGGATGATTTTCATCGCACAAAGTATCTCCGGTTGTAACATTTCTTAAACCTACAGCTGCACCGATATCTCCACAGTAAATGCACTCCAATTCTTCGCGATTATTGGCATGCATTTGAAGTAACCTCCCAATACGTTCAACTTTACCGGTTCTAGGATTAAGTAATTTCATCCCCTTTTCCAACATTCCCGAATAAATTCTGATAAATACCAATTTTCCAACATAAGGATCCATCATCAACTTGAATACCAATGCGCAAAATTTTTGGTTATCACCGACGGTGCGAATAATCTTTTCGGCTTCATTATGTAAATCTCTACCAGTTATTTCAGGAATATCATAAGGGCTAGGTAAAAAATCGATTACCGCATCCAATACTTTTTGCACCCCTTTATTTTTAAAGGCTGTACCGCAGATTACAGGAACAACTTTACTGGTAATAGTACAACGGCGTAAGGCCTGTTTTAATACTGCTTGATCAGGTATTTCATCTGCTAAATACATTTCCATAATTTCTTCATCGGATTCAGCCATGCATTCAACAATATAATCATACGCTGTATCTACTTGAGTTTTATAGCTTTCTGGTATTTCCTTAACTTCTACTTTTTCACCGGAATCACCGATAAAGAAGTATGCTTTTTTTTCAAAAACATCAATGACACCCTCAAATTGACTTTCTGAACCTATGGGAATTTGAATTGGTACTGGGGTAGCTGATAATTTGGACTTAATATCTTTGACTACACGGTCAAAATTTGCTCCTACTCGATCCATTTTGTTAACAAAACAAATAATGGGTACTTTGTACTTTTTAGCCTGTCTCCAAACTGTTTCAGTCTGGGGTTGTACGCCAGCCACACCACAAAAAACAGCAACAGCACCATCAAGGACACGTAATGAACGTTCGACTTCGGCGGTAAAATCTACATGACCAGGTGTATCGATTAAATTAATGCGATGGTTATTCCAAACACAAGTAGTGGATGCACTAGTAATAGTTATGCCTCGCTCTTGTTCCTGAGGCATCCAATCCATCGTTGCAGTTCCTTCATGAACCTCGCCCAATTTATAATTTTTTCCTGTATATAGGAGGATGCGTTCAGATAAAGTGGTCTTGCCTGCGTCTATATGGGCCATGATCCCAATATTACGAGTCAATTTTATCGAAAACTTTCGGCCTGTAGCTTCTAATTGTTGTTCTGTCGGTTGCATAAATTCTTTCAATCAATATCTCACAAACAACACAATCATAGTATGTAACTATGCTATGTTAATTAAAGTCTTGAGTATTAAGATAGTTATGGGGTTGTAAAGTTGAAAAGTTATAGGAAAGTCGAAGAAAAATTGTGAGTATATTACCAACGATAATGAGCAAATGCTCGATTTGCTTGAGCCATCTTATGAGTTTCTTCTTTCTTCTTAACCGTTGTACCAGTGTTATTGTAGGCATCTAATATCTCTGTTGACAAGGCATCGATCATTGATTTACCCTTTCGTTGTCGGGAATAGGTAACTAACCACCTTATTCCAATTCCTACCTGCCGAACGGGATCAACCTCGATCGGGATTTGGTAATTAGCTCCTCCAACTCGCCTACTCTTCAATTCCAATTGGGGTTTGATATTATCGAGTGCTTGCATAAAGACTTCGAGGGGTTCTTTATCTTTAATTTTTTTTGCCAAGATATCCATTGCTGAATAAACAATATGCTCTGCTTTTCGTTTCTTCCCCCTTTGCAATACTACATTGATCAGGTTTTGAACTAACTCGCTATTAAACCTTACATCAGGTGTTAATTGTCGTCGATCTGCACGATGTCTTCTCATAGTTTATCCAACCTCATTCTCATTAGGATGATTTCGGGCGCTTTGCGCCATATTTTGAACGTCCTTGACGGCGTTTGTCAACACCTAAACTATCCAAAGCACCACGGACAACATGATAGCGAACGCCTGGTAAATCTGGGATTCTTCCTCCACGTACTAAAACAATTGAATGCTCTTGAAGATTATGACCTTCACCACCGATATAGGCTGTTACTTCCTGCCCATTACTCAATCGGACACGAGTAACTTTACGCAATGCAGAATTCGGTTTTTTGGGAGTACGGGTTGTCACCTGCAAACACACCCCCCGCCGCTGCGGACATTGTGCTAATGAAGGAGATTTAGTCTTAAATTTCTTTTTTTGTCGTCCTTTTCTGACTAATTGATTAACTGTTGGCATATTGAATATTCTTAATCCTTACTCGATTTATAACATCTGTATTGATATTGCCTTATGATGGTGTATAAACTTTTTAACAAGGTTAAAACAGGTCGTTAGGATAAACCACAAAGTGATGGAGTCAATCTTTTATCTATTTTATTTATTGGATAACCATTTATTAATAATATGAATGACTTGATTTGAATCCTATATTCATATTATTCATTGGGGTTTAACAAGCCTAATGCCTGAATAGCCGAAAATTCCCTTTGTGATTTCATTAACTCATTTTCCCCTAAACCAGTTAATGTTTCTTGCGTTGACCCCATACCTGTATCCAATGACATAGATAGGGTTACTGGTTTCCCTAATTTTTTTATCTTGATTTGCTGATTCTTGTGATAACCTGTTCCTGCAGGTATCAGATGTCCCATAATAATATTTTCCTTGAATCCAATCAACGGGTCAACCTTTCCCAACGTTGCTGCTTCTGTAAGTATCCTAGTTGTATCCTGAAATGAAGCAGCTGAGATAAAGCTATCTGTTTCCAACGATGCTTTTGTGATCCCCAGCAAGATTGGTTGTGCTTCTGCAGGTCTTCCACCTTCAGCCATAACTCGATTATTTTCTTTTAAGAAATCAGACTTTTCAATTTGTTCACCATATAAATAGGTGGTGTCACCAGGATCAGTTACTCGGACTTTTTGCAACATTTGTCTAACAATGACTTCAATATGCTTGTCATTAATTTCCACACCTTGCAATCGATAAACTGCTTGAATTTCATTGACTAAATATTCCTGTAAATCTTGAGGACCACAAACCTCGAGAATCTCTTGAGGTACGACAGAACCATCGGTCAATGGTTGCCCCTTTTTAACGAACTCTCCATCAAATACCACAATGTGTTTGTTAGCCGGGATTTGATGTTCTTCGACGGTATTACTTTCAGGATCACGTATAAGTAACATCCGTTTGCCTTTATTAAGTTTACCTAATTCAATTAAGCCATCAATTTTGGCGATTTCTGCTGCATTCTTTGGACGCCGCGCTTCAAATAATTCAGCTACCCGTGGTAAACCACCTGTTATATCTTTGGTTTTTGCAACCTGACGTGGCGTTCTTGCTATAATTGCTCCAGGCACGATCTTGGTATTATTTTTTACCATGATATGTGCTCCTGATGGAATACTATAATGCCCAATCATTTGACCATGATCATCAGTTATCAATATCTGTGGAAACAGATCTTCCCGATGTTCCAGCACTGAAATTTCTCTTGCGCCTGTTGCTTCATTTATTTCTTCTTTCATGGTGATACCTTCAATCAAATCCATAAATTTGATTTTACCACCATATTCAGAGATAATCGGAATATTATAGGGATCCCAGCGGACAAAAACTTCATCTTTATTAATCTGATCACCAATGGCTTTTATTATTGAAGCTCCAGCTATCAACTGATGTCTTTCTTGTTCAAATCCATTTTCATCACACAATATTGCCGCTGCAGTCTTATTGAGTACGATTAGGGAACCATCTTGAGATTTGATCGTACGTGCATCAATTAATTTCAATAAACCACCTTCCTTGGCTTTGATCATCGGTTGTTTGAATTGTGAGATGGCAGTCCCCCCATAATGAAAGGTTCTCATGGTTAGCTGTGTTCCAGGTTCACCAATCGATTGAGCTGCTATTATACCTATTGCTTCTCCTTCTTTGGTGACACCATCCGTCGCCAAATTCCGTCCATAGCATTTTGCGCAAACTCCACCATCACTTCTACAAGTTAACACCGACCGGATCAATACACGATCTATGCCGACATCGATAATTTTATTGGCGATGATATCCGTAATCTCTTCACCAGCCGCCACTATCAACAAATTATTGCTCGAAAGGGGATCGCGTATATCATCCACGCTAAATCGACCTTTAATTCGATCTTTCAATGAAAGCATATCCTCATCACCTTCCCTGATCGCACTTACCCAAATTCCCTGAGTTGTCATGCAGTCATGCTCAATACAGATGATATCATGAGCGACATCGACCAACTTTCTGGTCATGTAACCAGAATCTGCTGTTTTCAACGCTGTATCAGCCAAACCTTTGCGGGCACCGTGAGAACTGATGAAAAATTCCAACACGGTTAATCCTTCGCGAAAATTAGAAAGAATGGGACGTTCTATTATCTCTCCCGAGGGTTTAGCCATGAGTCCGCGCATGCCAGCCAACTGTCTGATCTGATCGTTACTTCCGCGCGCTCCGGATTCTAACATCGCATGAATGGGATTGATTTCTGATTTATTTTCATTACGCTCCAAGGTCCGAAATAACACCGAGGCAACTCGATTGTTTGCATGGGTCCATATATCGATGATTTTATTATATCTTTCCCCTTCAGTTATCACACCCTTACCGTATTGCTTGCGAACTTCTTCAATTTCTTTTTGTGCTTGATCTAAAAATCGATATTTCTCTTCTGGAATAATCATGTCGGTGATACCAATGGAAAATCCTGCCTTAGTTGAATATTCATATCCAAGCTCTTTTAATTTATCCAGAACCACAACCGTTTCTGTTCGTCCTAATTCTGCATATGCGCTACTGATCAACTTAGCAAGCGACGATTTTGTTGCTACACGATTAAAAAACCCCATTTTTTTAGGCCATATGCTATTGAAAATACAGCGGCCCGGGGTGGTCTTTATATATTTTAATTGCTCATTACCCCAGATAGTCTTTAACCCAATATCAGGATTCTTTATCAATATTACTTGATGTATTGATATTGCTTCTGAATCATAGGCTCTTATTACCTCGATAATATGTCGGAATGGTTTCGGATTTATGGTACGGTCGATTGATCCTGGTTTTTCATAAGTTAAGTAGTATGAACCTAAGGTTATATCCTGAGAAGGAGTACATATAGGTTTACCACTAGATGGATAGAAGATATTATTGGGCGCTAACATCAGCAATTTGGTTTCCAACTGTGCTTCATCTGATAGTGGTACATGTACAGCCATTTGATCTCCATCGAAATCTGCGTTGTATGCAGAACATACAAGCGGATGAACTCGTATTGCCTGGCCCTCTATTAATACCGGATCGAATGCTTGGATACTTAATCGATGCAAGGTCGGAGCTCGATTCAACATAATGGGATGTCCTTTAATAACATCATCCAAAATATCCCAAACTTTAGGATCAGCTTTCTCAATCATTTTTTTGGCACTTCTCACTGTATGAACAAACCCCATTTCCTTCAATCGTCTGATGATGAAGGGCTCAAATAATGTCAATGCCATTTTTTTAGGTAAACCACATTGATTAAGCTTCAATTCAGGACCGACAACGATAACTGAACGACCAGAATAATCGACTCGCTTACCCAATAAATTTTGCCGAAACCTGCCTTGTTTGCCCTTCAACATATCGCTGAGTGATTTCAGTTGTCGATTACTGGCACCAGTAACAGCACGCCCATGACGACCATTGTCAAGCAAAGCATCAACAGCTTCCTGTAACATTCTTTTCTCATTTCGGATTATCACTTCGGGAGTTCGCAGACTGAGTAGATTTTTTAATCGATTATTACGATTAATAACACGACGATACAAGTCATTTAAATCTGAAGTGGCAAATCGTCCGCCTTCTAGGGGCACTAATGGACGAAGATCTGGTGGTATGACTGGTAGAACAACGATAATCATCCATTCTGGCTTCATAGAAGTATTAATAAATCCTTCAACCATTCTGAGGCGTTTCGCGATTTTTTTGCGATCAGCCTTGCTTTTAGTTTTAATAATTTGCTCATTAAGCTGATCTTTTAGCTCTGGCAAATTAACCTTGGATAGCAAATCCCTTACTGCTTCAGCTCCCATTCCAGCTTTAAAAGCATCACCATAAGTTTCCTTAGCGTCACGATATTCATCTTCAGATAACAACTGTTTCTCATTGAATGGGGTATCACCTTTATCAATCACAATCCAACATTCATAATAAATAACACGTTCAAGATTTCTAGAAGTCATGTTTAACATCAAGCCAATTCGACTTGGCATGCATTTAAAAAACCATACATGAGAAACCGGAACAGCTAATTCGATATGTGCCAGGCGTTCACGGCGAACTCTTGAATGTGTTACTTCGACCCCACAACGATCACAAACAATGCCTTTATGTTTAATTCGTTTATACTTACCGCAATTACATTCCCAATCGCGTGTTGGCCCAAATATTTTTTCACAAAACAATCCACCCTTTTCGGGTTTAAAGGTTCGGTAGTTCAACGTCTCAGGATTTTTAACTTCACCACGACTCCAAGAACGAATAATATCAGGAGAAGCAACATTGATGCTAACTGAACTAAATGAGTCCGTTGCATCCATACCGAGTATCTCACGAATGGTTGAATTTTCACTACTCACGTAACGATCTCCTTAGTTTTAATTTAATGACCCTTTCATGGGTCGAACATCAAGACAGAGACTTTTCATCTCATTCATCAATACATTAAATGATTCTGGAACACCAGCTTGTAATGAGTTGTCACCACGAATGATTGATTCATAAATTTTAGTACGGCCTGTAACATCATCACTTTTTACTGTCAACATTTCTTGTAAGGTATAAGCGGCTCCATAAGCTTCTAATGCCCACACTTCCATTTCACCAAACCGTTGTCCGCCATGTTGCGCCTTACCCCCTAATGGTTGTTGGGTTACTAATGAATATGGACCAACAGAACGAGCATGAATTTTATTCACAACCAAATGATCTAATTTAACCATATAAATTTGACCAGTCACAACCCTTTGATTAAATGCAAGTCCTGTTTTCCCGTCATAAAGTGTAATCTTGCCATCATCTCCAACAAAGTAATCATGTCGTATACGTTTATCTTGGTCGTAAATGGTTCCATCATCGTTGATGCTCCAATTTTTCCTCTGATTGACCAGCGCTTTCTTTGCATCGCGCAATAATTCATGGATTTTATCCTCGCTAATTCCATCAAAAACTGGTGTAGCTACCTTGAATCCAAGAATCTTGGCGGCGTAACCTAAATGTGTCTCCAATACTTGGCCCACATTCATGCGACTGGGCACCCCAAGGGGATTCAATATGATTTCTACTGGCGTTCCATCTGCCATGAATGGCATATCTTCAACGGGTACAATACGTGAAACTACCCCCTTATTCCCATGTCGTCCTGCCATTTTATCTCCGACGGAAACTTTTCGTTTACTAGCTATGTAAACTTTTACCTGTTTTATAACTCCTGGCTCTTCACCATCCTCATTTTCATAACGATCAACTACCTCATCCCGACGCATTTCCAAATCGCGAAAACGTAAGTTATAAATCCGCATTATTTCATCGACCATTTCACTTGTAGGTCCTGAGGGCATTTTATATGTTCCATGAGCAGCCGCTAATTTACGTAAAAGCACTTTGGTAATTTTACGATTGGCAGGAATGATGATTCCGATTAAGTTCCCATCTTTTCTTTCAACAATATCGTATGAAAGTTTTGCCCCCAACAAAATCACCCCTAATTTTTCAGTAAGTTCATCTAATAGCTCGTTGTACTGAGCTTTATAGGTTTGTTTTGTTTCCTTGATTTGCCGGATTCTTTCAGCCTGTGTAAGTTTGGCTTTATTGGGATCTACTTTACGTTCGATCTCTACATCCATTACTATTCCTCCCGATCCACTTGGAACAGTCAGGGAACTATCTTTAACATCTGCTGCTTTTTCCCCAAATATTGCTCGCAACAATCGTTCTTCAGGGTCAAGTTCGGTTTCGCTTTTTGGGGTAATTTTACCGACTAGAATATCTCCTGGTTTAACTTCCGCTCCAATTCGGATTACTCCTTCCGGCCCCAACTGTCGCAAAGCTTCCTCACTTACATTTGGAATATCACGGGTAATTTCTTCTGGACCAAGTTTAGTATCGCGGGCAGTAATTTCTAACTCACTGATGTGAATACTCGTATAGACATCATTTTTCACCAAACTTTCAGATAGTATTATCGCATCCTCAAAATTATATCCATACCAAGGCATAAATGCGACCAATACGTTTCGTCCCAAAGCGAGTTCACCGTTTTGGGTTGCTGGGCCATCAGCAATTACCTGTCCCTTAATAATTTTATCCCCGGTTTTAATAATCGGTTTTTGATTAATGCAGGTACTGTTATTTGATCGCATGAATTTATACAGACTGTAATTTCGATGAGAATTCTTATCATCTATTCCACTTTTTATAACAATTTCTTTCGCAGATACTGCTGTGACTACCCCGGCTTCTTTTGCCAAAACAACTGCCCTTGAATCCCGTGCAACTACTGATTCTAAGCCCGTGCCAACTAATGGGGAATCAGTTCTAATTAAAGGTACTGATTGACGCTGCATGTTTGCACCCATTAATGCGCGATTCGCATCATCATGCTCTAAAAATGGGACTAATCCAGCAGCAGCGCTTATCAGTTGTTTTGGAGATACATCGATCAAATTGATTTCTTCAGCGGGAAATTCCTTGGTATCTCCACCGGATCTGGCATTAACGTATTTATGTATCAAAACATCCTTTTCATCAATGACCGCATTAGCTTGAGCTATGATAAATTTTTCTTCCTCGTCTGCAGCTAAATACACAATCTGGTTGGTTACTTTTTTCTTATGTACTCGATAATACGGCGTCTCGATAAATCCAAATTCATTAATCTTGCCATATAAAGCAAGTGAGGTTATAAGACCAATATTGGGTCCTTCCGGTGTTTCAACTGGACATATTCTCCCATAATGGCTTGAATGTACATCGCGTACTTCAAATCCTGCACGTTCTCGGCTTAACCCCCCTGGTCCTAAAGCACTTAACCGTCGTTTATTGGTTAATTCAGCCAAAGGATTAGTTTGGTCCATAAACTGTGACAATTGACCTCTGCCAAAAAAATCGCGTATCACCCCAACCAATGCTTTAGCATTGATGAGTTTATGCGGAGAAACTTCTTCGTTTTCCATGTCAACCAAAGACATTCGTTCACGTATTAATCTTTCTGTCCTCGCTAGTCCAACGCGAAATTGATTTTGAATCAGTTCACCAACTGTACGTATTCGCCGGTTGCCTAAATGATCAATATCATCGACGCTACCTTCTTCTAAACGTAATTTCATCAGATATTTAGTAGCTACTACCATATCTAGTTTTTGCATGATACGAATGTTGTTATCTGTTTCCATGCCTAATTTCTGATTTATCTTGTGTCGACCTACTGTACCGAGGTCGTATCGCTTTTTGTCAAAAAACAAGCGTTTCAATAATAATTTAGCATTGGTAGCACTTGGAGGATCACCAGGTCGAAGACGTTTGTACATTTCTTTTAACGCTTCATCTTGATTGGAACAAGGGTCCTGCTCTAAGGACTTCATAACATAATCACCATAAACGCCTAAATTGACGACTTTTATCCGCTTAATACCTGCTTTTGATATCCATTCCAAGGTATCTTCATTAATTTGTTCAAGATCTTTCGCCAATTCATTTTCATGATCATCTCGTATACGTTTACCTTCAATATCGACAACAGTTTCTGCAAAATAATAATTTGAAAGTTCTCGGGGATCGAGCTTAACTATATCTTTGACCGGGATTTCCTGTATACCATAAATGGCATCGAGAATCTCTGTTGTTGAACTATATCCGATTGCGCGCAAGAAAGTGGTGACTAAAAACTTTCTTCGTCGCCGCCGACGATCTAGATATATGTATATTAGATCATTAATATCAAATTGGACTTCCAGCCATGAACCTCGATCGGGAATAATTCTAAAGGAATATAAAAATCTACCACTGGGATGCCGTGATTTTTCGAAACAAATTCCAGGAGTGCGGTGCAACTGATTTATAATAACCCGTTCCACTCCATTAATTACAAAGGAAGCACTATCGGTCATCAATGGAATATCACCAAGAAATACTTTCTCTTCCTTTATTTCATTGCGTTTCCGATTCTCTAATTTGACTGTTGCATAAATTGGTACTGATAATGTTTTACCTGTACGAATACATTGAACTTTAGTGAGTTTAGGTTCACCAATCTCATACGAAACAAAATCGAGAATACATGATTGATCAAAACTTTCGATTGGGAATACTTCTTTAAATACCTCTTGTAAGCCTTGTTCCATACGCTTTTCGATGGGAGTACCAAGTTGTAAGAAGTTTTTGAAGGAATCTAATTGAAGGTCGATTAAATCGGGGATTTCGAGTAATTCTTTTAGTTTACCGTAATTTTTACGTAAGAGCATAATTCACCTTCTCAATCAATGTTAAGAATAACCAAATTTGTAGTGGAGTTTGTAGAGTAATTTTCTGATGAATTAATTACATCGAAATGAAACGCTATTTTGTTGTATGGTCAAAACAGCATTACTGTAGATAATGTTCGGTAAGCAATTTATTCCATTATAATTCACACCGAGAATCTTTTTATATTTTTGATTCCCCGAGATCTTATTATTCAATTGGAGAAATTTAATTCGAACCAAAGTTGTCAGGTCAGTGGGAAAAGCTCGATTTATTTTAATTCGATCACAGCACCTGCAGTTTCTAATTTTGCTTTGATTTCATCGGCTTCTTTCTTGCTTATACCTTCTTTTACAGGCTTTGGTGCTCCTTCTACCAGGTCTTTTGCTTCTTTCAAACCTAACCCAGTAATTGCCCGAACTTCTTTAATTACTCCAATCTTCTTTTCGCCAGCACTAACTAACATGACAGTAAATTCTGTTTGTTCTTCGCTGGCAGCTGGAGCAGCAGTAGCTGACGCATCAGCCACTGCACCGACTGCCGCAAAAGCCATTTGTGGTGCTGCCGAAACTCCCAAACGGGTTTCTAAAGCTTTTACCAATGTTGATAATTCAAGAACTGTTAATTTCTCAATTGAATCAACAATTTTTTTCATATCTTCTGATAGATCGACTTCCATTGTCATTTTTAAACCTCCGAATTATTCAATATTTTTCTTTTTATCACTATACGCTTTTAACACATAAACAATGCTAGCCACTTTGGTGTTCAAAGTTCTAACTAAATTACCCATTGGAGCCTGGATTACTCCTAGTAATTGAGACCTTAAATTTTCTTTGGAAGGAAGTTCCGCCAATGATTCTGCTTGTTTTGAATTTAAGATATTGTTATCAAACAAACACCCTTTTAATGAAAACGGTTCTACTTCGTTGCTAAATTTTTTGATGATTTTCGCAATACTAGTAATATCACAGGTGCCATAAATAATAACGGTATCACCTTTGAAAATATCACAGTTTTTGGGTATGGTGACATTATTTTGTTCCAATCCATGAATGATATAGGTATTTTTAAATACTTGACACTTTGCATGCACTGTATGTAGATTTTGTCGAATCATTGAAAACTGATCGATCTTCATTCCTTTGTATTTAAGAAAAAAAACAAAAGTATTAGATTTGACAATCTCGGAAATAAGAATTCCTAATTGTAATCGCTCTATTCTCATACTAATTCCCCGTGACTTCCTTGAAATTAAGTTTTATTCCTGGACTCATTGTTGACGAAATAGTACAACTCAACATATAATTTCCTTTACTTGCCGGAGGTTTTGCCCTTAATACAGCACTAATTATTGCTGAACAATTTTCTACTAATGCCGTTTCAACAAACGATAGCTTCCCACCAATAACATGAACACAACCAGTTCGATCAGCTCGGAATTCAATTTTGCCTGCTTTTACAGCTTCAACAGCCGCTTTAGTATTATCAGTGACCGTTCCGGTTTTAGGATTCGGCATTAAGCCTCTAGGTCCTAAAAGTTTACCTAAAGTCCTAACTTTTGTCATAGCAGCTGGAGTTGCAATCATAACATCAAATTCAAGCCAGCCGGCTTTGATCTTGTCAATTAAATCATCAAATCCCACTGCATCAGCTCCGGCGGATTTTGCTTCATCAGCAGGAGGACCAGATGCTATTACAATCACACGGACAGACTTTCCAGTGCCATGCGGAAGAGTAATTGACCCTCTTACAATTTGATCTGATTGCTTTGGATCTATACCCAATTTCATTCCCAAGTCGACAGTTTCATCAAATTTGACATGAGGCATTTTTTTTAAAATTGCTATCGCATCAAAAAGATTGTAATGATTGCTTGTTATGAAATGTTTAAGTTGTTCCTGATATAATTTACTTCGGGCCATCTATCACCTCAATTCCCATACTTTTAGCGGTTCCACTGATAATGCGTATTGCAGCAGCTTCATCCCGTGCAGTTAATTCATTTTTCTTTACACGGGCAATTTCAGCTACTTGTGAATATGTTACTTTACCAACAGTTTCGCGACCGGGAGTTTTAGCACCTGCTGCCAAGCTGGCAGCTTTTTTTAACAAGATGGAAGCCGGTGGTGATTTAGTAATAAAGGTAAATGATCGATCATTGTAAACCGAAATTACGACCGGAATGATCATTCCGGCTTGGTTTTGGGTTAGCGCATTAAACTGTTTACAAAACTCCATAATATTCACTCCAGCTTGTCCTAATGCCGGACCTATTGGTGGAGCGGGATTTGCAGCACCAGCCTGTACTTGTAGTCGAATTGTACCTGTAATTTTTTTGGCCATATGTTGTGGGATTTTGATTCAGTTAAATTTTATATGATTTTCTCGTTAATTGTCTTTTTCTCTTAACCGCGTTCTACTTGCCAGTATTCAACCTCAACGGGAGTAAACCGACCAAATATACTGACTGATACTTTCAGTTTTCCTCGATCCGGATCAATATTTTCAATTTTTCCTTCGAAATTTTCAAACGCACCATCTTTAATTTTAACATTTTCACCAATATCAAAATCTATGCGTGGTTTTATCCCCTTTTCACCTCGATGTAACTGATCAAGAATTTCGTTTATTTCATTTTCACTCAATGGAGTGGGGCGATCTCCACCAACAAAACCAATAATTCCAGTTGTCTCTTGAATGAATGACCAAAGTTTGTCGTTTATTTTACGATCTTCTGTATACAAATTAGCACGAATTAGAATATATCCTGGAAAGAATTTGCGATTAATTGTCATCTTGCGTCCCATCTTAACTTCGGTAATTTTTTCCATTGGGACAAGTACCTCGAATATGACATCATCTACCTCCTCTAATGTGAGGCGTTTTTCTATGCTTTCTTTCACTTTCATTTCATGGCCAGACAGCGCCTGTACCACATACCACTTTCCATTTGCCTCCATAATATGTTTCAACAATTCCTATAAAAACCAATGTAATTTAATGATCTAACAAATATACAGAATAACAATTAAGACATTATTAATGTACGAATGAAATATTGGCTGATTTGATCAAATACCCAGATAAACAAAGTAATAATGAGCATCGTATAGATCACCACCAAGGTTGATTCATATAACTCAGCAAACGTTGGCCAAGTACATTTTTTAATCTCTTCTATTGTTTCATCGTAAAATTTTCTTAAGTGTGGAATGGGATTAGTCATAAACTAATACTTTCAATAGAGATTCTGAATATCACTTGAATTACGTCTAAATATATGATGATTAAAATACTAATTCGGTAGTTGCAGCCATCGATCATGAGTATGGCAGGTGAGACAGGAATCGAACCTGCGACCTGCGGTTTTGGAGACCGCTGCTCTACCAATTGAGCTACTCACCTAATTTTCAACAAATAAGAGTCAAAGTCATGTAATAATACTGCCATATTCATCCGCATTTCAAATCGAGACTTTGATTTGAATAACATTACCGGGTTTCTCTATGAAGAGTATGCTTGTGTTCATATTTACAAAACTTTTTATTCTCTAATCGCTCCGGCGACGTACGCTTGTTTTTTGTTGTTGTATAGTTTCGGCGTTTACAATCAGTACAAGCCATGGTTATTATTTCTCGTGGCATAAATTTTATTCCCCTTACTAAGTAGAAATTCAACACCCGGATTTGGATTTTTACCAAATCCGGGCCTGATGTTTATGGGTGTTTTTACAGGGAATTATGCGACTATTTCCGATACCCTGCCGGCTCCAACTGTTCTTCCACCCTCACGAATAGCAAATCTCAATGTTTTTTCCATTGCTATTGGAGAGATTAACTCGACTTCCATTGATACATTATCGCCGGGCATTACCATTTCGACTCCTTGGGGAAGTTTTGCAACTCCAGTCACATCGGTAGTACGGAAATAAAACTGCGGGCGGTAGCCATTCAAAAATGGAGTATGACGTCCTCCTTCTTCCTTGCTCAATATATACACTTCACATTTAAATTTCGTATGTGGAGTAATGGTTCCTGGTATTGCAAGCACCTGGCCACGTTCAACATCTTCTTTTTTAGTACCCCGCAACAAACAACCCACATTGTCACCGGCACGCCCATCTTCCAATGTTTTCCTGAACATCTCTAATCCAGTAATTGTAGTTTTCTGAGTTGGTCGAAGTCCTATAATTTCAATTTCCTGACCCGCCTTGATTATGCCTCGTTCTACCCTTCCAGTAACTACCGTTCCACGCCCTTCTATTGAAAATACATCTTCAATTGGCATGAGAAAAGGCTGATCCAAAACTCTAACCGGCTCGGGGATATAAGTATCAACTTTCTCCATCAATTCAATAATACATTTTGCATCCTCATGATCGGGCTCAGCACCACATGCCACAGCTTTTAACGCGGACCCAAAAACAATTGGTATATCATCCCCCGGATATTCGTATTTCGTTAATAACTCACGTACTTCTAATTCTACTAATTCTATTAGTTCAGGATCAGCTACATCTACCTTATTAATAAATACAACTATTGCTGGTACACCGACCTGACGCGCTAACAAGATATGTTCTCTAGTTTGAGCCATCGGACCATCCGTAGCAGCGATTACCAGTATAGCACCATCCATTTGAGCAGCACCGGTGATCATGTTTTTAACATAATCTGCATGGCCAGGGCAATCAACATGTGCATAATGTCGGTTCTCAGACTGATATTCTACATGTGATGTATTAATCGTAATTCCTCGGGCTTTTTCCTCTGGTGCATTATCAATCTGATCATATGATTTTGCTTCACCGCCAAATTTTTTAGACATAATCATCGTTATTGCCGCTGTCAATGTGGTTTTTCCATGATCAACATGCCCGATTGTACCGATATTTAGGTGGGGTTTATTTCTTTGAAATGCTTCTTTTGCCATGTTTAGCCTCCAATAATAATGGGATCATTTGTCTGTATGTTAGTGTTATATAATTATATCTAAAAGCTTTTTAATGTAATCGGGTCAGTGAGATTTTTATTCAATTGGAGCCCGCGACCGGACTTGAACCGGTGACCTCGTCCTTACCAAGGACGCGCTCTACCAACTGAGCTACGTGGGCGGAATAACATCGCATAAATTATGCATGAGATCGTACCATGCAACGACGTAATACAAATATTTATTTTCCTTCTCTACTATAGTTTGTCAACTTCAGCAGATAACTCACTGGCCTCAACTGCGCTATTGAATATGTCACCGACATCAACTATTTGTTCTCCAGGTTTTAATGAAGCTTCCCGAGTCGCATCCTTTTCATTCTTTTGTGCTAATTCAATCTCACTTCTAATCTTCAAACTCAAACCAATTCTTCGTTCGTTTTTATCAATCTTTATTACCTGTGCTTCAAGGGTATCACCAACTTTCATATGATCTTTAACTTTTTCGACTCGTTGATCACTAATTTGGGATATATGAATCAATCCATCAATATCATGATCGAGCTTGATAAATGCACCAAAACTTGTGATCTTTCGGACGGAACCACTAACCGTTTTACCTACGGTGAACAGTTCTTCTATATTTTCCCATGGATCAGCTGAAAGCTGCTTGATACCTAGAGATATCCGCTGTTGAGCGGAATCAATATCTAATACCACTGCCTCGATTTCATCACCTTTTTTTAGTAATTCTGATGGGTTGCTAATCTTTCTTGTCCAAGACATATCGGAGATATGGACCATGCCATCGATATTTTCATTGATTTCAATGAATGCTCCATAGGATGTGAGATTTCGTACTTTTCCAGTTATTCTTGTTCCTTTAGGAAAATGCTGCAAAGCCAATTCCCAAGGATTTTCCATGGTTTGCCGTAACCCTAATGAAATTTTTTTGGAATCTCTTTGGACATCGAGAATTATCGCTTCCACATCCTGTCCCAATTGCAACACGTCATTAGCGCGCGATATTCTCTTTGTCCATGACATTTCTGAAATGTGTATCAAACCTTCTACACCTTTTTCTAACTCAACAAATGCTCCGTATGGCATAATATTGACAATTTTACCGTTTACACGAGAATTGACAGGATAACGATCCGTTACTGTATCCCATGGATCAGCGGATTTCTGTTTTAATCCCAAAGAAACCCGATCTTTTTCACGATCCACATCTAGAATAATTGCCTCTATTTCCTGATTTATTTCCAAAATTTCGGAGGGGTGAGAAATTCGTCCCCATGAAATATCTGTAATATGTAACAATCCATCAATTCCGTTTAAATCGATAAATGCACCAAAATCGGTTATGTTCTTAACAATCCCCCTACGAATTTGTCCAGGGAGTATATCAGTCATCATTGCGGCTCTTTTTCTTGATTTCTCTTCTTCGATCAATTCACGCCGTGACAAAACAATATTTCGTCGATCCGCATTTATTTTTATAATTTTAAAGTCAAACTCTTTGCCAACCAAATCATCCATGTTTCTCACCGGCACAACATCAATTTGCGATCCAGGCAAAAATCCATCTATTCCTATGCCCACAATGAATCCACCTTTGACTCGATGTTTTACTAACCCCTTGATTACCTCTCCTTCCACATGATTTGCGATGAACGTCTCCCACGCATCCTGCATCATCGCCTTTTCAATACTGAGCAGCGGCATGTGGTAATGATCATCTTCTATTTTCTCTAAAATCGCACGGATGGAATCACCGGACTTTACTCCATCCCAATCTGGAAATTCATCCTTGGGAACAAATCCCTCAGCTTTATAACCGATGTCGACAATGACTCCATTATCTTTTTTGGTGACGATCACACCATTTACAATTGCTCCCTGCCCAATGGGAAGTTTAGTATCTTCGTTCAATAAATCATCCATACTGGGCATATTGGAAAGATCCAATATGGATATTGTACTACCCAATGGTGATAACTCTTTTGTTGTGTTGTCAATTGCTACCATATTAACCGAATTATGTGTTTAGAAGTGAAATGCTTGTGGGAATTAATAATTGATTCAGCGAAAAAGATTAGTATTATGGGGTAGTGATGCGATAAAGTCAAAGTCAAAAAAACGTTTTTTCTGTTTTTAGTATAATAAAATATCAAATGTGTGTCATTTCCGGCGAAAGGAAGCGAGAAATTCAATATTTTTATTATTAGATTCCTTCAATGTAGGGAAGACTTCCATGGGAGACCAATTATATTGTTCTTGAGCAACCCTCTGAATTTCAGCAAGTACTCGTTTTCTCACCAAATCAGAATTTACTATTCCTCCTTTTCCAATTTCATTTTGATTAGCTTCGAATTGCGGCTTGATTAAAACAAATATCCAAGCATCTGAATTGAGAAATTTATTGATATCAGTTAAAACCTTTAATACGGAAATAAATGACAAATCAACAGTTACAATATCGATTTTTTCGGGAATTTGTTCCCGAGTTAAATATCGAGCATTCACTTTTTCCAAATTTATTATTCGCGGATCATATCGCAAGCGATAATGAAGTTGCCCATAACCAACATCTACTGCATAAACTCGATCAGCTCCACGCTGAAGTAATAGCTCGGTAAATCCACCTGTAGATGCGCCCAAATCCAAGCATGTAACCCCTTTGAGCGAAGGCAAATAACGATCTAAAGCCGGAAGAAGTTTAAGTGCACCGCGACTAACAAAATTAGTCGTTGATTCAATGATAATTGAGGCATCAACAGCAACTTTCTGATGCGCTTTATGAATGACATGGTCCTGAGATATACGGATTTTTCCAGCTAGAATAGCGGCTTGTGCTTTTTCACGGCTATCAAAGTATCCATTTTCCACCAACCAGGAATCAATCCTTACTTTTTCGCGAGGATGTCTCGCTTGAATTTTCACCATAAAATTCTAAACGTATTTGATCAAGTGCGAATTTGCCCCTGCCCTATTACTATGTATTTATAGGTAGTCAGTTCTTCCAGCCCCATAGGACCACGCGCATGCAGTCGATCTGTGCTAATCCCTATTTCAGCCCCCATACCGAACTGACCACCATCAGTAAATCTTGTTGATGCATTCACATAAACTACCGCCGAATCTACCGCGGCAATAAATCGTTCGCAAGCAGATTGGTTATCACTTATAATCGCATCGCTATGACCTGAACCATAGTGATTTATATGCTTAATGGCGACATCAATATCGTCCACAATAGCAACCGTCAAAATTAAATCCAAATACTCTTCATACCAATCATTTTCACTGGCGGATTTAGCTGCAGATGATATCTGACAGAATGCGGGATCACCACGCAATTCGACCTGCCGGTCTATTAACATTGAGGACAATTTAGGGACAAATTCATTAGCGATATTTTTGTGTATCAACACCTTCTCTATGGCATTGCATACCCCGGGACGTTGACATTTGGCATTTTCTATTATATTCACAGCCATCTCAAAATCAGCAAATTCATCGACATAGACATGGCAGACCCCTTTGTAATGTTTGATTACAGGAATCTTGGAATGTTCAGAGACGAAATGAATCAAGCTTTCACCGCCGCGCGGAATAATCAAATTGATATAAGAAGACAATAGCAACATTTCCAATACAGCTTTTCGATTTACCCACGGGATCAATTGAGCAATATATTCGTTCCCGCCACATGCTTTTATTCCCGCTGTCATTGCACTTGCTAATGCTCGATTGGAATTTACCGCTTCCTTTCCACCACGAAGAATTACAGCATTTCCGGCTTTTAAACACAATGTCGCGGCATCAATGGTCACTTCAGGACGAGATTCATATATAATACCAATAACACCGATTGGAACGCGTACTTTCTTCAATAAGAGTTGGTTGGGAAGAGTAATTTCTTTATCTGTACGACCTACAGGATCAGTAAGTTGAGCCACTTTTCTGACTGCAGTCACGATGGAATCCAAGCGTTTCGAATCAAGACGCAATCGATCGATCATTGCCTGATTAAGATTTAGATTTTCAGCCGCTTCAATATCCAATCTATTTGCGTTTAATATCTCCGATTTTTGGACTAAAATATGACGGGCGATTGATTCCAAGAGATGATTCTTTTCATGCGTCGTCATTAGTGCCAAGGCTTGGGTTGCCAAACGAGCCTGTTTGCCCATAATTTCCAGAGATGATTTAAAATTCATAAAACCTCTTTATCGCTAAAGGTCCTCATACACTAAGGGCTCACAATAAAACCCTATGCATTGGGTTTACAAGGGTTAATTTAGACAACACAAAAATCCAGAAGCACACGAATGGAGGAACTTGCTCAGCAATTAAATATTAGGTATAATGGGAGAAAATCCAGGTTGAATAAATTCCGATCCTCTACCACCCTACTCCAGCTTTCTTACCTTTTTTGACAATTTCAACTTCTTCTTCCCACACTGCTAACCCCGACTTGAGATCAGTTAAAGATAATTGAAAGGTAAAAGCTGCTTGTTTATATTTTCCCGCTTGTGTATTGAGTTGAATAATTTTACCAGACAAGCTGTAATCAGGGGCTTGCAGTTGACCTTCTCTCTGAACCGTATCCTGATCAAATTCAGATGTCTTTCGCAATTGCCGCACAGCCATACTTGCCTCATCTTCTGGACCACCTACGCCAACTGCCGTTGTGGTCAATACATTGCCGCTACGATTTAGCGCAATGCGAATTTTTTTGGATAGCAAATCAGTATCGATATGTTCCGTGGTATTATTCGAAATGAGACTAATCATAATTATCGATTTTTCATGGGATCGAGAAAGGATACCTGTTGAAAATAAAGAGTTTATCATTTTTTCCGCGGCTGCGCCCCAATCATGAATATCGATCGTGGAAATAGTGGTAATCCCATCATTGGTTCCCGGTTCTACATAGGTCACCTTTCCAGTTTGGCAGCCGCCACTTACTCCAATTAGTACAGTAATAATTAATAACTTCTTGGCGATATAGATCATAGTTTTTCCTTTTTATTCACGATGCTTTGATATACTTCATGGATAAATGACGGTGAATCAATCACCTTCTTTTCATTTTGATGACAAAATCGGTTGCTTCAATGTTTGGTGCTACTCCCACAATAATTACCCAATCTCCACCATAAATACGCTTGTGCCCCCAACGAGTAGCTGGTGAGTCGATGATCATGCCATTTCGATTATACCATTCAAAGCGATATTCAAGGACTTGGAGTTTACTTGTCAAATTCCGTAATTTGACCTGTACGGATAATAACCCATCACTGCTTGATGTCGGGATCACTTCATCAATTACTATGCGCTTAGCTAGTGCTTTATCAGTATATACCCTCTCTTTCTCCAAAAATAATGTCGCACCTGGACTAGGAGACCATGCCACATAATTAACCGTTTTATGTCGGCAACCAATTGTGACTAACCATATAAACGCTATCAAATACAACTGACCGCGAAATAAATTCATAATCTACCTCAAAACCATAGTGTTATAAGTCATTGTTTCAAAACCACGTGGTGCTTTCACATATATTAAAATGATATTACCCTCTGGCAATTCTACCTTTACCTGTGATTGGTTATAACCATTCCTTAGAGTTAGCCAATTACGTTTTGGTTTCTGGAAACGCGCAAATTGTATTTCCTTGGGTAAGGAAGTCCAGCTGCGTTGATCAGCCCGATTTGTGATAAAAGAGTACAATGCCGCACTGTATTTGCCAATTGGCCCGACTTCTTTTTCCAATTGGTATTGCATGGTTGCCTTTAGTGTACTGGCAATCAATGTTTTGATTATAGTTAATTTAAGTTGGTTATCAAATTCCTGGGCGACGATGGCATCCATATTTGCCAATAATACAGTTTCGTATTGTTCTTGCTCATCGCTTTCAATTATTAATGACTTTATCGTTGGGGGATTAAACTTTAAAGTTGGAAACGCTGCTCCTACATAGGTGATATTTTGCGCGAATATCGGCAAATCTATCCTTATTTCATCGCGAATTGGCCCCAAACCGTTTTCAAAAAGCACATAAACTATTGGCTCACGAGGTTGACCGCTGATCTTAGCACTTACTTCGTTTATGTCTTGGATTACATAGTCATTGTTACCGATCATTTCACTCACCCGCTCCCAATCTTTACGGGCTCTTTCCAAGTCGGCCCCACTTATACCACTCGCATAAAACAATATTCCATCCAAGTAGCTTGTTAGAGGATTCACATAGTCGGCATATATTTTAAGCTTCTGGATTTCACTATAATTTTTAGCGAATGATTGCTGAAAACGGGAGTCGTTATTTATGGCGGATGATTTTACCCCTTGTTTAGCGCTTGATATTTCAGCTTCAGCAATTTGTTTTTGATAACGTTCCAACGCTTGCTTTTGTTCTTCATAAGCGCGCAGGATTTCTACTTTGGCTTCAGCTAATTGTCCTAACGCGAGATAGTTTAGGCATTTATAGGTATTGACCATGATGCGATCATAGGCATAACCAGTATATGGCAAAGCATTCAAATTGGTTAATGCCGCAGCAGCTTCGGCAGCAACACCTCGTGTGCTTATTGTGGCGCGATTATCAAAATCATTCAACACTGTTTCAGCTTTCTCGAATGCCTGATTACTTGCTATATAATCTCCTTTTGCCCTTTTTATCGCACCTTCTTCCAAATACCAGAGAAGGCGATCGGGAGATTTTCCTCTCTTCTTTGCCGCCTTTTCTATCTTTTGGGCAGCAGCGGCATATTGACCATAAGCATATTCCTGATGAATGGGTGCGATTTGGGATGGATAATCACGCAGTGTTGTGCATGAGGTCAGCACCGGAATACATAATAAAACCAAACTTTGGAATATTCTTTTACCCATACTTAATCAACCTATAATCTTAATTCGAGATATCTCTTTAATCATTGCTGAGTTTCTATTAGGTGACCTCAGACACTTTGACACTCAGATCAGACGTAAATTACCAGTGTAAAAACATATCAATTTTCGCTGTCATTCATTTGTCCTGGATTATGCAATAGTTTTTCCCAAAAGGGCGGTATATTTATGCCAAGCGATTTCGCTTGTTTGAGGTCCACTTTCGCGGCATCTATTCGATTCAATTGATATTCTATTTTTGCAGATTCGTAATAGGCTTCCCCAAAATTGTGATTTATAACAATCGCCTGTCTGAATTGTTCCAACGCACGATCTTTGTCCTGCAATCTGGCGTATGCCAATCCCAGATTAAAATGTAGACGTGGATTTACATTCCCATTGACCTCGAGGGCCATTCGATAGATCCGGATGGCATTATCCCACTCCTGAAGTTGAAAATATGTATTGCCGATATTTATCATCGCATCAGTTTGAGTGGAATCCAGTTTTAAGACCTTCTGATAATTCTGCATGGCAGCCGAATAATTTTCTTGTTTCAAATAAACGTTGGCAAGATTGAAATTTGCATCTACATAGTCCGGCTTGATTCGAAGCGCGTCTGAATACATCTTGATTGCTAAATTGATCATTCCGAGATGCTCATAAACAACACCTGTATTATTAAGCAAATAGGGGTTAAGCGGCGCTATCAATAACGCCCGTTGATAGACTGAAAGTGCTTCTCGATGATTTCCAATTTTTTCCTGTGTATCACCCAAACCAAAATAGGCGCTGACATAATCGGGATTCAGTTGAATTGCCCGATTGTATCCCCCAATAGCTTCGTCATACAAGTTTTTCCGCGCTTGTATGTCTGCCCATAATTTTATAATCTGAGAATCATTTAGAGATGTACTCAGTACTGGTTTAATTAAATCTTCTGCTTCAATGATGCGATTTCGGTCAAGATAAATTCGACATAAGTTCTTCAATATTGGCACATTATAAGGTTCAACTTTCAATCCTTTTTTGAATTCAGCAATAGCGCTTTCGTTTACCCCTTGATCAAGGTAAGCCATGCCCAAGTTATTGCGCGCCATCACTAGTTCGGGTGAATTTGACAATACTGAATTCCAGAGGTCTACACTGCAACCCCAAATCCTTATCTGCTGTTGACTGCGATAGCCAAATATCACAAGGATGGAAATACACAATCCCAGATAGAGTGGACGGTAACTATCTTTAATTTCTCGAAAACCGGAAACAACAACCAACCACAAGCCAATCATGGGAAAATAGCCATACCGATCCGCGGTAATAAAATCTCTTCCTTCCCAGACAATCATTAAGGCAGGAATAATCAATACCCCCACAAATAGAACTCCTACCAATGGCAATGCCCATCGTTTTCTGATGATATGAGTGACAATGATGCCTATAACTACCAGTATGAACACGCCTATCTTTGCATTTACCGCCAGCACTTCCGGTTCTGGCCAACAATAAAAGGGATTGGGCTGGTCTATGAGCAAGAGCCTTTTGCTCCACGTCAATAACACATATGACATCCCTTGCAATCGAGTTTGCCAAGGCAAAATGCCATCAACTGCATCATCCGGCATCAGCAAGTTTAACCAATATATCAGTGCTGCAATAGGAGCATAGGTCAGCCATTTAACTACTCTCTGGTATGACAAGTTTCTTGCTTCATAGTATTCAATCAAAAATATAACACCAGGAAGTACCAGCAATGATGGTTTACATAATGATCCTAGTGAAAAAAACAGAATTGACCCCCACCACCATCTTCTTTGACTCGTCGTCAAATACATTTTAAATCCCAGCAATGTCATCAATCCGAAAAAACCAGCTAACAATTCCTTGCGCCCCATTGCCCAGGCGACCGGTTCTACTGTTACTGGATGTAATGCCCATAATCCTGCCCCAATGAACGCAGCGATAACCGGTAATCTAAAACTCACATACAGCATCATAACCAGGAGAGCGTTCACCACATGGAGCCAAAGATTGTTACGATGGACGATATCTGGAGTCAACCCAAATACAGCTTTTTCGAGGAAATAACTAACATAAGTCAGGGGGATATACAATTTTTCTCCCGGAACACCACCAATCACAAACATCCTTCCAATTGCCATGGGATCACTACTATTCAAGCACGGGTTATCGACAATGAATTGAATATCGTCCCAATTGGTAAAAGGATAAGTTTTGACTGGGTGATAAACCCCCAAAACCGCTACCATTAAAATGATACCCAAGAGTAAAAACTCACAACTCCTGCCTCGGCAAAATCTTTGCGATTGACTTGTAATTGATGTAGATTCCATGAACTATTTGATGGGGTTTTAATCCGATTAGGTTATTTATTTTGGGTGGGTTTTAGGAATTTCCATTATATAGTCAACCAATCGAATCGCTATCGCTATATTTATCCAGCTTCTTGCTATTTTAACCAGATTACTTCATCACGATTTCATAAAAGGAAGATGTAATGCGCTACACAATTATGATACTAGGTTTCACTTTGCTATCCTTTAGTTTATTGGCAGATGATGGAATCAGCTTTGCAAAAGATGAATATCATCCAGTAACCACTGAACGAATTGTTGATCCGATGACTAAAAAATTATTTCGTGGCATTATCAATATTGCCACAGGAATCGGTGAATTGCCGCGCCAACTTATTGTCACCAGCCATCATGACGGAGTTATTTTTGGCTTCACAGTTGGTATGGTAAAAGGTATAATTATGACCGTTATTCGCACGAGCTCTGGCGCCTTCGATGTGGTTACCTTTCCATCGGCCGCACCCCGGGACTATCAATCATTGATTTCTCCTAATTTCGTCTGGGAATAAGCCCAGTATGAATGCAGGACCAATACTCGAAAAAGTTATAACAGCATTGAGCGTTGCGCGATTGGAAGCGATTATCATTGGCAATGCCGCCGCCGCGCTCAACGGAGCACCAATTACGACACTGGATATTGATTTTTTCATAAGAGATTGTTTAAAAGATTTGCCAAAACTTCAAGCTGTCGCCAAACAACTCAATGCAGTACTTATCAAACCCGATGGAATAATCACTAATGTTTATCAAATCATCAATGAAGAGGAAGACATTTACTTGGATTTTATCGATAGTCCTTCGGGAATGACATCTTTTGCATCGACTCGATCCAGAAGTTCACTTTTGCGGTTGGGTGATAAGAAAATATATATAGCCTCTTTAGCGGATGTAATAAATAGTAAAAGAGTTGCTAATCGTCCGAAGGATTTGGCAGTGATTCCAGTCTTGGAGAAAACTCGGGAGGAAAAAATGAGATTGAATTCAGAGAAATCGACATGAAAAAGGAACATAGAAAAACTCCCCCGAAATCTGAGCACATCGATCCGGAACGTCGAATGATACGATCATTGTTGCGAAAACCGATGCAAAACCGTATGAATTGGCTCCGGAAACGCTTGCCCAATGGAGGTAGCAGCATTTGACTGACTAAAATCTGATCTGATTTTATTATACAATACAAGTTTATTTTTATTCATGCCTCAAGGCAACAATGGGATCAACACGGGCCGCATGAATCGCCGGATATAAACCAAAAATTATCCCGATCCCGACACTGATGATTAATGGCAATATGATTCCCCAATTTGTGACCTCAGTCGGCATACCGGAAAAATAGGTCACCACTGCTGGAATGAATATACCGACTCCGAGGCCAATGATCCCTCCCATTGATGATAACACCACTGTTTCAATTAAAAACTGTTGGATGATTTGATGTTGTTTTGCTCCGATGGCCCTGCGGATACCAATTTCGCGGGTTCTTTCAGTAACAGATGCCAACATGATATTCATAATTCCAATCCCACCAACTAATAAACTGATACCCGCAATCGACCCCAAAACAATGGTGAAAGTTCTTTTTGTTGCCTTTGCCTGATTCAATAATGCCAGGGGAACATTTACCTTATAATCAACTTTTTCCGGATGAAACCTTTGTAACATCGCGGTAACTCCAGTTGCCGTCTTTTCTACATCTTCCATCCGTTCCACTTGAGTTAGGATTTGATGTAACTCCACTTTTTCGATCTCAAATGAACCCGCAATCATCCGACGATTGATATCGCCAAAAAATTCCTTAGCGACACTGAGTGGAATATATACGTCCAGATTCTGATCTGGAAGTTGAATTGAACCCGCAGCTCCTCCCTCATTGCGTATAATCCCGATGATGCGAAATATGGTTCCCCCGATGCGCAAGCTTTGTTCTTTCATCTCCTTTCCTGCCAATAGGTTACGGGCAACAGTTTCAGTCAATACCACAACCGGGATATGTCTTTCGTAATCGATGTGGTTAATCGTTCTTCCAGCAACCAATTCGCGCGGCAGCAGCCTGAACCAACTTGCGGTGGTTCCTACCACCCTCACTTCCATGACGCGCTCTTCAACACGAGCTTCCTTTTTGATTATCTTGGCTGGAGCGCTTTCCCTGATCGTTGCGAACGCAGACTGCATGCGCTCAAAATCCCTATAAGTCAAGCCATAGACATTCATGCGTATACGATGGCCTGAGGAGGATTCGTCCCGGGCAGCTTTGATTGATGAAATTATGATGTTATTACTTCCCAATTTTTGAATTTGTGTCAGTGCCTCTTTGCTAGCACCTTCACCAATGGACAACATTGCTACCACACTTCCGACTCCGAAGACAATTCCCAGTATGGTAAGAAATGAGCGTAATTTATGGAGCATGAGATTCTCCATCCCAAGAAGTATTGCGCGCAGAAAATTGGTATATGATTTCAACATCCTATGTGTTATCTCGACTTTGATCTAATGATTAATTCGTGAATAATTGAATGCCCAAAACTTAATGCAAATTTTTCACTCTGAAATCAATTTAACTCTTATCGTGGAATAAATGCACTGGTTATTTATTCCCCAACTCCATTCAGGTATGAATTACCCTCTTTTACAAAATGATCATATCTACCCCTTTGTCTGTAATCATTCGATCCGTTCAATTTTTCCATCGCGCATGTACAATCGACGTTGAGCTTGGGTTGCGACATCCGCCTCATGAGTGACCATCACAATCGTCTTTTGACTTTCATTTAGTTGATTTAGTATTTTTAACACCTGTCTCCCTGTAGTGGTATCGAGATTACCTGTCGGTTCATCAGCCACAATCAATTCGGGATCATTGGCCAATGCTCTGGCGATTGCCACTCTTTGCCTCTGACCTCCAGATAATTCCGCCGGCCGGTGATACAACCGATCGGTTAATCCCAATAATTCCGCCAATTCACAGGCGCGATTAGCGCTACTTGAGGGTTCATATCCCAGATAGTACAACGGGAGTTCAATGTTTTTCAGGACGGTAAACTGGGGGATGAGATTAAAACTTTGAAAGATAAAACCAATACGTTCCAAACGCACCTCACTTAACTCATCATCATTGAATGCGCTGATCTCCTGCCCTCCTAGAAAATACTTTCCCCTGCTTAAGCGATCCAAGCAACCAATGATATTCATCATCGTGCTTTTCCCCGATCCGCTCGGGCCCATGATCGCCCAGAAACTTCCGGTTTCAATGGTAAAATTGATATCCACCAAGGCATGAACCTGATGTCCACCCATGGGATAGGTTTTGCAGACACTGGAAAGCTGAACAATCGGATTGGTTGAGAGTTTATTCATGAGAATTGAAAATGTGACGATGGATTAACCGCGAGCTTGGAAACTTAAACCTTTTGGGTTTTATTGATCGTAATGGCAATGAAAACTCATTTATATTTGCTTTATTGACTGTTTTTTTACCCGATTGAATCGTATCTATCTGGTGTAGATTTGACTATTTTGATTTTACTCCATCCTTTAAATCTCCCTTTTGTCCCTGGTTCGAGCCTCGACTCTTCTCTTTGGGTTCACTTGATTTATTCATATCAGAATTTGATGAAAATGGTGGCGACAAACTGATTAATTCCCCTGACTTAAGCCCCTTCATTACACAAATCATGGTGCCATTGTCCTTGCCAACTTCCACAACACGAGGTTCGATACCGCTGGCCGTAATCATAAATACAGTCGGTTCTCCCTGACGCCGAATGACAGCCTGAACAGGAACATAAGTCGCATCCTGGTAGTGCTCAATTACTATTTCGACCTTGCAACTCATACCCGATCGGAGATTGGCATGCATCCCTTCAATATCAACTTCAGTGGCATAAACTTTCAAGTCGGGATTGAACCACATGCTGCGCGCATCCGGCAAGGGAGCGATACGTGTTACCTTTCCGGCATAACGTTGCCCTGGCAACGCATCCACTGTGATATTGGCTGATAATCCTATATCTACCTTATCCAGATTAGTCTCATGGATATCGATTTCAGCTTTAACCCCGGCAGCATTTGACAGGTAAAGTAATTCCTGACGTTCATGTACTTCCTGTCCCTCGGCCAATGGTTCGGTATTATTCCGCCAACCACCACTCTGTGCGCTGGTAGCATAAATTACCAAGCCATTACTGGAAGCTCTCAACTTGGTTTTAATTATTTGTTCTTTGATTTTATCTAATTTATCTTTTTGACGATTGTATTCGGATTCCCTGGCCTTGAGTTCTGCTTCTGCTTGGATTATATCCGCATTTGCCTTACGGAGCGTCCGCTCCAATGCCATCTCCGCCTGTTTAACATCACTTGCCAATTGAGTCATTTCGCGCATATGGGTATAATTTTTCAATAAATCAAGACTGCTTTGCGCCAACTCCAAATCGAGGTTCTTTTGCTTTTCAGCTAATTCGTCCGCTTGCAATTCTGTATGTGAAATGTAATTATCAGTAAATAGTTTCTTTGACCATTCTAACTGTTCCCGTGCCCGGGTTAATTCTTCCTTGGCGATAATAATTTTAGTTTCTGCCTCCTTTAATTGGTTGGGATATTCTCCTTCCTCGTATTTCTTTATATCTAATCGGGAAAAATCAAGGGTCAGTTGGGCACGATCCCGTTCACTTTGTGTTTGATTTTTCACCACTTCAAGATTTTCACGCGAATTAATGAATGATGCTTCGGCATTTTGGACAATTATCTGCTGATCGACTTGACGGTCAAGTAGACTGCTGGCATCTAATTCAACCAACAATTCTCCTTTCTTGACATGTTCTCCTTCTGAAACGAGAAAAATAATCGTAGTTTTACCCTCTACTTCACATTTCATAACGATCTGATCTTTAGCCTTGATGGTGCCAGATTCAATGACATTAATGGTTAAGGCACCCTGCTTAACGGCAAATGCCGGCATGGAGTTGTCGGAAGGTGGAAGATCTGTTCGCCGCCATGACATTCTGATAATAGATAGCGCAATTATCGCCATGAAGATAATCGCGAAAGGATATCTCACCTGCTTTAATTGTTGAGATAAGTTCTTAGTATTTTTCATGACGAGCGTGATTACATCTCCTATTATTTGAAATATGATTGTACCCGACTATATAAGGTCTGACAAAACATGCTCAATGCCTGTTTTCATCGTTTGGGCTATTTGGTATCCTGAATTCATTATTGATTTTTGGTTTTTCACTGCAATGATTGCGTGATCACTGAACATACTCGACAAATAAACCGGTTTCATCAACAACTAACAACCCCATATCCCGTTGCAACTCCAATTCTGCCACCCGATAATTTACCAACGCTGAAGTCAGACTGTTTTGTGCTGACAACAATGCCGCCTGAGCCTCCAACAGATCTCTTATTTGGGCACGACCGGCATCGAGAAACATATTTACACTTTTAATCCGGCGTTCCGCAAGTTGTACCGATTGAGTTTGAATTTCGAGACTATCCTGTAAAGCCTTCAGGTTACGCACGCGGGCACGTACCGCCAACTTAATGTCATCCTCAAGCGCTTGTGCCGATCTTACTGCCTGTTCCAGAACAATATAGCCATCACGAAATCGATTTTGTTCCGCCCGGCGATCAAAAGGCAAATCCAAGCTCAACAAAGCTGCATATCGACCATCTTTAGGCTGTAACCGGGAATCAGAAGAATGCACACTATTCAAATCTCGCCGTTCACCCATTTCAGCCTTACCCATTAAGGTTAATTCGGCACGCAATCCATCTGCAGCCACAGCAACTTGACGCTGGGCATCAACTATTTTTTGCTGAGCTACCTGTAAATCCCGGCGATGAATCAAGGCCATTTCTATAGCTTGGTCATCACTCAAGCTAAATATTTTCATGGGCAATTGTGTTTGATCTTTCCCACTACTATCGGTTTCAGGAGCAGAGATGTTCTTAGGGTTTTCGGTTTTTATTATCCCAGTATTACGTGAAAGGTTGATTCGCTCCCGATTGGCAATCCGCAGCGCTTCCAACTCATTTTGCTTAATCTCGAGACGTGCATCCGGTGGCAAACCAATAAACTTTTTGAGGTTGTCGAGCTGATTCTGATATTCCGTGGAGGAATTAATCCAATTATCTCGAGCCCGGAGTTCATCTTGGGCGGTTTGATCCACTTCAACGATAGTGCGCCGCCCAGCTTCAGCCAACTGTCGAGCTCGTTTTGTCGAATCCTGCAGGCTGCGATAATTCGCCCTCGCGTTAAGCGATTGATCATACTGATTTTGCACCCGATAATACCGACTGGCAATTTCAACCGCAAATTCTTCCTTGAATCGTTCCAGGGACTGTAAAGCATACATCACCTCTCTCTCTGACTGGGTCAAGGGTTCAGCTACAATTTGTTTTCCACTGCCGCGCAAGATCGGTACTGTCATTGTGGCATCACCCAATATGCCCAATGATGATGCCTCTCCCATGGTCAATAACTGCACCAGATCAATAAACAACTGACCGCTCAAAGCCAGACCCGACTGAAATTTGCGTGCGACTCCCACGACAGCATTGGTCTCCAATCCACTTTCACTCAGACTATTACTGCCATCGGTACTCGCCTGAGACAGCAGTCTGCCACTATAGGTCTGACGAAATTGATGCCGTTCGAGATCAAGGTTGAGAGCAGCGCGAAATATCTCTTCTTTTTTCGTTTGATAGTCGAAACTATTGCGCGCGCCAATCTGCAGAGCAGAGATCAGATTGATCGGCAATGGGTTTGGAATAGCAGTTGTTAAATTTTGCGATGGCTCCGAATTAGCCGATTTTATATCACCATTACCGCCCTTTTCCTCCATTGGCCATCCCGGAACAGGAGGCAAAACATCCGTCCCCAATGTGGCTGGACCGGTATGCGGCAGATGTTGATTGATAATCAACTGTCGTCTCAACATATCGCTTGGACGTTCGATAGTAAATTCGGAAGTTTTTCCAAGAACTTCCAACTGAGTGCTTTCGATGATCTGTTGCACATTCTTATTCGCTTGACTTCGATAATAATCTGGGGTTCGACACCCCCAAGTCAGCAACAAAATCAGCGATAAAGTCAGAAATCGATAATAACATAATTTCTGGATTAAAGTCATGCTGATAAATTCTTGCTTTTTAGATCAGTAATAGCATCCATAGGCGACACTGAAGTGACAATTCGATCCAACTCGATCAAGGAGTCCGCTCAAATTATCAATTTTAACACTCTCTCCTATTCGTCATGGATTTGTTATGACAACCTATGACTGACCACATAGCTTCATAGTTTCATCGACCAGACTGAGAAATCAAAATATCCGATCGGAGTAAGATAACAACTCAGCAATATGAAGGTTTAAAACCATAGAAATTGAAGGTCCGCATATCGCACCAGATAGGCGATTATTAAATTAGTAAATCCATGGATTAGTACCGGAGTCCAAAGGGATTGGGTTCGCCAATATAAATAATGGCCGAGGGAAAAGTATAAAATGGCTGAAAACCAGGAAGCTACTCCATGCCCGATGGCAAATAAAAAGGTTGTCCCAACCACGCTTAATAATGAAAAAGGCAAACGATCAAGATTATCCGGCTTTTGGTCAAGAAGGGATACTAATCGAGGAAACCAAACGCGTAATGATAAAGATTGATCTGATCCCGCATGGAATAATAACTGGAGAAGATATACCCGGAAAAATAACTCCTCGAAAAATGGGGTCAAAATAATTGAATTGAATGATCGTAACATAAAATACCACTCCTGCTGATCAATCATATTCAGAGATAAAGGAAGCGATCTGTTGAGATCAAATGAGAGGAAAAATTTCAGCGGGTAAACCCAAATGACAGCCAGTGCAGGTGCCACTAAGAACGCTACCACCAGATCTGATGAATGCATGCGACCGATTGAGTAATTTCGTCGATAAAACCATAAGGCGCTACCCACCAGTACCAGCTTCATCAGTTGTATTACCCACAAAGCGAAGCCCAGACTATTAAAAATTTCGACACCCGTGTAAAACAAATAGGGCAAGATGAACGGCAGAAAGGATTGGGCATAAGTCTGGTTCCTGGGCAAGCGATTAAAATCTGACATATTTGTTACGTGTTAAGGCATTAATAGAAATCCCTTAATTAACTAGAGAATGGATATGTGGAGGAACGCAATCATAACCATTGTAGTTTAAATATTAAAGTGCAGAACAAGATGAGGATGACCATCCCCAAGGCAAAGACAAATTTTTTGATTGTCCGCCTTCTGATGCCTAATGCCATTGCCAACCTGCTTATCAGGCTGAAGTTTTTTTGTTTATGGTGGACATGAGGCCTAGTTTTTTTATCGACCATAATACAATTACTCGATTACAGATACAAGACTTTATCCACGCGCAATCAAGCGAGTGCAAAAATACAGAGTTGCAAGTCCGAATACAAGCATATATGCGCTGCCAAAAGTCATTGTCATATTGGGAATTCCGGCAGTTGCGCCAATGGTAACGCCGGTGTCAATAAAACAGCCCCGAATTAACTGCACCCCATAGGTTAAAGGATTTATTGCGATAATGCAGTTCATCCACCATGGTGTGCCCTCCGCCGGAAATAATGCCCCGGAAAAAATCCATAAGGGAAAAAGAAATACACTCATGATGGCGTGATATCCCTGAGTTGAATCAACTTTCCATGCAATGGCAAATCCCAGTCCCGTCAAACCAAATCCCATCACAAACATCCATCCCAACAACTGGAGAAAGTGTGTAAAAGTCAGGGTCAATTCCAAATATGGGGTCAAAAGTAATAAGAGAAAAAATATCCCTTGAATCATGCCTAAAAGTGTCCCGCCTAAAATTTTGCCAAATACAATGGCATAGCGGGATACCGGTGCAACTAATATACCCTGCATGAAACCGTGCTTGCGATCTTCGATCAGGCTCATGGTTGAAAACACCGCAGTAAACATGATCACCATGACGATTACTCCTGGAAAGAAATAGTCGGAGTAGCGGTTTTGATACTGATGGCTGGCCAAAGGTTGAAATGAAGAGTTAAATCCCGCCCCCATTAACAACCAAAAAATCAGGGGTTGCAAAAATGCGCCAACAAGTCGATTTTTTTGACGAAAGAATAAGAGTAACTCCCTGCCCGTTAACGCTTGGACCGTTAGGATAAAATTCAACATTTTTTTAATTCGATAAGATTCGATAGTTAAAATTATAAATGCTGCTTAGATCGATGTGAAGGAAAAAACAACCAATTATTACTGTACCCGATAAGGTTTTAGAAAAATATCGCACAATTAACAGTCTGATTAAAATGGCGGCATTCGAAAATTCGACGGCGTGCAGTCTAGGGGAAATCAATGATTAAAGTATACACCCGTTGCTGATTAAAAATCAAAGGGACAGTATCCTGAATGATACTGCCCCTTGATAAGGTGTTGGATTGATAAAATTTAAGGATCAAGTAATTGGAAATATTACCAGGCTGCATTGACAAAGGGGAAGAATTTCAACATATCGCTATTCGTGGCAATGTTAGCCAAACCAATTTGCAACCCATCAAAATCTCTAGTGAAATTGATCAATCCGAATTGAAATCCCTTGAGTGAATTGGTCACATTTATCACCCCACATTGCGCGCCATTTACCGCATCTGAAAAATTAACCAACCCGTTAAATTGAGCTCCGGTTATATCTCCGCCAATGTAGCCTCCTAACCAGCCACCTTGTACACCATGAATGCTGCCATTTGTCCAATTCAATATTCCCCCTTGAGCACCACCGGAAAAATCACCACGAGTGATGTTGAGTATCCCCCACTGACCGCCATCACTGCTGCCAGCATTGCAGTTTAAAAATCCGAATTGGGAATGCGCATCACCCCCAGTATGGTTGAGCAACCCCACCTGCAGGTTGTGATTGGTACCACGAGTACAATTTAACAAACCGAATTGATGATGATTATCCCCATGAGTAAAATTGAGAAGTCCAGCCTGACCGCCATTAACACTGCCTTCAACCCAATTCAAAAACCCTTCCTGAAAACCGCCGCTAATGTCACCTCCAACATAGTTGATCAGCCCCCAACCATACCCAGAAAAATTGTCGTTGGTACGATTAATTAATCCAATATCTATGCCAGTCACATCGCTATTCGAACCATAAATAAAGTTGATTCGCAAGCCATGGATTGCGGTATCATCACCTGCAATGGAAATCGGAGAAAACAAGGATAATTGCAATGGGAAAGAGCCATCCATCGCCTTTAATGAGGTTCCCAAAGTGATGACCAATGACATGACCGCAATCTTAGTTAATGTTTTTACATTGACAAACATAATGATTCTCCTTGTATAATTCTTTTGAGGTTTGAGTGTTAAATAATGACCGTGAGTCGATTTACTCACAACTAATTAATTGACTTAATTTGCCATCATTAAAAAAAAAATAAAGATTGATAAAAAAGAATAAATTTTTGGCGCTTAAACTTTAATATCAATCATAATTAACTATAGTCTTTGCTTTCTCTAACCACCGCAAAATTATTAATTACCTTATGACCGCAATTTTAATGTCCAAGGAGCGCATTATCCGATGATGACAATTTCAGATATCGAAAACTTATTAGGGAAAGAAGCCGATAATTTATTAACACACCAATGTTCATGTGTTCCCAAAGAACAATTGCATATTCCTGACGGAGACTGGGTCGACCGCATTTTTATACCTAGCGACCGTACCCCACCCGTTCTCAGAAGCTTGCAAAGTTTATTCGCTCATGGGCGTCTGGCAAACACAGGTTACCTTTCGATACTTCCGGTGGATCAGGGCATTGAACATTCCGCTGGTGCATCATTTGCTCCAAATCCAGAATTTTTCGATCCTGAAAACATCGTAAAGTTAGCGCTCGAAGGCGGCTGTAATGCCGTCGCATCGACATTGGGGGTATTAGGTATTGTTGCACGTAAATACGCACACCGCATACCCTTCATCGTGAAGATTAATCACAATGAATTACTCTCATATCCCAATAAATATGATCAAATTCTTTTTGGCTTCACCGAACAGGCCAGGGACATGGGAGCAGTCGCGATTGGCGCGACGATATATTTCGGCTCTCCTGAAAGTACCCGCCAGATTACTGAAATCAGCGCCGCTTTTCAACTAGCGCATGAATTAGGACTGGCGACCATACTTTGGTGTTACACTCGCAGCAATGGCTTCAAGGTAAACAATGTCGACTACCACACCAGTGCTGATCTTACCGGTCAGGCAAATCATTTGGGAGTTACCATCGAAGCCGACATTATCAAGCAAAAGCTGCCGACAAACAACCGTGGCTTCGAAGCCATCAATGCCGTGCAAAAGGGCTATGGTAAATATGATCAGCGCATGTACACCTCGCTTTGCTCTGATCATCCGATCGATTTGTGCCGCTATCAAGTCGTGAATAATTACATGGGGCGAATCGGCTTGATTAATTCAGGCGGACCATCCGGAAAGAATGACATTGCCGAAGCCGTAGCAACTGCTGTGATCAACAAGCGTGCCGGTGGGATGGGATTGATTAGCGGGAGAAAAGCTTTTCAGCGTCCAATGAATGAAGGAGTAAAAATTCTCAATTCAATTCAGGATGTTTATCTATGCCCTGAAGTAACAATTGCCTGATGGAACTATGATCATAAAATCATAAGGGATATTGAAAACCTGATGATGTTAATCTCGTTATCCAACAAGGTTTAACACGTGGCAAAGTTGATGATTCCTTACTCCATTTTAATCACCTTGACAGCAATCGCACTGGTCATATATATCTACCATATCACACAACGTACCGCTGCCTTGAAACAAACCTTGATTCAAGCAAATCAGGATCACAATGATCTCATTTCTTACCTCGATCAATTTTCTCAACGGCTGGTTAATTGCAGGAACGAAGGTGAATGGTTGGGCTATTTAGCCAATCATCTTCTAACCATCATTGGCGCCCGCTATATTCGCATATATCTATATGACGCGACTGGTAAACTGCGTATGGTGACCGAAAACGGTGAATCTATTCCCTTCGGCAAGGAATATACTCAGTCCGGGCATGCAGAGGAGTTTTATCAAATCCATGCAGCTCTCGATCATGAAACCATCGATGCCGATGATCCCCTGTTAGGCAAGGTGCTCAAAACCGGGCAACCTCTATTAATTGACTTTCCGATGACCGCTACTGATAACAGCGAGACTCATCTGCGGTCGTTGATGGCCATCCCCCTGTCTATCGACGAGGGGAAGGGTGGCTTGATCTGCGCCATCAATCGCAAACAGGTGAATGCGATTTTCTCCACTGAAAATCAATTTTTACTGCAATGCCTGGCAAATCAAATCATTTTTTACGTCAAACTTTTCCACATCAATGAAGAAATCAATGAACAGCATCGGCTGAAACAAGAACTTCAGTTGGCACGTAACATCCAGCAATCCCTGTTACCCAAAACCGCGCCGCAAAGCGATTGGTTCGGAATCTTCGGAATCAACCGGGCAGCTACTGAAGTAAGCGGCGACATGTACGACTTCATTGAGGTCGATGAAAATTATTTGATGGTATTGATCGCTGATGCCAGCGGCAAGGGGGTTTCCGCCTGTATGATCATGTCTATGTGCCGTGTCTTCGTTCGTGCCAATGCTGGCCGCTACAAGGATAATCTGGAGGGTTTGCTGACCGAATTGAATCGCAATCTTTATAAAGATACTGATGAGGCTCGTTTTGTTACTCTCGCCTGTTGTTTGATTGATAAGCGCGACAGCACGGTGGAATACGCCCGTGCCGGTCATACGGAACTGTTGATCCGCCAGGCAGATGGAGAAGTTCAAGTGATTAGCCCCGATGGACCAGCACTGGGCTTATTACCGCCAGATGACGAGAGTATTCATTACGACACCTTTGCATTCATCTGGCAACCCAATACATCCATTCTCATGTTTACCGATGGCATTACCGACGCACGCAACCACGAAGAAATGGATTTCGGCTTGGAACGGATCAAATCGGAATTCAGTAAACAAGGAATCGATCCGAAGATCACAGCCACCAATCTTTTAACTTCCATCCAAGTCTACTCCGGTTCGACCCCTCAAACAGACGATCAAACAATTGTGGTACTCTCGCATCTTTAATGGTTTGATTCCTTAGGCGGTAGAGTTAAGGCGAAGTCAACCCCCATATCTGTCCATCTTTTCAGGCTGTTTTTGTCCTCTATTCCAGCCGGGGAGATCATGATCCACCCTTTCATTATCCGTCCAGTTATATCGAATTGACGAACTCCGGTCTGCTGCAATGCCCACTCATAGTTTGATAATCCGATTCGCACAATCAAATCTTCCCGCAATATGCCGCAAATCATATTGCCATTAACCAGGAACCCAACGCCGCCAAACATCTTCTTTTCCACTACCCTGATTTGCCCTGAGAGGATTTTTCTAACCAGTTCAGCAAGATCGTTGTTAAAAGCCATAATATCAATTTTCCGGTTGGGTATGACTTGCAAATTCCAATTAACATGAGAATATCAGCGCCTCACATTACTCCTGAATTGAATAGTTATCTATAGCGGAATACCCCATTAATCTCTCTGGATTAAGCGGTCATTGGTAATGTGAATTGTAATGATGAATCAAGCTTAAGATCGCGACAGCCCTGCCGGAGCGGATTTATTCCCGGTAAAAATAAGGAAATGTAAATATGCCATTCGATAAAGGATCCATACCATTGACTATCTGCCATATGCCAACCAACCTGCCCGCGGATAAATGGGCTCGATTTGATGCCAGAAAGGGGACCTCTCTTCTAGCCCTTAAGGAAGACCTCGAAGTGGGTTGGGTCAGTGGTCGCCATCTCCTAGAGATCGAGATCAATGATGACACCGCCATCACCGGCGGATTTACCCATTTGCATTTACGCCTCGCCAATCGCAAAATCCCCCCCTCCCTATTTCGCGCTGAATGCCAGTTATCTGAACTCAAACTGCTGCGTGAAAGCAAGATGACCTATCTCAATCGCCGCCAGAAAAAAGAGGTCAGGGAGACCGTTGCGGAACGGCTGATCGAACAGATGCCGCCAACCTTGGTGGGTATTCCATTTGTCATCAATGCCCGCAGCGATTTGTTGTTCATCGGCTCAACATCGGTGCCGCAAGTTGATCGTTTCATTGATTTTTTTTACGAAACCTTCGAAATTTCACTCGAACCGTTAACCCCAGAAGAAGTCGCATTCCACTATTTTCAGATCGACACGGATACTTTGCGCCCCATGAATTTTTCGCCAACCGGCCGCGAACCCGATTCGGAACTGACGATTGGACGGGATTTTCTGACCTGGATCTGGTATTTCCAGGAAATCGAAGGGGGTATATTTCCGACACCGGAATTGGGAACCTTCAGCATTCTGATCGATGGACCATTAACCTTCATCGGTGATGGTGAAAAAGCGCAGGAAATGGTCATCCGCAAGGGCTTGCCGACGATCAGCCCGGAAGCTCAAACGGCTTTAATCCAAGGGAAAAAACTGCGACAGGCGAGATTGACCCTGGCACGTGAAAAGGATGAAATCTGGTTGTTCACTCTCGATACTGATCGGTTCTTTTATCGGGGATTAACCTTGCCCCAAGTCGAAGAACTCGATTCTGGCAGTCGCTTTCAGGAGCGGATCAAGTTTCTCGAAATCTTCAACGAAGCCTTCTTGGCGCTCTATAAAAAATATCTCGACATCCTAATCAATAAACCCTTATTCCTTGCCACTCAGAACAAGATTCAGAACTGGGTGACAGAGATGCGCCTGACGGGAATATAATGGGATTAGCCAATCCTATCATCTAGAACAGCGCGTACCTTTTGAGTCAATTCATTCTTGTCAAATGGTTTGTGGAGAAACGCTTCCGTTGCGTGGCTGACACCATATCGTACAACCGCGTCATCGGTATAACCGCTGATGAAAAGGACTTTAAGATCGGGATGAAACCGTCGCAGCAAGTCGACCAATTGGCGTCCGCTCATTTCCGGCATCACTACATCGCTAATGATGAGTTTGATCGTAATCCCCAATGTTTCGATCAAATTTATCGCATTCTGTCCATTGCTCGCTTCATACACCTTGTAGCCCTGCATTTCAAGAGCCATCCTGGCGAATCGCCTGACACTATCCTCATCCTCTACAATCAATATTGTTTCATTACCCCGTGGCAAAGGCTGTATCTTTTCATCTCTTTTAGTACCCTCAGAATGTTCCTTCACTACAGGTAACAGGATGGTGAACGTTGTGCCCATTCCAATCTCACTGCTGACTGATATATGGCCTTCACTTTGTTTAACGAAACCAAAAACCATTGCCAGCCCTAATCCGGTTCCTTTTCCGACTTCCTTGGTTGAGAAAAATGGTTCGAAGATGCGTGACATGATTGCGGGTGACATCCCACTGCCGGTATCGGCAATGGTCGTCTTAACATAACTGCCAGATTGACAACCAGTATAGATTTTAGACCCATCCCCACCAACCTCAATATTACTGGTCGCAATCGTCAGTTTTCCCCCCCGGGGCATGGCATCCCGGGCGTTGATAGCAAGGTTCATTATAGCTGTTTCCATTTGACTGGGATCGACCTTCACCATCCTTAACTGTGGATCCAGATTGGTAGACAACATAATGTCTTCTCCAATCAAGCGCTGCAGCATCTTTTCGATGTTTAATATTACATTATTTAGATTCAGTAATAATGGCGCTAACACCTGCTTGCGACTGTAAGCAAGCAATTGACGAGTGAGATCAGCAGCGCGATTCCCGGCATTCATGATTTCAAGCAACATTTTCTTTTGGGAGTCATTTGATGATAACTGATAAATGAGCAATTCACTGAAGCCATTGATAATGGTCAGCAAATTATTAAAATCGTGGGCGATGCCACCAGCCAATTGTCCTATCGCTTCCATTTTTTGCGATTGCCGGAGTTCATCTTCCAACTTTTTACGGGTGGTGATATCGCGCATAATGCCAGTAAAAAAGCGGGCGCCATCAAGGGTAAATTCGGTGATCGCAAGCTCGAGCGGGAATAATTCGCCACTTTCGCGACATCCTGTGACTTCCCGCACCTTGCCGATAATCCGGGCAAGCCCGGTGCGCAGATAAGCGCTGATGTAACCATCGTGATGACTTTTCCAAGGATCGGGCATTAATAAATTCACGTTCTGCCCTATGATCCTGGCCGGGTCATACCCAAAAACTTTTTGCAAAGAACCACTACAAGATTGCATAATACCTTTATCATCAATGGTCACGATGACATCACTTGAATGATCCACCACCGACCGCAGTGATTCATCTTCTCTTTTTTTCAACGTGATATCACGGATTATCCGTGAATAACCAGTCAAGCAGCCAGCATCGTCAGTCAAAGCGAAGGTGACCGCATCGACTAGTAATCTGGTGTTGTTCTTCTTCAGTCGCCATCCCTCATGTTCAGCCCGACCATGTGTTGCCGCTTCTTCCAGTATCCGCTTCGGTTTGCCACTGGCAACATCTTCAGGCAGATAGAAAATTGCATCAGACTGGCCAATAACTTCCTCAGCCTTAAAACCCATCATCCGTTCAGCGCCGCTGTTCCACATCGTCACTGTGCCTGAGGTTGACAACCTGAGAATCGCATAATCCTGGACACTCTGGATCAACTGGCGATATTGGGTATCTAGACGTTGACGTTCGATAAAATTTCCCAACAGGGTGGCGACATTTTGCAAAAACAAGGGGTCATATTGATTGAATTCACGATGCTGACGGGTATGGACACCGAGGACCCCATATGGCACAGATCCACCACGAATAACCACACTTATTCCACTGGCAATCCCATGATCTCGCAGCAATGCCGGTCCACTAAAGCGAGTTTCGGTGTTGAGATCGACCACAATTACTGGCTGATCACTTAAAAGAGTATAGCCTGCCTGTGAATCCTTACCTCCGGAGATCATTGCGGTTCCGACTAAACCTTCCTTCCAACCGACTCCAGCGCGCAACAGCAAAGTTTGTCCATCATGCTGGAGTTCCAGAATCTTGCCAAACTCCAGTTCCAGAACCTGACAGATCATATCGATAGCTGTTTGGAACAAATTTCCAAGGTCGTTCGCCTGCAAGGCCAATTCACCAAGATTGGCGAGTGCCTGCTGCTGGCGAAAACGAAGTTGCAGTTCGGCTGTCGTTTGCCGCAATTTTTCATCCGCTTCTTTACTTTCGGTGATATCGAAGTTGATACCTAAAATCTGTTGCGGATTTCCGGATATATCATCCTGCGATACTTGACCCCGCCCAGAAATCCAGCGAGTAAGCCCATCCGCACGGATGATTCGGAAATGATGCTTAAATGAGGTGTGATACTTCATGGATTCAGATAGCGCCAGTTTTAATCCTGGTAAGTCCTCAGGATGAACGTGCTCAAAAAATAAGTCAGTGTCGACCTGGCCATCACCAGGTGGTAACCCTAGCAGTTGATATTCTTGTTGGTTCCAGAAGGATAGGTTTGAATGGAGATCCCAAACCCACGATCCCATCTTTCCCGCTTCCAATGACAGACGTAGATGTTGTTCATTTAATTGCAGTTTTTCCTCTATTCGTTTGCGTTCCGTGATTTCCACCATCGCATTCATGGCGCCGATCACCTCACCGGATTTATCCCTGAATGGTGTTGCGTACGCAAGTATATTAATGCGACTTCCATCTTTTCGTTCGACTATCGCTTCAATACCATTTATAGATCGATTCTCTTTAATAGCCAATGCGATCGGGCAAGCATCATGAGGAAGAAGATGATTATCCAATCGATAAAGTTTGAATGAACCGCACCAATGATCGCCTGCTTCCGGTCGTCGTCCCCACATTTCTACCGCGGCATGATTATATAGGATGATACGACCGTCTATATCCGTGGTATATACAGCCACGGGCAAACCATTCATAAATTCCCGATGCAGATATTCACTTGCACGCAGATTTTCTTGCACTCGTTGATTTTCTTTCTCCAGTCTGCTGGATTCAAGTACTGCGCGAATGGTGTGTGGTAATCGCTTGATGTGCCGGTCAGTTTTGAGGACATAATCGGCAGCGCCGCGTTTCATCGTTTCAACCGCCATCTCTTCAGAACCAGTGCCAGTCAGCATAATTACTGGGGTACCTGGACATTTCTCCAGAATGACCTCAAGCACTTGTAAACCGGTAAATCCCAAAATATTGAAATCACTTAGAATGATATCAAAAGTGCCTGCTGCAGTAATCAGTTCTTCGAAGTTAGCGCGATTAGACTCCTCAATTATCTCAAAATTGCCATTATCCTGGTTCAGCGCGTCGCGCACCAGTTCACGGTCAAGCGGATTATCATCAATTGAAAGAATGCGAATCGGGGATTTCATCTTCAAATATTTTTTGGTGAGTGATGTCAAGCTTAAATTTTCACTCCGCTTACAGGAGCTGACTTGCATCCATCATTCTTCATCTATACATTGGGTAATTCGAAACTGCGCCAAACTTCCGACATGGTTACAATTCTCGACATGTAAGTTTTATGTCATATTACTGAAAAAAATGAACATATGATACCATGGTCGGGGGAAATGTCATTCTGATTTGATCTTTTCATTTGTTCATAAACTTTTAGCAGAAAATACCAATGAGTTGATTTCGGAAGGAGATGCGGAATTTCAAGTCACCTATCCTCCCAGCGAGGCTGGGCAAATAGCGATGGTACTGTAAGTAAGGTTAAAATAAGTTCATCACAACCGTAAGATAATATTTGCCGAGTATGCTGACTTATCTGTCGGTAAATGTCCTTTTAAGCAAGGCAGTTAATGCGATGAAAATTTAAACCTCGTTTATGTAGAAAATATACCACTTATGATGATACCATTTCGCCATCCGGCGCCACTGGTAATTTGACAATAAAGGTACTACCTGCGTTAATTTCGGATTTAAGTCTTACCTCGCCACCAAGCAACTCGACCGATTTCTTCACGGTAGCCAGACCGATCCCGGTACCGGGATAGTGTTCATCACCATGCAGTCGCTGAAAGACATTGAAGATTATTTCATGATATTCAGATGGAATTCCGATGCCGTTGTCCTGAATCTCGATAACTGCAAAATTATCTTCAATGCTTGAAGCAACTTTAATTTTCACCGGCTCATGATTCCGCCGATAGGTAATCGCGTTATCCAACAGATTGGAAAAAATTTGATTTAGCAAACTCCGATTTCCCAGTACCTTTGGTAGGTTCGCCGCGATTTCGAGCGTTCCGCCAACTTCATGCAGGCGCTCGGTCAGTTCATTGACCAAAGATGTGAAAATTTCACTTAATGGTATGGTTACTCGGCTTGTTGACTGATGATTAAGACGTGAAAAAGACAGGAGATCGTCAATCAAATGTCCCATGCGTTCGCTTGATTTGACGATGTTGTCGATATATCTCTGACCTTCCTCATTCAGGTTTTCACGGTGACGACTGGCAATAATCTCGGCAAAGCCGCTGATCGCGCGCAACGGCGATCGCAGGTCATGTGATATTGAATAGGTGAAGGCTTCGAGCTCTTGATTCGCGGCAAGAAGTTGTGTGGTACGCTCGCGCACCCGTTGTTCGAGTTTTGCGTTTAATAAGCGAATTTCTTCTTCTGCTCTTTTTCGCTCAGTGATATCCAGGGTAATCGCTAATAAGGAAGAGACCTTCCCATCCTGGTTACGCAATGGAGCTGCATGGGTTTCCAACCATCGCCGACTACCTTTGAGGCCGATCAATTCGAACTCCAATACTCCGCTCTCGCCGCGAAAGACGTTTTCAGTTAATTGGCGGAAGGCGGCACGGTCTTTCTCAACTACCAGGGAAAAAACACTTCTGTTTTCCATTTGCGACAACGAGTCGGCTTCGATTATATTGAGTCCCGCACGATTCATTGCGATTAAACTGCCATCCAAACTCAGTAGTTTCACACACCCGGGTTCAGTGTCAAAAATTGCTCTCAGGTGACTCTCTCTCTTAGCCAGATCACGATTGCCCTGCTCCAACTGCAAGGTCCTTGCCTCCAGTTTCCGGATCAATGCCTGATTGTATTCCTTGAGAATAATAGTCTCATCCGCTAGTGGTTGCATGGGCGGATTGAGATTGCCTTCATTTTGTTGGATTAAAATCTTCTGAATCCGCGCCAAGAAATCATCCGGTTCAGAGGGTTTGATGATGAATGCATCGGCACCCGAGTCCAAGGCAAGGCGTTCATCTTTCGGATCGGTGTAAGTCGCAGTATAAACGACAACGGGGATAATAGTTAATTGCTCATCCGCTTTCCAATGGCGCAGGAAGGTATATCCATCCATCACCGGCATCAAAAGGTCGGTGATGACCAGATCCGGACGTATTACTCGGGCCTTACTCAATGCTTCTGCGCCATGATGAGCCTCGTCCACAATGAACCCATTACCCTGAAGCAATGCTCGCAGCATATAGATGTTTTCATCTTTGTCGTCAATTAAAAGCACGCGTATCTTAGGTGCGACCGATTTAGAAGATGATGGGAGGAAACGCTCGATTTCGGTAACGAAAGTAAGTGGATTAATGGGTTTTTCGATATAGCCATGGCAACCAGCTTCAATCGCTTTTTCACGGTCACCGACCATTGCACAGGCGGTTACCGCGATTATCGGGATCGCATTCAGTTTTGGATTGGCGCGGAGCGTTCGGGCCACAGCATAACCATCCATTTCTGGCAATTGAATGTCGAGGAGAACGAGTGCTGGATGCGTTTGAAGTGCAAGCTCTATGCCCTCCGTCCCTGATGTCGCAAGAACCACCTTATATCCATGGCGTTCCAATAGAAATGCGGCAAGTTTTCGATTATGCTCGTTGTCTTCAATAAGGAGGATTTTCATAGCTGCGAATGCTTAACTTTATTTCGTCTGACTTATTTTCAGCGGGGCTGTTGCCTTTTAACTTATGTTGTAGTCGACCCTATATCAATACTTACAGGATATTATTGCGGCAACATTAGTTAGGATTAAGCGTCATGACCATATTTGTCTGTAATTTGATCTGTATTAATAATTCAACATAAGCCATTGAATTGATCTCATCCAGCAATCATTGAATGAGCTCAGGTGGTTATTCAAAAACGGAGAGAATTGTATTGAATACCTTTTTCGACACCATAAAAGCTGCTCTGGTTAAAATAACAAAGTCGCCACTTTAATAATGGATAAACCTCCACTCTACACATTCACGGTTCCGCGGGAGGTTTTACTGGCAATGTGACGGTAAATCTACTCCCCCGACACCATTCACTTTCAGCTTTAATGTCGCCGCCTAGCAGATCAACCAATCGCTTAGATATGGCAAGTCCCAAACCGGTGCCTTCAACTGGTTGACTCAACCCGGTTTCAACCTGTTGAAATGGGTTAAATATCATGGTTAAATCTTCAGGATTAATACCAATACCCGTATCTGTCACACAAATACTAACCGCCGACATGACACGATTGTTCACCCTCCCGGGATAATCGGGAACATCCGTGACTTCCAATACCACACTACCATTTTCAGTAAATTTTATCGCATTGCTGAGTAGGTTGAGAATGATTTGTTCGACCCGGCGTTGATCACTGATGATAACGTCCTCATCAAATGAAAGATCGATTCGCATTGACAGACCTTTTTTATCCGCCATAGGTTTGACTAAATCAACCATTCGGGTTATAGCATCACGAAGGTTGAATGGATCAAAGCTTAGGGTTAATTGGCCGGCCTCAATCTTGGAAATATCCAGGACATCATTGATTAGAGCAAGGAGATGACGGGCGCTGCTCTGTACCATACCCAACTGATTGGTCTGTTCTGGATTCAATGGCCCGGCCAAGCCGTTCAGTATGATGCCGGTAAATCCGATGATAGAATTGAGTGGGGTGCGCAGTTCATGTGACATGGTGGCGAGAAAAGCGGATTTGAGCCGGTCGGCCGCTTCAGCACTCTCTTTCGCCAGTCGCAGTTCATGTGTGCTTGAATATTCGTTGGCAATGCTGATCAGATTGCCAAACCCCTCAATCGTCGTAATGTCTTGGTAAGTAGGTTGATATGGCTTCTTGCTAAACAAATGAATCATACCCAACAGGCGGCAACTGGTATCAAAAACACGTGTCGACCAGCAGGTATATAAACCATTATCCAATGCCAGTTCCCGAAATCCCGCCCAGAATGGATCAACAGCGATGTCACTGACAAGGATTTGCTCGCAGTAATTTTCTCCTTCTCTCAATCCATATAGCTCCTCGATTGAAACCCTTTCCATGGCAAGCTTGAAAGGCTCTGGAAGATTGGGAGCAACGCTAGTACTGAAATGAACACCATCCGAATCCACCAGCATGATAGAACATAGCAAATCAGTGAAATAAATCTCGATTCCAAGTGCAATTTTATTCAAAATAATATTGATATTGGTGCCATCGCCAAGCATGTCCAGCACCTTTTGCTTGGTATTCATTAATAATTCCAACCGTTTACGTTCGCTAATATCCACCACCGAGGCTAACACCATTAGCCCCTCTGGTGTGGTAAGTGGGTTCAGGCCTATCTCAACCGGAAACTCACTTCCATCCTTACGCTGCCCATAGAGGTCACGTCCAACGCCCATCGCACGGGTGGATGGTTCAGAGAAGTATCGCGCACGATGATGCGGATGAAGTTCGCGAAAACGCTCAGGAACCAGGATATCGATATTCTGACCAATAAGTTCTTCACGTGAATAGCCAAATAATTTCTCAATCTGAATGTTGAGCAATGTGATATATCCCTGTGAATCAATCATGATAAGACCGTTTGGTGTCGCTTCAAGGATTGAATGAATATGTGCTTCTGCTCGTTTTCGCGCCTCTTCTTGACGACGCACCTCAAGGTAAGTGACGACATGATTACTCAACACCCGTATAGCTTGTATCTGGCTTTCATCAAGCTGACGTGGCTTGGTATCGATTGCGCACAATGTACCCAACGCATGGCCATCACAGGCAATTAGAGGGGCCCCGACATAAAAACGGATTTGCGGCTTATCAGTGACCAGTACATTGTCGGAGAATCGCTTATCCTCGATGGTATCCTCCACGATCATTACATCGTCAGGCTGCAATAACGCATGAGCACAAAATGCCTGGTCACGGGATGTTTGTTGAATATCGAGACCAAAACGGGACTTAAACCATTGACGGTCGGCATCTACCAATGAAACCAGAGCAATCGGAGTGCCACAAATATGAGCCACCAGTGCGGTGAGATCATCCAATGCAGATTCTGGTTCCGTATCTAAGACATTGTAACGATATAAGGTTTTCAGTCGCGCTTCTTCATTTGGTGGCAACGCCGCTATCATTGTGCCGGCTCCATGGGTTTGATGGTGGTAAAATGATGATCGAAATTACACCTCAGTTTAGAATTAGACAGTATTAGTCGTCTGACGTACGGCGAACTTAACCGCATTATCCTTTGGTGGTAGGCATGGAGTAACCATATATAATTAGCGTTGACACCATTCATGCGGACTCCTCGGGTGGATACATATTAAGCACCAACCAATACTCATGGATTTTTCGAATCATTTCCAAAAACCCAGAAAATGTGACCGGCTTGACCAAATAACATTGGCCCCAAGGTCATAAGCGCGTGCCCGATCACCTTCATCGCTTGATGAGGTAAGAATGATAATTGGCAGCCGTTTGAGTAACGGTGTTGTTTTAAGTTGACGCAAAACTTCAAATCCATCAATCCCCGGCAGTTTTAAATCCAGGAGAATCAAATCAGGGAGCTTCCTGGTATCAATGGAATTAAGTTTTTTTAGCCCCCCAAAATAGCTTAATGCCTTTTCACCATTTGGCGCGACATGAATGTTGACATACCGCAGAACCTGGCGAAAGGCTTCATGCGTTAATTCGACGTCCATGCAGTTATCCTCGACCTGCAGTATTTGTGTTGGTTTATTCATCTTGTTCTCCAAGATTTTCCAAAAACTGCCCAGTGCCTCAATTTCTAATGGCTATTTATCGATCGCACCGCCTTTGAACCAACAATAATAATATCCAAATCATGTGCTTTAACAAAGATCGTATCGTTATAAATATGTATTTGCCATTAAAACCGATTTTTCATATCGGCGAAAACCGCTGCAACATCAGTAGGATTGGCTGGCAGGAAGATATCTCGTTCCTTGGTATGATTGACATGTTCGGGCGGAAGTTCGTGAATAAAACGTGATGGATAGCGCCTTTCACGCTGATAAAATTTCGCGCGTGTGTGCGCCCACGTCATGTATACCCTTTGTTGCGCACGAGTCAACGCCACATAAAACAGGCGTCTTTCTTCTTCCAAACCATTTTCTTCCAGCGAGCGGGCATGGGGGAAAAACTCCTCCTCCAAACCAACTATTATCACGACCGGGAACTCTGTGCCTTTCGCCGCATGCACGGTCATTAAATTAACCGAATTTCCACTTGCTCGATTCTCCTCCTTGACACGATCCTGATCATCCATCAAACCATACGTCTGAAGAAATTCACTCAGAGAAGTCATATGCCCGAGACGCTCTTCAAGCAGAGTTGCTGAAATAATGAATTCATTCAGGTTATCACTTCGCGCTTTTTGATCGCGTTCATCTTTATCCCGATAGAGTTGTTCGACTGACGAGAAAAACTCCATGTCTGTTAAATACTCTTTGATCTTTTCCGCTAAACGACCGGATTGTTGAAAATTTATTTGCCAGCGTTGTAATGTCATATTGAACGCATGCAGTTTCGCCCAGGCACCGGGTGGCAGAATTTTCTGTGCTTCGGGACTCGACATCACCATCAATAAGGGTTTATTGATCTGTTGTCGCAATCCCAATAATTTTTCCAAGGTCTTGTCCCCAATCCCACGTGCGGGAACATTGATGATCCGCAACAAACTGATCTCATCATGAGGATTATAAAGAATCTTTAAATATGCCAGGGCATCCTTGATTTCACGGCTTTCATAAAATGATTTGGCGCCGACAATACGATAGGGAATATGACTTTCGTGAAATGCCAGTTCGTAGAGACGGGATTGAAAATTGGAACGAATCAATACTAAAAAGTCTTTGTAGGTCAAGCGCATTTCATAAAGTAAATGTTCAATCAAGCGGGTTACCAGCTTGGCTTCTTTTTGTTCATTTTCGAGATGAATTATTTGCAACCGTTCCCCATCCTCCCGGGCAGTCCACAAAGCTTTCGGATGACGTTCAAAATTATGCGCGATCACATTGTTTGCTGCCGCCAGCACATGTGTAGTTGACCGATAATTTTGTTCAAGTTTAATCACCGCAGCATTAGGATAACGTTCTTTGAACAAAAGTATGTTTTTAACTTCAGCACCGCGCCATCCATAAATCGATTGATCGTCGTCGCCGACTACACACACATTTTGTTTTATACCCACCAACAGGTCAATCAATTGACTCTGGTTGGCATTAGTATCCTGGTATTCATCGACAAGCAGGTATTGAAATCTCTTATGGCAGATTTCCAGGGTTTCGGGATATTCCCGCCAGATTTTGCAGGGCAAGGCGATTAAATCGTCAAAATCCACCAGATTTTGTTTTTTCAATTGTGCCTGATAGTCAACATAAACATCGGCTAATTTTTGAAACCACGGCATACTGCCGGATTGGCGAATATCATTCTCCGTCAATTGGCGATTCTTGGCATCGCGTATCCCGCGAATAAAAAAGTCCAGTTTCAAGTCGCTACCTGAAAGGCCGCTTTCCCTGACGATATCCTTGATCAGCTTTTCCTGATCATCCGCATCCGCGATTCCAAATTGAGGAGAGTAGCCAAGGCGATCGATAAACTGCCACAACATGCGATAGCCAAAGGAATGAAAGGTGCCAATATACATTGAGCGATGATTTACCTCCGGTAGTAATTGGGTGATTTTCTGTTTCATCACCGCTGCCGCTTTATTGGTAAATGTTACTCCCATGATCTGATCCGGACGGATACCGTTTTTCAGCATCCAGCCCACTCGATAAGTGATCACCGTGGTTTTACCAGTGCCGGCGCCAGCCAGCACCAGGAGGGGACCATTGACGGTTTGAATGGCTTTTTGTTGTTGTGGGTTTAAGAAACCGATATCCATGATTCATATAAACGTAAATTTATTATTATATCCATGAATGACGATTGCGTCCTGCCTTAATGATGAAATTTATCCCTTGTTATCGAAACGTTATATACTACAATTCAGTAACTCATGGTATATTGGACAGGTGTATTTGATTCACCAATCGGTTTAAACTCCCAGCAACAGAACAGGAATAATAATGAGTGATTTGAACATCCAAGCAAGCGAGTTGAACGAAATTATTCGAAATGCGAATCCCTATCTTCCCGAAATGCTCTCGGCACGCGGTAAGTCCATTTACTTTCCACAAAGGGGCATACTCGCGCAGGCGGCTGAAGCAAAAGGCAAAGCGGTTAATGCCACCATTGGTATCGCTTTGGAAGATAACGGCGCACCAATGTGCCTGGATTGTATTTCACAAGCTGTGATCCAGGATAGCAATGAAATCTTCCCATATGCGCCCAGTCCCGGACGTCCGGATATTCGTGCGACCTGGAAAAAAATGATTTATCAGAAAAACCCAGCGCTTAAAGATATTGCTATCAGTATGCCGATAGTGTCTTGTGCGTTGACTCATGGATTGAGCATGTGTGGTTATTTGTTTATCAATGAGGGTGATCGCTTTTATACGCCTGATTTGCTCTGGGAAAATTATCAGTTGATGTACGAAAACGCTTATGGCACATGTTTTCATACCTTCCCAACCTTTAACCTGAACAATGGATTCAATGTCGCAGGGCTGAAAGAACTGCTCCAGACCGGTCCCACCGGTAAACGGATTGTATCTTTGAACTTCCCCAACAATCCCACCGGTTATACGGTGTCGCCAGCCGAAGCAGAGCAAATCCGTGATGTCATCTATGAGGCTGCTGATGCTGGCAATAACATTGTCATAATCATCGATGACGCATATTTCGGCCTGGTGTTTGAACCTGGTATTCTCACGGAATCCATCTTTCCATATTTGGCGAATCTGCACGAACGTGTCCTTACCATCAAGATTGACGGCTCAACCAAGGAAGATTATGTCTGGGGTTTTCGTGTGGGTTTTATCACCTATGCCATCAAGGGCGGCACTCCCGCTTTGTATACCGCATTGGAAGCTAAGACAGCCGGCGCGATCCGTGGCAATATATCCAACAGCCCGAATATCTCACAGGCATTGTTAAACCAGGCCTACAATTCCCGGGATTATGAAGCGCAAAAACGCCAGAAATATGCCACATTGAAACGGCGCTATGATCAGATTAAAATCATATTATCTACTCATCCTGAATACACCAATGCCTGGGATCCCCTGCCCTTCAATTCCGGTTATTTCATGTGCTTAAAACCCAAAAAAGTCGATCCGGAACTCGTTCGTAAATTATTACTTAAAGAATATTCGACCGGAGTTATCGTGCTTAACGATGTAATCCGGGTCGCATATTCATCGACACCATTCGATAAATTAGAAACTTTGTTCGCGAATATTTATCAAGCCATCATGCGTGTCGAAAACAATAATTAATTTTCACTTTTCAGATTGCAGATTAACGAAACTTCTACATTCTACTTACGTTTTTCATTATATGGGTTGTTCTGTAAAAGAAAGAAAAATTATTAAGTTTGTGATGAGTTTCTTTTTCCGCCCTCCTTTTCCTACCCCGTGGTGTAATCGGTAGCACAACAGGTTTTGATCCTGTTTGTCCTGGTTCGAGTCCAGGCGGGGTAACCATTCATTTGAGGCTAATAAAGCCTATCTGACACTTTATGAAACCACCACATTGCCCCCGAATAACAACCACATAACAACCACAGTCTGCTTTAGGCTGGTCGTTTTAATATGGAGGGGGGGCGGGGGCATTATCGATCACGACCTGTGGGGGTAGGTTCAAAATATTTTTGGGGATGTTTCCGGAAGGTGTTAAAGAGTCTGACAAAAATATGCCACTCATCCATAACAATTATTTTGGTGGTACAGTGGTTGTTTAGAAATTTTATCATGAGTTGCCAGATTGGCAATTTCTGATTATTTTTAATCAAAATCTTGATGAATGACCGTCTGTGATTTGTTATCACTACAAACGATAATGAGAAATTCACAACCATTAAATGGTAAGGAACATAGAATATAACGAATTTAATTTATAATCGTCACAGGAAAAATCATAAAGAATTGATGAGTATCCCTCAAACAATTCATTGCTATCGCACTTATTGTTTAATGATATAACCAACCCAATGACTCATAAACACAATTATATATCGATAAAGTGAGCAATATAAAAATAGCTATACTTTATCTCTTCTTTGCTTTTTCGATGTGGCTATACTGGTATTGTCATAAACAAAATGTGGACATTGGACGGTATCAAGTACACACAGCAAGAGCAAATCAATCGGTAATAGTAATCCTTGACACAAAATTTGGTGCATTCAAAACCTATGAGTGGTCTTGGTCTGATAATAAATTTAAACAGGTTGATGGTTTGATGGATGATAAAAAAGCAAAACCAGAACTTCCTGGACAAGAAACGATTGTGAAATCAAACGAATTGGAAACAATGTCGTTTTCTGGAATGGCAGAATCCATAATTGACGGAGATACATTAAAAATCAGATCGGATGACGATCATGGATTGTACGTAATTAGACTTAAGGGAATTGATGCACCAGAATTAGATCAACCTTATGGATATAAAGCAAAATTTTATTTGACTAAATTAGTGTCTTCCGAGCTAACACAAGGAAGTGTTCCACTTATGGTAATATGTGAAAAAAAAGAAAGACATGATTTCTATATTGGGATTGTGTTATTACTGGATAAAAAAAAATTGATTGATGATGGAACTGAATTGATTGATGATGAAAACAAACTTTTAGAAACGACCGTTAATTATCAAATGCTAAAAGAAGGGTTAGCATGGTGTTATAATTATGATAAACCGTGTTCAGGGGTTTTTAATTCCACTGAACAAGATGCGCGTGAAAAAAAGATCGGGTTATGGGCAGACACCAGCCCGATACCTCCATGGAAATGGAAGAAGGAAAATTAGAGATAAGTTAGTGGCGTTTATATTAAGTCGCTTATGCTTTGTATAAAACTTATGAATGTAAGAAATTGGAATTATGTCTGTGATCAATCATCCACGATATGAGAAGTTCGCGCAATTGATCGCGGAGGGGTATTCCAAGGCTGAAGCGTATCGGAAAAGCGGGTGGAATGTGAAAAATCCCAAGATTGCGGCATCGGCAGCTTCCCGGCTTTTGTTGAAAAATGTTGGTATTCAGGACAGAATAAAAGAGCTACAGAAGGAAGTTGCCAAAAGCAAAGTTGCGACATTGCAGGAAAAGCGGGAATTATTAAGTCAACTGATGTTTAATGACAGCCTGAATGTGGCGGATCGGTTGAGGGCAATTGAAATCGATTGTAAATTGGCCGGGGAGTTCCCGCCCATACGTTCTGAAAACTACAATGCAAACCTGAATTTGAACACCCCACCCGGAACAATCAGTACGCGGGAGGTCTCTCGAAGGATTGCGGCTGCCCGGGCGATATCGGTATATGAACACATGACAACGGTCAAAGGCATTAAGGAACCCATGAAGTTGTCAGTTGAGGTTCATTAATTCAAGGCATGGCTGTAGTTTGGTTATGAATTGATTGGGGGCATAAAAGCCTTGGATTTTTGCCAACTCCGCAATCGCCTGTATCCGATCATAATCAATGGTATTTTCGTCGCGAATCATCCGCTCTAAAATGGTGATAACTTCTTGTCGTGTCATGGTCTTCTCCACTTGTAGTTTGAATTATGTTTAGGCTTTGATATAACCGTCAGCCTTGTAGCACCGATCCAGCAATTGGACACTCGATTCATTGGGTTTCCGGGGTAGGTTCAAGGGTACGCATGAAGGATCGGGGTTGCATGGGGCTTCGTAAGTTGAAGTAGTTAATTGTGTGATGGTTCGTTCAATTCTATTCAGGAAATTTACAGCTTTATGTAAGTCATCATGAAAGAATTGCCAGCGTTTACTGAATTCGGGTTGTTTATCTAATGGCAACGCTTTCTGAATAATTAAAGCACGGTGAGATAATGACGGGTTCATCAATCGTTCACTCCATTCAATACAACCAGGTTGTAACATTGGGATCATATTCATTCTCAGATATCGATTTAGAAGATATGGGGTGGCAATCGTCACTATCGTCACTTGAATGATCTGTTGATTCAGAAGAAGTTTGTTTGCAACTGGTTGCGATGGTGACTTTCGAATCTTTTCCACCATCACTGATGATCATATTTCTTTCTTCAATCGACACCGGGTTATTTGATAATGAATCGGTATCGTCACTCTTCTGGGTAAACGTCACACAATGATCACTGGTTGTATGAGAATCTATGTTATTCGTATTCAATATTTTATGATTATTTTGTGACGATGGTGACGGATGTGACGGTGTTTTCCCAACCTTTTCTAAAGTGATTGTCCTGCCCTTATTCGTTTTGTTACCGAATTGAACTTCGATCCCGTTCATACGCAAATTGGGTGCAATGCGCTTTAGATCATTGGATAGTTTTCTTGATGTTTTGGGTAAATCTGATGAAGATACTGAAGTATCATCATTACAAAGTTTCTGAAATGCCTTAAGGAGTTCTCCGCATGTTCCCTGCCATCGATGATCGGATTCCAAATAGCGTTCAATTATTTTGGCAAGCGGCGAATGTTCAAGGGTATCAAGATTGATTTCCTGACGATTAGATAGATAGGCATTCAGTAAAGTATTTTCATGAAATTCCAAGGCGGGGGCACAAGCGACAATCCATTGAGCATAATCCGCCATGCGTGGCGTTTCAGATAATTCAATTTGCCGATATTTACGAAGTCCATGTGATGCGGTTTCGCATAGTTTTCCAATTAGAGATGGGGCTAAACGAGAGAATTCATTTTCAAGGTAAAGGTCGCTTTTACGTTGTTGGTTATGAATTTCTTTCATTTGTAGACAAACTGAACGATCCACCAAATCGGATCGAGTCCCCAGGTTGGGAATGCCATTAATGATTATCGGGCGTACAGCGTTTATTATTATTTCTTCATCATCGCTATATAATTCCCGCGTCGCAAATCCACCACCTGTCGATATTGTACACAAAGAATCCGATAACCAATCAGGAACACTGGAAAGATTATCGTATGCAATCAAGTAGCTGTTTTTAACGGCAATGAATAAATCTTTTGGTTCTTTGGGGGGGCGACGCAGGGCGGCAGTATTGGCATCAATTAAGTATCGCAAAAATTTGCACAGTGTGCTTTTACCGCTCCCCTGTTCGCCATTAACTACCAACATGGGATATCCACCGGTGGGATGTAATGCTCCGGTCAGCCAACCAAGTATCAAATACCAATTTTGATCGTCTTCGATATGCAATAGTTGTCTGAGATCATCGAAGTTTCCCCCCGATTGAGGCTGTGGCAATGGTAGCATTCCACGACGACGAATAAATTTTACCGGGGCATCTTTGGCGGAAACGATTTTCCAGTCATTGGATGAAATTTTAACGATTCGCCATTCTGGATCGCACAGATCAAGCCAAATACTTTCTTGATAGAAAGTGAATCTTATTCCCACATGAATTGCTTCTTTGTCGAATTGAGCAATGCCCTGAACGGTTTTTACTGCATCGTTAATTGCTTGTGATCCGGGGATTTTTTTATATGTCTTATAATACTGTTTTGATAACCAATTATAAAAACATTGATTGTTTAATGGCCAAGTTTCAAAATGATTGTCGATTGAAATGCTGGCATATGTTTTGGTGCAATCTTCAAGGCCGTGAAATAAGGTGATTTCTTTAGTCAAACGTACCAATAATTCCGCTTGATTGGGTGAACGCTTGGATTTGTGATTCGACGGTTTTGTTGATATTGGAATATCTTCAGTGGAGACCAGGGTTTTGGTTTCATTTATGTATCGCGTTAAGTCGTCAATGGTCTTGCCATGTTCGACCAAGTAATCATCGATCCCCACTTTGCCGTTGCCCATGGACGGGAGATAGACGGCATAGAGCTGGCAATCAAATTTTGACAGCGCGAATGCCATTCGTGCCAAGGAACGGTGAAAATCAGGATTGATTTTGGCATCGGAATCATAAACGGCAATCCACAGTTTATGATCGATATAGCGGGATAATTCCGGCAATAGTTCATTGGTCTTGCCGATATTCCAGCCATGATTGCCGGTCAATGCGATAGTAGGCAATTCAGCCAGGGTTGCAGCCAAGGCTTTCTTCTCACCTTCAGTTATTATTACCGGCTTTTGTGAATCTTGTAAATAAGCATGGACTTCAGGCAGAATCAAAGCATGTTGGCCAGCATCTTTTGGTGAAAGGTATTTTGCCGGGTCGCCATCTTTGTCGATGGCCGGAACACGGAGCTTGACGCGAACATAATCACGGTGACCATCTGGGCAAAACATGGGTTTTTTCGTGATGGGATCAAAGAACGGGATTACATAACCTTCACACTGGTTACCGTTGATATTCTTGGGGGAAAATCCAAGCATGGAAGCCAATTCATTGGCATTCACTGGTCTTAATCCGTGTTTTACAGCCCATTTGTATGAGATTCCGGATTTTGCCAAGTCGTCGATCATGAATTGGATAAGGGGGGTGTTCATAAGCTGACTCCCTCTTTTACAACTAAACAATCCGGTGGGCATTCAGGATCGACACAACGATTGCAAGGAACATTACCAGTAATGGTACTTCCATTTTCTCGATTGCTCCCGCCAAGGTTCCAGTTCGTAATGAGGATCCCACAACAAGTACATTTGGGAATCTGTTTTCCAGTATAATGGCCGACAAAGTATGCTTGTTGAGAGTGATTACGATTGTTTTTTCTCATAGTCGTAACCTCCCTTCTCTATCAATGCTGCAAGATCACGTTCTGAAATGCGAGCGGTTCTTGAGCCCAGTTTTGATCGTTTCAGTATCCCCACCCGGATCAATCTCCAGATCGTTGATTTACTCACATTGAGACGGTTGGCCGCTTCGATTATCGAAATCGATTTTGCAATGGGGATTGATGAAGTTTGGTTGTTTGCTTCATGATTGGGAATGAATTGCTTCAAGGTCTCGATCAGAAGTTGGGGGGTTATTTCTTCTCTGACAAATGGTTGAATCAGATGGACAATTGCCAGGAGTGTACTTTCAGGAGGTTTGTTCTTGAATTTCATATCAGAGCCCTCCCCGATTCTTTAAGAGTCTTATTGGGATAGATTTGACTGACTTCCACTTCCAAGGCGATAGCCAGGCGTTGAGCTGTTTGATATGTTGGTGTGTCCCAGTCGTTTTCATATCTTGATAGTGTTGATAGTGAGACTCTGGCTTCTTTTGCCAGCTTTGACATCGTCCATTTTTTTGATAGCCGATGTTTCCTTAATGGGGTTTGTTCATTCATAATACTTGCCTTTATATTTTTGGTTGTTATTGCCACGTATGTTGGCGTTAACTCCTTACAAAGGTTAAGCTATTAGGATCTTTTGATGCGACCTATGAAGAAGATTATGAACACACCGTTAAGATCGAGCGTTTTGGATAACGACTTGCAGAAGGGAAGAATTACTGAATTAGAAGAAAGTAACGCTATATACTTTATATATGAGTTATTGACAAATATTCTGGCTTCAATCATTGACCACTATGAATTTGAATTCAAAATTCCATTCAAAGTTTACTTTCCAAAAGAATGGGAAGTTTTTCCTCCATCTGCAAACATAAAGATCAGGTTACATGGAATTGATTTAACTTTAACTGACCAAAACAAGATTCTTGAATGTGAATTACAACGATTGAGGGAGATATATAAAAAAACCTTAATTAATCCGAGGGTTCAAACTTCATGGGGGTACGATAAGGGACTGGGATATGATGATATAAACTTACTAACTGGCAAATCAATTCCAACAATTAAAAGAGCAGCTAATAAGGGGAAATTAGGGAATTCAATAGAGAGGAGAGATAAGAAAAAATTTTATTCATTAGATGCAGTTATAAAATGGAACTGGAAGCCCAAAGCAAATAATATCATTGTGAAATCGTCAAAAACACGAGAGATAATTATCTTGTGGCGATTACTTTTTATGCCACGGGAGTTAACAAAAAATATAAGGCTACCTAAATATTCTTGTAAAACAACTTTCAAGGATGCCAGGGTATGTGAGTTATCAAAAAAACTTTATCCGTGTTTACCAAAGCCCAGTAATGAATTTATGAATTTGATGACTTCATTCACAAATGGGCAAATTCGATACATCCAAGGTTTGCTGATTCACTTAGATTCGATTTTTAGTCAAAAAAGAAATCCTCAAGATGAAAAGATTTATTTTGATTTAATTTATGGAAAGCTTTTTGAATATCAAAAGAGAAAAAATCCAACTCTCAATAACCATGAAACTTATGTTTTGGTTAAAGGGTTTCTTAATCAAATCTTAGCTCCAAGCAAACTAGTTTGTCAGACATGCCAAATAAAGGGGAAATGGATTGATAAAAATCGAACATCTTATGTAGTTGATACTGACGAAAAATGGAAAGATGACGAGTTGTCAAATGATGATAATTCGAATTTTAACATTGAAGTTAAGTGCCCGGAATGTGGGATGTGCTGGTACCCAATAGACCAAGATTTAGAATCTTACACAATCGCAAAAACTGTTTCGAGTGATATCGGTTTGACATTAAATGAATTGGAATCACTAAGGCGAATAAAAAGACATGATGCAAAGAAGGGAATGGTTGATCTGAAGCCTTTTTTAACTGATATAGGGAAAATTTTAGGATGTTCAAAAGCAGCAGTTTGCCAAATATTTAATCAGCTCAAATATGATAATATGGCTATGAGTAAAATCGGTTTTATTGTAACCGCGTTACATTACCGTTCACATGGTGTATATTTTCCCCTTATTTACATATTTCCAAATTCAATTATAGCTGCTATTGACAAAGAAATTCGATGGTTTAACTCCAATAATGATTAAGTCTAAATTGAGTCAAGAAGATAGTATTCTAATTACTTTATCTTTGATTTCATCCCAGTTTTTGGCATTCATGGAATTCAGTAAGGCGATGGCTTCTTGATTTCGGGATTGACTGGATGGCATCGGGAGAAGCTGGTTGTCGTTAACGGGATTGCCGATATTCGGCAAGGCTAGGATAGCTTGCCGGGTAGCATCTTCTCCCATATGAAGATATACCTGTTGAATGGCAGAAGATTCATGGCCGCACAATTCCTGAATGATCGGTAATGGAACACCCGCTTGAGCAGCCATGCTGACAAAGGTATGCCTGAGCGAATGGAATCCAACTTCGGGCGGTGCATTTTTTCCAGTCCTTCCCCCCTTGGTATCTATTCCACAATCAGTAAAGTGTTGCTGTATTTTTTTGCTGACCGCGCCACGATCTCTAAGATAGAGACTGGCATATTCAGGTAAAACATAATCTTGCCGCGTATCCTGGGGGATCTCAACAAGGATTTTCCGGAGATCGGGGTGCAGGGGAATAATAAGGGTATTCTTTTTCTTACGACTTTTGACTTTATTGGGTTTTCTAACGATGCGATCAAGTTCTAAACTGATTTCGTTCCATTGCAAAGTACAGCAATCTCCCATTCTCAGAGCAGTGAACAAACCAATCGCAAATAAAACGCGCATTTCACCGGTTGCTTTACCACACACTATTCGGAGTTCTTCAACGGTCAATTTTCGATGACCTTGAGGGTCAAGCCGTTTATTCCGAATCCCGGCAAAAGGATTGGCCATATCATTGCATAAAGGGGCAATAACATTTAATACCAGCTTGCAGGAAATAATAATTTTATTGTAACGGTTCGGACTTAATTGTTCTGTATCAAGAAATCTGGCGAATTTCGAGGCGTCTTCTTTTTTGATGTCCTCTACATACGGGCGTTGATCGCCATCATTATTCGACCACCACATAACAAATTTCCGCCAGCAATAATCGTAATCCTTTAATGTTCCTTGACCGGATTGAGGACGTTCTTTACTGGCAAGGTAATGCTCCCAAACATCGGTTATTTTCAATTTAGTTCGGTTTTCTTCGCGGAAATCCTGAAGTTTCTGTTCGGCTTCTATGCGGGCATGTTCTGCATCTTTGACTCGATGGAGGATAGCGATATGTTTGTCTTCATTCTTGCGGGCTTTCAGGTCGTTGATTATTATATCCCGCTTGGATTGTGCCTCTTTGAGATTGCTGGTCTTAAGACTTTCTCGAATTCGCTCATTATTAACGTAATATTCAAGCCAGTAAATTTTACCGCGTTTGTAGAGTGTGCCCTTGTTATGACGTGCCATACGATTATCCCTTTAATTGATTAATGATTTAACTAACACCAATAGAAACTATATGACACTATTATACATGAATTATCACCACATAACAACCACACTATTTAATTTTTATACCTATAACAACAGGTTTTGATCCTGTTTGTCCTGGTTCGAGTCCAGGCGGGGTAACCAATTTTATTCAGTTGCTAATTTCTTACTTATCTACCCTCTCATGCCGCTGTATAACACAATCATGTGTCGGTACAATGAAATAGCCACCAAGGGACATAATCGCGGTATGTTCGAACGGCTGTTTTTGACTGGGATCAAACGGACCATACAGGACATTATGGAGCCGCTTTTCCTGCGTGAACGCGGCCGGATATTATTGCACCAATCCCGCTTTCAACCTTTTACTACTGAACAACTCGCAGGCATTTATAGTCGAATGCCTCTGGTTTTTGGCCTATCATCCTATTCCCCAGGGATCAAGGTAGCAACGGATTTTTCCACCATTGTGGCAGCCATCAAGAGTCATTTCCCCGAAATTTATCAACTCAGTGCTGGTCAGATTGGAGATGACACGCCAATCACTTATCGTATGCGTGCCCGACGGGGATGGAAACCATTTCCCATGACTTCACAGGAAATTGAAATCCATTTTTCGGACTTATTCTTACGTGGTTATCCGCGCTTGCAGTTGAATCTTAAGGAGGCAAAGATCGATATTGGTCTCGAGATTAGAGAACATTGGAGCTTCATTTATTTTAATGAGTTTCCCGGTCCAGGTGGGCTTCCCAGTGGAACGAATGGAAGCGCATTGTCATTATTATCCGGAGGGATCGATTCACCGGTGGCCAGTTATCTTGCAATGAAACGTGGAACCCGATTGCATTTTCTCACTTTTCACAGTTATCCCTACACTCCAGCAGAAACATTGGATAAGGTGGGGCAACTGGTCAAAGTCTTAAATCGTTATCAGACCGCAGGAATCTTGTACGCTTGCAATATCAGTGCAGCGCAAAAAATCATCCGGGATATTTGCCTGGATAAATATCGCACCATTCTTTACCGGCGATTGATGATACGCATAGCCGCACACGTGGCGCGGGTTTTGAAATTAACAGCATTGGTAACGGGTGATGTCGTCGGACAAGTAGCTAGTCAAACGCTCAAAAACATGGATGCAATCAATCGCGCTACAGATTATTTGATCCTTCGGCCATTAATCAGCATGGATAAGTATGAGACCGTGTCGATCGGACGCAGGATTGGCACTTTGGAAATATCGGAACAATATAGTCCAGATTGTTGCGTAGTGTTTGAACCACGATCGCCTGCTACCGGCGCCTTGCTTGGCCGTGTACTTGATGAAGAATCCAAACTCGATATTCCTGAACTTATGAAATGTTCACTCACAACTCTGACGCCAACGATAACGAATTAATCTTAATCATTCCCTGACAATGATAAGCTAAGTTTATAGTTGAATAATCATAGAAATGGTGACCTTAACAAAACCAAGAGATGATTTTCTAATTCAATTCCCCCATTTCAAATAAAGTCTTTAATCCACTGTCAGCCAAATTATATGAGATACCAGGGTGTTGTGAACCACTGGTAATTTGGGCGCCATGTTGGGAATCAGCAGAAAATATCAGCACCTCATGCGCATGGCATAATCCCAAAGCAAATGGCGAATAAGTAGTCATTATGATCTGACCAGAAAAATTCGATCGTAAATTCCGGATAACAATCTCCAAAGCTAATGGATGCAGATTATTCTCAGGTTCCTCAATAATACATAGATAACCCTTATCAGGAAAATATGGCAGACTGGTCAACGCCAGCAAGCGCAGGAGCCCTTCTGACATTAAACCCGATGGGATTTCAAACCCATCATTATAACGGATTGCAATAATTTTTTTTCGGTCATCTGGACGTTCATGGATGACAATATCTTCGAGGTCTGGCATCAGTGATTTTATTTGCGTCAACCAATCAACAAATCGATCTGGTGTTTCCTTTTTAATTCGTTCGATTACCCAATGCAGCTTGGCGCCATATTCGGTAAATAGAAACTCCTGACCATAACGACTGAGTTGACGCATGGTGGAGCTATCCAATCGAATTTGAAACAAACTTTGAGTGAGAAAACGTACCAGCCAATTGGCAGCTGGAAATTCATTCTCGAAAGCTTGTATGGCGCAAAAAACCGATAGGTTGGGTTCGAGACGGTTGGGTAAAAGGTAATTGTCAGATGTCAGGCACCCCTGATTTTCAAATGACTCTTCCGGGTACAACAATAAATTCCCCTTTTCATCATAGGCTATTAGTTGCTTATACATTTGGTGGTAGTCAGCAACGAATACTGTATCTGGGATTTTCTCCAAAGAGCTGACCGCACTCTCCGTCATTTCGCTTTGTTGAATCAAAGTAATCTGTTCATCAAATGAAATCAGATCCTGGTTTTCAGGGGTGATACCAATTGCGAACTCATAACGAATGATATCGTATTCAGGGGAGTCTAAGGGACGTCGATGTTCTGGGGGGATTTCAGCTTCGATTGCCAATTCAAAACGGTTGGCATTTCGACGCCAGGTCAAATCACGAAAATTATTACTTCGTTCGGTGATGGCCACTTTCGCTCCTTTGGATATAAATCGTCCTAAAAAGGAAAGTATGTCAAGAAAATTCGACTTGCCAGAACCATTAGTACCAATCAACACTTGAAAGTTATGAACCGGTTGGCGAATATAATTTAGATTGCGAAAATTTAAGGCTTCAATTAAACGAATCATAAACTTCCTCTTCAAGGACTATTATCATTCCCAGACAATGAATTGAATAATTAACTCAGCCTCAGATAATATTAAGCCTTTATCATCGGCACACGACATAGTATAATAAAATTTTATAACACCATTAACTGATTCCAACCATATACAGTATTTGCAAAATACCAATTGTCAGCATGACCTTGCAAGTTGATGAACTTCATCTGAAATCATATTATCAGATACTGTTCATATAACACACCATACTCCTTTTCAAGACTTATGAATCCAGAATATCCCATAGAAGTATCGATTGTCATCCCTTGCTTGAATGAAGCTGACACTCTAGGCTCATGTCTTAAAAAGATCAATAAAATTTTCAGCGAATACCAACTAAAGGGAGAAATCATCGTCGCTGATAATGGCAGCAATGACTCATCGATTGTAATTGCAGAAAAGTCGGGCGCTAAAGTTGTAAAAGCACTTGAGCGCGGTTATGGCAATGCATTGATGTCTGGGATCGATGCTTCGTCTGGCCAATATATCATAATTGGAGATTCAGATGATAGCTATGACTTTTTGGAATTACCAAAATTTATCGAAAAACTCCGATCCGGATTTGATCTGGTACAAGGATGTCGACTTGCTTCAGGTGGTGGAACCATAAAACCGGGCGCCATGCCAATCTCTCATGAGTGGTGGGGTAACCCAATGTTTTCGTTAATGGCGAAATGGTGGTTTAACAGCCAGATTCATGATATTTATTGTGGAATGCGCGGTTTTACCAAAACACATTACCTGCGGATGAACCTGCGTTGCACAGGCATGGAGTTTGCGGTGGAAATGATCATCAAATCCAGCTTGCTCGGCGCCAATATATGTGAAGTTCCAATTACCCTCCATCAAGATGGCCGAAAAACTCACCGCTCTCATTTGCGTACCGTTCGTGACGGTTGGCGAACTCTTCGGTATTTTTTAATGTGTTCGCCGCAATGGCTGTATCGTATTCCCGGTTATTGCTGCTTTTTTTTGGGCTTATTAGGTTATGTCATTGCCCTACCGGGATTAACCATTCAAGGTATCACTTTTGAAGGTCATACTTTGTTATTCGCCAGTCTCTTTATTCTCTTAGGATACCAATCAATTCTCTTTGGGGAATTCACTCAATCGTTTGCATTGTCAGAAGGTTTTCTTCCCAATTGGAAGGAACGTGAAATTGAAACGGATAATCATAAACTGGAAAAACGTCTTTTGGGTGGTGCAAGTTTACTAATATTGGGGACCGTGCTGTTACTTATCGCCATTTTAATTTGGCATGAATCCAACTTTGGGCGCTTGGATTACCGCAATACCATGCGGTTGGTCATCCCCGGTGCCATGCTGACCGCTCTTGGCTACCAGATTATATTATCATCATTTTTCCTCAGTATCTTAACCTTGCACAGACGGTAAAGATATGCGCTATAACTGCTTATTAAATTAATCTAAATTGGCTTGGGTTTTTGATATCAAATTAGCGCGAATCAGAATAACTTCCGCGATTTTCACATGTAAACCCAATGGTTCGGTAACACTTATATTAATTCCTGGATAATAATCGGCTGCTTTGTTTACCATGCGCGGAATATCGACAGTGGCATGACGACCCGGTGAAAGCATAAATGGGTGAACAACGACAGTAAGTGCTCCCTTTTCTACACATGCCGCAATACCTTGTTCAAGAGTTGGTTCGGCCAACTCCATATGAGCATATTCCACCATGATCTCTGGCTGTAAGTTTTGCACCAATTGGGCTACATCGATTAACATCTGATTAGCAGCCTCATGAGTAGATCCATGATCGACAAGTAATAATGCGATGGACATCACACTGATCCCCCAAGAAATTGAATACCAAACCAACTACATAACATGGTTAATCGGGAAGTACTACATGGCAGGTTTATTTCAATGATCTGATAACATATTCATTTATTGTTATGATCAAGCCAATATCATTCTAGGGGATTCGATAAAGACCAATCGATCCGCTAATTCATTCAATGCCAAACGAATAACATGGAACATCTCGGACAATTGCCAGAAAATCTCACTGGTTCCGTCCGTGAATGCCCGCCGCTGTTTGCTTGCTGAACGATAGTTCACACTCCCCAAATGTTCATAAAAATACATCTGTGGCGCAGCCCGACGTTCAGTTCTTTGTTGAATATATTCAGGGAAGATACCAGTCATGAACAATATATAATTACCGATATATACCTGTATGGTGAATTTCATTGGTTCATTCGCAGTTGGTAATAACGCCAATAAATCTGATAGTGAATTCAGACCGTTAAATTCATCCAGCGCAGATGAGGTAGTAGCCTTTTTTATTCCTGCAAAATCAGCCAATAAATCAGACAGATATTTGGCTAATATCGACTCGTTGATTTTTGCTTTTAGTAACACCTGCCGGGCCAAGATATAAAAATATAGCTGAGGCGATATGGTAACACATTGAGGGCGATTCAAGATTGCCTCAAAAAGTCGCGGATCATCGAGGATTTTATCTAAAGATTCGATATCAGTGAATAATTTTATGAGTGCGTCCCCTTCCCGATCATTCATGGCAAGTACATCGGTTATAAATAGCCAGTCTACCGGGGTAAAATTAAAATTATGATGTGGGGCATTCATTGATAATTGACTTTCTAAGTTTATATCGCCTATTTGAATCCATTCTAATCCAACTTATCTTTCACAGCTCATTTACATCCAGTTTTTACATTCAGTTTAACAATTTATGAATGACAATTAAAGCGAAAATTACTTCGTCGTTTCTAAACATCATTCAAGGATCAAACATATTAAGGGATTCAAACATGTGTGGAATAGTAGGTTATATCGGTGACCGTCAAGCATGGACAATTTGCCTAGCGGGGTTGCGGAGATTGGAATATCGAGGATATGATTCAGCAGGTATATCTGTTGTTAATAATCATCGGTTGGAATTATGCAGGGTAGTTGGAAATCTTACCAATTTAACCGCCATACTTGAAGAAAAACCACTAGTCGGCAACATTTGCATTGGTCATACTCGTTGGGCTACACATGGCAAACCGACTACAGAAAATTCTCACCCTCACCTTAGTCATAATAAAAAAATCTCGGTTGTCCATAATGGCATTATCGACAATTACCAGGAATTACGCAAGGATCTTACCGCGAAGGGATTTGTATTTCGCAGCCAAACTGACACTGAAGTTGTGCCGCATCTGGTGCAACATTATTATCAAGGCGATTTGCGGCAAGCTGTCGCCAGAGCGATTAAGGACTTGCAGGGAGCGTTTGCAATCGGTTGTATCTCTGTTGATCATCCCGATGAAATCATCGCGGTTCGCCGTTTTTCACCACTGGTAATCGGAATTGGCGAAAACGAAAACTACATTGCCTCAGACATGGGAGCAATCCGGGCTGAAACAGATCAGGTTTATATCATAAATGATAATGAAATTTGCCGAATTACCCGGGACCGTATCGAAATCACCGATTTGGATTTCAACCCTATACAACGAAAACCATATCTTATTCCCTGGCCGGCAGAAGCAGCACAAAAAGGCGGCTATAAAAAATTCATGATTAAAGAAATTCATGAGCAGCCTAATGCCATGCGCGCTTGCCTTTCCGGTCGACTGCGAACCGCAAACCAGCCAATATCATTCGAAAAAATCGGCCTTTCTCACGATGAGATAAAAAATCTTAAGAAAGTTATCTTTACAGCATGTGGTACCGCCATGCATGCGGGTATGGTAGGAAGATTTTTGATGGACAGGATCGCTAAAATTCCTGCGGAAGCCGATTTAGCGGCGGAATTAAAACAGCGAGATCCAGTTATTCTCGAAAATACCTTGTGCATAGTTGTCAGTCAGTCCGGTGAAACCGCTGATACCCTGGAAGCGCTTCGTGCTATGAAACGAAAGGGTGCCAAGGTAATTGGAATTATCAATGTCGTCGATAGTACTATCGCCCGTGAGAGCGATGGTGTAGCCTATATTCAAGCTGGTCCGGAAATCAGTGTTGCTTCTACTAAAGCCTATACCATGCAACTACTCACTATCGAATTATTGGTGTTGTATTTCGCACAAATAAGGGGATCACATCCATCCGAAGAATTAGAAAAACTTAAAGCCGCGATCCTCAAATTACCTGAACAAACAGAGCTCCTTCTCAAGCGTGAACCCGAAATCGCTAAAATCGCGGAGAAACACTACCAGAAACCCAATGCATTGTATCTGGCTCGAGGGATTAATCTGCCATCTGCAATGGAAGGCGCCTTGAAGCTCAAGGAGATCAGTTATTTACACGCCGAAGCATATTCAGCAGGTGAGATGAAACACGGTCCCATTGCCTTGGTTGAACCCAATATGTTTGTTCTAGCGATAGCTTGTCAAGGCCCTACATACGATGAAATGATAGGTAACATAATGGAAATTAAGGCACGCAGCGGACCTATTATTGCCGTCGCATATGATGGAGACGAAAAAATTCCCAAAACGGGTGTCGACATATCAGCTGATCCCAATGATGTCGCTTCACAGGCGAACGATATGATTTGGATACCAATAACCGATGAGTATGTTTCGCCAATTACTGTAACCATACCGTTACAATTACTTGCCTACCACATAGCTGATTTACGCGGTGAAAACATCGATCAACCACGCAATTTAGCAAAAACTGTAACGGTGAAGTAATTGATTCAGGGTTTAAATATATTTATTACTTATTGATTCATGGATAGCGAGAATACTGAACCGAGAAGTAATGATATCCAACTGATCATTTGCACATTGAGCCCATCTTTACCATGCGGTAAACGAGTGGAGCGGGTAGAGAGAATCGAACTCTCCTCGTCAGCTTGGGAAGCTGATGCATTACCACTATGCTATACCCGCGTTTAAACTGTCTGAAACTATAAATCGGCAGGGAAATACTGCAACCACATTCATCAACACTGTTTTATTTTATTTTTTCCATTTATTTATCATCGCAATAACATATTCGATTTCGGTTTCAGATAGGGTTGGACTCATGGGCAGACTGATTACTTCTCGATGGATAGTTTCAGTGATCGGCAAGGACATTGAATTCAACTCTTTGAAAGCAGCTTGTTTATGGGGCGGAATTGGATAATGAATCAAGGTGTCAATACCATGTTCTCTGAGGTAATTTTGAAAGTGTTCACGTTCCTTGACCCGCACCACAAAAAGATGCCACACATGCTGATTTTCATTCGGAGTTTGAGGCAGGATCACTTGGGGATTTGTTATTTGCTCACGATAGGCTCTAGCAACCTGACGGCGGCATTTATTTTCGTAGTCAAGATGTTTGATTTTTACACGTAATGCGGCTGCCTGAATTTCGTCCAAACGCGCATTGTATCCCTTATACAGATTGACATATTTCTGTTCTGAACCATAATTGCGCAATGCCTTTAACTTAGCTGACAATTCAGGATTATTGGTAGTGATAATTCCCCCATCACCCAAGGCTCCCAGATTCTTACTTGGATAAAAACTGAATCCCGCAGCATCTCCCAAATTCCCGACTCGCCTTTGTTGATAATAGGCACCATGAGCCTGAGCCGCATCCTCAATGATAACAAGTCCAAATTCTTTTGCCATGCTTTCAATTGATTCCATAGCTGCTGCCAAACCATACAGATGCACGACCATGATGGCTTTAGTGTTTGAACTGATTTTAGCGCGAATCAGTTCCGGATCGATATTGTAAAATGTCAGATTCGGCTCTATTAAAACAGGATTAGCACCGACTCTGGTGATCGCCAGTATGGTCGCGATATAGGTGTTTGCCGGCACAATGACCTCATCATCCCTGCCGATGCCGAATCCCTGTAAAATCAAAGTTAATGCATCAAGGCCATTGCTCACACCTATAGCATGCTGAGTGCCGCAATAGGCAGCAAATTCAGCTTCAAACAAAGCCACATTTTCACCCAAAATATAACGCCCGGATGAAACTGCAGTAGCAACGGCTTCCTGTAATTCAGGTAAATAAATTTGATTATTTTTTTCCAAATCAAAAAAAGGGATTTTCATAATGATTCAATGAACATACTTTGAAAATATTTTGGGGTCATCATTATCCGATTTTGGTGTGCCATCTTGTCCATGAATTATCCTCACATTAAAACTTGAAATTCTCTCAATTCTTTAACTGCAAATATGTAATGATAATTACCATCATCAAGGAACATAATTTGCTATGTTGATTGAGTAAGAATAGAGGTTGAATCAGAAATGAGAAATGGTTTTTAATTCATTAATATAACTAAATCATATTAATCGAGAGATCATACATGAATATCAATAATTTTACTGAAAAATCCCAAGAATCACTCGTCGTGACTCAGCAACTTGCTACGGAGTTGAAACATCAGAATTTACATCCAATACATCTGTTTAGCACATTGGTTAATCAGCAAAATGGGCTCACCCCCGCTTTATTCGAAAAATTGGGTGTCGCGATTAACGATATCAAACATGAAATTGATCGATCTTTGATGAAGATACCAAAAGTTACGGGTCCCGGTGTAGGACAACCATCTGCCACCCGTGAATTCAGTCAGGCATTAAATGAAGCACAATCAATCGCTAAAAAACTGAAGGATGATTATGTCAGCGTCGAACATTTACTCCTCGCTTTAATCAAAACGGATCATGAGTGTGATTCAATTATAGGTAAATTTGGTATCAATGAGGCTAAACTTCTTGGTGGTCTAAGAGAAGTTCGCGGCAATCAACGGGTTACCTCACCAACTCCAGAAGCAACATTTCAGGCATTAGAAAAATATGGACGGGACTTAACTGCGGCAGCACAACAGCATAAACTCGATCCAGTGATAGGCCGTGACGATGAGATTCGCCGGGTTATTCAAATCTTATCACGCCGCACCAAAAATAATCCCGTCCTGATCGGTGATCCCGGTGTCGGTAAAACTGCAATTGTCGAAGGATTGGCATTAAGGATTATACAACAGGACGTTCCGGATGGCTTAAAGCAGCGTCGCATTATCGCCCTCGATATGGGGGCATTGATTGCTGGGGCAAAATATCGGGGTGAATTCGAAGAACGTTTAAAGGCAGTACTCAAGGAAGTCATTGAAGCAAAAGGTGATATAATTCTTTTTATAGATGAACTACACACCGTGGTTGGTGCCGGCGCTGCAGAAGGCGCAATGGACGCTGGGAATCTTTTAAAGCCAATGCTGGCGCGTGGTGAACTTCATTGTATTGGCGCCACCACTCTGAATGAATATCGCAAACACATTGAAAAAGACAAGGCGCTTGAACGTCGATTTCAGACAATTTTAGTCGATCAACCAAGTGTGGAAGATACCATTTCAATTTTACGCGGCCTTAGGGAACGTTATGAAGTACATCATGGGGTTACCCTCCGTGATTCCGCTCTTGTCAGTGCCGCAATTTTATCCAATCGCTATATTTCCGAACGATTCCTGCCGGACAAAGCCATAGATCTGATCGATGAAGCTGCCGCAAAATTACGGACCGAGATTGATAGTCGTCCTGTAGAAATTGATGAATTAGCGCGGCGCAAACTGCAAATGGAAATTGAAATTACCGGACTAAGAAAAGAAAGTGATAACGAATCAAACTTACGCAGGGAAAAACTGGAAGAAGATTTGTATGATCTCAACGAGAATTTACAGGTTATGCAGGCCAAATGGGATGCGGAAAAAAATTCGATAAGCGATATCCAAGCCCTAAGAGAATCTCTCGAATTGGCGAAACGTAATCTCATAGAATCAGAACGAAATTATGATTTGAATAAAGTCGCCGAACTGCGTTATGGGATTATTCCTAATTTGGAACGCCAGGTAAATGACGCTGAAAAACGAATCGCCGATTCCGGTGAAAAGAGACTGTTAAAACGCGAGGTTGATGAGAACGATATTGCTGAAATAATCAGTCGTTGGATGCACATCCCGATAACCAAATTATTACAAAGTGAACGGGAACGCTTGTTGCAACTTGGCATCCTGCTTCATCAACGAGTAATATCCCAAAATGAAGCGGTTGATGCGGTTGCCGATGCCATACTCCGCTCTCGTGCAGGTCTGAAAGACCCCAATCGACCAATTGGTAGTTTTATATTTTTAGGGCCAACAGGAGTAGGTAAGACCGAATTAGCCCGTGCCCTTGCTGAATTAATGTTTGACGATGAACGTGCATTGGTGCGCATTGACATGTCTGAATACATGGAAAAACACAGTGTATCCAGGTTAATTGGCGCTCCCCCTGGCTACGTGGGATATGATGAAGGCGGACAATTGACCGAAGCCATTCGGCGACATCCATTTGCCGTGATACTTTTTGATGAAATAGAAAAGGCTAATCCAGAAGTATTTAATGTGTTATTGCAATTACTTGATGATGGACGTTTGACAGATTCCCAGGGACATATTGTCGATTTCAAAAATACCATTATTATCATGACCTCAAATGTTGGTAGCGGGATTCTTTTAGATGAATCGCTCACCGAAGCAAAGAAAAAAGATGAGGTCATGATGGCATTACGTCAGATATTCCGTCCAGAATTTCTCAATCGAATAGATGATATCGTCGTGTTTAAATCATTATCCGACTGTGACCTGGTAAAAATTGTAGACATTCAGTTAGAATTATTTAAAGATAAACTGAAAAAACTGCAGATAGATTTGATTGTTGCGGAAAATGCCAAAAAACAATTAGCCCATGAGGGATACGATCCGATATATGGAGCAAGGCCATTGAAACGTGTGATTTCCCGCCGTTTGGAAACGCCAATTTCACGTATGCTGATAGGCAACGAAATCAGTGAAAACATGGCGTTAGAAATCGATTATTTTGATAATGATTACCAATTCTCCACGCGAAGTAGTGTATCCAAGGAATAATTCTTTTGAATACTGAGCACTATCAGATTTTGGAAAAGGCATGCACGATTACCAGTCTGCTTGGAACAGCGGCAGTCGAAATTTCCACTGCTACCTGTCTCAAATCGATGCAACATTGTTATCATTTACCAATCTGATCCACATTATACCATATTTCCGTATATCATCGGGGATACCACTCAATGTTCTTGGACCAATTAAAAAAGGTAGATGATGAGATTAAGGAGATTATCATCAATGATCAATTTTTTCATCAAATTAAACCGGAAATTTTACGCCAAGCGGTATTGGCATATCCATCACGAGCTGGAAAGGCATTACGCCCTGCGCTGAATTTATGGATGTGTGGCTTATTCTGTGATCGTTATTCTCAAAGCCTGAAAATTGCGGCAGCAATCGAACTCTATCATATCTGGACATTAGTTCATGATGATATCATTGATGAAGATAAAACTCGCCGCGGAGCTCCGTCACTCCATATACAGATCAAAAATTGGTTGATGAATGAACATCATCTTGAAGAGAAAAATGCGATTAAGATCGGCATTGATTTAGCAATCTTGAGTGGGGATATCCTGCAGGCCTGCTCCAATCATTTCTTTATCAGATCGCAGGAAGATGGAATTAGCATTAACACAATCCTAAGTATTTTAACTCAATTAAATCATTTTGTTAATCCTCAATTGATTAGCGGTGAAGCAATGGATGTAATCATGGCGATAACACCAATCGAAAATATTTCATCACTCGATATCGAGTATATGTTAGCAGGAAAAACTGGCAAATTAATAAGATTTGCGGCTGAAACTGGAGCCCTGGTGGGGTTGAATGTGACTGACTTCAACCACCAGCTGATCAAAAAAGCTGGGATATTCGCCGAAAAAGCTGGTTTAGCCTTTCAACTTAAGGATGATTATTTAGGAATTTTCGGCGATCCCGTCAAAGTTGGCAAACCCATCGGATCCGATATTTGTCAAGGGAAACGAACTTTACTAATCGCTTTGGCAGCAGAACGACTGAAAGGCAGTAAAAAAAAATTTTTCCTACAACAATTGGGAAAAATTGATCTGAAAGATCATGATTTAGCAAAAATTAAAGAGTTGTTAATCGAATCTGGCGCAGTATCCACTGTAGAATTAATGATAGACCAATTAGTGGAAGAATGTATGGAATTACTTGCATATTGGCCGTCAAATCGCTTTCGGACATATCTCCAGCAATGGACTGAATTTATTATGATGAGAGACTATTAAGTTTTTTATTAATAATATGAAAACTCATTTTTATGACCTTACATAATACAGAACTGTTTCTAATTTCTTATGTTTATCTCCTATGGTTCGGAAACAGCCAATTTATTCCGTCATCTGGCAATCATGATGAATGCTGGTCTTTCCATCTCGACGGCATTGGCACAATTGGAAAATCAAGCTAGTACTCAATACAGTAGATTTCTGAGTATCATCCGATCAAGAATTGATCAAGGGGAACGATTAGCGACTGCTTGTCGTGGATTTCCTGCCATCATCAGCACCGTTGACTTAAATCTAATCGCAGCAGGAGAAAGAAATGGGAATGTTCCAGCAATACTGGGATTGATTTGTGATAATAAGATGCAATGGATTCAATTTCGTAATCGACTTATATCACGCTTAACGTACCCCATATTTTTATTCCATTTTTCGGTGGCAATTATTGCTGTAATCAACTGTTTTATCCTGAATTCATTATCTGGATGCAAAACCTTGGTGATTGGGTGGGGAGGATTTTATGTGGTAATTGCAATTCTGTTAATGATAAATCGGTTATGGGTTTATTCACCATCTATGAATCGGATGATCAAGCGTTTAATATCGCAATTCCCTGTTCTTTACGCCTTCTTCCCATTGCAACAAATAGCATCGGTTCGCTTTTTCCGGGTCTTTGCTCATGCAATTGATGCTGGTTTAAGCATGCAGGAAGGTGTTAATATCGCGATAAATAGCTCCGATCTTCCACCCACCATCAAGGATTATAAGTTCTTTCTTAAAAAACTCAAACCCGGCACACATTTAAGCAAGACTTTAAGCGATATAAATTTTCTCACAGTTTCTCATATAGCGATTATTGAGACTGGTGAGAACTGCGGGAGATTAGTTGAATCTCTCAACCATGTAGCGCGTCGCTTGGAAGAAGAAATAGAAACTAAATTGATAAATCTCGGCATATTTATACCTAACCTCATTTACGTATTGATTTTATTCGGCATTATTATCAAACTGTTTACTATTTTTCCCCATGGTTATTTACAACAATATCTCTTCTTATCTAAGATTTTCATCTGACAATCGAGTTGATTATTAATTAAAATCATCCACAGTTTATCCAGTATTCCTGACGGCATACTTAGATACATTATTACAAACAGATTTAGCTTTGAATACAGACAACAGACAAGGAAATTTATTATGTCAACATATATCATGTTAGGAAAATATACCCCGGAAGGGATCGAGAATATTAGCGCCGAACGCACTGAACAAGCCGTTGATATAGTCAAGCAAAACCATGGTATCATTAAAATGATGTATGTCATGCTGGGGGAATATGATATGATCTTAGTCGTTGATTTTCCTGGTATTAAGGAAGCAATGAAAGTTTCTTTGATACTCACTCGCCTAACCGGAATAGCATTTGCTACATCTGAAGCGATATCAGTAAAAGATTTTGATAGCATGGCATTATAGTCATGGATGATTCTCTTGTCTATGTGGGCAGAATTGTCGCCATTGGAAAAAATCCGGATAATGGATTAACCGCTCTCTATCGCATTTCTTCACGTTCTTTTCCGAATAGAAAAATAATCGTAAATAATAAGGAGGGGCTAGTAATTCCGAAAGTTGGACATGAAGACGATATACTTAAAAACCCATTCATTTCATATCAATGTTTAAGTGTAGTAAATCCTTATATGGTTGTCGGGAATGGTTCTCATACTGAAATTGTTGCGGTCAAATTACGTAATGGAATGTCAATCAAGGATACCCTGGGGTCAGTTTTATTATCATTTGATTATGAACCCGACTCATTACATACACCACGAATATGTGGAGTTGTTGACATGGAAAAATCTTTCGGATACATGGGTATTGTTACCGATCATTCATTATCGGTAATGTCATATGATCTAAAACCTGGTAAACTATTCTACGTTGCCACCTACAAAATGCAGTCCCTAGACGAAACTCAAGTTGATAATTGCTTTAATGCCAATGCTCCTGAAAAAGCTTGCCGCTATATTCTTTCAGAAGGGGTATTCGCAAAATTCTCTCACCCTGTAGCGGCGATCAGTGGCGTAATAAATTCGTCTGGTAATATCGCTGTTGATGTCATTAATCTTTGAGCAAATCAATTGTATTTTATACCTAAGTTTTGCCCACAATGCGCTCTGATTTTATTCAATAATTCGATTCGCATTCACATTGATCGAGATCATTATGAAATTATTGCATGTAGCAGATATCGATTTTAAATCCAACCTCAAGCTCATGAGAAACAATTGTGGGCTGCCTCTTGAAATCGAAAAGGATGTCGCGGCAATCTTAAAAAACGTACGGACGATAGGAGACCTTAGCATAATCGAATACGCAAAACGCTATGACAATGTAGATCTTAATCCTCCCGAGTTTCAACTAAATACCGTTGATATCGAAAGCGCAGCCAGTCAGCTTGACTCCAAAATAAAAGATGCGATCCGCAAATCGCATGATAACATCCGTTCATTTTCAGAACAGTTTACGCCACAATCATGGCATTACAGCCCCCGACTTGGGGTCAAAATGGGAGAACGCTTTGTACCGCTCAACCGTGTCGTTGCGTATATCCCCGGTGGCAATGTACCCTTGGTATCAACAGTAATTCATACCGTCACACTAGCCAAGGTCGCCGGGGTTAAGGAAATAATCATAACTACTCCAGTTGGACCAACAAAATTAATTCATCCCGCAATTCGATATGCTGCCTCCATAGCCGGAGCATCTGCAGTTTATCGATTGGGGGGTGTCTATGCCATCGGAGCATTCGCTTACGGTACTGAAACTATAGCGAAAGTTGATAAAATTGTCGGCCCTGGCAATGCTTATGTTTCTACTGCTAAAAAACTAGTCTACGGTAGTGTCGGCATTGACATGATCGCGGGTCCTTCTGAAATCGCAATTATAGCTGACAACACCGCTAATCCAGGCTTTGTCGCTGCGGACATGTTAGCACAAGCTGAACATGGATCTGGCTATGAGTTATCCATTCTGGTAACTAATTCGACTTCATTGATCAGCAAGGTAAAAGAAGAAATTTATCTGCAAGTTCACCACCACAAAAATCCAGATCAGATTAAACAGGTTATTGATCACGGTTTTTATTTGATCTCGGTAAACAACCTTAATGAAGCATTACAAGTAATTAATGAAATCGCTCCTGAACATGTTGAAATAATGACCGAAAACGCTCGTGAATTAGCGGCACAGATAACCACTGCAGGAGCAATATTTATTGGTCCATGGACACCTGAACCGGTTGGAGACTATATCGCAGGCCCCAGTCATGTATTGCCTACAGGCGGTACCGCCACGTTTTTTAGTGGGCTGACAACCGGACAATTTCTTCGCCGTATAAGTGTGATTGAATATGACCGGAACGCATTGCTTGATGAAAGCGGGGCAATCTGTGATTTAGCCGGAATAGAAGATCTTCCCGGACATCAACGAGCAATCGCCATACGAAATCATCCTCGATCATAATCAAAATGATTTTCTGATCTTCGTACGCAACAATTCACTGATAATCCCGGGTAAATTACCACGAAGTGACAGTTCCAACCCTAAATTGGGCAGACACAGCAATTGATTTTCCAACGTGCCGGATATCAATCGCTTTGATCCAATTCTAAGCCAGGAATACTGTTGAGTGTGCTGGTCGTGTTGTTTATCAAAATGATCATTACTGATAACAATTAAGTTAAAGCGGTCTGCTAATTCCAAGAGGTAATCATCCGCCTGGGTACCTGGAGTAACTTCAAAAAAAACGTGCTTGAATTTATCCAGCAGCATTTGATAAAATTCAACATTTCCAACCTCATTAACGTTATTTTGCAATATATAACGTTCATTTGCATCAAAGACACAATAAATCCGGGCTTGACGTTTGCACAATGCCAATACAAGGGTTAGCAATGGCAACAGCGATGATCCTGAATCAGCAGGGTTGAAGCTACGGCATATATTTGAGGCATCGATAATAAATTTTTGCTTCGCAATCGCATGGTATTTAGATTTTTGTTCAGCTCGATTTCTAACTAGTTTTTCACGACTGATTAGTTTAATAAATTGACATCTAATAGGTAAATCGGATGCGGTTTTTGAACAATATCTAACTAATATTAGGTCTCCTTTTATTAATTTTACCCCCGTCGGAAGTGTTTGGGTTTCGATAACTCCTATATTCCCATTAGAAAATGAAACTACGCATGTATCACTGTTCAATTCTCTAATCCAAACCTGATCATCTTCTTCCTTGCTAAAATTTAACTGATTGTTGGCGATCAATTCAACCATATCAGGTAAATTTTTGGTCTGAATCAGGAAATTAAAATCGCTAACGCGATTCATCCGTTTTTGAGGAATGGGGTGGGAATGATTAGGAAATGAGAGGGGGTCATGAGAATCAAAAATTTCAGCCATTGACGGCAAACCATCAATGTCAATTGGAAGAGGCGGAAGCGGAAGAGATTTTTTTAATTTCGTTATTTTTAACGGATCATTATCCGATGAATTATTGGTTGTTAATTTTCTCTTCAATTGGATTCTTTTTTTTTGAGCAACTGATCACGGATCGTGGCGGCATCTTCATACCGTTCTTCATTAATGGCTTTTTTTAACTCGTCCTTCAATTTCTGTATTGGATCGATGGGTTCATCGACGTTATCCCGAAGTTGATTCATATTTACTGAAGCTGACTTTAAAACATCTGCATGAACAAATATTGGTGCGTCGAAGCGCAATGCCATAGCAATGGCATCTGAGGGGCGAGAATCAATATCTATTTCTTCCTTACCATTTTTAAGGTAAATTCGCGCATAAAATGTTCCATCGATCAAATCGGTAACATATATTTTTGAAACAACACAGTTTAAGGTTACTAAAATATTGCGAAATAAATCATGGGATAATGGACGCGGGAATTGTTGATTATTATATGACGCAGCTATCGAATGAGCCTCCATTGCACCTATACATATGGGTAACACATTATCATCATTTTCATGTTTCAAGAAAACGATGAAACCCAGATTACTCAAAGTGATATTATCAATTTTTACAGGAATAAAGAGTGTATGATCCATAGGGATTTATAATAGATTTTTAGATTATTAAATCCATTCGATTTTACGAATCAACAGATAAGAGAATTATAATCCAAAATTAACACTGGTAAAGGGTTTGTGAATAAATAGTTCAGATCAGCAGCACACGCAGGCAAGATAAGTATCGAAAAGATATGATGACCTCTCAAAATTGAGAAGCAAAACCATGCAAACTATCATCATCCAATAGCCATGATTAGATCATACTGATAATTAGCTGATCATAGAAAACTGCCACCTTGAACACCGCTCTACCCTACCCAAGCTTATACAACGATATTGTCTATATCGAGTATCTATCATAGGACATCTCTTAGTACAAAGTCTATGGGGGAATATTTAACCAATTAATGGTAAGAATAAAACTAATTGACATCATCACTCAAGTGATGAAAAAGAGAGGACGAATTTTAATCCAATTATAAATGCAATAGGATTTGACTATTTACCCAGATATTCTTTGGCATTACTTGCAGTTGAAGGAACTACCGGACGATTTGGTAATATCTTTTCTAATTCAGGAATTTCACTATATGTTCCTGCATCCAATGGCATGGTTATTTGCCCTCTCTCAATTACAGAACGACATAACCCCATGGCAATTTCCCATCCCTTGAAGGCACTTTCACCATTGCAACAATGTACTTTTTTGGGATCGTCTAACCAATCCGCCATTTCCGCCACATAAGGAGGCATATCATCATCGTAACTCATCGTCCCCTTACCTTCGAATGCGCCTTTTTTAGTTACCGCACGCCAACCTCCACCAGTTAGTACTTCAGCAAATCCATGTGTCCCCTGAGCACCTACCCGACATTTTCTCCACCAATAATCGACTTCAGGTACATCGGGAGCTCCGGCACCACAATCAACGATACCCCGAACTCCATTGGCGAAATGAATAAATCCAGCAATATAATCAGGAGAGGAATGATTATCCTTGAACTTGCCTTTGCCCGCAGCTTGTCCCATCACCCACTCAGCATCTACCCCATCATTATACCAACGAATATATTCGATTAGATGAGTCAACATATGTAACATCCAGCCACTAGCAATACCATAAACAGTATGAACTCTGCCTAAATCTCCACTGGCTATAATTTCCTTTACCTTCTGATAGTGAACACCATAGCGATGTTGGTGACTTACCACAGTCTTAACCCCGGCTTCGCGGATTAATTTCATAATCTTTAACGCTTCCGACATGGATCCAGCCATGGGTTTTTCATAAGCTATAAGCGAAGCGCCGCTTTGAACTGCGACTTCAATTAATTCATAGCGCAAATTGGGAAGGGTACAAAAACAAAAAATATCTGGATTGGTTTCCAATGCCAAAGCTCGTGCATCAGTGCCATATTTAGGATTGCCTAATTTTGCCGCCAATTCTGGCAAGCGATCTGGAAAAATATCACAGATCCCAACTACTTCGAATCGTTTATTGGCATGAAAGGCCATTGCATGATGATTGCCTCGTTTTCCCATACCAACCACTAATACACGATATGGCTTTGACATTGAATAATACCTCGTTTTGATGTGAATATTTTCTGTAAGTTGGCTCGATAAATAGGACTATTTGCGATTTGCTTTATCCCATTCCACAACTTTCGCAATGGAGTACTCAACTTCTTCCTTTTTAAGTTCAGGAAACATTGGAAGAGAAACACATGTTGCCGCGTTGTGCTCTGAGTTTGATATGTCACCTACGATTCGGGCTTCCTTTCCCCATGGATAACCTTTTTGTTGATGAATGGCTATTGGATAATGCAATTTGGCATCTACACCATTCTTGACAAGATAATCCAGCAAAGATTGCCGCTTTTTCTCATTTTCGGTTTCAACGACATAAAGATGATAGACATGATAATAGCCAGGAGCTTCGTATGGCAATGTCAACTGAGTCTTTTTCAATCCTTTGGTATAGAGAGCCGCCCATTTCCTGCGATTTTCTGAAAATTCACGGAGATGTTTCAGTTTCGCGCTAAGTACCCCCGCATGAATATCATCTAAACGACTATTAAATCCATAACTGTGATGAGATCTTTCAAGTGACCCATGATTGCGGAGACGGCGAATGGTTTTATCAATATCTTTATCGTTAGTCAAGACCGCTCCCCCATCGCCAAAAGTGCCAAGATTTTTTTGGATGATAAAACTGGTACACATGGTTTCACTTAATTCACCTTGCTTGAAGCCATCTCCACTTCCATCTATAGACTGGGCATTATCCTCAACTAAATACAATTTGTGTTTTTTGGCAATCTTTTTGATCGCTTTCATATCCGCTGTATGCCCATATAAATGAACGGGAACTATTGCTTTGGTCTTGGGTGTAATAGCTGCTTCGATCTTGCGCGGATCAATACATTTTGTTTTGGGGTCACAATCAACAAAAACCGCAGTTGCACCGGCAATCCAAATCGCTTCAGCAGTGGCAAAAAATGTGTTAGGATGGGTAATGCATTCATCTCCCGGTCCAATCCCCAACGCCATAAAAGAGAGCCATAATGCATCGGTGCCACTGTTTAATCCGATGGCGAATTTCATGCCATAATACGCAGCCAATTCATCTTCAAATTGTTTCAACATTGGGCCTTGAACGTAATTACCGCTTTTAATGATATCCTTGATATTTTTATCTATTTCAGTTTTAAGATTTTGATATTGCCGGTAATGGCCATAGAATGGAACTTGCATGAATCGAACCCTTTCGTTTTTTATGAGCAATGAAATTTATAAAATTGTGAAAACGTTATAATATGACATCTAAAATAGATCGCAAATCTGTTTTATGATTATTTGTCACTTTATTCAGATCAACAAATTCTTGAAGATATCAATGATTAGGTTTATTGCTATATTGCATCCTTGGAAGTCATTGGATCATTATAGAATTTTATATGATTATTCGCATTCCTGAGAAGAATAAATTTGCCTAATTTTTCAAAACAAATTCAAGGGTACATATTTTATGGCGTATGTTGTGACAGAACCTTGTATTAAGTGCAAATACACAGATTGTGTTGATGTTTGCCCCGTCGATTGCTTTCATGAAGATGAGGAAATGTTAATTATCGATCCGGTAGAATGTATTGATTGCGGTGCATGTGTTCCCTTATGCCCGGTTGATGCCATATTTTGGGATGAGGAAGTTCCTGACAAGTGGAAAAATTACATAGCACTCAACGCTGATAAAGCGGCTGTATTGCCATTAATATTGGAATCAAGAAAACCTACCGGATGAGATTATTACTTTATGAAAATCATGTTTATTACCTGTTTGATGCTGATAATCAGCAATATTTTTATGACCTTCGCATGGTATGGTCATTTAAAAAACCTCACACATAGTCTTTGGTATCATGTCGTGTTAATTAGTTGGGGTATCGCATTTTTTGAATACCTTATTCAAGTACCAGCTAATCGCATTGGCTATACCGCCCTGACTATCGGACAACTTAAAATTATTCAAGAGGTCATAACGCTGAGTGTATTTGTCCCCTTTTCAATTATTTACCTTAAAGAATCTTTTAAATGGGATTATGTATGGGCCGCGTTTTGTATCCTTGGAGCAGTATATTTCATCTTCCGATCCGGAATGAAAGATTCAATACCCATATCTTGATATTTGACATAAAATAACAATTTTGCTTGGCTTAATTCCCTCCAAATATTTCGGGGTAATTGCAACTCTGCGGATTTTATCACAAGCCTAAAGAATTTCGATAAAGACATTATAAATTCCTTCAGAATTCATTATCATTATGCGAGTAATTTCAGGGCGGGCAAAAGGGCATCAAATATATCTTCCCCAATCTTGTCGGATAGTTCGTCCGATAACAGATAGAGCGAAAACAGCCCTCTTTGATATCTTAAATCCATGCCTGGTCAATAATCACTTTCTTGATTTATATGCCGGGGCAGGGAATGTTGGTATTGAAGCGCTTAGCCGGGGCGCCGCCAAAGCTACTTTTGTTGAACAATCTAATCAAGTGATCAAATATCTTCGCCGGAATTTAACGACAACAAATCTGATCACTGATGCTTTAATTTACAGAATGGATGCACGACACTTTTTAACCAGAAACAAAGAAGTTTATGACATTATATTCTTGGCCCCTCCACAATATCGACAGTTGTGGATCGAGACACTCAATGTCATCGAACAAAACCCCCAATGCTTAAAGCCGGATACCCAAATCATTGTTCAAATTGACCCGACTGAATATACGCCATTTAAAACACGTTGCACGCAAGAAGTTGTGATCAGACGTTATGGCAACGTGATGTTCGTATTCTACAAAGTTTCTAACGCTCACTATCCAAATCGATAAAGATCCAATTTTATTACTAATGATTACGTAAAGATTGGTGCGTTCATGGGGAATTGTATACTGTGCAGCAAGTGACAGAGGTAACTTGAGGTATTTTCACCCTGGGTTGGAATTAAGAAGAGTGATTAGTTAGATTATATCAAATTATAAAATGTATTTCTTCCATAAATCAAACTAAATCACCATGAATTTAACCGGGGGCCACATGGTACACACTTATATAAATTTTCTCTTATCGAGTTCGTTTACAACATTTATTATCTGTTACCTATTTCTCATCCCCTTATCAGGTTTCGGAAAAAGCTGGACCTTGAAGGAAAGCGGCAAGACTATTAACGCTAAATTTTTATCGATTGATTCTGGGATGGTAAGGTTGCGTCAATATTCTGACAATGAGGATTATTGTTTCCAAGTGAATCAATTTATCGAAACTGATCAGGATTATATCATTAATCTAATTTTGAATCACCCGCGTGCCCTTCGCAAAAATTTTCGCCATATCAAAAAAAATTTTGATGCGGCTATTATTGCGGCTGAAATACTTCCTGACGCCGATAATAATGATTTGATTCGCTCAAAGATAAAAGTAATATCAGTTACCGACAATCAAAATTTATTGGCATCGGATGGTAATAATCAAATGATCGGGGTTCGTATGAACACAACAGATATACGCCGTGGAGATCATTTTATAATCGTGGGATATCTGGAGAAAAAATTAGAGTATCAAAGCACAAGTGGTGAAACTAAAGAACTTGCTATATTCAAGGCCATACCTGATCTGACCGAAAATGAATTCAACCGACATCTGGCTAATCGGATTTTCCTCACTCAATTGGTATATTATCATGAACCTCTATATGCCATAATTAAATAAATCGTAATAAGCTCACAAGAGTAGATAGAAGATAAAGATTATTCCTGATCCACACCAATTATTTTAACGCAACCACTCCCATCCGTAATTTCACCAATTGCGGCTGCACTAATTTTGTTTTGACGAGCTAAGTTCAATATTTTTGGTGTCACTGATGCTGGTACTATCCATATCATACCAACCCCCATATTGAAAACTCGATACATTTCTCGGGTTGAGATTTTGCCGTGTACCTGAATGAAATTGAAGATTGGGGGACATGCGAAATTATGAGCAGTAATAACCGCATCAACATTATCCGGCAGTATGCGTTCCAAATTATCGTAGATCCCACCTCCGGTAATATGAGCAATGCCATGAATCACCAGTTGCTCATGGAGCGCCTGTTTGATCACTGGCCAATAGCAAACATGGGGTTTGAGTAGTAATTCTCCCAGACTCACGCCTGATTCAGGTTCATGAGTAGATAAACTCAATCGCGCCTGTTCAAGCAATACCTTGCGGGCCAAACTGTAACCGTTGGTATGGAGACCATTTGATGCCAATCCCACCAATTGATCACCTGGCTGAATAGCAACTCCGGTAATAATACGCGATTTTTCCGCTATTCCGGTAATCATACCCACCAGATCATAATCATTCCCATACATCCCAGGCATTTCAGCTGTTTCACCCCCCAACAATGAAACATCATGCTGCATACAGGCATCAGCCAATCCAGATAAAATCTCTTCATAGAGGGGACTGCGCAGCCTGCCGATTCCAATATAGTCAAAGAAATACAACGGCTTCGCCCCTTGACAGGCAATATCATTAATACAATGATTCACTAAATCATGGCCTATAAATTTATGATTGTTCATCATTGAAGCCACCAGCAGTTTGGTTCCTACTCCATCCATACTGCTGATCAAAACCGGTTCTTCATATTCCTTGAAATCAACTTGAAACATGCCACCAAACCGATCGGTTGGCTCCAAGACACCTGGCCGATGAGTCGCAATGATTTTTGGTTTTATTCGGGACAATAATTGACCGGCCAGATCCATGTTGACTCCAGCACTCTGATAATTGGGTACGGGTATAGCCATGATATTACCATATTAGTTAAAAAGTTTAGGCATTGCGTTTGCACTGTCATATTGAGGATTTATTTTCTTACTGTCATTGGGTTTAATCTTAATGTATAATTGCTAATTACTAACCAATTTTTAATAAACGAACCACATTTCAAGGAATAAAACTATGGTCGCAAATGTTGGCATCAATGGATTTGGCCGGATCGGCAGAATGGTACTAAAGGCAGCGTTGGCAAATCCAAATGTATCAGTCATGGGAATCAACGATCCTTTCATTGATCCCGAGTATATGGTTTACATGCTCAAATATGATTCAGTACACGGACGATTTCAAGGGACGGTTCATGCGGATCAACACCATTTGGTGGTTAATAATAAACCCATACGGCTTTATCAATGCTTGAAACCAGAGGAATTATCATGGTCAGAATGCGGCGCTGAATATATTGTCGAGTCAACCGGTCTTTTCACCACCATCGACAAATGCCAGATTCACCTCGAGAAGGGGGCGAAAAAGGTTGTGATTTCAGCACCATCCGCCGATGCCCCAATGTTTGTTATGGGAGTTAATCATCTCACTTATAAATCAGAAATGAAGGTGGTATCGAATGCATCATGCACCACCAATTGTCTTGCGCCACTAGCCAAAGTTATCCACCAGAATTTTGGTATTATCGAAGGCTTGATGACAACTGTGCACTCAGTCACGGCAACTCAAAAAGTAGTCGATGGCCCCTCCAAGAAAGATTGGCGTGGAGGTCGCGCTGCATGTTACAATATCATTCCATCGAGTACAGGAGCAGCTAAAGCCGTTGGCAAGGTTATTCCTGAACTCAATGGGAAACTGACTGGCATGGCCTTTCGTGTTCCAACTCTTAATGTGTCAGTTGTAGATTTAACGTGCCGACTTGAAAGAGGCGCCAGTTATGAAAAGATCAAATCCACAATCAAAGCCGCATCTGAAAGTGAGTTCAAGAATATCATTGGCTATACTGAAGATCAGGTTGTATCCACTGATTTTGTTGGTGAATCCTGTACCTCCATCTTTGATGCAAACGCAGGCATCGCCTTAAATGACAATTTTGTAAAATTAGTCTCTTGGTATGACAATGAATGGGGTTATTCCTGCAAGTTAGTTGACTTGATCTACCATATAGCAAAATAAATGTTCATCCGCATTATTACTTGTTTGCCGGGGGTGGTTTGATACTATTATATCTGCCATTAATTACATAAAGTAAAATAAATTTCATACCAATTTAAGTACATACTCATTGTGAATATTGCGCTACTAAAAGATTTGAAATTGCCTGAAGTTAAAATTCCCAAGGGAACAGTAATGATGGAGAAAGGAAGCGAAGGCACTCGCGTTTTCGTTTTACTTTCTGGTGGGGTAGAAATCACTGTCGGTTCACATCTTATCGCTCGCGAGCACAGTCCAGGGACTATCCTGGGAGAAATTTCTGCATTGCTGGGAACCCCCATCGTTGCCACGGTGACCGCCATGGATGACAGCGTGTTTTATGAAATTGAGGATTTAATACCGTTCTTACGATTAAACCCGGAAATCGCAGTAAATGTCGCGCAAACATTGGCATATCGCCTGGCATATATGAATGCGCATTTTGTTGAAATACGCAATCATATTACTACCATGCAGGACAAATTATCATCCTATTTGCCTGTATTTTCCGTCGTAACCCCTAATAATCAATAATTATCCGCTGAATATCCGCTCAATCCTTGCCTTTGTTTTCATATCTAAACCCCAATTCAAAGCCTTACAACTGGTTATCACATGTGCTGGGTCATATATCCCTGTCAAAGCAGTGACCACTCCCGATTTAGTGATTATCCAATTCAACGCCATTTCCGCGCAAGAATGACCGGTAACGACTTCAAGCTGTGCCAGCTTCTTCACTTTTTGAATATTTTTTCTAAATGCTTCACCGTGGAATTGGGGAAAATGTTTTTTGCCACGCCAATCAGTGAATTTAGTCTGTTCATCATATTTGTTTGTTAATATTCCAGATCCCAAAGGGCTATAAGCCAAAATTCCAATATCCTGATCCAGACAATAGGGAAGCAATTCCCTCTCAATACTCCGATTGAGTAAACTATATTCATTTTGCAAGGCAGTTACTGGCGCAATACCATTGCATTCACTTAGTTGACTCAGTGAAAAGTTACTGACACCAAACTCTCTGATTTTTCCGGATTTTTGCAGGTTCAGAAGTGTTCCAATACTTTCTTCAAATGGTGTTTTCAGATCCGGCCAGTGTATTTGATAAAGATCAATCCAATCTGTTTGTAATCGTTTTAAGCTGCAATCGATTTCATTTAAAATGGTTGCTCGCCGGCTATCGCGATAAATGTTTCCAACTGCATGTGATGTCCACGATAGTCCACATTTGCTGGCAATTAAAACCTGATTCCGCATCGATTTTAATGTTTTTCCCAACAATATTTCCGAATGCCCAAATCCATAAACCGGTGCGGTATCAAAAAAATTAATTCCCCTTTCAACTGCTCGGATTATAGCATGTTGTGCTTTCCTATCTCCTTGATTTTGCCAGAATGGAATTCCGCCAATACCCCAAGCGCCAAAACCGATCACAGATACATTTAATGATGATTTGCCCAGTTTCCGATATTCCATGAAACGAACGTTAGCCTTGATTTAAGCAATCCGGTAAATTTTAAGGTAAATATGTATAGAGGAAACGTATCTCTATCGATAAAAAAATAACTTATTCGCTTTTATTTTTGCTGATGGTTGACATCATACTCATATTACCATAAATACTATAATATAATAACTTGAGTTAATTTCGGACTCTTTGAGATTAAGCTCAACTTTCAATCAGCTACATTTACCAACATACATCATCGAATAAATTAATTATATCAAACCATTTATCAGACATTAAAGCATATGCCCATCTACCTTCGATTAATTTCCTCCTGTAAATCATTTTCAAATCTTCGAATTTTTAAAGTCACCATAATTATTCTTGGCATCTTATTAGTGAATGTCATTTTTCCTTATAACATGGCATTATCGGACATTCCTCAAGACCTGACAGTGGTCAAAAAAGCCCTTACCCAAAACCCGACATTATCGATTGATTCTTTTTATGGCAATGAAGAAGTCAAACAAATGCTGCGAAACACTCTTATTTTCTGCGATTGGTTCGAGGTGGTGAATGATAATACCAAAGCCGACTATTATATCACGGCGTCATATCAAGAAAATTCCAACGAGAAATTGATTAAAATCCAAATCTCGAGTTCCGATCAAAATCCGATTACTCGATTTGAGCAAAAAACCGAAAAGATCAACCCCACTCACCGTTTGATATACAACACGGTTGATGAGATAATTTCAAAAATATTCAAAACCCAGGGATTTTGCTCCACCCACATCGCTTATGTAAAAAACTGGCAAGGGAAAAAAGAAATTTGGATTGCTGACTTCGATGGCAGCAATGCGTATCAACTTACCCGCAATAACGGGATTTCAGTGGAACCTGATTGGGGAAACGGCAACCGCTTTTTAATTTATACCTACTACAACAACTATTCTACCGATATCATTATGGTGGATATGCATAAGAAAATTCATAAACGTGTAACCCGTTTCCCAGGTTTGAATAGCAGTGCCGCCATGGCGCGAAACAGCCTCACGGCTGCAATGACCTTGAGCAAAGATGGCAATGTCGATCTTTATGTCATGGATTTAATCAGTGGTAAACTAGATCGCCTGACCAATAGCGAAGGAGCTGAGTCTTCACCATCATGGTCGCCTGACGATAAGCAAATTTGTTTTGTTTCCGATGATGTCGGCAATCGCCCTATGATTTACACAATTTCTGCAACTGGTGGAACACCAAAACGACTCCTGCGAATACCGGTTGAATCAGTATCCCCTAATTGGTCCAAGGTATCAAACAAAATCTGTTTTTCCATGGCGAGCGGCAATCAATACACCATTGCCTATGTCGATATGAATTCAAATGATCGTGACCCTGAAGTCTTGATCAATATAGCTGGCGATTGGGAATCACCTTCCTGGGCGACGGATGGTCGGCATATTGTCTGCACGCGAAACTTTGGGGGCAAACAACACCTTTATTTAGTAGACTCGTTTTATAAGAAAGTAATTCCATTCAAAGGCCTAGAGGGGAAAGACAGCCTTCCCAGCTACTCAGACCTCAATAAATAGTATGACAAACTCTAATTATATGGAACATTATTATGACAACAATTGAAGAAACAATTACCCATAGTGATAAGAAAATGACTGACGGAATTCATGCGTTAGAAAAAGATTTAAGCGCCATACGTACAGGAAAAGCCTCATCTTCTTTGGTCGAAAATGTAATTGTAAAATATTACGGGACCTCAACACGTCTCCGTGATATCGCCGGTATCTCAATTCCAGAACCGCGCACAATTGTTATTTTACCATGGGATAAAAATGCGTTGCCGGATATTGAAAAGGCCTTGTTGGCTTGCAATTTGGGTGTAACCCCCTTGAATGATGGAAAAGTCATTCGCTTACAACTTCCCGAACTCAGCGAAGAGCGCCGGCGGGATTATGTCAAGGAAGTAAAGAAGCGCGCAGAAGAAGCCCGTGTTGAAATCCGCACATTCCGCCGTGAATCAAATGATGTGATAAAAAAACTACAAAAAGACGGTAAAATCACAGAAGACGACCTGGCCAAGGCTCTGGAAAAAATCCAAAAGACCACTGATGACCATATCAGCCTGATCAATAAATTATCAGACAATAAAGAAGCCGAATTGCTGCACATATAAAACCATCAAAACACTTTGGGGATGCTTATTGAGCTTTAATGGTTGAAAGCGACTCATCATATTCACCGATCGAATAAATCACATCATATTTTTCTCGATTCTCTGCCCGCGGATGCCACCCAACTTCCCCACCTTGTTCAATCAGATATTCCCTGATTTCTCGAAATTGAGAAAAACATTCCGGCCAGGTATGAAATACATAAAAAAAGCGCTCGGGGGGGAATTTACTGATAATCGCATCGATGGTCTTTACCAATAATGGAGTGGAATCCAATAATACACCTCCGGCAGGTTTAATTTTATACATAAAGCGAAACCCGGTTGCGGTACTGGTCAGATGGATTTCACCATCGACTCCATCCTTCTCCAATCTGAGCCAGGCAACTGGTTCATGATCTACCACTTTTTCAGTTACTGCTTCAAGAAGTTCTTTCTCCGGCAATTCATATAATCGATCATGCTTAAGTACCAAGGTTAAAGAACGTTTCTCTGGGACATATGCCAAAGGAAATGAAATCGGTTTGGCAGCGAGATTTTCACCGGCCGATTCACCTAGTGTTTTTTGCCGAAACAACAATGCCACACAGGCCAGCAGAATCGTCATTCCAACGACATTGGAAATTATATCGGTTAGAACTGCCAGATCGACGCTGCTTTCAGTTTTCATGCTTATCACGTATTTCTTCACCCGGCAAAATTGGCAACAATCCCATCCGCAGGGGAATTTTATTTATGGTAATAAAGTATTCCAGCAAAGAAGCCATTTCCACACCATCAGGCTCGACCCAGACAATCATGGTATTTTGTTGCCGGGAAAAGCTTAATGCGCGATTTGCCTGAACCTTTTGTTGAAGAAATTGATGAAATCTGATAGCGTCACGGTTAGAAGTCTGCAGTATCCTGATATCCCGTTGAAAGAGCTGTATAAAATCCTCCATGACCATTGCTCCCCATAGGTTCTTATCATCAAGCCAACTGATTTTATCGCCGCTACAACGGAGATGGAAAGGAATGAAATTCGTTGGGATATCGGAAAGTTGAACTACACCTCGTTCGACACTGGCATTTCGTTGTTCAACGGCGATGCCAATGGTGGTCAAAGCCATCACTCCCATCAATCCCAGCATGATCGCAAGGAAAGGAATGACCGGCAATGCCAGGTTTTGAGTGGAAATTCGCTGGGTGCGCCGGGAACGCAAATCAGGCTCCTTTTTTACTCCTGGCCAAACCTGCTCAACTTATGATGACCGCTGAATCTCGATAAAATGGCGGAGGGGTAGGGATTCGAACCCTAGGTGCAAGGATTACTCACACTACGCATTTCGAGTGCGTCCCATTCGACCACTCTGGCACCCCTCCTGAAAAATACGATTCGAGCTGTGAAACAATTTGGCGCAGTTTATTTAGTTGGTAATATCATTGGGATGAGAATAAAGCCATGGAGAACGGTTAATGAATTCTCATCTTATTCAAAGTATCTGGTGATCTATAAAAAGGAACTTACATTACTGGCCTTCGAATTTAATACCAAAAGATATCTGTGGAAATATATTTCTATTCACTCTGCATTGTCACCATCATTAAGGAATACCCATGTTAGAACTCGATCAAATTTATAATGGTTTTCGATTAATACGCATGCAAGAAATCAAGGAAATACAATCGGTCGCTAGAATTTTCAGATATGAGCGCACTAAAACCGAAGTCATCATTCTATCCAATTCAGACGATAACAATGTTTTCATGATTACCTTTAAGACTTTGCCCGAAGATGATACGGGTGTCTCGCATATTCTTGAACATTCAGTCCTTAATGGTTCTCGCAAATATCCGGTAAAGGAACCTTTCGCGGAATTGCTCAAAAGCAGTCTATATACTTTTTTGAATGCGATGACCTACCCTGACCGGACCGTCTATCCGGTTGCCAGTCGCAATCAACAGGATTTCATTAATCTAATGGATGTCTATTTGGACGCGGTTTTCAACCCATTAATCAATGAAGACACATTTTTACAGGAAGGATGGCATTACGCGATTAATCCTGAAGGTGGTGATCTGACTTATTCTGGCGTAGTTTATAATGAGATGTTGGGCGCCTATTCGGATCCGGAAAATCTGCTCATGGACGAAATCGGCCGGGCCTTATTCCCGGACAGCATATATGGTAAATCTTCAGGGGGTGATCCCAAGCATATTCCCCAGCTCACTTACCCTAAATTCATAGAATTCTATCGTCGATATTACCATCCCAGCAATGCCAAAATTCTACTCTATGGCAATTTTGATATAATGGCAAAATTGGCCCACCTGGCAGATTATCTTTCAGCTTATGAGTTTCAGGAATGCCAGGGTACGATAGCATTGCAACCGAGATTCTCCCGTCCCATTTGTCGCCACGGGGCATACCCTACAACTCCAGGCGAAACCACCATCAGAAGCACATATGCAGTTAGGAGTTATCTCCTCTCACAACCGACTGAACCTGAATACTATCTCGCTTTCACCATATTATCACGGATTTTAAGTGGCACGCCAGCCTCGCCATTACGAAAGGCCCTGGTCGATTCCCATTTGGGTGAAAGCACCATTCATTATGGATTCGAGCATGATTCACTCGAAAATTATTATGTTGTCGGATTAAAGGGCACCGATCCTGACCTGGTACAATCGATGGAGGATATCATCGATTCCACGCTTCGGCAATTAGTGGCAAATGGTCTCGATCCTAATACCATCCAAGCCTCAATGAATCAAATCGAATTCCAATTGCGTGAAGCAAATTTTGGTGGGTATCCCAAAGGCTTATGCTATGGGTTGACGATGCTTAATTCCTGGGTCTATGACGCGGATCCCTTAATGCATCTAGGCTATGAACACATCTTGAATATAATCAAAACCAGGCTGGCGGCCGGGCGTTACTTCGAAACCATGATAGAGAATTATTTTATCAAAAATCCCCATCATGCCACGATCATTTTACATCCCGACCCACAGCTCGAAAAAGTAACCCATCAGTGTCTCAAAGACAAATTGGCCGCCACGAAGCGCCAAATGAATCACGATGAAATTGAACATGTCCAGCAAAGGCAAAACCACCTTTTAGCCAAACAGTTGGAACCGGATTCAGCCCTCGCTTTGAGTTCTATACCCAAATTGCCCATGTCGGCAATTGACAGCAAGGCCGAAATTTATCCTTTTGAATTAATTCCCCGGCCAGGTCATACCCTCTCCTTTTCCCGTCAACCGACCAATGGCATTACCTATTTGATGCTCACATTTAATGCGGCCGGAATTCCTCAATCCTATCTGCCTCTCCTTCCCAGTTTTTCGCAATTATTGTTTCAGGTCGGTACCCAGACAAGAAGTTATGTCGAATTGCTGCAGGACATTGACATCCATACCGGAGGAGTTGGGGCAGGATATTCTTCTACAATTGCGCTGGGCCATCGTGATTCGGTTATTAATTCCCTTACCTTTAGCGCCAAATGTCTGCGTGCTAAAACCAGAGATTTGGTACAGTTATTACGAGAAATTATCACCTTGGTCAACTGGGAAAACCCCAAACGAATATCTGAAGTGCTGCACATTTCCTCTGCCAACAAGCATTCACAAATCATTCCCCAAGGGCATAACTACGCTGAAAAACGCCTGGCAGCCTATCATTCACGCCTCGGTCAATATCATGAAATAACCAATGGCGTTAGTCAATATCATGCCTTGAAGGAATATGCCAAGGTCAGTGATCATCAGCCTGAATCGCTGATTGAACAACTAAAGATAATCGCTGCTGATATATTCACACTTCCCAACCTGCATATCCATCTCACCGGTGGTGATGAGGAATTGACAGAATTTCTACGCGAAGCTGACTTCTTAACTACGAGCCTGCCTGTCAAAGAGTCACAGCCTCAAACATACAACATCAAGCCCATCACTCCCAATGAAGGACTGATCATCCCCACGAATGTCCAGTATGTTGCCAAAGGCGCCAACCTCTATGATTTGGGATACCCATACAACGGCAGCATTGAAGTCCTCGATACCTTGTTAAGCCGGGATTACCTGTGGAATAAAATCCGCGTTCAAGGTGGCGCGTACGGCAGTTTTTGTCATTTTGATTATTTGACCGGAAATTTTAGCTGTGTTTCTTATCGTGACCCCAACTTGAGCAAAACCCTGGCAGTGTATGATCAAATCGGTCACTACTTGAGTACGATAGATCTAAGTGATGGGGATTATGAGAAACTCATCATTGGCACCATGGGAAGCATTGATTCACCAAAAACACCGGATCAAAAAGGCGCCATCGCTTTCAGCCGATATCTGAAGGGAATTACCAATGAAGACATTCAACGTCGCCGTGAAGAAATCTTGTCGAGTCGCAAAAATGTTCTGACTGATTATACGGCTCTATTTGATTCAGTCAGAGATAAAGGGTCGATTTGTGTTATCGGCAATGAGGATAAACTCAAGCAGGCGCAACCATTCTTCGCTTCAATCAAATCTGTTTTTGCCGATTCACAAAATCAAAGCGCACTTAATCATGAGAACTACCATGGATTATTTTAAATCTGATTCATAACAAACCATAATTCCAATTAACCACCGGCTGTTCATGATACGTAATCCAGTAAATAAAATTTTGCCATTGGACCAGTTAGCCCAGTGGCGTCAAACCATTGTCGGTCAACAAAAAAAATTGGTACTGACCAACGGTTGCTTCGACCTGCTCCACCGCGGTCACGTCACCTATCTGCAACAGGCAAGGCTGCTGGGAGATGTTCTGCTAGTGGCGCTTAACAGTGATGCATCAGTAAGATTATTAAAAGGCAATACCCGTCCGATCAATGCGGAATTGGACCGGGCATATGTCCTGGCAGCTCTGGAAGCAGTGGATGCGGTGGTGATTTTTACCAGCCAGAGAGTTACCCCTGTCATTCGCCTGGCTCATCCCGATATCTACGTTAAAGGTGGCGACTATACACTGGAAACGATTAATCCCGAGGAACGCAACGCTTTGCAGGAAATGGGGTCTCAAATAATCTTTATCACCATGGTTAAAGATTTTTCCACAAGCAATTTAATTGCGCGGCTAATGCCCACATCATAAATTAAACTGATACGTTATAATCGCGATTATCATGTCAGATGTATACTTTTAGGAATAAACTCATCATGGATATCTATGATGTGAGTTCCTGACAATATTGCGTAAATCGCGATCATAAAAAAATGTCATTACATGACACGAATCATGCAATAACCATCTTTGAGGATCTGCTAACATATGAATTCGTTATTATGCGTTGACGACGATCCTGAAATCCAACTGTTGTATAAGACAATTCTTGCTAATCGCAATTACAAAATACGTGCTGCTGATAATGGCGCCAATGCAATTATCTCCTTTCTCAGAGAATCCGCGGATGTTATTTTGCTCGATATCGAAATGCCTGGATTAAATGGGATCGATACCTGTCGTGAAATCAGAAAACTGCCCCATGGCGCCAAAGTGCCGATTATCATTGTTTCAGCCACCCATGATGAGGATACCATAACCAGAGCCCTAACTTCTGGCGCCAACGAATACATAATCAAACCATTCAAACCCTCGGAATTATTGGCCAAAATCAATTTTGCGATTAAACGCCGTCATGCGGGGATTGGCGACGAAATCCCCCTGAGTTTCAGCGACCAATTCGAACTCGTCAGCAAGATCGATGAGGGTGGACAAACTACCGTTTATCGAGCCTTGGATATCCACAACAACCCGCCCCGGGAAGTTGCCCTGAAAATATTCAAATCCATGGTGCCAGCATCACAGTCCAATGATGCCAACCGACTATTTCTCCGTGAAGCATATGAATGGTCTAAGCTTTTTCATAAAAATATTGTCAAGCTTTACGACTTCGGACATGTCGCAGATCATTACCATTTAGTGTTGGAATACATTGACGGCATTAACCTTTGGGATCATGTCGCTGAACATGGTCCGCTTGAAGAACATCGTCTGATTTTTATTACTCATGAAATAGCCCAGGCACTAAAGCACATTTCAACCTACAATCTGATCCATCGCGATGTCAAGCCCAATAACATTCTGTTGGCATTTTCCGGTGAAGTCAAACTGACTGATTTCGGACTGGTGAAAAACAAGGAAGATATACGCAATACGGTTAATAATTTGTTCAAGGGTACCCCGGATTTTGTTTCACCCGAACATATCGAAGGACATGACCATGTCGATATAAAAAGTGATTTATACGCGCTCGCGGCCACCATGTATTATGCGGCCACGGCGACCCTGCCCTACCATGGTAAAAGTATTATCGAAACCTTGAATAATCATTTCAGCCTGACTCCAAAACCGATATATGAAGTCAATCCCAAAATAGGGAAAGTCTATTCCAAATTAATAAATCATCTTTTATCGCCCCAAAAAGCCGATAGGTTAACCGTCGATGAATTAATTGACCAGCTCAATGCGTTGAAATAGCGGTTATATATTGATAATCTTTAATCATTATGTTCATTTCATGAAATTCGCTTTTATTAATCCATAAGTTCAGCAAATTTAATAAGGATACTCAACATGCCCCAAGATAGAAAACATTCATCCAAGATTGTAACCAAACTGATCGTTGCCGCTGCTTTTCTTTTCACCGCAATGGGGTGTTTACTGCCCTTGACTTCCTCCGGCGCTGAGAAAGTTAAAATAGGAGTGATCGTACCGATATCAGGAGCACTGACTCCCTTCGGCAAAGGCGCATTGGATGGAATCAAATTACGTGTGGAGCAAATAAATTCTTCCGGTGGTGTTAACGGCAAATCAATCGAATTGATCGTGGAAGATTCCAAAGGCGATAAAAGCCAAACCATTTCTGCCTTTAAAAAATTAACTGGTATTGATCGGGTTGTTGCCGTGATCGGGGAAGTCACCAGCACCAATACATTGGCGCTTGCCAATTTGGCGGAGAAGAACCAAACCCCGACGATCACCCCTACCGCTACCAATGATAAGGTCACTGCCAGAGGATCTCACATGTTTCGCGCATGTTTCAATGATTCATTCCAGGGTAAAGTAGTGGCAAACTATGCCTCAACTTCAAAGAATTTTACCAAAGCAGCTGTCATCACCGATCTCAGCAGCGATTACAGTAAAGGATTGGGGAACAGCTTTAAAGAGGCTTTTGCCAACGGTGGCGGTCAGATCGTCGCGGAGGAATCTTATCAGCAGAAAGACACCGAATTCGGCGCTCAATTATCCAAGATCAAGGATTCCGGAGCCGAAGTCGTATTCGTGCCTGGCTATCCCCCGGAATTACAATTAATTATTAAACAAGCCGAAGTAATTGGGTTGGGGGCCACCTTCTGTGGCGCCGATGGTTGGGATAATGATAGTGTTATCGAAAATTCAGGAGACAAAATCATTGGCAGTTTCATTGTCGGCGCCTTTTCCCCGGAAGATCAACGACCGGAAGTCCAGTCCTTTATCAAGGCTTTCGGTGGCAATGCCGGGACATTTGAAGCCTTGGGTTATGACTCGGTGAGCATTTTAGCCGAAGCCATGAAAAAAGGGGTCACTCGAAAAGCAATCAAGGAGGGACTATTCGCGATTAAAGATTTTCCTACTGTGACGGGAAAAACCACCATTCTCTCCAACGGCGATGCCATCAAAAGCGCGGTGATCATGAGCGTCGAAAAAGATAAAGGGGGCTATTTCAAAAAATACCAAGCTACCATCAATCCCTGAGAATTACTCAAGGATTAATTTTTTGATTCATATTTTGTCACCTCTGCTCTTATTCATGGCATGACACTCACCTTCATAGCATGTCCTATGGCTTAATGACAACCGGATAGATCTGAATACCCCGATTCAATGGCTCAGCAATTTCACCGCGCGACCGCAAAAAAGTATACGGTTCCTGATTGCTCCAATGCCACGTTTTACCAAGAATAAAATATTTTACCGGAAAATCAGGTGCTTTTAGTGTCAACTGATCGCTGATTCGGCTTATCATCTGTCCGGCAATCACCGCCTCGCGCTGTGTTTCCGCAATCACCCACACTTCATGACCAATCACATGTATTTCTCTGATCTTGATTTTCCATGAGAGGTCAGGAACATCAATGGCAACAGAAAATTCACGTGGAAACCAATTTTCTGGTGCTGTAGGTTTAGTGATATCCTGATTGTTTCCGCCTCCTGATTCATTACCCCAAATATGTGTCACTACTCCCCATTGAATCATAAGGCATGTTAGCATTGAACAGATCAGTAAATTTAGTCCTGAATTCATTGATTTTTTTTTGACGATACCTGGTAAATTTTAACGGATGACGATCCCCAATCAGTCGCAACTCATAGCAAAATTGATTGTTGCCTGATTTAAAGTCTTTGAGAGCATATAAAGTTCCAACCAATTAACATAAATAATCTCGGTATGAAGCTATTTTATCCCCGTCGATCATGGGTATTTTCCCGCTATAACTAGTATCTACTGAGAAGTAAACAACAAAGCAATCCCTTGCCTCAACCAGTGAACACTCTAACGGTTTTAATTTATGGCATTGGCATTACCCTGCTTGGTCGGGCTGACAGCCAGACCTCTCCCACCTTCACTATCCCCGCATATGTACTTGCTTATTTGGCATTAATTTATTGGACATTTTATCGACATGATTGCTCTGCTGCCATCCAAGGCCACATACAGGCTACCAGTATCCACGCGCGACCTTATACTAGATCGAGTTCGCAATCGATTTCCATGATTATTATTGGCGCTGGAATTGGGTTGCGGCTTTTTTTCCTTGGCTTTCCTGCTTCCGACGACCTCAACCGCTATGCGTGGGAAGGCAAACTGCAATCCGAAGGTATAAATCCCTATCGCTTCGCGCCGAGTTACTTCTCGACTGAAGCTGCGCATGATGCCATCTATCACGGGATTAATCACAAGGAACTGCCTGCCATTTATCCGCCATTAGCCATGGTGATCTTCCGACTAATTTTCTCATGGAATTATTGTCCCGATTCTCCCATGATAACATTTCTCATCTATAAATTTATTCTTGTCATCATCGATACCTGCGCCATGCTGATCTTACGCTCACTATTGCAAACCTGGCAAAAACCCGCCCATTGGTTAGCTTTTTATGCGGGAAATCCGCTTCTTCTGGTCTATGGTATCGGAGAAGGTCATGTGGATATCCTGCAAAATTTTTTCATCGCTTTAAGCCTATGGCTTTATTCCCGGTCCCGGTTGGGATTTTGCAGTGTATTTTTTGGTTGCACAACCCTGATCAAATATTTTGCCATTATTCTTCTCCCCTTCCTTTATCAACGGAAGCACTTACGGAAACAACTGGTTCTCTTCCTCCTGCCCTGCCTGCTGTTTATTCCTTTCTGGCATTCCGCTTTGTTTGACTGCCTAAGGCAATTTTCCGAATCCTTTCATTATCTCGACTTTTTTCCGCGCATTCTAAGGCTCATTTTTTCCCCGCCGCTAGCGCTTAAAATCTCTCTGCTGATATTTGCATTGATCTATTTCTGGCTGTGGGTAACCCGGGAATGCGCGCCTATCAAGGGCATGACTTATGCATGGATATGGCTGCTCTTCTGTCTGCCAACTGTTCACCCATGGTACCTGCTGCCATTGGTTGTCCTCCTGGCATTGAATCCCTATCGCCCCGGATTTTATCTCTGCCTCAGTATGAGTCTGAACTTTTGGATATCACACAATTACCGGTTAACCGGGATCTGGGAAGAACCTCTGATAATGAGCGCGATCATCTACCTGCCAACTTTACTCTGGATTGTATTTGAATTTCGTCACATTTCATTCCCCTGGCATCCCAATCATGCACCTCCCAAGTCACTTGACATCATTGTCCCCTCACTGAATGAAGAAGCAAATATCAGAAATTTTCTTACCAGTCTACAAGTTTCATGTGGTTATTTACAAACCTCCATCCACGATGTCAGCGATCATCAACAAAATCCCACTCCAAATTCAGGAATGAATCACATCGATGTCCATGTTTACCTCGTTGATGGCGGCAGTCATGATAAAACTCTGGATATCGCGAATGATTTCGCGGTTACCATACGACAAATCAATAAAGCCTCACGCGGCGCTCAAATCGCCGCCGGAATCAAGGCAGGCAGAGGTGACCTCATACTCATACTCCATGCCGATGCCAACATTAATCCCAAGGCATTGTGGCGTTTATGGCAAAAATATGTTCAAGCGCCAACTCTGGCATGGGGCATCCTCGGACATATTTATGACGACCGGTCGATTAAAATGCGCATCATTGAATGGAGTAATCGGTATCGCTTTTATTACCTGGGTATCGCCTTTGGCGATCAGGGAATATTCATTCGCCGGGATATATTGAGCGCAATCAACGGCTTCCCCGAACTGGAATTAATGGAAGATGTTGAGTTATCATTACGCCTGGCTGACCACCCGCAACGACTGC